>JBKEBC010000062.1:0-1509 GCA_047972965.1 Beutenbergiaceae bacterium | reverse complement strand
AGAGCGTGATTTGAAACTCGTTGAATGAATTCAGAGGTTTGTGATTCTGTTCGGTTGTGAGACTGAACGGAGATCGACATGGCCTGGACTGAATTCACCCGACACCAGCATGCCCGAGCGGGCGGCAAATACGCAAGCGATCTTACTGATGCGGAATGGGCGCTTATCGCTCCTCTGATGCCGTCGCGCAAGACCATCGGCAGGCCCCGCACGACCCGTCTGCGGGATGTGTTCGACGCGATCCTCTACATCGCGACAACTGGTTGCCAGTGGCGCATGTTGCCCAATGACTTTCCGCCTGTCTCGACGGTCCGGGGCTATTTCTATGCCTGGCGCACTGACGGTTTGCTGGACGAAATCAACCGCGCTCTTGTCGAGGCAGCGCGTCTGGCGGCAGGCCGCGAGGTCCAGCCCACAGCCGGGATTATCGATAGCCAGAGTGTAAAAACCACGGAAAGCGGCGGGGTTAGCGGCTATGACGCGGGCAAACGGATCAAGGGGCGCAAGCGCCATATTGTAACCGACACGCTCGGTTTGCTGGTGGGGTTTGCAGTTCACAGCGCCGG
Organism: Beutenbergiaceae bacterium; assembly: GCA_047972965.1. Taxonomy (GTDB): domain Bacteria; phylum Actinomycetota; class Actinomycetes; order Actinomycetales; family Beutenbergiaceae; genus Pseudactinotalea. Next base: position 943 of record JBKEBC010000062.1, on the reverse strand, counting down.
CATCCAAGATCGCGATGGAGCACCGGACGTGTTGCAAACTGTCGCCGCGCGATACCCGATGTTGCGCCACATTTTCGCGGACGGGGGCTATGCCGGTCCCAAGTTGCGCGATGCGCTGAAGGCCATCGGTCGCTGGAGCGTTGAGATCGTCAAACGTTCTGACACGACGGAGGGCTTCGAGGTGCTTCCGCGCCGCTGGGTCGTCGAACGCACCTTGGCATGGTTGGGACGATGCCGCCGACTTTCAAAGGATTGGGAAAAGTCCATCGCAAGTGCAGAGGCATGGCTGACAATCGCACATATCAGACACGTCACGCGACATCTTGCAAGAGCCTGAAACCATGAGAGTAGTTTTGAATCAGACTCTTAGATACCTCACCGTTCCGCTCAGCTCAGCCCAACGTCCCTTCCTCGACGCGGGCGGCGGCCCGGAGGTGGTCGATGGCCGCTGCCAGCGGGAGTGGCCGGACGCCCTCCTTGTGCCATCGGTCGTAGACGTGCTGCTTGAACACCTCTGGGTCGCAATCTCCGCACTTGGTGCTGGGGATCATGAGTTCGGGGACGTAGTGGACCGTGCGTCCCTGTGCGAGGAAGTTCATCACGACACGGTTGGCGCAGGTGTCCATTGCATTGCCAAAGACAATCCATTCGGGGATGTCCACGGCGTAGAGCAGGCGATTGATGTTCGGGTTGTACCGGAACAGCTCGGCAGGGTTGTTGGCGGCGTCGAAGGCAGCTCCCGGGGGACGCGACCCCTTCTCCACAAAGTAGATGTCGAAATCGGGCACACGAGCGAGCCACGCCTGGTCGTCGTCGGCCATCGGCACGAACAGGGTGTCGGGATGCAGGGCGGTGAACTCCGACTGTCCGAGCATGTTGCCCCGAACACAGGTCGAGACGATGGTCGGAACCCGGTGGTCCCGCGCCGCACCGAGGAGTTGTT
>JBKEBC010000038.1:0-6435 GCA_047972965.1 Beutenbergiaceae bacterium | reverse complement strand
AGACGTCGGTGGTGCTGCATGCGGCGATGACCCAGAACTGGCAGCCGGATTGGCGGTTGCGGGCCTGGAGCCAGGAGGCCATGGTGGATATTGCGTTCACGCCCTCCTACGTCCACGCCGGGTCAGCAACGGCCACCCTGATCCAGGGCGGGGTGAAAACGACGTTTGGCCCCTACGACCGCAATGGGTACGTGGCACAGTGGCAGCGATTGGCCCAGATCGTGGCTGGAACAGCACCGCCGATCCCTCTTGACGATTCGATTGCCGATCTCACGATGGCGTTGACCATCGCCGATCAAGCACAGCAGGTGATGAACAGATGAGCCCGGTGGCCGTCCACTACGATTCCCGGCAGCCAGATGCCCAGACACTGGCTGACATCCTGGCTTCACTCCCGGTGTCATTGACCGATGGCATGACTGGTGCTGGTGGAGTTGCCGCCGTCTCAGGGCATCAGGGGTGGCCTGACCGGGTCCGGCAAGCACTCGAGGGGGGCGCCCGCGCGGTGTGGCTCAATGATCCGATCCCCGCCGACGTCCCTGACCTCGGGACGGCACTGGTTCAGGTTCATTCACCATGGGCCGACAACGACATCGTTACCCAAGCAGCGATCACCATGGGCCAGGCTATGACAGCCAGCTCACGATTGGAAGTCGAGGTAGTGGGACCCATGGGGTCAGACAATGCCCACGAACTTCTTCGGGTGCTGGCCTTGATTCGTGGACTCATTGGCCCAGTCGTAACCGCCCAGGTGATCAGTCGGTGCGCAGACGAGGCGGAAATTGAAGCCAGCGCTGGCGTTGAGATAACCTACCCAGTCGACCTCAGCATCATCCATAGCGATGCTGTACCAGCACGGGTTCGCGTGCGCTTGCTGGAGATGCAGGGCTCGGTCACCCTCAACATTCCGGCACCTACTACCGCTCGCCCAGCCTGCCTCACTGTCGTGAGCCCGACTGGGCAAACGGCATGGCCTACAAGCTACGAATCGAGCACGCGGACAAGTTGGAGACGACTCCTGAACCAGGTCGTCAGTCACGAATCCTCACTTCCGGCCTTGGATCACGACCTGCAGCTCACCCGCAACACACTGCCCTAGACGAACAGGATCCCGCCGTCCACGATGATCGACTGACCGGTCATGTAGTCCGAGTCCGTCGAGGCCAAAAAGGAGACCACACCTGCGACATCAGCCGGTTGCGCATACCGGCCCAGCTTGATCTCGGGCAGCACCTTGGCGAACTGCGACCCCGGTGGCGTGCCCTCCTGGCTGGTGACCACCTCATCCAGGGCATCCCACATCGGTGTCTGCACCACACCCGGGCTATAGAGGTTGGCGGTAATTCCGTACTCGGCCAGTTCGGTGGCAACCGCCTGAGTCAGGCCCCTGACGGCGAACTTCGACGCCGCGTAGGCCGCCTGCCAGGCTCCGCCCCGGTGCGCACTCACAGATCCCGCCGCGATCAGCTTGCCCCCTCGGCCTCGATCGATCATGTGCCGGGTTGCGGTGAGGTAGCAGTTGGCAACACCGCAAGTATTGACGGCAAAGCTCCGCTCAAAGTCATCTGGGGTGGTATCGACGAAGCGGGCCGTCACCGCCATCCCGGCATTGGCGACCATCACATCGATGCCGCCGTAGGCAGCCACGTGAGCATCGACCGCAGCATCGACCTGGCTAGCTGAACTAACATCAGCGAACGCGGTGCGAACAACACCCCCCACTGCCTCGATCAGACGCGCGGTCTCCACGAGACCATCGGCCGAGCTCTCCAGGTCAACGACCGTCAAAGCCAACCCGTCAGCACCCAGGCGTTGGGCGATACCACGCCCGATTCCTTGTGCTGCCCCGGTGACGACGACCGACCGTTGGTCCTGTGAATGTGACATGGATACCTCCCTAGTGCCTGCGCCAATCTGGCTGTAGCATGGAGAGTAATCGATTACTCTACTTAGGTCTAGCGTCCTCGAAAGGCTTCTCATGCAGATCTATATCGACACGGCAGATTCCCAAGCGATCTCCCACTACTTGAGCACCGGAATCTTCTCCGGAGTCACCTGCAACCCGGTCATCTTGCGCGATGGTGGGTACAGCCCAGCGACCGCGCACGAGTTCTACCGGCTCTGCCAGGACGCCGGAGCTGAGGAGATTTTCCTGCAGAGTTTCGGACATTCGGTTCAGGAGATCGTGGACCAAGGGCTGCGCTACCGCGACTACGGCCCAGAGATCGTGGTGAAGGTCGTCAGCACTACGAACGGGGCTGCAGCCGCCTCGAAACTCGCCGAGCAAGGAGTACCAGTTCTGCTCACCGCAGCCCATCACGCCAAGCAAGCAGTGGTGGCATTGGCTGCCGGGGCCACGTACTTCGCGCCATACCTCTCGGAAATGAACCGTGCTAGCCGCTACGGGCATGACGAGATCTCCACCATGCACCAGATTCTGAACGCACCTGGCTCGCACACCAAGCTTGTCCTTGCAGGGCTGGACAACGTCGCCGAGATCGTCAGGTATGCCCAGGAGGGCATTCACTACATGACCCTGACCCCGGACATTGCGCAAACCCTTCTAGAAGACAGTTTCACCACGGATATGGAGGTCATGTTCAACGGCGTCTCGCTCTGACGTCAACGAGATTCAACCGACAAGGAAAGCTGCCTACCCAGTTTGAGGAGTTCGAGACATGTCAGACCCATCGATATCGCGTCGTCGCTTCCTAACTGTTGGAGGGGGTGTGAGTGCTGCAGCATTGGGCACCGCCCTGCTCGCTAGTTGTTCCACCGATACCCCCTCCACCGAGACCAGTAGTTCTGACTCCGCCGAGCGAGCCCCAGTAGGTGACCCCATCACGTTCTGGGATATGCCCTGGGGCACTGCCTCATATATCAATATGGCGCAGGACCTCGTCGAAAGCTACGAACCGGCAGATGGAAATCTCCCCGTGGAGTACCAGGGGGTCCAGTGGGCCAACTTCTACCAGAACTTCCTCACGGCCATCGCTTCCGGAACCAACCCTGCTATTAGCACCGGGGGCGGATTTCAAGCCTTTGGGCTGGCCGAAGAGGGGGCCATTCACTACGCCGATGCTGTCGCCGAGAAACTCAAAGACGACTACCTCCCCGGCATTCTGGAATACGTCACTCTGGACGAAGGTGTGGCAGGACTACCGTGGCACGCGTACTACAACGTGCTGTACTACCGCTCTTCCATGCTGGCAGAGAAGGGGCTGGCGGCTCCCGCAACCTGGGAGGACCTGTCCACGATCTGCGAGGCCTTCAAGCAGGACGGCATGGCAGCGTTCGTCGTAGGGGCAGGCCCTGGAAATGACCGCGGGCACCAAACAATCATGTCCTTCATCGTCAACAACGGCGGTGGTCTCTTCGATGACGACGGCAACCTCGACGTCATGTATGACCGCAACATCGAAGCGGTCGACTATTTCATCGAGATGGCGAGCAAGGGCTACATTGCTCGCGAAGCGATCAACTACACGCAGGACAACCTCGCGCAACAGTTTGCTGATCGAACTGGCGTGATCGGGTTCTGCCCGCCCAACTTCGCTCAGCAGGTCGGAGGGGATGCCGTCGGCGACCTCATCGTGGCCTCGCCATTGACGGGACCGCACGGGGACCAGGGCGTGATCCGATTCGTGAACTCCGTCATGATGTATAAGAACAACCCCAGCATTCCCAGCACCGAGGCATTTGCGGAGTGGTATATCCGAAACCTGGAAGATGTCTGGCGCGAGAACCTCATCACCGGAGTACCGATCCAGAACTCGATGCTTGACCTGCCCGAGGTACAAGCCAACACCGAGTTGGTCAAGATCGTGGAGGAGTACACGCCGGTTGCCAGGCACTATGGATCACGAAAGCCCAGCGCTTTCCCCGCTCTGGCCAAGATTGACGGCAGCGCCGCCTTCTTCGATTTCGCCCAATCCTGTTTGAGCGGAGACACCGACGCTCAATCAGCACTGACGAAGCTTCAGGATGACCTGGCACCAATCATCGGCTAGCTAGGCGGGTTCGGCCCGTGGCCGATGCGATAGCGCATGAGCGGAGTAGGCCTCCACTTCGCTCATGCGCTGTTGTTCATCCCACCCGAGTTCGTGCGCCATCACCGTCGAGATCCGCTCGATAGTCTCCAGGCCGCCGTGGGCATCCCAGAAGAAGATGGAGGTCCGCCGAACCAACAGGTCAGCGAGGGTACAGGCCATCTCCACCTGAACCGCATAGCGAATTTCAGCAACCGAAAGGCCCCTCGGCCCAATGACGATTCTGGCATCGGGATCGGCCTGCCACCTGCTCAGCACCTCAACAGCATTGCAGCCGTAGCGGCGTAACCAACCCCGCGCTACCTGCTGTGGTACGCCAGCATCGGCAGAGGCTGCGACGTAGGCCCGCCTATCGAACGTCGCACCTCCCGATAGTGGGGTGCGCCCGGCCAGATACCTGCCAGCACGTCGCTTGTCAGCCGTCAAGGCAGCATCGACCAGGTGGCGGGCCATCACCCGGCTACTAGTGAGCTTGCCGCCGGAGATGGTGAGCATCCCGGCTGGACCCGTGGAGATGGCATGCTCCCGGGAGGTGCTACCCGTTGACGCGCCCGGTTCACTAGCAACCAACGGGCGCAGACCAGCCCAGGATCCCACCACATGCCGCTCACTAAGCCGCGCATCAGGGATGGTGTGATTGGCGACGTTCAGCAGGTACTGAATGTCATGGTCATCCGGGCTGACGTGATCGATGTCGCCGGTGTAGTCGGTATCAGTGGTTCCGATGTAGACCACATCCTCTTCGAGTGAGGGAGTGGGCCACACCACCCTGCCGTCATCGGGAGAACGGAGGAATACCGGGGTGTTCAGGGGGAAGTCGCTCTTCTTGAGGACGATATGGACGCCCTTGCTAGGCCGCAGACTCGCACCGGTTTCGCTCGATTCCAGGTGCCGAACCTGATCGGTCCAGGGGCCGGTGGCATTGAGCACCTGGCGTGCCCGGATCTCGTAGCTTTCCCCGTGAATCTGGTCTACCACGCGGACTCCGCGCGCTACCCCTGACTCCAGGACGAGCCCGGTCACCAGCGTGTGATTCACCATGAGGGCACCTGCCTGCGCAGCGCCCTTGACGGTATCCATCGTCAGTCGGGCATCATCGGTGAGGACGTCGTAGTACTGGCCCGCACCACGCAGACCGGCACTGCGCAGGTGCGGCTCTCGTTCCAATACTTGCTCTGCTGAGAGCATCCGATGGCGACGCTTGCGCCATTGACCGGAGGCAAGGTCATAGAACGTCAATCCCAGGTTCAAGATGAACTGTGATTCGGGATATCCCTGATAGAGAAGGTAGAGGAAGGGGCTGACCTCGGTCAGGTGCGGCGCCAGAGTGAGCATCCGCTCTCGCTCGCGTAGGGATTGCGCGACCAGACCGAACTGATAGGTCTGCAGGTACCGCAATCCACCGTGAATGAGCTTGGATGACCGGCTGGACGTTCCGGCCGCGAAATCATCCTTTTCGACGAGCACGACCGACAGTCCACGCAGCGCCGCATCTCGCGCGGTCGCAGCCCCCGTGATACCGCCCCCGATCACCACAAGATCGAAGTGTCCATTCTTGAGCTGATCTGGATGAGACCTCTCCACGCTGCTACCGCTAGTCCTTGAGCCAGCCGCGTGATCGTTGCACCGCGTGCTGCCACCTCTGATACGCCTGCGAGCGCTCCGAGTCCTCGAGTTGTGGTTCGAAAACGGAGTCGATGGTGACCGTGGAGACCGCATCCTGCGGACTTGCCCACACCCCCGCTGCCAGTCCGGCCAACAGAGCCGCACCCAGGCTTGTTGCCTCGGTATTGCTAGGACGCTTCACAGTCACCCCGAGCTGGTCCGCCTGGAACTGAACGAGCAGGTCATTGCGGGAGGCTCCGCCGTCAACAGCCATGTCGGTGATGGAATACCCCGAGACGGCGCTCATCACGTCCACGAAGTCACGCACCGAGTAGACGATGCCCTCCAGGGTGGCACGCACGAGGTGCCCCCGTGTGGTTCCTGGGCTAATTCCAAAGATGGTGCCCCGTGCGTACGGGTCCCAGTATGGCGCCGAAAGACCGGTCAGAGCAGGAACGAAGTACACACCTCCGTTGTCATCGACGCTACGGGCGACGGCCTCAGAATCTGCAGAGTCAGCGATAATGGCCGCGCCGTCTCGTAGCCATTGCACCGCAGCACCGGTGGAACCGGCGTAGCCCTCCAGCGCATAGATGGTCTGGCCACCAATACGCCAGGCAATCTGGCAGGTGAGACCGCTGCTGGTGTCGATGACCGGGGTGGACCCGATGGTCATGTCCAAGAAGGTGCCTGTGCCATGGGTGCACTTGACCATGCCCGGCTCGATGCAACCCTGCGCGAACAGGGAGGAGTGCTGGTCGGCAATCGCCGATGCAATGGG
>JBKEBC010000014.1:0-3916 GCA_047972965.1 Beutenbergiaceae bacterium | reverse complement strand
CTGGGACAGCATCGATGATCGCTCGGCAACCTGCGGCAGTAGAGACATCGCCGACGACGGTGTGAACCTCGGTGCCGGGAACGGCGTCGTGGATCTTCTGCTTCGCTACCTCGAGCCGCTGGCTGGAGCGCCCGTTGATCCTCAGACTTGCCCCCTGTTCGGCGAGCTGGATCGCGGTGGCCAGGCCGATGCCATCGGTGGCTGCGGTGATAAGTGCGACTTTGCCGTCAATCCTGAGATCCACGAATCCTCCTGTAATCGATTACTATATAGTAGTGCCAGCCCCTTTGCGTGGGCAACATGATCTGACCTAGGAGAAGTGTCGTGGTCAACTCTTCTGACAGCTTTGCGTCGTTGGCAGGCAAGCGGGTGGTGGTAACCGGCGGAGCCAGTGGAATCGGCCGCAGTGCTGCCCAGCAGTTCGCCGCATCGGGTGCCCAGGTGGTGATCTGGGATATCGCACCGGGCTTGGATGAGGTGGCCCATTCCTTGGGCGTGGCTGCCGCGGCTGTCGATGTGAGCGATCTGGGCGCTCTTGAACGCGTTGCGGGCCAGTGCGGCGAGGTTGATGTGGTCTGCAACTTTGGCGGGATTTCGATGGGCGGCGCTGCTGAGCAGATCCAACCTGAAGTATGGGATCGCACTCTGGCTATCAATCTGGTGGGAACATTCCACATGTGCCAGGTCATCGGCCGGGGCATGATCGAACGTGGCGGTGCAGTGATCATCAACATCGCCTCGCAGGCTGCCCTGGTGGCATTGGACGGCCACACATCCTATGCAGCCTCCAAGGCGGGAGTACTCGCACTCACCAGAAACTTGGCGATGGAATGGGGGCCGGCCGGGGTGCGCGTCAATGCCATCTCGCCAGGAGTGATCCAAACCCCGATGTCCGACACCGAGCACGGGTACTGGTCGGGGGCAATGGGCGCTGCCTATGTCGCCCGTTCCCCACTGCGCCGGTTTGGTCAGTCGGAAGAGGTGGCAGCGGTTGCTCTCTTCTTGGCCAGTGAATCGGCGTCCTTGATCACGGGCGCCAATATCGTCGTCGATGGTGGCTACACCATCACCTAGGCAATGCCTGCTAGTACCGCCCGCCGGACATCGCCGTCTCAATGCCCGCCTCAACGACATCACGAACTGCCGCCTGCGCGTCATTCAGCATTCCCATGACATCGTGGCTGCCTGGATTGGTGTTGAGGTAGGTGCGGCACGCCCGGGTGAAGGCAACATGCACATTGGTCCCAATATTGAACTTCGCAATCCCCATGGTGATGGCCTGCTGAACCTGGTTCAGCGGAATGCCCGATCCGCCATGCAGTACCAGCGGGATATTGGTGGCCTCACGAATGCTAGCCAGTCGGTCGAACTCAAGTTTCGGCTCGGCGATGTAGACGCCGTGTGCGTTGCCGATTGCGACGGCGAGGGCATCGATGCCGGTTGCGGCCACTTGGGCGCACGCTTGCGGATCGGCCAAGTGCGGGTTCTCGATCTCAGCCCCGTATTCGGCCGTCTTGCCGATGGTTCCGACCTCGGCTTCTACGCTCAGACCCGCCGCTGCAGCGAGCGAGACCACCTCGGAGGTGATCTGCACATTGTCCTTCAAGGGGATGGTTGACCCATCGAACATCACGCTGGTGTACCCGGCCTGGATGGCTTGCACGACATGGTCGACCGAGGGCCCGTGATCCAGGTGGATGGCGGCCCGAATAGGCCGGTTGCCGATCTCAGAACGGATCAATCCGGCAAGGTTGGCTGCTCCGGCATAGTCCGATTCCACGGGATGGATGCCGAAAATCACCGGAGACCGGCGCTCTTGCGCCACCGCCGCGACCGCCCGGATGGTCTCCAGGTTGCAGATATTGAAGTGTGGCACCGCGTACTGATTCGCGAAGGCATGGTTGACCATGTCTGTATAGGGCTCGACTGGCATGTCACTCCTAGGTGGTGGGGGCGTGGCCGCGGGAGAGGATCCCTTCCACACGCGAATCGATAGTGTCGACGTCGCGCAGCGCATCGACTGGATAGGGCGTCATCGGTGCTGACACCGTGGTGTGCTCGATAACACCTCGCCGGTGCAGCAGGTACTTCAAGGCACCCAGCTCTGAGGCATGGCGCCCGAGGCCATAGCGTTGTCCAGCGCCGAAGATGGAGACGAACTCGGTGATAGCGGATTGATACGTCACCGCTTGCTGGCTGTACCCGTCGCGGATCGCGTTGAGCAGGCTGACAAACAGCTCGGGTCGCACGTTGGCCAATCCGGGGATGAGGCCATCAGCACCGAGAATCATCGCAAGATCCGCGAGTGTGTCGGCACCGGTCAACATGGCAGTGGTCCGGTTCTCGCCGAGCGCGTCGAGAATGAGCCGGAACTCGGTGAGCGAGCCGGAACTATCCTTGAACCCGACGATCGTGCCATCGGTGAGCAGTTCCGTGACGATGGTGTGATCCAGTCGCCGTCCGGTATTGCCAGGAATGTCGTAGGCAAGGATCGGCGTCTGCGTGGCTGCCGCGATGGCGTGAAAATGCCGGGTCACCTCGGCTGGTGAGGGATTGGCGTAGAAGGGTGCCGTGACGACGAATCCATCGACGTAGACACCCTTGAATAGCCTGGACTGGGCGATCACTCGTGCTGGTGTGCTATCCAAGGTGCCCACCAGCAGGGCGGCTCGACCAGCGAGGGCATCTGCTGCAATTCCGGCTACCTCGACGCGAGCACCGTCGTCAAGATAGATGGCCTCACCGCTGGAGCCGAGCACGAAGATCCCAGACACCCCGGCTGCGAGCTGGAACTCGATCAGCGACCGCAGCGAGGCGTGGTCAACGGAGCCATCGGGAGTCAGCGGAGTAATGATGGGTGGGATGAGTCCGGAAAACTGAGTCATCTGCTGCTCGGTCCTATGCGGTCAGCTGACGGCGGATTGGGCTGCTGCAAGGCCTCGCCGAACGTATGCGGCGGCGTGTGCGGCCAGATCATCGGGATCTGAGTAGAAGTCGCGCCAGACAGCGAGTAGACCAGCGAAATCTGCAGACAGTTGGGAAGCTGAGAAGGTTTCGAACGTCAACGGTCCGGTGTATCCGATAGTGGCAAGCGCCTGGAAGAACTGCTCAAAGTCGATTCGACCAGACCCGAGATAGCCCCGGGTGTTCTCACTGACATGCACGTAGCCGATACGATCGGCCACCTCCAGAACGGGGTGATAGAGGTCGTCCTCTTCGATGTTCATGTGGAAGGTATCGATGTGCAGTTTGACGTTGGGACGCCCGATCTCATCGGTAAACGCAGCGGCACTTTTGAGTGAATTGATGACGTTGGTCTCGTAGCGATTGACGATTTCGAGTCCAATTGACATGCCGAGATCTGCCGCCCGGTCGGCCACCCGGCCCAGGATCTGTTGCGACTGTGCACGACCAGCAGGCGTGATAGCGCGACCATAACGCTTCAGGGAGCTATACAAGACACCAGTCATCATGCTCGCCCCCAAGGTGTGGGCCTGCTGCAGACCTTGGTTGAGTAGTTCCTCCCCGGCCTTGGCCTGCGCCGGATCCTCTTGACTGATGTCGGTGGGGCCGTCATGGCCGACCGAGACGACGCTGGCCAAGCCTAGATCATCGAGGATGTGTTTTCCGCGCGCCGCGTCGAAGCCCCAGGCGTCCATGAGCGGTACTTCATAGAGATCGAAACCTGCGGCAGCGATCCTGCGCGCGGTGGCGTCGAAGTCGTCTGTGGTGAATGCATCGGTGAAGGTGAGGCCGTGGCAGCCAACGGGATTCATCACGAGCTCCTTCAGGCGGGTTGCTTGACGACAGTGCCGGTCTCGAGCGGATCATGTCCGGCCTCAAGCTGGGCACGGTAGTCGTCAAGGATTCTTGCCGTTTCGAATGCGCCAAACCGGCGAGCTCCGGCGTGGTAGTA
>JBKEBC010000097.1:0-71986 GCA_047972965.1 Beutenbergiaceae bacterium | reverse complement strand
AGACCTCTCGGGGCCTGTGTGGGCGGTGAGGGGGTCTCCTTCCGTGTCGCCGGTGGTCGGGTCCCTTTGCCGGATGCTGCCATCACTGCTGCTGGAGATGATGCGGGTGGTGTCGTCGATGGTTGCGGTTGTCACCGACAACACGGGCCCGGTGTGGCCGGTGAGGGGGTCGCCTACCGGGTCGCCGGTGGTGGGGTCCCATTGCCGGATGCTGCCATCCTCGCCGGCGGAGATGATGCGGGTGGTGCCGTCGATGGTGGCGGTGGTCACCGACCACACGGGCCCGGGGTGGCCGGTGAGGGGGTCGCCAATAGGGTTGCCGGTGGTGGGGTCCCATTGCCGGATGCTGCCATCACTGCTGCTGGAGATGATGCGGGTGGTGCCGTCGATGTTGGCAGTGGTCACCGACCACACCGGGCCCGGAACAACACCCAGTACCCGGGAGGTCACAGCGCCAACGTCAGCCGATGAGGTTTCAGTCACGTTACTCAACCCCATGCCCCCTGTTCGTGCCTGTCAACTGCCGATCATTCAACGTGTTCCCGACGGTACCAACCCCCACGTGTGTCGGCTGCGATATCGGGGTCGCATTGCGTGGCGGTGGCCACCGTGCCGCGGTCGTGGCCAGGGAAGGGCTGGGATGCTGGGTTCGGTGAGACCGGATGGTCGGTCACGCGTGCGGCAGTGGCAACCGGTAGGTTGGGGCCATGGCCCCGTCACGTAGTTTTGGTTCGGTTTCGGTGGCAATGGTGACACCGATGCTCCCCGACGGCACCGTCGATATCGACAGTGCCCGCCGTCTGGCCGCGCACCTGGTCGACTCCGGATGCGACGCACTGGTACTGAACGGCACCACCGGGGAATCGCCCACTACCCACACCCCCGAGAAGGACGAGCTGATCTCTGCGGTGGTGGCCGAAGTGGGGCACCAGGCCATGATCATCGCCGGAGCCGGTTCCAACGACACTGCACACGCCGTCCGCATCGCCGAAGCAGCCCACAACGCTGGAGCCCACGGGCTGCTGGTGGTGACCCCCTACTACAACCGCCCCTCGCAGGAAGGGGTATACCGGCACATGGTGGCCATTGTGGAATCCACCCCGCTGCCAGCGATGCTTTATGACATTCCCGGCCGCACCGGCGTCGCCATTGCCGATGACACCCTGGACCGGCTTGCCGAACACCCACAGATCCGGGCTGTCAAGGACGCCACCGGAAACGTTGCTGCCGGTTTCGACCGGATGCGCCGCACCGGCCTAGAGTTCTACTCCGGCGACGACGCCCTCAACCTAGCCTGGCTGGTGCACGGCGCCTCCGGGGTGGTGTCGGTGGTCGGTCACCTGGCCGCCGCCTCCTACGCCGCCATGGTCGCAGCCATCGACGCCGGGCAACTCGATCAGGCCCGCGACATCTCCGCTGGCCTGGCACCAGTGGTCGATGCGATCATGGGTACCGGCCAAGGTGCGGTACTCGCCAAGGCTGCACTGATGTTGCAGGGGCGACTGCCACACGCCACCGTACGCTCACCGCTGGTGAGCGCGAACGATGCCGAACTTGCTGACCTACGCACCGCACTGACCTTGCACGGATTCCTGGAGGACGTTTCTCGATGAGCCACCCGCATCCCGACCTGGGTGCACCCCCGCCGCTTGCCACCGCAGGACTACGAGTTGTCCCGCTGGGGGGCCTAGGTGAAGTCGGGCGCAACATGACCGTGGTCGAGCACCAAGGCCGGTTGCTGATTATTGACTGCGGGGTGCTCTTTCCGGAGGACCACCAGCCCGGCGTCGACCTGATCCTGCCCGACTTCGACTACATCGCCGACCGGCTCGACGACATCGACGCCATCGTGCTCACCCATGGCCATGAGGATCACATTGGCGCTGTGCCCTATCTACTGCGGCTGCGCCAAGACATCCCGGTGGTGGGTTCCCAGCTCACCCTGGCGTTCCTGGAATCCAAGCTCCGCGAACACAAGATCACCTCGAACCTGCGCCAGGTGCGTGAAGGTGAACGCGCCAAACTCGGCTCGTTCGACTGCGAGTTCGTGGCCGTCAACCACTCCATCCCGGACGCCCTGGCGGTGTTCGTGCGCACCCCAGCTGGCACTCTGTTGCACACCGGCGACTTCAAGATGGACCAGCTACCCTTGGATGGCCGCATCACCGACCTCCGTGCTTTCGCCCGCCTTGGGGAGGAAGGTGTCGACCTGTTCTGCGTTGACTCCACCAACGCCGAAGTGCCTGGATTCACCATCGCGGAACGGGAGATCGGCCCGGTGCTGGACCGGGTCTTCGACCAGGCCGGTGGCCGCATCGTGGTTGCCTCGTTCGCCTCGCATGTACACCGGGTACAGCAGGTGCTCGATGCCGCAGCCGCACACGGTCGACGGGTCGCATTGGTGGGGCGGTCCATGGTGCGCAACATGGGCATCGCCGCCGACCTGGGCTACCTCAACCCGCCCGACGGCGTGCTTATCGACATCAAGAAGGTCGGTGACCTGCCCGACGATCGGGTCGTGCTGATGAGCACCGGCTCACAAGGTGAACCAATGGCGGTGCTCTCCCGCATCGCCAACGGTGATCACAAGGTCTCGGTGGGGCCAGGCGACACGGTAGTGCTGGCCAGCTCACTGATCCCGGGCAACGAGAATGCTGTGTTCCGGGTGATCAATGGGCTGATCCGCCTTGGTGCCAAGGTAGTGCATCAGTCCAACGCCCGAGTGCACGTTTCCGGTCACGCCTCAGCGGGTGAACTGCTGTACTGCTACAACATCATCAAGCCGCGCAACGTCATGCCGGTACATGGGGAGATCAGGCACCTGGTTGCCAATGGTGGGCTCGCGGTGCAAACCGGTGTCCCTGCCGAACGTGTGGTGCTGGCTGAAGATGGCGTCGTGGTCGACCTCATCGACGGGAAAGCGCGGATCGCTGGCGCCGTCCCGTGCGGCTACGTCTACGTGGACGGTTCGTCCGTGGGTGACCTCACCGATGCCGAGCTCAAAGATCGCCGCATCCTGGCCCAAGAGGGATTCATTTCGATCTTCGCCGTCATCGACTCCTCGACCGGCAAGCTGGTCACCGACCCGGCCCTGCATGCGCGGGGGGTAGCAGAGGACGAGGACCGTCTAGCCGAGATAGTCCCAGAGATCGAGCGAGCCATCGCTACGGTGACCGCCGACGGCAACTACGACACTCACCAGCTCCAGCAGGCGATCCGGCGTACGGTCGGACGATGGGCCGCGAACCGGCTTCGCCGCCGCCCGATGATCATTCCGGTGGTCGTGGAGTCCTAGCGGCCCACGCCGCCTGGGTAACAACCACCCCGAGGGTTGCGCCGGGGTGCCTCCTGCGCACCGGTGTCGTGACAGCCCCATGGCTGGCCGCGGTCGATGGTGATCGTGTCACCGATTCTGGGGTGCTGCCGCGTGTCGGGTCCCCGCTGGGCACTGGCGATGGTTGAGTGGAAACCGATAGGTGTGCTCACCCCACACATACCTGGGTAGGAGGCCAGACAACGATGGCGACCCGTACGACTTCCCCCGCACGGAACGCCGCGCCAGGGCGCAAGACTTCGGCGAAACCGTCGCCGAAAGCCCGCACTGGCACGCGTCAGCAATCCACTCCGCCCGCTCGGCCTGCGTGGCCGATCCGCATGCTCCGAGGTATCTGGATGGGAGCCGCGCATCTGGTCGGCGGAACTGCGCGAAGCGTCGGGCGCGGTGCCCGCAACCTCGATCCTGCCCACCGGCGCGACGGCCTCGCATTCCTGATGCTCGGGCTAGCGGTGGTGGTCGCGGTACGCGAGTGGTTCGGCCTATCCGGAAGCGCGGGCAGCATCATTCACGCCTCCATTGCCGGTGCGGTGGGGGTCCTGGGAATCGCGGTACCGGTCATTTTGCTGTTCTTCGCGATCCGCCTGATGCGCCACCCAGACCGTCCCGAGGTTAACGGCCGGATCAGTATCGGGCTCATGGCCATCACCACGGCGGTGGCGGGCCTGGTCGCGGTTGGATCGGGTCTGCCGCAGCCGCCCGATTGGGACGGGGTGTTCCGGGCCGGAGGTCTGCTGGGGTGGGTGGCCGCCAACCCGCTTTCCATGGCGTTGACCGAATACGTCACCGTCCCGGTGCTGGTGTTGCTCGGTGTGTTCGGACTACTGGTGGTGACCGCTACTCCGGTCGCCGCGATTCCCCGCCGGATCCGCCAAGGCATCGATTGGATCAGTGGCAAAGACGTCGACGACGACCTGGACGCCGATGAGGCCGACGACCCATCCACACCGGAGCGCAAGCCCCGCAAACGCAAAGCCAAGACGGCCCCGGTCATCGAGGCAGGCGCCTACTCCGGGGACGAGGCCTTCGCACATCCAGAAGACACCGCGCCACCGATCGACGTCAGCGATCTCACCGAAGTGATCGACCCTGCTCAACCTGAGCCGAGTAAAGACCTCACCGCGCCCCCGACCGAGCCGTTGCCCAAACGAGCCGAACAGCTGACCTTGGCCCCGGATCTGGTCTACACGTTGCCCAGCGACGATGCGCTCGGCCAGGGCAGCCCGCACAAGACCAGGTCTGCCGCCAATGACCGGGTGGTGGAAGCTCTGACGGCGGTGCTGACCGAGTTCGACGTCGACGCTCAGGTCACCGGGTTTACCCGCGGACCCACCGTGACCCGCTACGAGGTTGAGCTGGGCCCTGGGATCAAGGTGGAGCGGGTGACAGCGCTGAGCAAGAACATTGCCTACGCCGTCGCCAGCGCCGACGTGCGCATTCTTTCCCCGATTCCCGGAAAGAAAGCCATCGGTATCGAGATCCCGAACACCGACCGGGAAACGGTGGCATTGGGTGACGTGCTGCGCAGTGCCCCGGCGCGCCGCACCGAACACCCGATGGTGATGGGGGTAGGCAAGGACGTCGAGGGTGGCTACGTGGTCGCGAACCTGGCCAAGATGCCGCACATTCTGGTCGCCGGTGCCACCGGTGCCGGTAAGTCCAGCTTCGTGAACTCGATGATCACCTCGATCATGATGCGGGCCACTCCCGAAGAAGTCCGCATGGTGCTGGTGGACCCCAAGCGGGTGGAGTTGACGATCTATGAGGGCATTCCGCACCTGATCACGCCGATCATCACCAACCCGAAGAAGGCTGCCGAGGCGTTGGACTGGGTGGTCCGGGAGATGGACGCTCGCTACGACGATCTCGCCCAGTTCGGCTTCAAACACATCGACGACTTCAACTCCGCGGTCCGGGCCGGGAAGGTCAAGCCGCTGCCAGGGTCCGAACGCGAACTGACCACCTACCCGTACCTGTTGGTGATTGTCGATGAGCTGGCGGACCTGATGATGGTGGCCCCCCGGGATGTTGAGGGCTCGATTCAGCGCATCACCCAGCTGGCCCGGGCTGCCGGTATCCACCTGGTGCTTGCTACCCAGCGGCCCAGCGTGGATGTGGTCACCGGTCTGATCAAGGCCAATGTGCCGTCCCGGTTGGCGTTTGCCACCTCGTCCCTGGCCGACTCTCGAGTGGTGCTGGACCAGCCCGGTGCTGAGAAGTTGATCGGCCAGGGTGATGCACTGTTCCTACCGATGGGTGCCTCCAAGCCGATGCGGGTTCAGGGCGCCTGGGTAAGCGAGTCTGAGGTGCATGCGGTGGTGCAGCACGTCAAGGAGCAGATGCAGCCCTCCTACCGCGAGGATGTCGCGGTTGCTGCCGCGAAGAAGCAGATCGATGAGGACATTGGGGATGATCTGGAGCTGCTGATTCAGGCAGCCGAGCTGGTGGTCTCCACCCAGTTCGGATCGACGTCGATGCTGCAGCGCAAGCTCCGCGTGGGATTCGCCAAAGCTGGTCGCTTGATGGACTTGCTGGAGTCGCGAGAGATCGTGGGTCCCTCGGAGGGATCCAAGGCCAGAGAGGTGCTGGTCGGCCCCGATGACCTGGCGGCAACGCTGGCGATGCTGCGGGGCGACGGCCCGGGGCCACAGGCGGGCCCAGCGTCGCAGGCCGACCAGGCGCAGCCCTGGGCATCCGATCCCAGCACCGAGGATGAGTACGCCGACGACGGCGAATCGAGCGATGCCTGGGAACTGACGGGCCACAAGGGCTGAGGGGCCACCGGGACTGACCCGCTACAAGGGCTGACGGGCCACCGGGACTCACTGGGCAACGTCGAGGCCCTACTACCAGCGCGAGTACGAGGGTTGACGTCATTGCCGTGCCCCACGGGTTTCGGTATTGGCGGAGGTATTCGAACTTGGCGTGGTGGGGGGCGCAGGTGGCTCGTGTGGGGTATGGGGTGGCTGGGTCCGGTGGTCTCAGGAGCGTGGCAGTACCAATGGCTCCTCGCCCGTGGGAACTGATGGGGAGGTGGACATGTCGAACTCGGCACCCGTTGACTCAGCCATGATGGCCTCCACCTCAGCTAGCCGTTGGGTCAGGGTCTCTGGTGCCAGCGTGAGGCCCTCGGGTTGCTGGGTGAGCAGGTCAAGCAGCGGGTAGACCCGCTGCTGGCCAAGGCGGTCGACGGTGACCGGGGTCCAGGACATCCCAGTCACCCGAGCTGGACCGTCGACCGGCTTGCGCACCTGCGCGGTCAAGAACAACCCGGTCGCCGTCTCACTGCGGCAACACGCCGAGTCTTGATTGGAGAGGAAGTTGCCCAACGACCAGGCCACCCACATGCCGGTTCCGTCGGGTCCGCCGTCGAGCAGTGCGTAGGGCTGCGGCACATGGGGGTGGCTGCCAATCACCAGATCGACCTGCCCCGACTGCGCCAATTGCTGCGCCAGCTCCTGCTGAGCCGATGACACCGCCACCGAAAACTCGTCGCCCCAATGCAAGGTGGCAATCACCAAGTCCGCACCTGCTGAACGTGCGGCTCGCGCCTGCGCGATGAGCTGATCCGGATCCAGCACGTCCACCACATAGGGGGTGTCGGCGGGAATGACCAGGTCATTGGTTCCGAACGTGCCACCAATCTGGGCGACTGTGATGACTTGCCCGCCGCGTTCAAGCTGGTACTGCTGCGCGGTGTCGGCCTCTACTTGGCTGCGGGCCGATCCTGCGTGGCCGAGGCCAACCTCATCGAAGACATCCAGCGTGTACCAGGTGTTGTCGACGCCGCGGTCCAGGGCATGGTTGGTACCGGTGGAACATCCATCCACGCCCAGGTCAGCGAGGTTGGCGGCTAGCTCAGTGGGTGCAGCAAAAAGCGGGTGCCCGGCTGGAGCCTCATCGGGCAACGCCAGCGGCACCTCCATATTGCACAGCATGAGATCGACTCCGGATAGGTAGGGACGAGTTGCCTCCAACATGGGTCGGAAGTCGTACCCTCCCTCGCCGCCGTCCTGTGCTGCGATCTGGATGGGTGTGGTGTGCGGCAACACATCGCCGACACCCCCGATCGTGAATGTTGCCTCTTCGGGAGCGGGCTCGGTGGGTGAGGGCTGGCTGGTTGACTGGGTGGCAGTCTCCGGAACCGGTTCCGGAGTGGTGTTGGTGCAGCCGAGCAACGCCAGCAGCAATATGCCAACTAGGCCAGGGGCAGCTGCGGGAAGGGACCTCACGCGCGTCATCGTAGTGAGTGTCCAGGACCCGCCATCACCGAGCGATGCGCATACGACTCGATCTCGCTAACCTGAGCGGATGTCTACCGGTGAGCGCAGTGCGACTCCATCCGTATGGAACCTGCCCAATGCGCTCACCGTGATCCGCATTCTGCTGGTTCCGGTGTTCGGGGTGCTGCTATGGCAGGACACCCCGGTCTACCGAATCGCAGCCTGCGCGGTGTTTGTGCTGGCGGCCCTGACCGATCGCTGGGATGGCCAGATCGCCCGGAAACGCGGGCTGATCACCAACTTTGGCAAGATCGCGGATTCGATCGCTGACAAGGCGTTGGTCCTGACGGCGTTGGTGCTGTTGTCCATGGTGGGCGAGCTGGCGTGGTGGGTCACCATTGTGCTGGCGGTGCGAGAACTGGGCATCACGCTGCTGCGGTTCCTCATCATTCGCAAGTACGTGATGCCGGCCTCGGGAGGAGGCAAGCTCAAGGCTGCGCTGCAGATGGTGGCAATTTCTATCCTCATCGTGGACTGGATCGGCCTGTTTGGTGACGTCGGGAGCTGGTTGCGGTGGCTGGGCCTGATCATCATGTATGCCGCAGTGGTCGTCGCTGTGGTGACTGCGGGCGACTACATCGCCAAGGCGTGGCGCATTGTCCGGTCTGGTGAAAACCCAGAGTGAGGCGATGACCTCGGCACAGGCGGCTATCGCGGGTCTGATGGCCACCGGTCGCACCATTGCCGTGGCTGAATCGCTGACCGGTGGCGGCCTGGCCGCGGCCCTCGTGGACGTGCCGGGTGCCTCAGCGGTCGTGCGCGGCGGCGTGCTGGCCTACCAAACGGAGCTGAAAGCGAGGCTGCTACAGGTTGATCCCCAGTTGCTGGCTCAGGAAGGTGCTGTTGATGAGCGGGTGGCCGTGGCGATGGCGTGGGGGGTGCGGCAGCTCATGGGGGCTGATGTTGGGCTGGCCACGACTGGTGAGGCCGGGCCCCAGGCACAATCCAGCAGACCGGTGGGCACCGTCTTTATCGCACTCGCCGATACCGCAGGTGTGCGTACCCGGAATTGGCAGCTAGCCGGCTCGCGGACTCAGATCCGGACTGCTTCGGTGCAGCTGGCGCTGGCGTTGCTATCCGGGTCGGCCGGGCACGCTAGTGGTGATGACCAGGCGGCGCCTGGGTTGGCACCTCGGGAACAAACTCTGCCATCGCGACGTTAGACTCATCGATGATCAACAACAGCACTCCGCCGCGATATGCAGGTATGCTCCGACCGGTTTCCCGGACAACGTCACCGCCGGTGAGGATGGTGCGAAACATGCCGGTGACATCGGCGGGGTACCGTAGTACCGACGGGTCTGTTTCAGATCCGAAACATCGAGAGGAGGGCAAGCCAATGATCGTGCTTCGGCAGCAGATTGGTGATGTACTCCGAGCGATTCGACAGCGCCAGGGCAAGACGTTGCGGGAGATCTCCTCGGCGGCTCGGGTCTCGCTTGGTTACCTCTCGGAGGTTGAGCGCGGTCAGAAGGAAGCATCCTCCGAGTTGTTGTACTCGATTTGCGACGCGTTGGATATTCCGGTGTCAGTGGTGTTGCGTGAGGTATCCGATCGGGTCGCCCTGTTGGAGGGGATCACGATTCCGGACACCCTGCCGCCCGAGTTCAGCAGTTCGGAGCTGGCAGCAATTCGCTAAGCCCTCATCGGTGCCACTCCTCTGGCCGGTATCGAGGAATTGTTGTGCGTGCGCTCATGGGGCTGAACGTTGATGCTGGGGCTGAGCGTTCATGGCGCTGGCACGGACCGGGGTGCTGGCGGATGCCGTGACACCGGGTTTGGTGCAGGTAGGGACGCCATCAATGTTCCACTAGATGTT
The DNA here is from genome assembly GCA_047972965.1 of Beutenbergiaceae bacterium. Lineage (GTDB taxonomy): Bacteria > Actinomycetota > Actinomycetes > Actinomycetales > Beutenbergiaceae > Pseudactinotalea. Next base: position 62,550 of record JBKEBC010000097.1, on the reverse strand, counting down.
CACATCTGAGCCACGGTGGGTATCGGCTTGGCCGCTAAGCTCAACGTATTGTGAGCTTCAGGTGGGCTCCGGGGGGATTCTTTCGATGCGCCCCGTGCCCGACGGTAGGGGCCTACGACATATCTGCACGTCGCATAACACAGCTCAATGTCGGTACCGCAAGCTGGGGTTCGACTGCCGACGTCCAGGGATATCCGCGGCCCATGTGACACTGCAATGACGATGCGATGAGGTAGGGGCAAGTCTGGTGAACTACGTACTGCAATCCGTTTGTCTGGGTCTTTTCTTCCTGACGCCTGCGGCTGTGCTGATCGTGCGGTTTCTCAAGCCATCCCGGATGCCTTGGTGGGCTGTTGTGCTCATCATCGCTCTAGGGGGTTGGATCTTCGTCAATGGCTATGTCTATTTCCGGTTTGAGCATCTTGCTGACCTCGTGGCCCAGCATGGCGATAACGCGCCTGAGGACCTAGTGGAGGATTTGTATGCGGACGGCGCTCAGCGTGTCATGACGTTCTTGCTCGGAGGGCTCTACTCGCTGATCTACAGCATCCCGTTCTTGGTTCTCTATGGTGTAGCGACGTTCATCCGGAACTGGCTGCGCCCCCCGCAGAATGGAACTGCGGCTCCGGAACAGATGCCCGCCCCCCAACCCGCTCAGGCCTACGGCGCCATCCCCGCGCAGACCTACGGCGGCAACCCCGCGCAGACCTACGGCGCCAACCCCGCGCAGACCTACGGCGCCAACCCCGCGCAGACCTACGGTGCTGACCCCGCGCAGACCTACGGTGTCCACCCTGCTCAGGCCCACGGTGCTCCACCCCACCAGGTAGGTGATGGTCGGTAGCCGTTACCGGCGCAGCCGCAACCCACGGGGGGTTGCGACGAATCCGGCGTTCGTGAGCGCGGTGCTCAGCGGAGAATCCTGAGCCAGCGATGATGCGCCGTCAGCCCGCTGCACAGTGAATCGTCCCAGGACCCCCAGGTGCGCTTGGCGAGCTAGCTCGCTGGCCGCAAGGTGGAGAACAGTGGGGTCTTCTGTGAAGGAAAGTAGTGTCTTGGCGCCCCGTTCCAGATAGAGCGCAGGTGTTCCCGCAACGAGCACCACGCTCGCACCAATCTTGCGCCCGGGCCGATGGTGACTGCGTTCGGAGGTGACCCCGACTGGGTGCGGCCAAGCCAGAGCCGCACCGTATGGATTCGCAGGATCAGTGGCGGACAACAGCAGCGCAGGGGCCTTGTCCACCTCCTGGGCGGCCACCCGCAATCCCTGGACCGCGTCCGGGATTGCGAACTGGGCGGCACCCAACCCTTCGACGAAATAGCCGCGTTGCACCTGGCCAGACTCTTCCGCTGCAGCCAGCAGGCGATAGGCGGTGCTGAAGCCCCCGCTGACTGACTCAGGCACGGTGCCGCGAACCAGGAGGCCATCACGATCCAGCAGCGAGAGAATGGTTGCCGTCGTCGCTCGACTGGCCTCCGAGCGCTGTGCGACGAGGCTCCACCGGCCAACTGCATCGGCGGGTGTGGCGCAGTGCACTCGCCCAGGGATATGGCGCATCGAACGGCGCAGTGATCGTGCTCGGGGCCGGTGACTGGTTTGGGTGCCGGGGCGGTTCCCGGTGGCCAGCCGTGCACGCAACGGTGCCAGGGTGTCATTGGTGAGGTGCCCTGCCCAGGTGAGCTCCCAGATCGTTTCAACAACCTCGGTGTCGGTGGGGGGCGGACCTTCCTTCCAGTCATTGCCAATCTGGGTGGTCAGATCTGTGAGAAACCGGCCACCGCCAGCACCTAGTGCGGTCAGGATCGCCTGGCTGAGTTCGGTGGCGACGTCGGGTGCGGCCACCGTCAGGTCCGCCACAGAATCTGCGGGAAGCAGTGACACCCAGCCGTCTGTACCCGGCCCGCTGCCTGCACCCACCCAGACCACCTCGCCGGAACTGGTGAGCTCATCGAGCATATCGGGGGAGTAGTCAACCACCCGGGAAGGCAGGATGAGTGATTCCAGTGCTGACGCCGCCACTGGTGTTCCGGCCAGGGTCTCAACCGCAGCCATGACGCCGTCGACGCCGCGAAGCCGGCCGATCTGGTGCCATCGGGGTGTGAATACTCCTAACGCTGCCTGTGGCACCGCCTCAACCTCAGCTCGCAGCACCGCCAACGTTCGACGGCGAATCCGCCTCAGTACCTGGGCATCGCAGTAGTCGGGGCCGGGGAGCTCAGCGGCAGTTGCGGAGCGGGCTGGTGCTGGCCGCAATGTCCCGCTGGTGAGCACACCTTGGGTGATCAGCTCGGTGAGTGCTGACTGGACCGCTGCCACGCCCAGGCCTAGGTGAGCTGCAACCTCGCCGGCCCGGAAGGGCCCATGGGTGCGGGCGTAGCGCCGCACCAGATCCGTCAATGCGGTGGGTACCAGGTCCAGGAGGTCGTCGGGGATACCTGGGGGCAAGGGAACCCCCAAGGCATCACGCATTCGTGCGGCGTCCTCGGCCACCACCCACCGGTCGGCTCCGGCCACCCGAAGCCGTAGCACTCGGCGGGCCGTTGCAAGTTCGTCAAGCCAGCCGGGCACCTGTGCGGGCGTGGCCGCTCGCTCAGCGAGTTCCTCGGCACTGATCGGCCCGAGCAGTCGGATCAGGTCGAATATCGCTTCGGCGTCACGGACTCGCCGAGAGCTCTCCAGGAGTTGCACCTGTGCTTCGACGGCGAGCAGTGCATCGCTATCGAGCAGGTCGGCGACGTCGGTGAGCCCTTCGCCGAGTAACTGCGAGAGCAGGGTGGGATCGAGGGTGAGCGCTGCGGCTCGTCGCTCGGCCAAGGGGGCATCGCCCTCATAGAGGAACTGGGCGACATAGCTAAACAACAGCGATTGCGCGAATGGTGACGGTGTGGCGGTGGTGACCTGCACCAGCCGAATCGCGCGGGAACCGATCTTGGTCATCAGGTCGATCAACGCGGGCACGTCGAAGTCGTCCTGGACACATTCGCGGACCGCTTCCAGCACGACCGGGAAATCGTGGTAGCGCGCAGCCACCGACAGCAGTTGTGCGCTGCGTTGGCGCTGCTGCCACAGTGGTTGCCGCTGGTCCGCTCGTCGGCGAGGCAACAGCAGTGACCGGGCGGCAGCCTCGCGAAATCGTGCCGCAAAGTGGGCAGATCCCGCCAATGCCGAAACCACTTCCGAGCGCAGCGTCGCCGGATCCAAGATCACGTCGTCAGCCTCGAGGTCAAGCGATTCGGGAACATCATTTCCCGGCGGCATGCCCTCGGCAGAAAGGTCCGCCTCGGGCAGGCGCAGCACGATCCCGTCGTCGGAGTGCATCGCCTGCACGTCGAGGCCGAAGCGGGAGCGCAGGCGCTCACGAAGGACCAATGCCCAGGGTGCATGGACGGCGGCACCGTAGGGCGAGTGAATGACGATCCGCCAGTCGCCGAGTTCATCGCGGAAGCGTTCGACGACCAGTACTTGGTCGGTGGACAGGCGTCCAACGGCCTGCTCCTGCTGGCGCAGGTAGGTAAGCAGATTGTCCCTGGCCCAGTCATCCATGCCCCAGTCATCCAATGACTGGGCAGCGAACCGATCCTGCTCGATGCTGCGAATGGTTGCGCCGATAGCGGCCCCTAGTTCGGCGGGCCTTCCGGGCGCATCCCCTTTCCAGAACGGTAGCCGCCCGGGTAGCCCGGGTGCCGGTGATACCAACACCCGATCGGGGGTGATGTCCTCGATTCGCCAGGTGGAGGAACCAAGCGTGAAGGTATCGCCAACCCGGGACTCATACACCATCTCCTCGTCGAGTTCCCCGACCCGTTTTCCGCCTCGGGTGCTGGACTGCGAGCCGATCACATACACCCCGTATAGGCCGCGATCAGGGATGGTTCCGCCGCTGGTCACCGCCAATTGCAAGGTTCCAGGGCGTCCGCTGACCGAATCTGCTACCCGATCCCAGATGAGCCGTGGTCGCAGTTGGGTGAATTCGTCACTGGGGTAGTGACCAGCGAGCATGTTCAGCACCGCGTGGGCGACCTCGTCGCTGAGATCGGCGAATGGTTGGGCCCGGCGCACCAGCGACAGCAATTCCGACACCGACCAGTCCTGGGTGGCAACCATCGCCACGATCTGCTGCGCCAGCACATCTAGGGGATTGACGGGAATGCGAACCTGCTCAATCTGCCCATCGCGCGCCCGCACTGAACCGATGGCCGCACTGAGTAGATCGCCGCGATGGGTAGGGATCACCACGCCATGTGAGATGGCGCCCACCTGATGCCCAGCTCGCCCAATCCGCTGCAGGGCGCTGGCCACCGATGGTGCCGCACCAACCTGAACCACCAGATCGACGGCACCCATATCAATACCCAGTTCCAGCGAGCTCGTGGCTACCACGGCAGGGAGGCTGCCAGCCTTCAACGCAGACTCGATGCTGACGCGCTGCTCCCGGCTCATCGAGCCGTGATGGGCCCGGGCGATCACCGCATCGGCCCGCACCGGCAATCCCGCTCCCGATTGTGCCTGCGCAGCTGCCGGCCATGCCGCTCCTGGATCTGGCGGAGGCTGCTGCGCCTCCAACCGTGCTTGGTGCACCTCATTGATACGGGCGGTAAGTCGCTCGGCACCACGACGGGAGTTGGTGAAAATGATGGTGGAGCGATGGGCACAGATGAGGTCCACGACCCGCTCGGTGACGTGCGGCCAGATCGAGGCCGCCGGTGCTGCGGGAGCCGGTCCAGCTGTGATGTCCTGGCTGTTTGAGGAGCTGTGCATGGCTGCTGCGCTGGAGCTACCAAGATCGGTCAGGTCAGGTACTGGCACCACGACGTCGATGCGCAAGTCCTTGCTGGCGCTGGGCTGCACAACGCGCCGCGCGCGGCCTCCTTCCTGCAGCGGCCGGGTACCTGCCAGGAAGTCGGCGACCAGGTGCGTCGGCCGTACCGTTGCCGACAGGCCAATTCGCTGTGCCGGCTGGTGGAGCAGTGCGTCCAGGCGTTCCAAGGACAGCGCCAGGTGAGCTCCCCGCTTAGTACCGGCCAATGCATGGATCTCATCCACGATCACGGTCTGCACACCGGCCAGTCCCGCGCGCCCGGCCGAAGTCAGGATGAGAAACAGCGATTCCGGCGTGGTGATGAGGATGTCCGGAGGTTTGCTGGCGAAGGTGCGTCGCTGACTGGCCGGGGTATCGCCGGTGCGTACGCCCACCTGCACTGCTGGAACGTCCAGTCCCTGCGCTTGTGCGGTCGTGGTAATCCCGGTCAGCGGTGCGCGGAGGTTACGTTCTACGTCGGCTGCAAGCGCCTTCAGCGGTGACACGTAGAGAAGCCGGCACCGGTTGACCGGTTCGGTCGGTGGTGGGGTGCTGAGGAGACGGTCGATGGCGGCGAGAAAAGCTGCCAGCGTCTTTCCGGAGCCGGTAGGGGCGACAACCAGGGCATGGTCGCCGGAATTGATGGCCTCCCATGAACCTGCCTGAGCTGGTGTGGGAGCGTCAAAGACGCTGGTGAACCACTGTCGGGTGGGTGCGCCGAATCCCAGCAGCGGATCGGTGGCCTGGCTCATCCGCTCATGGTGCCATCCGGATCCGACAGCCCGAGTGGTTCATGGGCAAGGTGGTGGTGCGGTCGATGGCAGCTACGCTCGCATCCGTGAAGCACTCAGAGTTCCGGGCCGCGATGGAGGCGGCATTCGGTCGACGGGCCAGCTCTGTTGACGCCGACCTAGTGCTGGCCGACCTCGACGGACGCACACCCCAGCAGGCATTGGCTGATGGGATCGCTCCACGGATGGTGTGGGAGGCGATCTGCCAGGCCTGTGATCTTGGGAGCGATCTGCGCTGGCACCACCGGCGTCAGCAACCCCGACGGGGTTCCCGGGGCTAGATCGACCGGCTGGGTAGCGCTGGTTGTTGCTCCGGCGTGTCGTCGTCAGTTATTCCAGAATTCGAACACACGTTCGCCTATCATCGTGCACAGGTGCAGACGGTTGCATCGCTATCCACAGCACGTGGTTAGCGGAACAGCCGGATGTCGGTGGTCGGACATAGCTTCACCTGTGGGTCAGCGCTCGGCGAGGGCGTATCCCACCAAAGACCAGCCCCAACCGACACGGCGGTTGTCCCGCAACTGTCGCAAGTGAAAGAAGGACACCCCTCATGCCTGCACCACTCGCAGATCGCTCCAAGGCTCTAGACGCCGCCCTCGGGCAGATCGACCGCCAGTTCGGGAAGGGGTCGGTGATGCGCCTCGGCGATGACACCCGCCCGCCTGTGGAAGTCATCTCTACCGGTTCGATCGCGCTGGATGTCGCGCTCGGTATCGGCGGGCTGCCGCGGGGCCGGGTTATCGAAATCTACGGTCCGGAATCGTCGGGTAAGACGACGGTGGCGCTACATGCGGTAGCCAATGCCCAACGTAACGGCGGTATCGCAGCCTTTATCGATGCCGAGCATGCTCTGGACCCGGAGTACGCCAAGAAGCTGGGCGTCGATACTGACGCGTTGCTGGTCTCGCAACCGGATACCGGTGAGCAGGCCTTGGAGATTATGGACATGCTGATCCGCTCCGGTGCCCTGGATATCGTGGTCATCGACTCGGTCGCGGCGCTGGTGCCCAAGGCTGAGATTGAAGGCGAGATGGGAGATTCCCATGTTGGGCTGCAGGCCCGATTGATGTCTCAAGCGTTGCGCAAGATTACCGGTGCGCTGTCAGCTTCAGGTACCACCGCGATCTTCATCAACCAACTCCGGGAGAAGATCGGGGTGTTCTTCGGATCCCCAGAAACTACGACCGGTGGCAAGGCTCTGAAGTTTTACGCCTCGGTTCGCATCGACGTGCGTCGTATTGAGACGCTCAAGGACGGCACCAACCCGGTGGGCAACCGGACTAGGGCCAAGGTGGTCAAGAACAAGATGGCTCCGCCCTTCAAGCAGGCTGAGTTCGACATTGTGTATGGAGCGGGAATCTCACGTGAGGGCAGCTTGATCGACCTGGGTGTAGAGCACGGGATCGTTCGAAAGTCCGGTGCTTGGTACACCTACGAAGGTGACCAACTTGGGCAGGGTAAGGAAAATTCACGTCAGTTCCTTAAAGACAACCCCGATCTGGCTATCGAGATCGAAGAGAAGATCAAGCTCAAGCTAGGAATCGGTGTGCGTCCAGAACCAGCTGAGAGTGATGAGGGGACCAAGAAGGCGAAGGCTCCGGTAGCGGTCGACTTCTAGCGTGAACAAGCCGTCCGCTGACCGTGACGGGCAGCCTGAATCAACAGTGGTTGCCCGTCACGATGAACGCCTCGCGCAGGCCCGCGCAGTGCTGGCAGCAGCGCAGATGGGCGCTGGTGTCCCCGAGGGACGCGGCGGCCAGAGCTGGCCTGTCGAGGCGAGGACGCTCGGTAGCCGGGTCGAGTATGAGCATTCCGCGGGCGTTGAGCCGACTCAGGTCGATGGCACCGGCGATGTCGCTGATACCGGTGGTGGTACCAACGTAAGCGGCAGTGGTCCTGGTGGTGGGGCGGAGGCGAGTGGTCGTGGTCCTGGCGCTGGCGTAGACGTCAGCGAGAGTGCCGCACTTGCGCGCGCGGTGGTGCTGCGCCAGCTGGCGGCCTCGCCCCGTTCGCGTGCTGAGCTGGCTGTCACGTTGGCGCGCCGGAATATCCCAGGCCCGGTGGCGGATCAGGTTCTTGACCAGCTCGCGCAGACCGGTCTGATTGATGATGACGAATATGCGGCGATGCTGGTGCGTACCCGGCACAGCGAACGTGGCCTAGCCCGACCCGCATTGCAGCGGGAACTACGCCGCCGCGGAATCGACGACGAAGTCGTGACGCGAGCATTGGACGACGTCGATCCCGACAGTGAATTCGCTGCTGCTGAGCGCCTCGTCACCAAGCGGCTTCGATCGATGACCGGCCTGGCCAACGAGGTCAAGCGGCGCCGACTCGCTGCCATGCTCGCCCGACGTGGGCACAGCAGCTCCACCAGTCGCCGCGTGATCGAGAAGGCTCTCGCCACGAGTGAGTGAGCGGGCAGCTAGCTCAGCGCTAGCCAGCTTGCTGACCTGAGGTGATCCACCGACTGGGTGCGTGCCGGTCGGGCAGCACCAGCTGCCGCCACGGGAGATAACAGAACGGACACAATCGGTGTCGCGCCGCGGCGTAGGAGCACAAATTGTGCAGATCGGGCGACAGGTTGTGCTGCTGATGCCGAGCGCACCAGCCCCGGTCCCTAGTGTCTCGACCGTACCGATTGGCGCTCCGCCTCGTAGCTGAGGCCAGTGCGCAATAGGTCCACATCAACGGAAGTTCAACGGTGAAGCTGCCCCCGTGCACTTGACCACCAGGGCTAGCACCACCAGCCCTCGCGACCACCACGAGGAGTCGAAGATGACTGAGAAATCCTTCCTACTAGAGAAGTCCTCACTCCTCAGTGGTGCCACAGTGTGGGAGTCTCGGGCGATCCCGGATCTGGGTGTGCGAACCCTGATCATGTCCGATGGTCCGCACGGCATCCGGCGTCAGGAAGGCCCCTCAGACCACCTCGGCCTCAATGCTTCGCAACCAGCTACCTGCTTTCCCACCGCAGCCACCATCGCGAACGCCTGGGATGTTGAACTCGTTACCGAACTGGGCCAGGCGTTGGCAGCTGAGGCGGTCGCCCTGGGAGTCGATGTGGTGCTCGGGCCGGGCCTGAACATCAAGCGTAGCCCGCTGTGCGGTCGCAACTTCGAGTACCTCTCGGAAGACCCGTATCTGGCAGGCAAGCTCGCCACCGGGTACGTGAACGGAATCCAATCGCAGGGCATCGCAGCCTGCCCGAAGCACTACGCCGCCAACAGCCAGGAGACGCGGCGCATGGCCAGCGACTCCGTGGTGGACGAACGCACGCTGCACGAGATCTACCTTGCCGGCTTCGAGATGGTGGTGCGTGATGGCGCACCCAAGACCATCATGAGCTCCTACAACAAGGTCAACGGCACCTACGCCCACGAAGACCCGTACCTGCTCAATGAAGTGCTTCGTAAGCGCTGGGGTTTCGACGGCGCGGTTATCTCCGACTGGGGCGGTTCCAACGATGCGGTCGCCGCAGCAGCCGCGGGGGGCACGCTAGAGATGCCCTCGCCAGGACTGGGATCCGTGCGTGAGGTCTACCAGGCTGCCACCGATGGCACGCTCTCAGTGGCGGACCTGGACGCTCGGGTTGCGGAGATGCGCACGCTGGGAGAGCGTATCGATCCGTCCCAGGCTCGCCCATCCGACCACGACGCGCACCACGAACTGGCGCGGCGGGCCGCTGAGGCAAGTGTGGTGTTGCTGAAGAACGATGACGACATCCTGCCGCTGAGCGGCGGCACCGCAGTAGCGGTGATCGGTGACTTTGCGGCCAACCCTCGCTACCAGGGTGCTGGTAGTTCGCTGGTTAATGCGACTCGCCTAAGCACGGCCCTTGACGCCGTGGGGGGCTCGGATCTGACCATGGTCGAGTACGCCCAGGGCTTCCAGCGCAATGGCGGTGCGGATGCCGAACTGGCTGCGGCAGCCGTCTCAGTCGCGAAGTCTGCCGATGTTGTCTTGCTCTACCTCGGGCTCGATGAGACCAGCGAATCTGAGGGAACCGACCGTACCCACATGAAGCTTCCGGAGAACCAGGTTGAGCTGCTAGCCAAGCTGCGCGAGGTCACCGATCGCATCGTGGTAGTTCTCAGCGCCGGCTCCAGCGTGGAAATGCCCTGGATCTCCCAGGCGACGGCGCTGGTGCACGGCTATCTCGGTGGTCAGGCGGGGGCGGAGGCTGCCGTCAACGTCATCACCGGCAAGGTCAACCCATCGGGCAAGCTTGCCGAAAGCTACCCGCTGCGGCTGGAAGACAACCCGTCGCACCAGTACTACCCCGCGTTGGGGGAGCTGGCGCAGTACCGGGAAGGACCCTACGTGGGCTACCGGTACTACAGCACGGTTGACCTGCCGGTGCTGTTCCCATTCGGGTTCGGTCTGAGCTACACCACGTTCGAATACTCGGACCTGGAGCTCACGGACGCAGGCGCCAAAGTCACGGTGACCAACACCGGTGAGCGGGCAGGATCGGAGATCGTCCAGCTCTATGTGTCCCGGCCCGAAGGTGCCCCTGCTGGTCCGGTTCGTGAACTCAAAGGCTTCGCGAAGGTCAGCGTCGAACCAGGTTCCTCGGCCGTGGCGCAGATTCGGTTCGGTGCCGAAACATTCCGCCGCTACAGCCTCAGTCAGTCGGGCTGGACCACCGACGCCGGTACCTATCAGATCGGCATCGGAGCCCACGTCAACGACATCCGGTTGTCCGGCTCGATTGAGGTTGATGGCAGTTCTGATGCCGCTGTTGCCGAGGCGCAGGTGCCTGCGCCGTACCAGTCAGGGCGCGTCGACGACGTCTCCCAGGCCGATTTCGAAGCTCTCCTGGGCCGGTCGCTGCCGCAAGAGGCAGCCGCGGATGCGCCGCTGGAGCTGAACTCGCCGCTACTAGCCATGCACCATGCGCGCAGCCCATTGGCGCGCCTGGCAGCCCGCATGCTGAAGCGGCAGATTGAGAAGGCTGAGGCCAAGGGCACACCGGATCTCAACTCCTACTTCCTGTACAACATGCCGTTCCGGGCCATCGCGAAGATGACCAACGGTGCCGCCAATATTCCGATGGTCGAGGCGATCGTGACCATCGTCAATGGCCGCCATTTCCGGGGAATCAAGGCGCTCATCAGCGCCTACTTCGCCAATAACCGTGACAACAAGCAGGTAGCTGCCCAGCTCGCGGACTCTACCGATGCCGCCGAGACTGCGGCTCAGAAGGGCTGAAACCCATGATTACCGCAATCCGGCAGTGGTGGGCCCGCTTCGAGAAGAAGCGACCGAACACCGCTCAGTTCATTATGTTCTTCATCCTCAGCAACGGTGTCACGTTGCTGCAGGTGGCGCTGATGCCGATCCTGAAGGGCATCTTTAACCAGACCTCTCTGGTCAATGTCAGCGCGCAGTGGTTCCCTGTGGGTAGCAAGCCTGGCGGCGACACCTACTACATCTTCGACTACCCGCCCGGTGAACTGGGCGCCGACGGTACCGGCGGTGGCCTCGCCTACTTCCTGGCTGTGCAGATCGCCATCCTGGTTGCCCAGGTGATCAATTTCTTCGCGCAGCGCAACGTCACTTTCAAGGCCACCAACTCTGTGGGCAAGGCGGCCTTCTGGTACGTCATCGCCTACATCGTGATCACCTTTGGAGCGGCGGCTGCGCAGGGCTTCTACAAGGCTCCGATCTATAGCCTGCTACAAGGCTGGTGGGGCGATACCGGTGTCGTGGTCGCCGATGTGGTGACCATGATCATCAATGCCGCGATCTCTTTCTGGGTGTTCTTCCCGATCTTCAAGCTGATCTTCAAGTCCGAGCCTGAGGAAGAGGCAGAGGTGGCCGAGGAGGGTGCTGATGCCGCGACGGATGTCGCCGACGAGGCATCGGACACGGCCGCGAAGAAGTAACCATCCAGAAAGTAGGTCATCTACCTCGTATCCGAGGCAGGATGGCTAGATATTCCCGGGGCCCGACTGCTGCTGCTGTGGTCGGCCACGGGGATATCGCTAGCATCGGTAGCAGATGCGTCCTTGTCCCCGGCCGTGCAGAGGAAACGTGCAACCCAAACTGACAGTGGTAGTGCCCAGCTACAACTCACAGGATTTCCTGCACCGCTGCGTGGACTCACTGATCCTGGCCGGTGACGGTATCGAGATCCTCATCGTCGATGACGGCTCGAGTGACCGCACTGCTGCTATTGCGGCGGACTACTGCGAGCGGTACCCCGCAATGATCCGGGCGATCTCGCAAGAAAATGCTGGGCACGGGGGGGCGATCAATACCGGGCTAGCAGCAGCGACTGGCCGGTACGTCAAGGTGGTCGACTCCGATGACTGGGTGGACCCAAAGGCGTTGGCCACGGTGGTTGCCAGGCTGGACAAGCTCGCTGCCGAGGACGTAGATATGGTGCTCAGCAACTTCGTCTACGAGAAGCAGGGCCGTAACCGGCGCCGGGCCGTGCGGTACCGACGCGCGTTGCCCAACGGGCGGGTCTTCGGTTGGCCGCAGGTAGCCAAGCTGCCCAAGACGCAGTACTTCCTGATGCACTCGATCATCTACCGCACCCAGCTCCTGCGCGACATCGAGCTGGAATTGCCGAAGCACACGTTCTATGTGGACAACATCTTCGCCTTTGTGCCGCTATCTCATGTGCGGCGGATGTACTACATCGACGTCGATCTGTACCGGTACTTCATCGGCCGAGATGACCAGTCGGTGGCGGAGCACGTGATGCTGCGCCGGCTGGATCAGCAGTTGCGGGTCAATCGGATCATGTTGGCTCATATCGCCCACGAGGTACCGCCCACGCATGCTGCCTATCGCTATATGGCGCACTACCTAGAGATCGTCTCCGCGGTCACCACGGCGTTGCTGCTACGTGCAGGGACATCGGAAGCACTGGCGGCCAAGGCAGGGTGGTGGCAGGAGATCCGGGAGACCGACGAACTGCTCTATCGGCGGATGCGGCGGGGAGCATTGGGACAGCTCCTGAACCTGCCTGGCCAGCCGGGCCGACGGATCACGATGGCTGCCTACCGTGCCGCTCAATGGGCGGTCGGCTTCAACTAGGCACCGCCTGCGGGTTGCGCTGGCCTGGTGCCCGGACCGCGCTTGCTTGGTCCTCGGACTGATGCCTGACATAGCTCACAATCTCGGTTCGAAGCTTTACGCCAAAGCCGAACCCCACGAGCCACGGTTTTGGCGTCACCCTTCGTACTCGGCGGAAGCGGGTGGCCCCAGGCGGGTGGTACTCGGCGGACAGGGACGAGGAAGGCTCACCTGTGGCAGGCACTATCGGCGTCTCACCACTGCACCCCGCCGGTTCGCACCACCTTGAGCCAACTCAGGCGCTCACGTGCCGGTCCTGCGGTTGCCGACGCGTGCTCGTTGGTGCCGGAGCCGGGTTCCGATCGGGGGTGGCGCTGGTGGTCTCGTCGGCATCGGCCGGCTCTACCGGCGTAGGTGCCGGAATGAGGATCCGCAGCACAAACCAGCCGTCCTCGACCCGCACGGTGGCCGAACCGCCATAGGAGGCTGCCGCCTGGCGGATATTCCGCAATCCGTATCCGTGCTCCTGGGCCTCCGCTTTCGTGGTTTGGGGGACACCATCGCGGAGCTGGAGCTCACCGCCGAAGTAGTTCTTGAACCGCAACATGATGAACTGGTCGCGTTGGAATACTGCCACCTGGATCAGTCGTTGTTCGGTCTGGTCAACGATGCGGGTCGCTTCGATGGCGTTGTCCAGCGCGTTACCGAAAATGGTGACGATGGGCATCGGGTCCATGAAGTCCAGCAGGGCGCCGTCGACGACGTAGCTGATGGTGATCCCATCCGCATTGGCGACGGCTATCTTCGAGCTGAGCATGGTGTCGGCGACCGCATTGCCGGTATCGACAGCAGTTTCGTCATAACCCTGGATAGAGGCTTCCAACTGGTCGACCAGCGCGGCCCGCACCGGTGCGTCCGTCTCTGCACGCATCGCCGCGATGTACTGCTTCAGGTCGTGGTAGCGGGCATTGACCGCCTCCATCTGGTGCCGCGACTGCAGGTATGACTCATGCTGGGATCGCAGCACGGCGTTCATCGCGCGTACTTCGCTGGTGCGGCGCACCTGCAATTGCTGGCTGCGGCTGGCGTAGAGGGCGATGAAGCCCGCGAGGTCGACCAGGGTGCGGATATAGAAGATCTCCGGGCCGGAGTCACTGCTGAACGGCGAGTCGGAGATGACAAAACTGAGGTTGGACATGAAGAACGTCACCAGCGCGATGCTGAGTGCTCCGGCCAGCATGTGCCAGTCCACTCGGATCCGTTGGCCTGCGGGGAAATTGCGGCGCTCAAGCAACAATGCTGCACTCAGGATGACGGCGAAGATAGCCACCGCCAGGGAAATTCGGCCCAGTCCCCACTCAGTGCCGGAATAGAAGTGCCGGTCGAGTTGCCACTCGAGTGAGGCCACCAACTCGGCCAGCACAAACGCCCTCGCTAGCAGATCACCAGCGCCGCGAGCATCGGTGTCGGTGGTGGCCCACAACAGCAGGAACATCGTCAATGCCGCCAGGCTCATCCCCACGGCCCACAGGCTGAGCGGCAGGTTTCCGGCAAGGGTTTGAACACCAACCAGGGCTGCCAGCCCCAGCAGAACCAGCAGTGCGGTACGAGTCACGCCGAACCGGCGCGGCAACACCGCGATGTAGACCAGGCACGCGCTCCACTCCGCCAGTGCTGTGAGCAGCCGGGGGATCTCTGGGAGAGCGTCGGTCATCCGACTCGACCGCCGACGTGATCGGCGAGTGCTTCCATTACCTCCCGCTTACGTGGCCGGGAAATACGTAGTTCGTCGCCGTTGCTCATCACTGAGGTGCTCTGATCCACCCGCTTCACATGACGCAGGTTGACCAGGTAGCAGTTGTTGGAACGGACGAATCCCATGCCATCGAGCTCTTCTTCCATGGCCTTCAACGTCCCGGAGAAGGTGTACAGACGGTCGATGGCATGCACGGTGATGCGGTGCCGGTCGGACTCGACGTAGATGATCTCGGCCGGGTCCAACCGGACGAACGAGCGATCCACCGAGAACGCGACGCTACGGTGCTGCCGCTGGCGCAGCCGGGCTAGCGAGCGGTCCAGCTCCTGCTCGAAGGAGAAGTAGCTCACTGGTTTCACCAGGTAGCTCAACGCGTCTACCTCATACCCCTTGACGGCGAGCTGGCCCAGGTGAGTGATGAAGATGATGAGGACTTCAGTGTCGAAGGTCCGCACTCGATGCGCGACCTCGAAGCCGTCCATCTGCGGCATCTCGACATCCAGGAACAGGATGTCGTAGTCAGAACGGTAGCTGTCCAGCAGGTCGGTTCCATCGCCGAATGCATGGACGGCCAACGTCACCTCATGCTCTTGTTGGTACCTCGACAGGTACCCGAGGAGGACCTTTGCAGAGGCCCGATCGTCCTCTGCTACTCCGATCCTGATCACACGCTTTCCTCCCCGCCGTCGGCTTGGGTGCAGATGAGTCTAGCAGTGGCTAAACCGCAGTATTCCGCAGGTCACAGGGGGGTAACAATCGTGTACGGGAGGGGTGCGGCTGCCGCAGATTGTGCGAAGACTAGGTCGACTTGTGCCCGCAATCTTGAATGCGGCCGCAGGCAGTTGATAGACAGGTGTAAAGATCAGGTGCTCCGAGTGGCCTGGCCCGCACAATGAATGGAGACCAGCAGATGAAGGTAATCAACGGAGCTTCCGCACTGCGACGCGTGGTGTACGCCACGGCAGCTAGTGCTTTGCTCATCGGCTCCCTGGCCGCGTGCAGCGATTCCTCCTCGGACACCGAAGGTAGCGGTGCGCAGGCTTCGGAAGCTGCTGAGGGTGGCGGTGATGCTGGTGGCGGTGATGCCGGTAGCGGCGAGGACGACATGGCCGCTATCGAGGCTGACCTGCAGGCCGCGCAAGCAGCGGTAGCGGAGGCGCTGGAAAAGTACAGTGACGCCCAGCAGGTGACGCTGACCGACGCGGTAGACGAGCCCGAAATGGAGTACGGCATGGTCTCCGCGCCGTTCGCCCCCTCCGACGCCATCGAGTCGGTTGACCAGGTGCTGATCACCGACGGCAACTACACGATCACAGTCCTGACCGCCTCAGGCAACGAATACTCCATCGATCAGGATGGCAACATCTCCTGATTGAACCTGCGGTGGCGCCTGTCGGTCACGGCAGGCGCCACGCCCATCTGTGGAACTAGCCTAGAATTTGCGCCTGTGACCACCACTGCCAGCACCGGGCGTACCTACCTCGTGCGCACCTTGGGCTGCCAGATGAACGCGCACGATTCAGAACGAATGGCGGGCCTGTTACAGCAGGCGGGATATCTACCCGCTGCGACCACCGAGGCGGGCTCGCTGCTGGGGCAGGCCGCTGGGGCCGATGTGGTGGTGATCAACACCTGCGCTGTGCGCGAGAACGCAGCGGATCGGCTCTACGGCAACCTGGGACAACTGGCATCCCTCAAACGGGACCGGCCCGGATTCCAGATCGCCGTCGGGGGCTGCTTGGCGCAGCAGGATCAGGCCGGAATTGTGCAACGCGCGCCGTGGGTCGACGTCGTCTTCGGCACCCACAACATCGATGTCCTGCCCGTGCTGTTGGAGCGTGCCCGTCACAATGGCACCGCCCAGGTCGAGTTGGAGGAATCGCTCAAGGTATTTCCCTCGACGCTGCCTACTCAGCGCGAGAGCGCCTACGCGGCATGGGTCTCGATCTCGGTAGGCTGCAACAACACCTGCACCTTCTGCATCGTTCCTCACCTGCGCGGCAAGGAACGTGATCGCCGGCCAGGGGAAGTGCTTGCTGAGGTGCAGGCTGTGGTGGCCGAGGGGGCCAGTGAGGTCACGCTGCTGGGCCAGAACGTCAACTCCTATGGTGTGGGATTCGGCGATCGTGGAGCCTTTGCGAAGCTACTGCGAGCCTGCGGCTCCATCGAAGGGCTGGAACGGGTGCGATTCACCTCGCCGCACCCTGCAGCATTTACCGACGACGTGATCGATGCGATGGCACAGACGCCGAACGTCATGCCCTCGCTGCATATGCCGTTGCAGTCCGGCTCAGACCGGATCTTGCGCGCGATGCGGCGCTCCTACCGGACATCGAAGTTCTTAGGAATTCTGAACCGGGTTCGACAGCAGATCCCCGACGCCGCCATCACCACCGACATCATCGTGGGCTTCCCTGGTGAAACCGACGAGGACTTCGACGCCACCATGGCGGTGGTGGAGCAAGCCCGATTCGCTTCCGCGTTCACCTTCCAGTATTCACCTCGGCCAGGTACCCCGGCGGCGCAGCTACCTGAGATTGACCCCGAGGTGATGGCCCAGCGCTACCAGCGCCTGACCCAACTCCAGGAACGTATCTCCACCCAGGAGAATGCTCGCCTGGTCGGTCGCGAGGTGGAGGTGCTGCTGGCTGCCGCCGAAGGTCGAAAGGACCAGAGCACCGAACGGGTCACTGGGCGGGGCCCGGACAATCGTCTGGTTCACGTCGGATTGCCCACCAACTGGAGTGGGCCCCATCCACGCCCGGGTGACCTGGTGACGGCGCAGGTCACCCAGGCCGCTCCCCATCACCTGATCGCTGACTCTGGCCTTCGGGGCGGACTGTTCACCGTGCGGCCAACCCGGTCCGGAGATGCCTACCAGATGCGTCAGCAGGCGCAGTCGACGCAATCGAGCACCGCGGTGCCGACCGATTCGGGCAGGCCGGTGAATCTAGGGCTGCCCGTCCTGCGCAGCAGCTGAACCCTCGGGCGGCGCAATCCTGAACGTATGGTTGAACGCGCTCACGGCCTGCCTGATCGTTGCCTGCGCCATGCTCAGGTTGGTTCGTAGCTGGTCATCGGTCATCCCGGCACCGATATCGATCGCCATCTGCGCATGCATCTGAAGGCCCTGTTCAGTATCGGCCACCACGACCATTGGCCAGAGCCGGTCACGATGCCAATCGTTGGCAAAGGCCAGCATGGAGGTTCTCCGACTGGCCGGCAGCATCACCCCAGGCTGAGTGGCGTGGCACAGCAATAGCTCCCGGTTCTCGGGAATCCAAATCCTAAGGACGGTCTGGTCCCATCGCTGGGCGAATCGCTGCTCCCGGTCGTTGACGAGGAATCCCTGCTCTCGGGCCAATGTCAGTAACCGGTCAAAGGTAACGGGGGTCGGGAACGCTGGAATCTGGGGAATGTCGGAGGGTGAGGTCACGTTGGTTCCGGTGGTTGTAAAATCGGATCGGGATAGCGTTTGTTCAATTCAGCGAACACCCTGAGCGAGTTATTGAGCCCGATATTGACGGACCGATCTAGCTGGCGGTCCGAGAGGCCGACGCCGATGGCGGTGGTGACGGCGGTCGCCACCCGCATCGAGCCGTCGTCGAGCACCATGAGATAGCACTTGGGCCATGGGCGCCTGGAATGGTGCACGTTGAAAAAGGTGATCAGCTCCTCGCGCCGCTCAATAGCGACGGCCCGATTCCAGACCCCGCGGATCATCAGCAATTTTCCGTCCCGGGAGAACGGGAATGTGAACATTGACGAATTCCAATGCCCACCTAGGGCACCGTCGGCCAGCGTGAAATATTGTTTGGCGTTGCGGCTAAGCCAGTCCCGCAACCGCGCATGGTCAACCGGGCGCAGTTCCTCACCGTCGGCGAGAGGATCAAATTCGGTCATCAGCTCGATCCTACGGTGGGGGCGGTCGCGATAGGTTCACGTTCGTGAGTACAGCACAGCCTGTGGTGGCCGTGGTCGGCGCGACCGCCACCGGCAAGTCCGACCTCGCCCTGGAATTGGCGCAGTCGCTGGGTGGCGAACTTGTCAACGCCGATTCCATGCAGTTGTACCGGGGTATGGATATCGGCACTGCCAAGACACCCCGGGGGCAGCGCCGAGGAATCATCCATCATCAGATCGATGTTCTCGATGTCACCCAGGATGCGTCCGTGGCGGCCTACCAAACCAGTGCGCGCGCAGACGTTGCAGCGATTGCGAGCCGAGGTGCAGCCGCGATCATCGTGGGTGGCTCGGGCCTGTATGTGCGTGCATTGCTGGACGATATGGCCTTTCCTGCAACCGACCCACACCTGCGAGCCGAGCTAGAACAGCGCCTGCAGCAGCAGGGCCCGGGCATCCTGCATCACGAGTTGGCCCAGCGCGACCCGGCTGCGGCCGCACGCATTGACCGGCGCAACGGGCGCCGGGTGGTCCGTGCGCTGGAAGTGGTGCTGCTGACCGGGGCGCCGTTTGCGGCGGCATTGCCCGATCGCCGTACCCCGGTGATTCCAGCGATCCAGATTGCAATTGAGGTTCCCCGGCCCGAGCTGGCACAGCGAATCGCCGCCCGGGCGGGGGCCATGTTCGCCGATGGGCTGGTGCAGGAAACCCGGGCGCTGCTCGATGCCGGGTTGGACCAGGGTGTGACCGCTCGCCGGGCGGTCGGGTACGCGCAGGCACGAGCGGTCCTGGCGGGCGACCTGGACATTCCGGCAGCAGTTGAGGCAACGACGGTGGCAACGCGCCAGCTGGCCCGGCGGCAATTGACCTGGTTCCGGCGCGATGAGCGCGTCCACTGGTTGCCGCCGGGGCCTGACCTGCTCGCGCGTGCTCTTAGGCTGGTGTCATGAGCGGGCGCGAATTCACCAAGGGACACGGCACCGGCAACGATTTTCTGCTCTACGCCGACCCCGATGGTTCCGACCCTCTCAACCAGGACCAGATCCGTGCGCTGACCGACCGGCATACCGGTTTCGGTGCCGATGGCGTGATCCGTGCCGTGCACACCCAGGCGCTGCCCGAAGGCGTCGAATATGCGGCGGTCGCGCAGTGGTTCATGGACTATCGCAATGCTGATGGTTCCTTAGCTCAGATGTGTGGCAATGGCATCCGGGTGTTCGCCGCCTACCTGGAACAGCAGGGGCTGCTCCACCTTGCTGAGGGGCAAACCACGGTCATCGCCACTCGGGCTGGAGCCTTGAGCGTACGAAAAGACGAGGCCGGGTACGCCGTCGATATGGGCCCGTGGCAGGTACCTGGGGGAGCGAGTGCGATCGCCGACGGATTCGACGTCACAGTGATTCTGCCTGGCTTGCCTGACCCCCGACCTGGACTTCGGCTGGACCTGCCAAATCCGCATGTGGTGATTGCGCTCGCTGATACCGATGTCCTGGCGCAGGTCGATCTCTCCACCGCTCCTACCGTTGCCCCGCCCCCTGCTGAGGGCACCAACGTGGAACTGGTGGTGCCCTTGGGGGAGCGCATGGTCGATCTGGTCGACGCGGCCGGGGCGGTCGTGGGGCAGGAGTCAGTGGGGGTGGTACAGATGCGGGTCCATGAACGCGGAGTCGGGGAGACGCTTTCCTGCGGGACCGGGGCATGTGCGGCAGCTATCGCCACGCGGATGTGGTTCGGTGAGCAGGCTCCCGACGAATGGGTGGTGCTGGTGCCAGGGGGTCAGCTACGGGTTCGCATGATCGCTGGCGACCACGTCGAATTGGCCGGTCCCGCCGAGCTGATCGGTACCGTCACCCGGTGGTGATGGCTGCCACGTGCAGGATCCGGAACCCCTGACGGCTCGCCAGCCGGGTGGTCGGTTGACCGAGCTCAGATTCGATCCACCGGTGCAACGAATCGCCGCCCAGGTTCTTGCTCACGACCAGATAGGCCGCACCCTGAGGCGAAAGGCGGGGCAGCCAGGTACGCAACAGGGTGTGCAGGTTCTGCTTGCCGATTCGAATGGGCGGATTGGACCAGATGAGGTCAACGGTCAGGTCCGGTTCCGCGCCCAGCAGGTCATCGGGAGTATGAGTCTGCACCCGGTAGCCGTGGGCGTCGGCGTTCTTCTTGGTGAGCGTCAGCGCGCGGGGATTGACGTCGACTGCCAGCACCCGAGCCGCGGGCGCAGCTTGGGCCAGTGCCAGCGCGAGCGGCCCCCACCCACATCCCACGTCGCAGAACGTGCCGCTCATCGGCGGCTCTGGAACCTGGTCTAGGAGCACAGCCGTGCCAGGATCCAGACGATCAGAGGAAAACACACCGCTATCGGTGGTGACGCTCAGGCGATGCCCGCGCAGCACGACCTCGACTTGCCGTGGTTGGTCCAGTTCGGGGGATTGGGCAGCGAAGTAGTGCGACATCGAGCGCCAATCTACGGGAAATCAGCTCGATTCAGACTCCACGATCATGCAAGAGTGGACCTGCACCATATTCGTGACAGGAGATCTATGACTGAGCGTGTACCGCAGGCGCAGCGGCGAGCTGAAGATGTCGTCGCCCGCGTGCTCGCTCGAGCGGGCACAGCGATTCAGGATGACGCTACCGCCGGGCACACCGAGCATGACGGTGACCAGCTCGATGTTGCCGAGCGGGGTGCATTGCAGCGGGTGGCGGGTCTATCCACCGAACTGCAAGATGTCAGTGAGGTCGAGTACCGGCAGTTGCGCCTGGAAAAGGTGGTGCTGGTGGGCGTGTATGCCGGATCCGGTTCTCAGTCTGCCGCAGCGGCGCAGATTTCGTTGCGAGAGCTAGCTGCACTCGCTGAAACCGCGGGATCGCAGGTGCTGGATGGTTTGTTGCAACGCCGACACCATCCCGATCCCGGCACCTACCTGGGCTCGGGCAAGGCGGCTGAACTCGCTGCGCTGGTGGCGGCGACCGGGGCCGACACCGTCGTCGTCGATACCGAACTGGCACCCTCGCAGCGGCGAGGACTGGAGGACGTGGTCAAGGTCAAGGTCATCGACCGGACCGCCCTGATACTGGACATTTTCGCCCAGCACGCCAAGTCCCGAGAAGGCAAGGCGCAGGTTGAACTGGCGCAGCTGGAGTACCTGCTGCCACGGCTACGTGGTTGGGGTGAATCGATGTCCAGGCAAGCCGGTGGCCGGGTGGCCGGGGGTGAAGGTATTGGCTCGCGCGGACCAGGAGAAACCAAGATCGAACTGGACCGCCGTCGTATTCGGACCCGCATGGCCAAGCTCCGGCGCCAAATCCAGAACATGGCGCCTGCCCGAGCTGCCCGCACTGCGTCCCGCCGTGGCAGCGAGGTCCCGGCGGTGGCAATCGTCGGCTACACCAATGCCGGACAATCCTCGCTGCTCAACCGGATCACCGGCGCCGGGGTGCTGGTACAGAACGCGCTATTTGCCACGTTGGATCCCACGGTGCGGCGCACCCAGACACCGGATGGGCGGCAGTACACCATCGCCGACACCGTGGGATTTGTCCGCAGTTTGCCCACGCAGCTGGTCGAGGCCTTCCGATCCACCCTGGAGGAGGTGGCTGCGGCCGATCTCGTGCTGCACGTGGTCGATGCCTCACACCCGGACCCCGAGGGCCAGATCCAGGCGGTGAGCGATGTTCTGCGCGATATTGACGGTGTCCAGCAGCTACCCCAGCTGGTGGCCCTCAACAAGGCGGACCTGGCGGCCCCCGAGACCATCGTGGCGTTGCGTACCCGCGAGCCCGGCGCCGTCGCCGTCTCCGCCAAGACCGGGGCCGGGATCGATGAGCTCCGCCAGGCGATCGCGGACTTGCTCCCCAGGCCGGACATGGAAGTAGAGGTGCTGGTGCCGTATCAGCGCGGAGATCTCATTCACCGGGCGCACCGCACTGGTGAAGTGATGCATGAAGCCCACACCGAGCAAGGAACCCGGCTACACGCGCGGGTCAGCGCCGCGTTGGCGGCCGAGTTGCACCGCGCGGACATCAGTCCAGGTAGGTGACCGGGGTGGTCACCATGGCAAATCCGCTCCCGAGATTGGTGTCGGTGATCCGGTTCCGACAGCACCAGGTGCGCTCCGTCGCGCCGCCATCGACGTAGCGGAGTACATCGCCGGGCTGGCACCGCGGCGCCTCGTACCCAGATGCCCGCGGCCACACTTGCCAGCAGGTTTTGCTCAATGGATTTCACACCCGCGGCGGAATGCCACTATGGGGTGTGACCGACCTATCCGAGGCATCGAGCCCACCGGAGTCAGCGGACCAGTCCGAGGACTCCTCGAGCGCGGAGTTCGCCACTGCGGTGGTGGCCGCGTTGGATGCCGTTGTCGACGCAATGGGTGGCACCCAGCGTGAAGGTCAACGCATGATGGCGCGTTCGGTCGCGACAGCGCTGACCGGAACGACGCCGGCCTTGGTGCAGGCGGGCACCGGCACCGGTAAGTCCCTGGCCTACCTGGTACCGACCCTGATGCGGGCGGTGCTTGCTGGTGAACGAGCCGTGATCTCAACGGCCACTCTGGCGTTGCAGCGGCAGGTCATCGGTCAGGATGTTCCGCTCGTCGAGGCTGAACTTTCCCAGCGTATGCCGCGGCAGGCGCAGGTGGCCCTGCTGAAGGGATGGCACAACTACCTGTGTGCGCACAAGCTCGCCGGTGGCTACCCCGATGAGGAGCCGGGTCTGTTCGAGTTGGACCTTCCGGCTGCCGGGCGGGAGGAACATCCGCTGCCGCAAGACGACTCACTGGGAGCCCAGGTGGTCCGGGTGCGTGCCTGGGCCAAGCAAACCAGCACGGGTGACCGGGACGACCTGCTTCCCGGGGTCAGCGATCGGGCCTGGCGGCAGGTATCGGTGACCGCCCGCGAGTGTCTGGGGGTGACCTGCCCCATGCGAACCGAGTGTTTTCCGGAGGCTGCGCGCGCGGCCGCCCGAGCGGCAGATGTGGTGGTGACCAATCACGCCATGCTGGGTGTGGCGGCCGCCGGCACTGCGACGGTGTTGCCCGAGTTCGACCTGCTGGTTGTCGATGAGGCGCATGAGCTGGCGGCCCGGGTCAGCGCTCAGGCTTCGGTGGACCTGTCGGTGGCCACCGTGGAGCGGGTCGCGCGGATGGGGCGCCGTCAAGGTGGCACCGCGACCGAGGCACTTGACGACGCCATCGACCTGATGCGGTCGGTGTTGGGGACAGCACCGACCGGTCGCTGGGGTGATGGCCTTCCTCCTGAGGTCGAAGGCGTGATTCGGGCGGTGGCCGATGCCTCCCGACAGCTCATCTCCGCATTGAAACCGGAGCCGGGTACTAAGCCCAGCGGCGATGGTAGCGGCGGCGTGGTCGTTGCCCGGTCTGCGGCGCTGGAGTTATTCGAGATCGCTGAGCGTCTCCTGGGGGATCGGGTCGGCAATGGCCAGGATGTGGTCTGGCTCAGCCGTGGCCGCGAGGATGCCGATCCACCCCGCATTCATGTTGCGCCGTTGGATGTCTCCGATCCCATCGCCTCCGTCCTGCTATCGGACCGTGCCGCGGTACTCACCTCAGCCACTCTGACCCTGGGAGGCGGGTTTGAGCCCACGGCCCGCGCAGTGGGGCTATCTCGGGGCGAGTTTCAAGGGGTTGAGGTGGACTCCCCATTCGACTATCGGCGGCAGGGGATCTTGTACGTCGCGCGGCATCTGCCCAAACCTGGACGCGATGGCACCGATCCGGCGGTGCTAGATGAGATTGCGGAGTTGATTGAGAGCGCTGGGGGACGAACGCTTGGCCTCTTCTCCTCTCGTCGCGGTGCGGTCGCCGCGGCGCAAGCGATGCGGGAGCGGTTGGATCTACCGATCCTGGTCCAGGGGGAGGAGTCCATCGCGGCGTTGGTCGCGCAGTTCGCCGCGGAGCCGCAGCTGAGCCTGTTTGGCACGTTGTCCTTGTGGCAAGGCGTCGATGTGCCGGGCGAGGCTTGTCAGCTGGTGCTGATCGACCGGATCCCATTTCCGCGGCCCGATGACCCGGTGATGTCAGCTCGTTCCGACGCGGTAGCCCGGCGCGGTGGCAACGGGTTCATGGAGGTCTCGGCTGCCCACGCGGCATTGCTGTTGGCGCAGGGTGCTGGTCGGTTGATTCGCAGAATCAGCGATCGGGGAGTGGTGGCGATTCTTGACCCTCGGGTCAGCACAGCTCGCTATTCGTCCTACCTCACGCGCTCACTACCACCGCTGTGGCCGACCACAGATCCGGCCGTGGTGCGTGGGGCGCTGCGGCGGCTGGCAGGAGAGAACTAGACCGAACGCAGAACGCTCACAACTCGGCCAAGAAGCTCGGCATGGGTTCCATCGATCGGATCGAAGGCGGAGTTGGCGGGCAGGAGCCACACCTGCCCGTCGCGTCGCTTGAGCGTCTTGACGGTGGCCTCTCCATCGATCATTGCGGCAACGATTTCGCCGTTCTCGGCGACCTGCTGCTGCCGGACCACCACCCAGTCGCCGTCACAGATCGCAGCGTCGATCATCGACTCGCCCACGACTTTGAGCAGGAAGAGGTCGCCCTCGCCGACGAGCTGCCGTGGGAGCGGGAAAACGTCTTCGACCGCTTGCTCGGCAAGAAGCGGGCCACCGGCGGCGATCCGGCCGACGACCGGTACATAGGAGGGGGCGGCACTGGTGGAGTCGCCGTCGTGCAGCGTCAGGTGTCGACCATCCTTGGTGGTGGCAGCGCTGACGATGTCTTCGTCGGGGGAGACGATCTCGATGGCGCGGGTGGAGACTGGATCACGCCGGAGATAGCCCTTTTCTTCCAGCACCTTGAGTTGGTACTTGACCGATGACGGACTGGCGAGGCCAACCGCATCCCCGATTTCGCGCATCGTCGGTGGGTAGCCGCGCGCGGTCAAACTGGAGCGAATCGCTTCCATAATGCGCTGCTGGCGTTCGGTCAGCGGTGAGTCACTAGCAGCGTCTGGGTCTACAGGCGTCATGGTCGGTTGGCTCCTGCCTGGGTGTCCGCATCCCCATCCAATCGCTGATTTTCCAACGATGTCGGAGGTCTGTGGTGGCCTTACGGCGTGAGAACAAGCGTACGAGTCCACCGCGGATGTACCAAACATCCGTTCGATCAGCGTGTCGCGATTCGAACAGATGTTGTTGGAACATGTGTGCTAGTCTCGTACGAACGTTCGACGAACATTCGTTCTAGTTCTGATTGTGATCGAAATCGAGGAGTTGCGATGAGTGCGTTAGCCATTCCGGTGTCCTTCCCCACGGCGCCTCCTCGGCATCTGAGCCTCGTTCCCAAACTGGCCCCGTCGACGCTGGTTCCCACGTCGAATCGGAAGGCTGCGGTGGGCTCGGTACCGGCGGCACCCCAAGCGTCCGAGGCGGTTCCGCTGCGGTTGACGCAGCGTGGGCGGCGCGTGGTAGCGGTATTGATTCTGATGGTGGCTGGCGCGGTGGGTGCACTATTGGGCACCCTCGTGAGTTCGCAACAGGAACTTCCGACGGCGGTCGAGACCGTCACGGTCGTCAGCGGGGAGAGCCTGTGGTCCATCGCTGCCGGTGCTACCGAACCTGGTGGTGATGTGCGTGAGGTGATGGCGCAGATCGTGGCTCTCAACGATCTGGATGACTCGGCGCTGGTGGCTGGCCAGAATCTGACGGTGCCCTCGGTTCGGTAGCTGTGTGGCACCAGGGGGTGCGGGTCGGTGCTGAGTGCTGCGGGGAGGCGCGGTCATACAGGCCGGTGCAGGCTAGTGTGCCGCCTGGGGGCGTGGGTCGGTGCTGAGTGGGGTCTGGCTGGACGCTAGCCAGCACGTGGCAAACTGCATGATCACTTTGCGTGCCCGCGGGAGGTGACGATGGTGCCTTGTGGAACTTGTCGGTTCAGCATTCGGCATGCCGCTAGGTCAGGCTCGGCCCGCCTGTTAGATTGCCGACGAGCAACTGACCGAGGGAGTGGGGCGTGCACTGTCCGTTTTGTCGGCATCCCGACTCGCGGGTGATCGAGACTCGCACCGCAGACGACGGATCCTCGATCCGCCGCCGCCGCCAATGCCCGGAATGCGGACGGCGTTTCACCACCTTGGAGACCACCAGTCTGGTGGTGGTCAAGCGTTCCGGCGCGGTCGTGCCGTTCAGCCGGGACAAGATCGCTGCCGGTGTGCGCAAGGCGTGCCAGGGTCGTCCGGTATCCGAGGATCAGATTGCCCTGCTCGCCCAGCAGGTGGAGGAGAGCATTCGCAGCACCGGTGCAGCAGAGGTGGACGCTCACGAGGTGGGCCTGGCGATCCTGGGTCCATTGCGCGAACTCGATGAAATTGCCTACTTGCGGTTCGCCAGCGTCTACCAGAGTTTCAGTTCTCTGGATGATTTTGAGGCAGCGATTGCCACCCTGCGGCACGACCACGAGCGCGACGAGCCCGATTCGTCATAAGGTAGAGCCCTGTCGGCGGCGCCGGAGGGGAAGCCGGCGCTGCCGACAGTTCTAGATAGGCCCACGGGGGAGTAGGTGAGGCAACGCGTCGCCACTTTTGCCAGCAGCGGTCACGGGTGGGCAGTCGCTGGGACCGAATGGGGCAATGGTTGGTGTCTTGCCGCTGAGAAATTCTCTGGTGGTTGCTGCACCGGTAGGGCACGCTGGGGTACCTACCAACCAAGGATTGGGACCGCCATGAACGATGACTCAACCGCCGATCAGGGCACCTCAGGTGACCACGCCGATGCCGCCGATACGGCTAAGGCCAAGATGCGGGCGGCGCTGGAGCGCAAGAAGGCTAGTGAACACCTCACTGCGGAAGGCCGACGAAATACCGGGCAGGTGCATGGTCCAGAGGTTACTGGCGGGCGGCGGATGTTCCGGCGCAAGTCTGGCGGATGACCACCCGGATCCGGGCAGCGGCTTGCGCCAAGGCGCCGTCGTGGTCAACTGGTTCGGTGTACTAGCTGTCGGTGCCGTCCATTTCGAGGACTCGTACTCGGATGGTGGCCTCCATAGCGCGTAGCTGGGCGAGGGCGGAGGTCGGCAGCGGTGCGCCGATATCGGTGGTCACGTAACCAATGTCACCCCAGGTGCCCAGTACCTGCGACTCGATGTTGACATCGACCTGGGAGAGGGACTGGTTCACCCCGGCCAGAACCCCCGGCACATTGTGGTGCAGGTGGACAATGCGGTACCCGCCCCTATGCGGGCGGTCCAGGATGAGCGAAGGAACATTGACCGAGAGATTGGTCGCGCCCAGCTCCACATAGTCGCGCAGCTTTCCGGCCACGAATAGCCCGATGTCCTGCTGGGCTTCCTCGGTGGAGCCGCCGATGTGTGGGGTCAGCATGACATTGGGTAGCTCGCGTAGCTCCGAGTCGAAGGAATCCCCGGTCTTTTTTGGCTCCGTGGGGAAGACATCGACGGCTGCTCCGGCGATGTGGCCTGCTTGGATCTGCTGCCGCAGCGCGGCGTAGTCGACCAGGAATCCACGAGAGAGGTTCAGGAAGATCGACCCCGGCTTCATTCGCTGAAACTGCTGGGCCCCGAACATTCCGGCGTTGCCGGCTCGGCCATCGACGTGCAGGGTGACGATGTCCGCGACATCGAGCAGGTCATTGAGGGACGCCATGCGCCGGGCGTTCCCGAGGGCCAGCTTCTCGGCGGTGTCGTAGAACACCACTCGCAATCCCAGCGCCTCCGCCACCACCGAGAGCTGCGTGCCGATATTTCCGTAGCCCACGATGCCCAGCGTGCGGCCCCGGACTTCATGTGCGCCGGTTGCGGACTTATCCCACACCCCAGCGTGCAGCGACCGGTCCTTCTCTGGCAGCCTCCGGGTCAGTGAGATGATCTCCGCGAGAGCCATCTCCACGACCGAGCGGGTGTTGGAGAAGGGTGCGTTGAACACGGCGACGCCGCGTTGGGCCGCATGCTTGAGATCGATCTGGTTGGTACCGATGCAAAAGGCGCCGATGGCCAACAGGTCAGGTGCGGTATCCAGCACTCGGGCGGTGACTTGAGTCTTGGAGCGGATTCCGAGCAGATCAACCCCCGCCAGCGCATCGATCAGTTCGTCTTCGTCCAATGCGCCAGCTGCGGTTGCCACCTCGATTCCGGCGTTCTCGAGCGTTTCGTGCCCCAACGGATGCACATTTTCCAGCAGCAGAGCCTTCACGATCCGATTCTCTCAGGAATTCGGCCAGCGCAATGCCACCCCGGCACCTGCTGGTCAGGCCGGGAAACCTGCGGGTAGCGGCTGGGAATGCACGATGGTGAGTTGCCGTGTCGGGCGGGTCATGGCCACGTATAGATCTCCCGCGCCGCTGGCCTGCGCAGCTATCTGACGCGGCTCGATCAGCACCACGTGGTCGAATTCCAAACCCTTGCACCCGTGCGGGTCCAACACCACGACCGGGGCGCTTAAGTCGGCGTCGTCGGTGAGCTCCAGCGCGGAGGCCAGGTCCGCTCGGTCGGTGGCCGCGGTGATGATCGCCACGGTTCCCCCCTGCTCGCGGGCACTGACCGCTGCCTGGCGGGCCTGTTCGATCACATCGGATCGTTCGCAGGCCCGCAGCACCCGGATGGCCTCGGGTACGTCGCGGGCTGATTCCACCGGGGAGGGCGGGCTGGACGGGTCCGCTGCGGTGGCGACTGTGTGTGCCAGAGCCATGATCGAGCTGGGTGTGCGGTAGTTGACCGTCAGCTCGGCCAGGTGCCATTGACCGTTCAGTGGCCCATCGAGCACCGACGCCCAGGATCGGGCTCCCGCGCGGGTCGATGTTTGCGCCACGTCCCCGACCACGGTCATTGAGCGGCGCGGGTTGCGACGCAGCAAGGCCCGCCAGGCCATGGCGGATAGTTCCTGCGCCTCGTCAATCACCACATGGCCGTAGGTCCAATTCCGGTCGGCCAAGGCTCGTTCGGCGGTGGACAGCGCCGGTCCGCTATCGGTGAATCGAGAGGCGAGTTGTTCGGCGCTGACCATGCCCCCACCTAGACCCTGGGAGAGCACCTGTTGGGCATGGGCAATATCGGATTGCCATTGCGCTGCCGCCTGCGCCCGTGCTTGTGCTTGTTCAGCGGCATCCTCGGGGCCAATCAGCTCTGCCGCCTCATCGACCAGCAGCACATCGGCCGCCGTCAGCGGGGCGTCGCGGGGCCGGTGCAGCAAGGCCAGCTCAGCGGCGCTCAAGCTCCCGTTCGCGGCGTCGGCGAGGCGATGTGGTTTCGCGAGGAGCTCACTGACCAATCCGGCCGCGGTCAAGGGCAGCCAGCAAAGATTCAGCGCCACCCGCACCTCTCGTGTGGTGCGCAGCTCCTCGATGAGGTCAGCCCGATCGGCGGGATCGACGCCGCCAAGTTCTTGCGCGTATTGGTGCGCCAGCGCATTGAGCATGTAGCGCACGAAGGTGGCCCGGCCCTCGTTGTGCGTCCGGTAGGCCCGGCGGGCGCGCCCGTGAGCTTGGCGAATGTCATAGGGACGCAGCCGCAGGGTATGGGGGCCGACCGGGATCTCCTGAGCAGGCAGGATGCGTTGCTTGGCCCGCACAGCGCGCTTGATGAGCCTGGCCCAGAGTGCTCGGCCCTTGATCTCGGCAATCTCATCCGATTCCTGCCCGCGAGCGACAACTCCCGGCACTAGCTCCGGCAGGGTTAGTGAGACCACGCCGGTCTCGCCGAGGGAGGGCAGGACAGCTTCGATATAGCGAAGAAAGACCCGGCTGGGCCCGATCAGCAACACCCCGGCCCGTTCCAAGACCTCTCGATTGGCGTACAGCAGGTAGGCGGCCCGGTGCAAGGCCACAGCCGTTTTCCCGGTGCCTGGCCCCCCTTGCACCACCAGAATCCCGTCTGCCGGTGCTCGGATCACGCCATCCTGTTCAGCCTGGATCGTGGCGACAATGTCGCCCATACGGCCGGTTCGGTGCGCCATCAGGGCCGACATCAGTGCGCCTTCACCCGTGAGGGTGACCGAATCGAGGCCCTCGTTGTTGAGGAGGTCATCCTCGACTGCGACCACCCGACGTGCGCGGGTCTGCAGGTGCCGCCGTAGCCGAACATTGCCCGGTGCGGCGGCTGTGGCCTGGTAGAAGGGTCGAGATGCGGGTGCCCGCCAGTCGGTCAGCAACAGGTTCTGCGCTTCATCGGAGATTCCTAGGCGCCCCACGTACCGATGATTTCCGTCATCGAGATCAAGCCGCCCGAAAACCAGCCGCTCCTCCACCGCCTCCAACTGGGCCAGTCGGGCGGTGTACAACGTTGCGAATGCATCGCGTTCGGAGCGGTTCTGATGGGTACCGCCCACGTCGGCACGGCGCACCGAATCCAACCGGGTACGCGCCTCGTCCCGGAGCGCGTCGAGGCGGCCGTAGACCAGGTCCAGATAGTCCTGTTCCTGCGTGAGCGCAGCAGCCATCGCAGCTGCTGGTGTGTTGTGATGCGGCACGTTGTCGCCCCGCCCCCTGTTCCTGACTTGCGATCGAGCGGCCATCTATTATCCACCCAGTGGCCGACGGTGACGACCGATGGTGCAGCGATGATGGGAATGCCGCACCGACTGCGTACGTTGTACCTAGTGGAATCACATCGTGAGGAGTGAGTTTGCGGAACCCAACTGAGTTGTACAGCAGCACCGGTGCCCATGGTCGGCAGGTCGATGTGCTGGTACACACGCTTTCCGGGTCGTTGGACGCCGGGCATGCCGGGCGGCTGGTTGCTGAACACCTGCTCAATACCTTGCCCAGCGAGCCCGTCGTGACATTCGATGTCGACCAGCTCATCGACTACCGCTCGCGCCGTCCGTCGATGCACTACGAGAGTGGCACCTGGGCCGACTACGACGAACCGAAGCTCGCCATCGACCTGCTGCGTGATGACGAGGGGGTTCCGCTGCTGCTGTTGCACGGTGTCGAACCCGACCTGCATTGGGAGTCCTTTGTCACGGCCGTGCGGCAGGTGATCGATGACTTCGGTATCACCACCTCGATCGGTGCGCATGGTATTCCGATGGGCGTTCCCCACACGCGGCCGGTCACGGTCACGGCTCATGCCACACGATCTGACCTGATTGCTGACCATCCGAACTTCGTTGGTTCAGTACAGGTCCCCGGGTATCCAGCGGCCCTGCTGGAATTTCGACTCGGCCAGGAAGGGCGTGATGCGCTCGGATTTGCCGCGAATGTTCCGCACTATCTTGCGCAGACGCAGTTCCCGCAGGCAGCGGCCGAACTTATTCGGCAGGTAGCTCGTTCGGGAGGGCTCAGCCTGCCCGTGGGAGATCTCGAAGCCGATGGTGTCCGGGTGCTTGCCGAGATCGATCGTCAGGTCGCTGACTCCGATGAAGTTGCCGCAGTGGTTCGTGCGCTGGAGGCCCAATTTGACGGCTTTGCTGCCGATGCCCAGAAGGCGGGGCAGATGCCGCTGACGGGCGGAACTGAGCCGTTGCCCAGTGCAGATGAGCTAGGTGCGCAGATCGAAGCATTTCTCGCCGGCACGGGGGAGCAGGACCCCACTGGTGACGAAGGTCAGCGCGGTTAACTAATTGAAAGGCGCGCCTTTTTTGCCTCGGTCTCAATTCGGAAACGATTCGATCACAAGGGCAGTTCTACCCCCATCCGTGTAGCGAGTATCCGTAATTCCGTGTCAGACTGATCGGACGTTGCAGGTTTTCACTTACGTTTCACCGGGGACTGGCCCCAAGCGGGCGTGGGCGAGGCATTGCGGCACCATGAGTCGGGCAACCGAAGCCGACTCCAGTAGTCCCGGAAGGACAAGCAGCAACATGGCACAAGGAACCGTCAAGTGGTTCAACTCGGAAAAGGGGTACGGGTTCATCGCCCAGGATGGTGGCGGTGACGACGTTTTCGTTCACTTCTCTGCCATCCAGGCGGATGGATATCGCACCCTCGATGAGGCGCAGCGCGTCGAGTTTGAGATCACTCAGGGCCCGAAGGGGCCACAGGCTGAGAGCGTTCGCCCAGTCTGAGTTAGTCATCACACGCGCGCCCCGACTCGCGCGTTGAGAAACGGGTCCGTACTAGCGATAGTGCGGGCCCGTTTCGTTGTCTGGCGAAGGATCTCGCAGCGGTCGCTCGCCTGCGATGAAGTCGGGTAGGGCTTGCTCTGAGACCAGTGCTGCGGGGACGGGAAGCGACCGCAGTGCTCGGCTTAGGTCGGCGTGTTGCACCGGTGCTTGAGAGGCCGCCAGGACGACGTTGCCGTACCGGCGTCCACGCAGGACACCCGGCTCTGCGATGGCGATGACATGGTCGAACACCGCGCTGATGGTGGCGGCTTCGCGGCGTGCCAGACGCAGGGGTGGGCTATCGGCAAGATTCGCGAGGTAGATGCCTGTGGGAGTGAGCGCCCGCTGCACCGCGTGGGTGAACTCCTGGGTGCGCAGATGGTCCGGGACTTCACGGCCCTGAAATGCGTCACGGACCACCACATCGAACCGCTGGGGTGTCAGCGAGTCCAGTTCCGTGCGAGCATCTCCCACACGAATTCTCAGGCGGGGTGAGCGCGGCAGGGTGAACCATTGGCGGACATACTGCGCCAGCAGCGCATCGATCTCGAAGACCAGCTGTCGCGGCTGGGGCCAATGGGCGTCAATGGCCCGCGCCAGAGCGCAGCCAGCGCCACCCAGATGTAGCACCTGCAGGCGCTGCGTCGTGGTGTGCGCTAACTGCAGCACCGCCATCATCTGCTGCATGTACTCGAACACCAGGTGGCTGGGGTCCTCGAGATCCAGGTGGGAGCTCTCGATCCCGTCGATGAGCACCATGACGCCGTCACTGTCGGCGCGTAGCTCTACCATCCCCATTGAGGTTGGGACCGGATTGGTAGGGAGGTGAACCGATGCGGCACGCCGAGCCATGCTCAACACCTTAGCCTTGACAAGATCGAACAAATGTTCGAAAATGAGACTATGCTCACGATGGTGAGCTGATCACCAGGTTTACGCGAGACGGGAGGGTTGCGACGATGGCCAATGGCGTGGGTTTCGATCTCGCAGCCGTGCGACAGCTCATGGCCCGATCAGAAGCCGAGCTGGATAGCGCGGCGGCTTCCCGTGATGCCGCCATGCAGTTCCTCCATGCACATATGGCTGCCATTCGGACGGCCGCGGCGGTCTTGGCGATGAGTCCAGTGCGGCCTCGTCGCCGTCGGATGCTCAGCGCCTGGGATCAGCTGGCGGAGCTGGGGCCCCAGTGGCAGCCATGGGCGCAGCGGTTTGCGGCGGGTGCGCGATTGCGATCAGCGATTGAGGCGGGGCGCAGTGACGTTGACGAAACGGTTGCTGCAGCCGCATTGATGCTCTCTCAGGAGTTTCACGACCTGGTGAATGAGGTCGCCTCGGCTGCACGGTCATCCGATATCGCCCTCGCTTCTTGACGCGGGAACCATAACGATGAGTCGGGCACCACGCAGCGACCAGGTACGTCGGGACTGGGGGTCCGACGACGCCGGGGCCGGGATTCTGCACGTGGATATGGATGCGTTTTTCGCCGCAGTGGAACTTATCGATCGGCCAGAGCTACGTGGCTTGCCAGTCATTGTCGGCGGCGCCCAACGCGGCGTGGTGCTTTCTTGTACCTATCCGGCGCGGGCAGCAGGTGTGAGATCAGCGATGCCCATGTCGAGGGCACGCGCCCTCTGTCCGCAGGCCATCGTGATTCCCCCGGACCATCACCGGTACCGGGAGATCTCAGGCCGGGTGATGCAAATCCTGGCTGATGTCACGCCAGTCCTGGAACAGGTCAGTATCGACGAAGCGTTTCTGGATGTCAGTGGTGCTCGGCGGCGGATGGGCTCGCCCACCCGGATTGCCGAGCACATTCGAGCGACCATCGCCGCCGAGCTTGACGTGATCGCCTCCGTCGGGATCGCCTCCACCAAGTTTGTGGCGAAGCTCGCGAGCTCTCACGCGAAGCCGGACGGGATGCTGCTCATTCCCGCGGCGGCGACGGTGCCGTTTCTGCATGCATTACCCGTTGGTGCGTTGTGGGGGGTAGGGGAGCGGACCGAACAGGCGTTGGCGCGCGCGGGGATTGGCTCGGTCGCTGAACTAGCGCATGCGCCGCTCGTTCAGCTGCATCGCTTGATGGGAACGGCCAATGGCAGTCGCCTGCACGATCTTGCGTGGGGTCGCGATCCCCGGCCGGTGCAGACGGTGCGCCATGAGAAGTCGATTGGCCACGAACAGACTTTCTCCACCGACCTGACTGAGGTGGCTGACATGACGACGGTGCTTCTGGATTTCGCACACCGGTGCGCGGCTCGGTTGCGGGCCGCTGAGCTGGTGACGGCGGTGGTTGCGGTCAAAGTCCGATTTGCGGACTTCACCACGTTGACCCGTTCGCACACGCTGGATTGCCCGACCGACGTCGCGCATGACATCTATGGTGCAGCGCGAGGCCTGCTCGCTGGTATCAACCTCCCGCCAGAGGGGGTACGTTTGTTGGGCGTGCGGTGTGAGGCGTTGAGTGGTGCAGCAACGACGAGCATTCAGTCGACGTTGGACGATCCAGGTCCACAGCGCCGTGCGGCCGAACGGACAATGGATCAGATTCGCGCTCGCTATGGCGCGTCGGGGGTGACTAGTGGAACGCTTGTTCCTCAACCAACTACCGTTCCCGGCCCTGGCGACATATCCTGATGTAGTGCCGGTTGGATCTGGCGCAGGAAGTCGAGGTGAATGTGCCTCTCTCTGAGTACGAACAGCGCGTGCTGGAGGAGATGGAGCAGCAGTTGCGCTCCGACGACCCCAAACTTGCCAAGGCTATTTCTGGAAGCCCCCGTCGTCCGATGCAGATCGTGCTCGGCGGCGTCATCGTCCTTGCTGGAATCGGACTGCTGTTCGCTGGTTTGTTTTTGCCTCAGATTTGGCTCGGCCTGGCCGGCTTTGTCGCGATGTTTGCGGGTGTGCTCGTGGCCATGCGTCGCGGCGCTGCCCCCGAGGCCGGTGCATCCAAGACGCGACGTGCCGGATCTTCAGCGCCATCGGCGGCCCAGGGCCGACGTTCCGGATTGATGGACCGGTTGGAAGAGCGCTGGGATCGTCGACGTCGGGATGGCAGCTAGACGTCGGGATGGCAGCTAGTCGGGCCTGTTGTGGGCCAACCCCATCCTCGCTTGCTGGCCGTTGCGCCTGTCGGCCCTAGCCCTCGAGTTCGAAGGTTTACGCCAAAGCCGAACCCCACGAGCCACGGTTTTGGCGTCACCCTTCGTACTCGGCGGATGGGCTCGAGGATGGCTCACCTGTGGCCCAGTGTTGATGGCTGCCTAGTGTTGATGGCTGCCCAGCGCCGATGACGGTCTCGCTGGACCTGGATGCCTGACACTACGGACAGCCGGTCGCAGTCTCGTGACTTGCCGGTCGCAGCCTCGTGACTCGCCGGTAGCCCCACTTTCCTCCCCGTTGCCCCGCTGGCGGCTGCTAGCGGGGCTCTTGGTGCGCGATGTTGGGCAGAATCGGCCGATTTTTGGCTCGTTGGGGCATTTTTCCTCCACCAGCCTCCACCGTTCTGACCTGCACTTTCGGCTGCTAGTTGCCTCAAATCGGCAACTTGCGAGCCCGTGAGGGAGGAAAGTGGAGTAAAGTGGGGTCACTTGGTTAGACGTGGCGATGCTGGGCGGACAGCGGAAAGGGGGTGTGGCGGATGTTTCTGGGGACCTATGAGCCCAAGCTCGATGAGAAAGGCCGCCTGATCCTTCCCGCCAAGTTCCGCGAGCAGATGGCCTCGGGCATGGTCATTACCCGTGGTCAGGAACGCTGCCTCTACGCCTTTCCGCAGGCTGAGTTCGAACAGATCCACAGTCAGCTCCGGCAAGCACCGCTGACCTCCAAGCAGGCGCGTGACTACATGCGCGTGTTCCTCTCCGGTGCCACCGACGAACAACCTGATCGGCAAGGTCGGGTCACAATCCCGGCCGTGCTGCGCCAGTACGCCGGACTGGACCGGGATCTCGCCGTGATCGGCTCTGGTTCCAAGGTCGAGATCTGGGATGCCCAGGCGTGGGCCACTTACCTGCACGACCAGGAGGAGTCCTACGCGCAGATCACCGAGGAGGTGGTGCCAGGGCTCTAGGCCGTGCGAGCAGGTCTCTCGCCGCAGCTCTGAAGCCACTTCCCCGGCGTCAGAGCCTTCGGAGGGAGTCCTGGTCGGGTGGCAATACGAGACCGCTCCACCCGCCGCCTCGACGATTTCCTCCGGCGACAACTTTCCCCTCCACCAGCAAAGTTCCACCTTCCCCAGAGAGCGACCACCGTGCACCAATCACCGGATGCCGTGAACTCGGTTCATCCCGAGGCGTCGGCGCAGCATGTGCCGGTGTTGGCGCGGCGGTGCCTCGAGCTCTTGACCCCGGCGTTGACGGCAGGTTCCCCGGTTCTCGTGGATGCCACCTTGGGGTTGGGTGGGCATTCGGAGTTAGTGCTGCGCCATCACAGCGCCGTGCAGGTGATCGGAATCGATCGAGACCAGCAGGCGCTGGCGCGGGCCTCAGCTCGGCTGGCCGACTATGGTGACCGGTTCATTGCGGTTCATGCCCGCTACGACCAGATCGATGAGGTGCTTGCCCAACACACCAGCGATGGGCGTGCGCAAGCGATCCTGATGGATCTGGGGGTCTCCTCGATGCAGCTGGATCTGGCAGAGCGGGGGTTTGCCTATTCCCACGATGGCCCACTCGATATGCGTATGGATGGCAGTACCGGCACGACCGCTGCCGACCTGATAGCCACGGCACCGCAGGCGCAACTACGCCGGATCCTGTCCGAGTTTGGCGAGGAACGATTCGCTGGTCGCATCGCTGCCGCGATCGTCGCCCACCGCGCGGTTGAGCCTCTCGTGCGCACCAGCCAGCTTGCGGAGCTGGTCCGGTCCACTATTCCTGCACCGGCCCGCCGCCGGGGAGGCAATCCGGCCAAGCGCACCTTCCAGGCGCTACGGATCGCCGTGAACTCCGAGCTGGAATCGTTGTCCGTGGCGATACCGGCGGCCCTGACAGCACTCACCCTGGGCGGTCGCCTGGTGGTGATGGCCTACCAGTCGCTGGAGGACCGCATCGTCAAGCGATCCTTTGCTACCGGAGCGCAGTCTCAGACACCGCCGGGACTGCCGGTTGACCTGCCGCAGCATCGCCCCTATCTGCGTCTGCTGACCCATGGTGCGGAGACTGCCTCCGAGCAGGAGATCGACGATAACCCGCGCTCAGCCTCAGTGCGCCTGCGTGCTGTTGAAGTCATCCGGGACCGGGAGGTAGCCGCATGAGTGCAATGCCGCTTCGCAGCCCAGCGCCGACGACTCGGCGCTGGCGACCACGGCTACGTATTGTTCGGGCACCGGCTGCGGCTCGATCGCGACTGCCGTTCCTCCTGCTATGCCTGACCATCTTGGGTGGTGCGCTCCTGGGAGCATTGGCCCTCAATACTGCGATTGCGACCACGGGCTATGAGATCAGTCAGCGCCAGCGAGACCTAGCCGAGCTCAGTCAACGGGAACAGCAGCTGAGCACCGAGGTCAACGCGTTGGCCTCCCCAGCCCGGCTATCGCTGGCCGCCACCAGATTGGGAATGGTGCCAGCTGAAGGTCTGAGGTACATCGATCTTGCTAGCGGGGAGATAAGTTGACCCGCGGATCTCGCCGCCGCCCCGGGCCTGCAGGCAAGGTC
Source organism: Beutenbergiaceae bacterium (assembly GCA_047972965.1). Lineage (GTDB taxonomy): Bacteria > Actinomycetota > Actinomycetes > Actinomycetales > Beutenbergiaceae > Pseudactinotalea. The sequence continues at coordinate 24,590 of JBKEBC010000097.1, read as the reverse complement.
CGGGCAAGTCGCCTCAAGCGGCGCCGGTTGGCCGATGTGGGCGTACCAGAGAAGCGCCAGAACATCATCATGATTCTGGTCGTGACGCTGGCGCTGGTCTGTGCCGGTCGACTGGTCTATGTCCAAGCGATCGCAGGGCCGGCGCTGGCAGCTGCAGCAGCAGAAGAACGAAGCTTGACCCGGGTTCTGGTGGCACCCCGGGGGGACATCCTCGATGCTGACGGCGAGATTCTTGCGACCTCGCTGGTGACCTACAACCTGATTCTCGACCTCAACCAAGTGCCTGAATACACCGCCACCAACGGCGATGGTGATGTGGTCGGTTACGGAGCCACTGCACTAGCCCCGGAACTGGCGGCCATCCTCGGAGTGGACGCCAATGAGCTGGGAGCCGCCCTGGTAGGCGACCCGGAAACTAGTACTGGCCGCGGCTACTACTTGCTGGCCCGGGATGTGGCGCCAGAGGTGGAGCAGCAGGTGGCGGCGCTGCGGATTCCCGGATTTACCGCTGAGGTCTCGAGCACCCGGACCTACCCGAATGCCAATGTTGCTGGTCCGCTGCTGGGGTGGGTCAACAGTTCAACCAATGGCGTCACCGGCATCGAGCTGGCCTATCAGGACCTACTGGCCGGAACCGATGGTTCGCTGACCTTCGAACGCGGTGCGGCCGGGCAGATCATCCCCACCGCCACTCAAAGCCAAACCGAGGCGATCCCCGGTTGCGACGTGAGCCTGACCATCGATCGGGATATCCAATACACCGCTGAGCAGGTCGTGACCGACGCCGTCGCCCGGTACGGCGCCTCCTGGGGTGCTGTGGTGGTGATGGAGACCGAGACTGGTCGCATCCTGGCGCTGGCAGATTCTGGCGGATATGACCCCAATATCCCACCCGAAGAACTCTTCGCTAATCAGGACGCGATCCTGGCACCCTCATACCAGGCCGTCTACGAACCCGGTTCCACAGGCAAGGTCCTGACTGTTCTCAGCGCGTTGGAAGAGGAAGTGGTGACCCCGACCACGCCCGTCGCCGACCCCTACCGACTCACCGTCAACGGTCAGACATTCAGCGACCACTCTGCGCACCCGGACCAGATGCTGACCACCACCGGTGTGCTGGCCGAATCCGCCAATACCGGAACGATCAATATCGGCTCGTTGATGAGCGATGAGACCCGCTACCAGTACATGCGAATGATGGGTTGGGGCGAAGAGGCCGGGCTGGGTCTGGTCGGTGACGCCGCTGGGATACTCGCTCCCTACGATGCCTGGGACGGCCGCCAGCGCTACACCACGATGTTTGGCCAAGGTGTCGCGGTCTCACTCTTGCAGAACACCGGGGTGTTCAACACGATCGGCAACCAGGGGATGCGGGTGGAACCACGGTTGGTCGAGGGGTGGACCTGCGAGGGTGCCTACACCCAGGCGCAACGGCCTGACCCGCTCCAGGTGGTGAGCCCGGAAAGTTCCGAACAGATGATCCGGATGCTGGAATCGGTCACCGATGAGGGAGGCACGGGAACCAGGGCCGTGGTGGAGGGCTACCGGGTGGCGGGTAAGACCGGCACCGCCCAGACAGCCGATGGTGCGGGAGGCATCAGTGCCACCACCGCATCATTTGTGGGCGTCGTGCCGGCCGACGATCCAGAACTGACGATTGGCGTGGTGATTCACAAGCCGACATCCGGGTTTTTCGGCGGCACGATTGCCGCTCCGGTATTCCAGGATGTCGCCGCATTTGCGCTTTCTGAACTGGGGGTTGCCCCATCGGCTGAAGTGGCCGAACCCTATCCGCTGGTTCCGCCGGACAACGACGCTGGCTAAACCGGTAGATTCGCATCCATGACTTCGCAGCATGCGATCGATAGCCACCCGACCTTTGCCGTCTGTGGCAGTGCCGGTAAGGCGACGACGTGCTACCTGATCGAGCACATTGTGGCGGCATTGGGTCGAAGTACTGCGATTTACAGCACCGTCGAGACGAAAGTGGGAACCCATAGCACGCCGGTCGAACGTGGGCAGCAGCCCGACGTGGCGCAATTGCGCGAGCAAGCCCGCACCCAGCACATCGACGACACGATCCTGGAACTTCCCTGGACGCAATTGGGAGGTGGCCACGACGCCGATATTGACGTCATGGCGTTCACCGGATTGGACGCCGAATATGAAGCAGACCTCCTGGATCAGCACCGCCAGCAAGCGCTGCAGGCACTGACCGCGGCTAAGCACGCCGTGATCCTGGTCGACTCACCAGAGGCAGTGGCGCTCGCGGAGCAGGTCCCAGCCGCGGTCACGGTGGGCACTGGCCGCCACGGGGCCGATGCCGACTGGCAGGCCTCTATTCACCACACCAGCCTTGACCACATGGACTTCACGATCACCCACCGCGGTGGGCAGGGTGTCTCGATGTCGCTGTGGCTGCCAGCACGGTTCTCGATCGGACTGGCAGCTCTGGCGTTGATAGCGGTGCTGCAGACCGGTGTCACCTCCGCCAGGTTGGCGCAAGCCCTGCCACGCGGCCTGCGCCCAGTGGTTCCGGGCCGGATGGAACGGGTGGCTGCCCATCCCCGGTGCATCGTCGACATCTCCCACACCCCAGCCCGGTTACGGCGGGCCTTGACCGGGTTGCGCAGCAGCACCAAACGACAGCTGCTCGTCGTGGTAGCCGCACGCGCATCCGATTCGGTACAGACCCGGCAGGAACTGGGGGCCGCCGCCGCCATCGCCGATACGGTGGTGATCACCGATGACGACTACGGTGCCGATGTCGATTCCGCCGCCTTGCGTGGCGACATTCGGGCCGGAGCGGCCGCTGCCGGAGCCGCCAATATTGCCGAGGTTTCGCCGCGTCAGGCAGCAATCCGGTCAACCGTCGCCTTGGCGGATCGCCATGACACCGTGCTGATCGCCGGACGCGGCCACCTGACCCAGCTGGAGATCGCCGGAACCGATGACTATGTCGACGACCGTGCCGAGGTGCGCGCTGGCCTGGCTCAACGTGAGGGAAGCGCGGAACTCGAATGATTGAACTCGCTGTGACCGAGGTGGCCGAGATTGTCGGCGGCACCCTCGGTGGATCGACGGTGCGCCCCGTCAAGGCCGTTGAGATCGACTCACGCTCCATCACCGACGGTGCCCTGTTTGTGGCGCTGGTCGGTGAGCGTGTCGATGGACATGACTACCTTGGCCAGGCGGCAGCCGCGGGTGCGGTTGCGGCGCTGGTAAGTACCCCGGTCTCGGATGCGCCGTTGCCGACGATTCTGGTGCCCGATACTGCGCAGGCGCTGGCAGCGCTGGCCACGCAGGTGCTGGCCCGATTGCGTCAGCGCGGTGAGATCACCGTGGTCGCCATCACCGGGTCGGTCGGAAAGACCAGCACCAAGGACCTGCTCTCGGTGATGTTGGCACCGCTGGGTGAGGTGGTCGCTCCCGTGGCCTCGTTCAACAATGAGATCGGGCTACCGCTGACAGTCCTGCGTGCCAATAACACCACCGCCACGCTCGTCCTGGAAATGGGTGCCGATGCCCCGGGAAACCTTACGTTTCTGACCGGTATCGCGCCGCCGGACATCGCCGTCGAGCTGATCGTGGGTCATGCCCATCTCGGCGGGTTCGGCACCATCGACGGAGTCGCCAGTGCCAAGGCGGAGCTGGTGCAAGGTCTGCGAGACGACGGCATCGCCATCCTCAATGCCGATGATCGGCGGGTGGCAGCCATGGCTGACCACGCCCCTCGATCGCTGACCTTCGGGCGCAGCGCCAGCGCCGATATTCAGGCACGGGCGGTGCAACTACAGGACGGGCACGCACGGTTCCAGCTCAGCGTTGGCGGAGACGAGGTTGAGGTTCAGCTGGCGCTTGCGGGTGAACATCACGTGACCAACGCCCTCGCTGCTGCCAGCGTTGCGCATGTCCTGGGAATGGCGCTACCCGACATTGCCCAGGCCCTGGCATCGGCCGGACCTATCAGTCCGCATCGGATGCAGATCACCAACACCGAGAATGGCCTGCGGGTGATCGACGACTCCTACAACGCCAACCCTGACTCCATGCTGGCCGGACTTCGAGCCACGGCCGCGATGGCCACACCGGGGCGACGCACTATCGCCATCGTGGGTGAGATGCGTGACTTGGGCGATGACAGCGTCGCTGCGCATGCCGAGGTTGGCCGATCAGCGGTTGGACTGGGGATCGACCTGATCGTGGTGATCGGTTCCGATGCGCAACCGGCGTACCAGGCTGCGCTGGCGGCCGGGGGGCGCGCCCACTATGCGGATTCGGTCGATGCCGCCCAGCAACTTGTGGCAGCACTGCTGCGCCCGGCCGATATTGTGTTCGTCAAGGCATCCAACGGTGCCGGACTGACCAGACTGGGCGATTGGCTCACCAGTGGGCTGGAATTGGGTACCGCATGATCGCCGTCATCATCTCCGGGGGAGTGGCGCTGCTGGTAGCGCTCCTTGGCACACCACTGTTCATCCGGTTCCTCGTACACCGCAACTACGGTCAGTTCATTCGCCAGGACGGCCCCACCGCCCACTTCACCAAGCGTGGCACCCCGACCATGGGTGGCGTCGTGATTATCGGCGCGACCCTGCTGGGGTATACCGGCGCCTACATCTACTCCGGACGCTGGCCCAACGCCTCCGGATTGCTGCTGCTGTTCTTGATGGTTGGCCTAGGGCTGATCGGCTTCCTGGACGATTTCACCAAGATCTCACGCCAGCGTTCCCTGGGCCTGTCCCCGATGGCCAAGATCATCGGGCAAGGCATTGTGGGCATCACCTTCTCGGTCCTGGTGCTGCAATTTCCCAACGAGCGCTACCGCACGCCAGCCAGTACCCACGTCTCCTTCATCCGTGACCTCGGCATTGACCTTGCCTTCGCAGGTGTGACCATCGGACTCATCCTGTTCGTGATCTGGTCCAACTTCCTGATCACCGCCTGGTCCAACGCGGTCAACCTTGCTGATGGCCTCGATGGCTTGGCTACCGGCCTGAGCATGCTGGTGTTCGGTGCCTATGTGATCCTCACCCTGTGGCAGGCCAACCAGAGTTGCCAGAACATCGCCCAGGTGGGCCCCAGCTGTTACGAGGTACGAGATCCGCAGGATCTCTCGATTGCGGCCGCAGCCATTGTGGGGGCCTGCGTGGGCTTCCTATGGTGGAACGCCTCACCGGCCAAGATTTTCATGGGAGACACGGGCGCCCTAGCGTTGGGCGGAGCGCTTGCGGGCATGTCGATCCTGACGCGAACCGAGATCCTCGCCGCCATCCTGGGCGGGATGTTCGTGCTGGTGATCCTCTCCGATGTGATCCAGATCGGCTGGTTCAAACTCACCGGCAAACGGGTTTTCAAAATGGCTCCGCTGCACCACCATTTCGAGCTCATGGGTTGGGGTGAAGTGACGATCGTGATCCGGTTCTGGGTGATTGCCGCGCTCTTCATCGCCAGTGGGCTGGCATTGTTCTACGCCGAGTGGATCGTGACCTAGTGCCGGTGCAGGACATCGACGCACTCAACGGTGTGCGCGTCTGCGTGTTGGGTGCGGGTACCACCGGGATCGCTGCCGCCACGGTACTCACCGAGATCGGAGCGAAGGTAGAGGTCGCCGGACCCGACCCCGTGCCCCTGCCGCCCGCCGTGGGGCGCCATGACTCCCGTGACCCAGAGCGGCTGGCGGAACTCGTCGCTGCTGGCGACCCGGCGATCATTGTGACCTCGCCGGGAGTACCGCCCACCCATCCCGTGCTTACCTGGGCGCAGGCCCGCCCGGTCCCGGTATGGAGCGAGGTGGAGCTCGCCTGGCGTATCGACCGGCCTAGCACCCGCTGGCTCACCCTGACCGGAACCAACGGCAAGACCACCACCGTCGGAATGCTGGCCGCGGTGCTGGCCCGCACCGGGTGGCATGCGCCGGCGGTCGGCAACATTGGTACACCCATCTCGACCACGGTGCTGAATGCGCGTTCGGGAGGGCAGGCATTGGATGCGCTCGCCGTCGAGCTCTCCAGCTTCCAACTCCATTTCACGCATTCGGTATCGCCGCTGTCCAGCGCCTGCTTGAACGTGACCGATGACCACCTGGACTGGCACGGCACTGCGGAGCGGTATCGCCAGGACAAGGCGCGCGTCTACTCCGGTACGCGCCAGGCCTGCGTGTACAACCTCGAAGACCACGCCACGATCGCCATGGTGGAACAAGCAGAGGTGGTCGAGGGCGCCCGCGCGATTGGGTTCACTCAGCATGCGCCCCAGGTGGCGCAGTTGGGTGTGGTGGAGGCCAGTTTGGTGGACCGGGCGTTCATCGGAAATCGGCAGACCCACGGTCAGGTCGTCGCTGACTTTGCCGACCTCGCCCACCTGCACGTGGGTGGCTCCCCCCCACCGCACCTCGTCAGCAACGCCCTCGCTGCGGCAGCAATGGCTCGAGCCGCGGGTGTCAGTGCCGAACACGTGGCCCAAGGATTGCGGAACTACGCCGCCGGGCGTCACCGGATCGAGCACGTTGGCGACGTCGCCCAGGTTGCCTATATCGATGATTCCAAGGCCACCAATGCTCATGCTGCCGCCGCCTCCTTGGCGGCCATCGAATCGGGCCGGGCGGTGTGGATCGCCGGTGGGCTGGCCAAAGGCGCACGGTTTGACGATCTGGTACGCCAACGCGTCGATCGGTTGCGCGCGGTCGTGGTGATCGGGATCGACGCCGAACCGATCCTGGATGCACTTGCCCGACACGCCGCTCATATCCCGCACGTGCGGATCAGCCCGGGTCAGCATGAGGTGATGAACGCCGCCGTCGACGCTGCCGCGCAGCTGGCCCAGCCCGGAGACTCCGTGTTGCTGGCACCTGCATGCGCCTCGATGGATCAATTTCGCACCTACGCTGAGCGCGGTGAGGCATTCGTCGCCGCCGTCCATGCGCTGGCGGCTCGCCCGTGAGCGCGATCAGCCTGGCCCGACCGCGGCCAGCACGAGCGATCGCGAGCTGGCGGACAGCGATCTGGGCCTCACCCACCACCAGCTACTACCTCGTCGCCGGGGCAGCCCTGCTACTGCTGGTGCTGGGTTTGGTGATGGTGCTCTCGGCGTCCATGGTGGATTCGCTGAACGACAGCGCCGCCGCTGGTGAAGGGTTCAACCCATTCCGTGACTTTCGCGATCAGATCATCTTTGCGGCGATCGGCCTGCCGCTAGCATTCATCGCCTCCCGGTTTAGACCGGAATGGTTCCGTCGGCTCGCGTGGCTGGGACTGGTGGGAGCGCTGGGATTGCAGCTGCTGCTATTCGTGCCCTCATTGAGCCGGACCGTCGGGGGAAACTCAAACTGGGTGGACCTGGGCCCCATCACATTCCAACCCAGTGAGTTCGCCAAGCTTGGGTTGGCTATCTGGCTGGGCGCAGTGCTGGCCACCAAAGGCAAGCTACTGCGGCAATGGCGCCATGCTCTGGTTCCGGCTGTGTTGGTTGCCGCCATGTTCCTGGCGTTTGTGCTACGTGGCCATGACCTGGGTACCGCACTCATCTTGATGGCTCTGGTCGCGGGGGCCCTGTGGGTGGCGGGCGTACCGGCCTCGCTGTTCCTATTGCTGGGATCTTTCGCTGCCGCGACCGCCACATTTCTGGTGTTCTCCTCGGTGAGCCGCCGCAACCGGGTGCTGCAGTTCCTCGGGATGAATGCGGAATCAAACCCCCTCGGCGCAGACTTCCAGCCGCGACTGGGATTGGAAGCTCTGGGCTCGGGAGGAATTTCCGGCGTGGGTCTGGGCGCATCTCGCATCAAATGGCGGGGTCTGCCAGCAGCGGCTGATGACTACATCTTTGCCATCATCGGCGAGGAACTAGGCCTGCTGGGAGCACTGCTGGTGATCGGCCTGTTCCTCATGCTCGCGCTCGGTCTTTCCCGGGTGATCAAGCGCCACCCCGATCCGTTTGCCAAGATCACGACCGCCGCCATCGGTGCCTGGATCATCGGGCAGGCATTCGTCAATATCGGTGTCGTCATTGGCCTGCTGCCGGTGATCGGGGTACCGCTACCGCTGGTATCGGCGGGCGGATCGTCCCTGATCACCACCTTGGTGGCGCTGGGTGTGGTGCTGTCCTTCGCACGATCCGAACCTGGTGCCCGGCAGGCATTTGCCGCCCGGCGTGGATCTGTGCGTCGTTCGCTGGCGGTTCTTGCACCCCGGCTCGGTGCGAGCTCTGCGACCCGCACCAATGTCTGAGCCCTCGCTGCTGCTGGCCGGTGGCGGTACGGCTGGCCACGTCAACCCGATGTTGGCGTTGGCGGCACAAGTGCGTGAGCGCTATCCGAAGGTTCGATTGCGTGCTCTCGGAACAGCGGATGGTTTGGAACAACAGCTGGTACCGGCCGCCGGGATTGAGCTGATTGAAGTTCCGCGGGTGCCGTTGCCGCGGCGGCCTTCGATGGATGTCTTGCGCTTTCCAGGTCGGCTGCGGCGGGCCATCGGCGTGGCTGACCAGGCGGTTGCTGAGGCGGATGTCCTGGTCGGATTCGGCGGATATGTGGCAACGCCTGGATACCTGGCGGCGCGGCGCGCCCGGGTGCCAATCGTGGTGCACGAGCAGAACGCACGAGCGGGCTTGGCCAACCGATTGGGTGCCCGGTTTGCTCACAGCGTCGCGGTGACGTTTCCAGGCACCGCGTTACCCAACGCCACCGTGGTCGGTTTGCCACTACGCCCAGATATTGCCGACCTGGTGGCAGCCCGAGAGGAGGATGCCGCAGCGGCACGGGCCCGTAGTGCGGACACCTTGGGGCTAGATCCAGGTCGGCGGGTGCTGGTGGTCAGCGGTGGATCGCTGGGAGCGGTGCGGTTGAACCAGGCGATGACCGGTGCGGCAGCACGGGTGCTGGAAACCGGGACCCAGGTGCTGCATCTGACCGGCATCGGCAAGGATGAACCGGTTCGTCGGGCGCTAGCGCAGATCGCGGACTCATCGGATTATCACGTGCTTCCCTATCTGGATGCCATGCAGCACGCATTGGCATGTGCGGATTTGATGCTGTGCCGGGCTGGTGCCGGCACGGTATGCGAGCTCGCGGCCCTGGGTATCCCGGCGGTGTACGTGCCGTTGCCGATCGGTAACGGCGAGCAGGCCTTGAATGCAGCGGGCGTGGTCGAGGCGGGTGGGGGCATGCTGGTCGACGACGATGACCTCAGCGCCGACTGGCTCCGCAGTGAGCTCATGCCGTTGCTGGCCGAACCCGCTCGCCTGGAACAGATGGCTACCCGCGCGGCGGCTGTCGGCGTGCGCAATGGTGCCCAACGACTGACTGACTTGGTGGAGGCTGCAGCGGGGTGGGCGGCATGAGCGAAGGTATCCACTTCATCGGCATCGGTGGCGCTGGCATGGCGGTAGTCGCGGAGCTGTACCTGGCTCGTGGGCTCCGGGTTAGCGGCAGCGACGCACGCGACTCGGGCGCGTTGGACCGATTGGCTGAGCTGGGGGCGCAGGTCTGGGTGGGGCACGACCGCGCGCATATTGCCGGTGCTAGGACCGTCGTGGTCAGCACCGCCGTCCAGCCGGACAATGTCGAGTTGGTCGCAGCCCGGGAGGCTGGGCTTGAGGTGATCCACCGTTCGGTCGCGTTGGCTCGCGCTGGCGCCGATCTACGGTTCGTTGCTATCGCTGGCACGCATGGAAAGACCACCACCTCAGCCATGCTTGCGGTTGGTCTGCGGGCAGCGGGACTCGACCCATCCTTTGCCATCGGCGGGAAGGTGCTCGCCTACGGCACCGGCGCCCATCTGGGCACTGGTGAGGTGTTCGTGGCCGAGGCTGACGAATCGGATGGTTCCTTCCTGACCTACCATCCTCAGATCGCGGTCGTGACCAATGTGGAGCCGGACCATCTGGACCACCACGGAAGCGCTGACCACTATGAGCAGGCGTTTGTCCAGTTCGCCGAGACCATCGCGCCGGATGGCCTGCTGGTGACCTGCATCGACGACCCTGGTGCAGCGCGGCTGGCCCAAGTAGCCGGGCAGGCTGGAGTGCGGGTGTGCGGCTATGGCACCCATGAGCGGGCGCAGGTGCGCATCGAGATTGACCAGCTAGCAGCTGACCGGAGCGTCGCCACCCTCTGGCGCGGGTCGGAACGGACACCGCTACAGCTCTCGGTTCCGGGTGAGCACAATATCCGCAATGCGGCGGCGGCCTGGAGCGTGGGGGTTGAACTTGGGCTGGCCCCAGAGCGCATGGCAGGTGCGCTCGGGGAGTTTGGCGGGACTGCGCGCCGGTTTCAGCACCGCGGCACAGCCGGAGGTGTCCGAGTGGTGGACGACTATGCTCACAACCCCACCAAGGTCGCAGCTGCGGTAGCGACCGCCAAAGGAGCGACCCGTGGGCGGGTCCTGGTGTTGTTTCAACCCCACCTGTTCTCTCGCACGCGAGCATTCGCCGAAGACTTCGCTGCCGCACTGGCTGCCGCTGATGCCGTCGTCCTCGCACCGATCTATCCCGCCCGTGAGGCGCCCATACCGGGAGTGACCTCGCAACTCATCGAGCAGCATCTGCCCCATGCCCGTTACGTCCCGGACCGGTTGCAGGCGGCTGCTGCCATCGTCGATGCCGCACAACCGGGCGACCTGGTGGTCACCATGGGTGCTGGCGATGTCACGGAGCTAGCTGAGCTGATCTTGCAGTCATTGGCGGGCGCTGATGGCTAGCCGTCCGCCGTCATTTGCCCCAGCGGCCGTGATATCGCGCACGCCCGTCACGGACGAACCCAGCACGCCGGCCGCACCGGAGGTGACCGAGGCGCTAGCCGATCGACTGGGGCAGCGCCGCCGGGCTCGGCGCAGGCTGCGCATCCGGGCGCTCCTGATCTGCGTAATCAGCGCACTGCTACTGGCCGGGATCGGTTACCTGAGCTTGCTCTCGCCGGTGCTTGCCCTGCGCGCCGAGCAGATCTCGGTGCAGGGATCCAGTGAGTACGTCTCTGCCGAGCAGGTGAGGGCGATCGCAGCTGGTTATGTGGGGGTGCCGCTGCTGCGGCTGGATACCGCAGAGATCGTGAGCCAAACCGAGGACTTGGTCGGCGTGCGGGAAGCGAGCGTGAGGCGTGACTTTCCCAACGGCATCCAGATCACCGTGGTACCGCGGGTACCCGTTGCCAGCGTGGGTCAAGGCGACCTCTTTGTGACCCTGGACTCCGAAGGTGTCGAACTTGCCCAGACCGATGCGCCAGCCGCCGATGTACCGCTGGTTCATGTGCCAGTGGGAACCGAGGGAACTGTACCGGCCCTCGCCGCGGTGTTGGAAGTCCTGGCAGTTCTGCCGCCGCAGTTGTTGGAGCAGGTGGGGCAGGTATCGGCCAGCAGCGCGCACGAGGTTGAGTTCACGCTGGACTCCGGAGCGCAGGTGGTGTGGGGGAGCGCGCAGGACAGCGTGTTGAAGGCAACCGTGCTGGAGATACTGCTCCAGGTGGAGGCGCAGGTCTACGACGTCTCGGCACCGAACAACCCCATCACCCGCTAGGGGTCAACAAATCTTTCCGGTGAGAGCGACACGCCCAGCGGGGTCGTTGTGGCAGCCGCGGTAGACACCTACCGTCGTCGCGTCCAGAAATGACATAACTCTAACCCTCAGGTTGAGGCTGAAGGTTGAGACACGTAGGAATCGGCGAGAGGGAAACACGTGGCGGCACCGCAGAACTACCTAGCGGTCATCAAGGTCGTCGGAATCGGCGGCGGCGGAGTCAACGCCGTCAACCGCATGATCGAAGTCGGCCTCAAAGGCGTGGAGTTCATCGCCGTCAACACCGATGCGCAAGCGCTGCTGATGAGCGATGCCGACGTCAAACTTGACGTCGGTCGCGAACTGACGCGCGGCCTCGGCGCGGGTGCCGATCCTGAGGTTGGCAAGAAGGCCGCCGAGGATCACATCGAAGAGATCGAAGAGGTGCTGCGCGGAGCAGACATGGTGTTCGTCACCGCCGGTGAAGGCGGTGGCACCGGCACCGGTGGCGCTCCCGTCGTCGCCAAGGTCGCTCGCTCGCTCGGAGCGCTGACCATCGGTGTGGTGACCCGCCCCTTCACCTTTGAAGGGCGTCGGCGTGGCACGCAGGCCGACAGTGGCATCGAAGCGCTGCGCGACGAAGTTGACACCCTCATCGTCATCCCCAACGACCGGTTGCTTTCCATCAGCGATCGCAATGTGTCGGTGCTCGACGCCTTCAAGTCCGCAGACCAGGTGCTGCTCTCCGGTGTCCAGGGAATCACCGACCTCATTACCACCCCAGGTCTGATCAACCTGGACTTTGCGGACGTCAAGTCAGTGATGCAGGGTGCCGGTAGCGCCTTGATGGGCATCGGTTCGGCGCGCGGCGAGGACCGGGCCGTGCAAGCATCGGAGCTGGCGATCTCCTCACCGTTACTGGAAGCCTCCATTGACGGCGCCCACGGAGTGCTGCTTTCCATCCAAGGCGGCAGCGACCTGGGGTTGTTTGAGATCCACGAAGCCGCCCGCCTGGTTCAGGAGGCCGCACACCCGGAAGCGAACATCATCTTCGGTGCAGTAATCGACGATGCGCTCGGCGACGAAGTCCGGGTGACGGTGATCGCGGCCGGCTTCGACGGGAACGGACCTGCTCCACGACGCAGCTCCGACGTGCGCGGGCAGGCGTCCGGATCGGTGACTACGGCGGCACCAACCCCCGTGGTGCTCGAGCCCGAGCCAGAACCCGAGCCCGAGGCGCCAGCCGAAGCGGCCCCCGACACGCCGGAGGAGGCAACCGCCTCCGAGCCGGAGACCGTGCAGGTGCCACCCGTGGTTGAAGAACCCGTACATCGCCGCAATGACAACGATCTCGACATCCCTGACTTTTTGAAGTGAGGCGATCCTCGGCTAGGACTAGAGCTGCGACACGCCGAGCGTGCTGCCGGACCGCGTCGAGCGAAAGGTCTAGCGTTTTCAGCACACACGTTGCACGACTTTCTTGGGAGTAGGCATGGCCGGAGCGCTGCGAAAGACAATGCTGTATCTCGGCCTCTCTGAGGCCGATCGCGAAGCGGAGTACACCGAGGACGCTCCCGCCTATGACGAAGGCGACTACGACTACGACGACGAGCCCGCCGAGGTCACCCCCATCAGTCGTGCGGCCTCACACCACGAGGCGGGACCATTGCGCCGAATTTCAACCGTGCACCCGCGCACCTACAACGACGCCAAGGTGATCGGCGAAGCCTTCCGTTCCGGCACGCCCGTGATCATGAACCTGACCGAGATGAGTGACGCCGAGGCCAAGCGGCTGGTCGACTTTTCCGCTGGCCTGGTATTCGGGCTGCGCGGGGCGATCGAGCGCGTAACCACCAAGGTGTTCTTGCTCTCGCCGGCCTCGGTGGAGATTGCCTCGGACTCGGCGGAAGTCGAAGCAGTCCAGGCTCGCCTGTTCAACCAGAGCTGAGAACCTATGTTGCGGTGGGTTTTCGGCCTCGCCTACCTGCTCCTGCTGTTCTTCGTTATCACCATGCTGATCAGGCTGGTGTACGAGTGGATTCAGGTGTTCGCCCGTCAATGGCGCCCGCGCGGGGTTGCCCTGCTGGTGGCTGAGGCGGTCTACACCGTGACAGACCCACCGTTGAAGTGGTTGCGCCAGCGAATCCGCCCGCTCCGGATCGGGGGCATCGCTCTGGATCTGGGCTTCCTGATTTTGATGCTTACCTGTTCCTTTCTCCTGACCATACTCAGTAGTCTGATGCTGCGCTTCTAAGTAAGTGCGCTGGTCAACGGCCTGTCGCTCACACGATGGGCTGGAATGAGCTAGCGTGAGGCGGGTAATCCAGGCTACAACGATCCACATTCGAGGTGACGAGATGGCGCTGCTGACAGCGGACGACGTCCTCAACAAAAAGTTCCAACCGACCAAGTTCCGTGAGGGCTACGACCAGGACGAGGTCGATGATTTCCTCGATGAGGTGGTCAGTACTCTGCGCACGCTGGACTCGGAGAACGCCGAGCTCAGGGCGAAGCTGGAGGCCGCCGAGCGTCGGGCCGAGGCTGCTGCTGCGGGTGCTCCTGCTCCCGTCGAGCAGGCAACCCAGCAATTCACGTCGGTGGAACCAGCGCCCGAACCGCAACCAGAACCAGAGCCACAGCCCGCCGAGTCAAGTTACGTGATGGCCGGAATGCTCACGGGAACCCAGGACGGGGAGCCGGAGTCCGCCACCGGCATGCTTGCGCTAGCTCAGCGTGTGCACGATGAGTACGTCAACAACGGTCGTGCCGAGGCCGACCGCCTACTCGGAGAAGCCCGGGTGGAAGCGGAGAAGCTCACCCGCGACGCTGAGGAACAACGCAGCCGCACCCTGGGCCAGCTCGAGGGCGAACGGTCGCTGCTGGAGCGCAAGATCGATGAGCTCCGCGTCTTTGAACGGGACTATCGCACGCGCCTCAAGAGCTACCTGGAGGGCCTGCTGACCGACGTCGAGGGCCGCGGGTCCTTGGCCGGCGCCAGCCCGAACGGTCCCGAAAGCGACCTCCATCGGCTGTAATGTCGCCTGACACATCCGTGTCTGACGACACCAATACCCACGCCACGACCTCGAGTCGACGGCTGGTTCAACTGCTGGCTCTGGTAGCGGCAGTGGTACTGATCGCTGATCAGGTGACCAAATGGGTGGCGCTGGAGAATCTCCAGCCGTCCGCCTACACCCCTGTGCTTGGTGACCTGTTCGGTCTGACCCTGGTCCGCAACCCAGGCGCGGCCTTCTCCTTCGCCTCCGGAAGTACCTGGATCTTCACGATCGTGGCGGTGATCGTCACGATCGTGATTATCCGGACCGCGCCTCGGCTGCGTTCGACGGCGTGGGCACTATCGCTGGGAGCCTTGCTAGGAGGCAACCTAGGCAACCTGGGGGACCGGTTGCTGCGTGAGCCGGGCTTCGGTGTGGGGCACGTGGTGGACTTTCTGAACTATGGCGGAATCGTCGTCGGCAATGTCGCCGATATCGCCATCGTGTTCGCGGCCGCGAGCATGGCCATGCTGGCGTTTCGGGGCATCGGTATCGATGGCATTCGAACGTCGGCTCAGGGGGCTGACGTCGATGCCGAGCGCACCGAACCTTCAACCGAGGCGACGGATCCTGGAACCGAATCCCTGGCCTCTGGCACGGAGTCCACTGACGCCGACGAAGACTGATCGGTGGCTGACCGATGACCGATCGTCGAGCCCTGCCGGTTCCGGACGGGCTCGCCGGTGAACGTATCGACACCGGGATAGGTCGGCTACTGGGGTTGAGCCGCACGCGCGTGGCGCAACTAGCGCAGGAGGGACACATCACCCTCGACGGCGTCACGGTAGCCAAGTCAGAGCGCCTGGTACCGGGCGCGTGGTTAGAGGTGACATTGCCGGACGCACCGGTGCCCACGACGAACAAGGAACCGGTGCCGGGCATGAGAGTGGTCCGCGAAGACGCTGACATCATCGTCGTCGACAAACCGGTCGGGGTGGCCGCTCACCCGAGCCCCGGTTGGAGGGGACCAACGGTGATCGGCGGGTTAGCCGCAGCCGGCTACCGAATCACCACGTCAGGGGCAGCTGAACGCCAGGGCATTGTGCACCGGCTGGACGTGGGGACCTCGGGCCTGATGATGGTGGCGAAAACCGAAACCGCCTACTCAAAGCTGAAGCGGGCATTCAAAGAACGCACAGTCAGCAAGGTCTACCACGCGCTGGTGCAAGGCCACCCCGATCCGGCCGCCGGCACGATCGATGCTCCGATTGGGCGCCATCCCCGACAGGACTACCGATGGGCAGTGCTGGGCGAGGGGAAGGCCAGCATCACCCATTACTCCACCCTGGAAGCGTTGCGTGCTGCGAGCTTGCTCCGGGTGAAGCTAGAGACCGGTCGGACTCACCAGATTCGGGTGCATACCAGCGCTGTCGGGCACCCGTGCGTGGGGGACCTTACCTACGGCGCTGACCCGACCCTTGCCGAGCAGGTGGGGCTGACCCGGCAATGGCTGCACGCCGTCGAGCTGGGTTTTCATCATCCCAGCACCGGAGTCTGGACCGCTGTTGTCAGCGACTATCCGGACGACCTGAATCATGCTCTGAAGGTCCTTCGTACCTAACACCGCACCGCTAAATGCTACGATTTCCAATGACTGGGCTGTCGGGGGGACACCCGAGTCACTGCCTTCCAACCAGGGGAGTGGGTCGTGCGTCGAATCCTTCACGCGTTCATAGCCATGGCGCTTGCCATGCTCACGCTGCCAGTACTGGCGATGTCTGCCACGCCTGCACAGGCCAATCCAGCTGACTGCCCGGCCGGCGCGATCGCCAGTCCATTGAACTTCCCCAGCGGTACCGCCGTCACGGTGCTGAACGACTTTCCGGCCACGCATACCTCGGCACCGCCCTCGACCATCAGGTTTGGCCCGGCGAACAACCCGTCCGAAAATGTCCTGGGCGTGACCACCGGCGATTGCGTCTTGAACGGACTTTCCTACAACAACGACGACGGTTACCTCTACGCCTTCGCCGAGGCCGAGGTGAACACTGCCCCGACTCCTGGCCTCAGCACTCTGATGCGCATTGGATACGACACCGCCAATCAGATGGCCATCGAGCAGGTAGCAGTACTGGATGCGAGCACCTTGCCGGAGGTCGAGGCGTTGACACCGTACGTCGCGGACTATTCCGACATGTTCGACGCAGTGATGCTTGCCGGTCTAGGAAGTTCCGATCCGCTCCAACCCGATGCATTGCAACCATCGGTGATCTCCATGCCTACCAACGGGGGTAGCCCCAGCGCCGTCACGCAGAGCTTCGACGCCTCTTGTGTGCCGTTTCTGCAGAACTTCGTCGGTGGCAGCATCGCCTACGGCCTGATGTCTGCGGCGCTGGTTGCCCAGAGCGCCCCAGATGGCGTGGTTCCCCCCGAGGGCGGGTTGCAGGACTGGGCGGTCAATCCCGCCGACGGCATGATCTACGGCTACGCCTCAGTCGATGCCCGCGATAGCAGCTACACCTCGCCGTTCCAACCGGTGGGTCCATACCTGCCGCCCGTAGGAGTCACCCCCACCGCCACCCATTCCTATGTCGGCTTGCAGGTCGACATCCCGGCACTGAGTTGGCTGCCCGCAGGCGTAGCAGGACCATACACGATTGAGCGGCAGTCCGACTGGGTTCTACGCATCGATCCTGCCGACGGAGCAACCACCTGTGCTGCCGCTGGCGCGGCATCTGACTCCGGTGCCATCAACCTCGGAAATGGGCTGTCCGCCAACGACCCGGTCTACGACGGTACCGGAGCTTTCGTACCCGGCAGCGGTGGCGTAGAAATCGCCGGAAGCGGCTTCACGTCGGCCACCGCGATGCAACTGTTCGACGTCGAGCAGCAACGACACTTCGAACTGGATATCTCCACCTGCAGCTTTGCCAGTACCACCCCCTCGTGCGTGGTCACGTCGGTGGGATCGATGGGTTTGACCCGGTCACGCGGCGACGGTGCCGGTTACTACCATCACCTTCTGCCGGTGGTGCCCGCGGCGCCGACGCTGGTGCTGCCGACCGAGTGCGCAGTTGAGGCGACCGTGTCGGTGCCGGAGGTCACCGGCGTCAGCTATACCAGCGCCCGCACCGGCGCGGTGCTACGGGTCGTGGCTACCCCGCTGGCGGGCTATACCTTCCCGCCCGGAACCACTTCCGAGTGGTCCTTTGACATACCCGCCGTGCAGTCCTGCCCCACCGATCCGGCCACCACCTCCTCCGCTCCACCGGTTCCGGCGGCCTCGACTCCGGAGCGCATCGCCGACACCGGCCTCACCCCAGCCACCCCGATACTGAGCGGCCTCGGATTCGCGCTGATCCTGGCTGGCATCCTGGTCCTGGCGGTGCGACGACAGCTAGCGCGCCAGTAGCTGCAGCCGATCCACCGCTGCGCCCAGGGTCGCCTCCGACTTGGTGAAGGTGAATCGAACCTGGTGGCGCACCGCCTGGGCCACCGATGACCCAGGCCGGGTGAACGCGGTCATCGCAATGGCGACCACCCCGCACAGCTGCGGCAACGCCCGGCACAGGGCGGCGGCATCGGGTAGGCCTGCAGCCGCGGTGATGGCGCTGGCATCGGCCACCAGGAAGTAGGTGCCCTGGCTGGGAATGATTGGCAACCCCGCTCGTTCCAGGCCGGCCGCCAGCAGGTCACGGCGGCCGGCCAGTGACTGCGCTAGGTCCTGAACGTAGCTGGCCTCGGCATCTTCGGTGGTCTCTAAGTTGAGTGCGTGGGCGGCAGCAGGCTGGAACGGTGCTCCGGAAACGTAGGTCAGGAACTGCTTGACCGATTGCACGGCATCGATCAGGTGCGCTGGTCCGCTGATCCAACCGATCTTCCAGCCGGTGAAGGAGAAGGTCTTACCGATCGAGGAGATCGTCAGGGTGCGTTCGGCCATGGACGCCAAGGTGGCCATGGGGATGTGAGTCGCGCCATCGAAGGTGAGGTGTTCGTACACCTCATCGGTGATCACGACCACATCATGCTCGAGCGCGAGCTGTGCCAGCGCCGCCAGCTCGGTGGCCGAGAGCACCGCACCGGTGGGGTTGTGCGGCGAGTTCAACACCATCAATGAGGTGGTGGGGGTGATGGCGGACCGGAGGGCACCGAGATCGAGCGAGAAGCCGCTAGCGGTGGCACGCATCGGCACCCGGACGTGCTCGGCACCGGCGACCGCGATCATGGCGGCATAGGCGTCATAGAACGGTTCGAGGGTCACCACCGTGCTGCCCGGCTGGGCAAATGCCAGGATGGCGGCGGCGAGGGCCTCGGTAGCCCCGGTGGTGACCAGTACCTCGGTCTCGGGATCGAGGTCTATCTGGTAGTGGCGGCGCTGGTGTTCGGCAATCGCCTGCCGCAGTTCGGGGTTACCTCGGCCAGGTGGGTACTGGTTGACGCCGTCAGCGATGGCTTGCCGGGCAGCTTCCTTCACGCTGGCGGGTCCGTCCTGGTCGGGGTATCCCTGGCCCAGGTTGATGGCGCCGGTTTCGGTGGCTAGGGCAGACATCTCGGCGAAGATGGTCGGCCGCAAGGCGCCGTCGCCCCCGACCAGGCCAGCGGCGACGGCGGCCGCGTGCCAGCGGCCTTCAGGTGTGCGGGAGCGGCCCATAGCGACCACCTTAGGGACACGCCGTCCGACACGCCGCGCCGTCAGCGGGGCTCGGAGCGTCGGCTGTGAGCTACGACTGCGGGCAACCTAGACTGGACCCATCATGTCCTCGGATTTTGCGCATCTTCACGTTCACACCGAGTACTCGATGCTCGACGGCGCGGCCCGGGTGAAAGAACTCCTGGCGGAGGCCCAACGACTGGGTCAGACCGCTCTGGCCACCACCGACCACGGCTACCTATTCGGGGCATACGACTTCTGGCGCACCGCCCGCCAATTCGATATCAAGCCGATCATCGGGGTCGAGGCGTACGTCACCCCCGGCACCAGCCGACACGACAAGACCCGGGTGACCTGGGGCGATGAATCGCAGCGGCGAGACGATGTCTCTGCGCGTGGTGCCTACACGCACATGACCCTGCTTGCGGAAACCACGGCCGGGATGCACAACCTGTTCCGCATGAGTTCGCTGGCGTCGTTGGAAGGTCAGCTGGGAAAGTGGCCCCGGATGGACCGGGAGTTGATGCAGACCTACTCAGCCGGGCTGATTGCGACCTCCGGCTGTGCATCGGGGGAGATCCAGACCAGGTTGCGGCTAGGTCAGCATGAGCAAGCACGTCAAGCAGCAGGCGAGTTGCAGGACATCTTCGGCAGGGACAGCTTCTTCATTGAAGTCATGGATCATGGCCTGGAGATCGAGCAGCGCACCCTGCCGGACCTGCTCCGGCTGAGCAAAGATCTGGGCGCACCGCTACTTGCCACCAATGACCTGCACTACACCAAGGCGTCGGATGCACACGCCCACGAGGCGCTGTTGTGCGTGCAGTCTGGGTCCACGCTGGACGAACCGACCTATGACCAGGGCGGCAGCCGGTTCGCATTTGGCGGTGAGGGCTACTACCTCAAGAGCGCGCAACAGATGCGTGAAGTATGGCGCGACTACCCGCAGGCTTGTGACAACACCCTGCTGGTGGCACAACGCTGTGAGGTGGAGTTCACCGAACAAGTCGGCAAGTACATGCCACATTTCCCGCTACCCGACGGTGAAGACGAGATTTCCTACTTCGTCAAACAGGTGGAGGTGGGGCTGCAGCGGCGCTACCCGCACGGGGTGCCAGACGAGGTCCGCAAGCAGGCCGAGTATGAGATCGAGGTCATCACCTCCAAGGGGTACGCCGGCTACTACCTGGTGGTTGCGGACTTCATCAACTGGGCTAAGGACAACGCCATTCGTGTCGGACCTGGGCGTGGTTCTGGTGCCGGTTCCATGGCTGCCTACGCCATGGGTATCACCGACCTCGACCCCTTGCAGCATGGACTGATCTTCGAGCGGTTCCTCAATCCTGAGCGGATGTCGCTTCCCGACTTCGACATCGACTTCGACGAGCGTCGTCGCAGCGAGGTGATCAAGTACGTCAGCGACCGCTATGGCGAGGACAAGGTCGCCTACATCGTCACCTACGGCACGATCAAAGCCAAGCAGGCGCTAAAAGACTCCGCCCGGGTGCTGGGCCATGACTTTGCCACGGGAGAACGCCTCACCAAGGCGATGCCGCCAGCGGTGATGGGTAAGGACGTCTCGCTTTCGGGCATGTTCGATCCCGAGGACAAGCGCTACTCCGAAGCTGCCGAGTTCCGTCAGGTGGTGGAGTCGGATCCGGTGGCTCAGCAGGTTCTGGACACCGCCAAGGGGCTGGAGAACCTCAAACGTCAGTGGGGGGTGCACGCCGCCGGCGTCATCATCGCTTCCGAGCCGTTGCTGGACATCATCCCGATCATGCGCCGCGAACAAGACGGCGCGGTGATCACCCAGATCGACTTTCCCGCCGGGGAAGACCTTGGCCTGGTCAAGATGGACTTCCTGGGGCTGCGCAACCTCACCGTGCTCGACGACGCCGTCGCGAACATCGAGGTCAATGGCAAGGCGCCGGTGGTGCTGGAAGACCTGCCTATCGATGATCCCGACACCTACGCGCTGCTGGGGCGAGGGGACACCCTGGGGGTATTCCAGCTCGATGGAGCGGGCATGCGCACCCTGCTGCGGCAGATGCGACCGGACAACTTCGAGGATATTTCCGCGGTCGGTGCGCTCTACCGCCCCGGCCCGATGGGTGCGAACTCACATACCAACTACGCGCTACGAAAGAACGGGCAGCAGCCCATCACATTGCTCCACCCAGCGTTGAAGGGTCCGTTAGAGGAGATCCTGTCCACCACCTATGGCCTGATCGTCTATCAGGAGCAGGTGATGGAGATCGCCCGGCAGCTGGCCGGCTACACCCTCGGCGAAGCGGACCTGCTGCGTCGGGCGATGGGTAAGAAGAAAAAGGAAGTTCTGGACGCCGAATACGTCCCGTTCAGCTCCGGGATGAAGGAGAACGGCTACCCCGAGGCTGCCATCAAGGCGCTCTGGGAGACGTTGGTTCCGTTCAGCGACTATGCGTTCAACAAGGCTCACTCGGCCGCCTACGGGCTGCTGTCCTACTGGACGGCCTACCTCAAGGCGAACTACCCGACCGAGTACATGGCTGCGTTGCTGACCTCAACCCGGGACGACAAGGATAAGTCCGCCCTGTATCTGGCCGAGTGCCGGCGGATGCAGATGACGGTGCTGCCGCCCGATGTCAACGCCTCGGCCGCCACCTTCACCCCGGTGGGAGCCGATATCCGGTTCGGACTGACAGCGGTTCGTAACGTTGGTGCCAACGTGGTGGATGCCTTGGTTGCCGCACGGCAGGAGAAGGGGGAATTCACCTCTTTCACCGACTTCCTGGACAAAGTGCCTGCCCTGGTGTGCAACAAGCGCACCATCGAGTCGCTGATCAAGGCGGGGGCCTTTGATTCCTTGGGGCATACCCGCCGGTCGTTGCTGGCGGTGCACGAACAGGCTGTTGACGCGGTTATCGGCGCCAAGCGCAAGGAAGCCGAGGGGCAGTTCGACCTGTTCGCCTCGCTGGACGATGTCGACGATGCGCTCGCGGGTGGTTTCACGGTCGCTGTGCCGGAGCTGGCCGAATGGGACAAGAAGCAGAAGCTCGCCTTTGAGCGGGAGATGCTCGGACTGTATGTCTCCGACCACCCGCTTGCGGGAATCGAGCATGTGCTGGAACAAGCGGCGGATGTTCCGATAGCCACGCTCAACGAGGACACCGAACGCAAAGACAATTCGATCGTCACGATCGCGGGCCTGATCACCGGGCTGCAGCGCAAGGTCTCCAAACAGGGAAACGCTTGGGCCGCTGTGACCATCGAAGACATGGCCGCCAGCATCGAGGTGCTGTTCTTCGGTGAGACCTACCTGGGATACTCCACTCAGCTCGCTCACGACGCCGTCGTCGTGATCAAAGGAAAGATCCGTCGTCGAGACGAGACCATCTCGTTGATGGCCACCGAGATGACCCTTCCTGAGACCACAACGGCCGACAACACCCCGGTGACGCTCACGATCGATTCCAACCGCTGCACCGCGCCGGTAGTGGAGCAGCTGCGGCATATTCTCACCACGCATCCTGGGGTATCAGAGGTCCATCTGACGCTGACCTCACCTGGCCGGGCCAAGGTGCTCCGGCTAGAGGATGGGCTGCGGGTGCAACGCACACCCGCCCTGTATGGGGATCTGAAAGCTCTGCTTGGTCCCCATTGCCTCGATCCTCGGCCACACCTGCGACTGGTGGAAAGCTAAGATCACCCGCGTGATGCGAACCATCGATCTTCGTGGCCTACGGCTGACGGCTGCCGAGCTTGCCCACCGTTTGCCCCGAGCGGAGTTGGACATCGAAGCGGCCACCGCCGCGGTTGCGCCAATCCTGGAGCGGGTTCGTGCCGACGGCGCGGCTGCCATTGCCCACTACACCGAGCAGTTCGACGGCGTCTTGCCGCCATCGTTGCGGGTTCCGCAGGCCCAGCTGACGCAGGCGCTGGACAACCTGGATGCGGTGTTGCGAGCCGCGCTAGAGGAGTCGATCCGGCGCGCGCGACTGGGGCACCAAGCGCAGCTGCCGACCGATACCAGTACGGAAATGGCCGACGGGGCTTGGGTGCACCAGCGATGGGTGCCGGTGACCCGGGTGGGGCTGTACGTGCCTGGGGGATTGGCGGCATACGCCTCGTCGGTGGTGATGAATGTTGTCGCCGCTCAAGTGGCCGGGGTATCGGAGTTGGCGGTTGCCAGCCCGCCGCAATCGGACAATGGCGGCTGGCCCGACCCGACCACTCTGGCGACCTGCGCGCTGCTGGGTGTGCAGGAGGTCTACGCTGTGGGCGGCGCTCAAGCTATCGGGATGCTCGCCTATGGTGTCGACGGCGACGGCGACGGTGGCGCGCCAGGCTGTGCCGCGGTGGACGTGGTGACCGGTCCAGGCAATGTCTACGTGGCTGCGGCTAAGCGTGCGGTGATGGGCACCGTGGGAATCGATGCTGAGGCAGGCACGACCGAGATCGCGATTCTGGCTGATGCCCAGGCTGACCCGGCTTTCGTGGCCGCCGACCTGATCTCGCAGGCCGAGCATGACCCGGCGGCGGCGTCCGTCCTGGTGACCGACTCGCCAGCGTTGGCGAATGCGGTTGCCGACCAGGTGCAACGCCAGGCCGCGACAGCCACACATGCTGAACGGATCGGCCAGGCGCTGGGGGGGCCGCAGTCTGCGGTGGTGCTGGTCGATGACCTGGATGCCGGGCTGGCCGTGGTCAATGCCTATGGGGCTGAACACCTGGAGATCATGACGGTGCAGGCAGCCGCTGTTGCTGCGCGGGTGCACAACGCTGGGGCCATTTTCGTGGGACCGTACTCACCGGTGCCGTTGGGTGATTACCTGGCGGGCTCCAATCACGTGCTACCGACCGCGGGCACCGCTCGCCACGCCTCCGGTTTGAACGTACACGCGTTCATCAAGTCGGTGCAGGTGATCGACTACTCCGCGAGCGCCCTGGAGGCGGTCACCGACTCGTTGCAGACCTTGGCTCAGGCAGAGGACCTGCCCGCCCACGGGACCGCCGCCACCATTCGGCGCGGATAGCGTGGGCCTAGATGTGCGGGGCGGTGTCGGTTATCCGCGGCTTCCTGGCTTGATCCTCGGGGGCTAACCCGGTGCAGTGCCGGGGTTGGGCCCCGTAGATTTAGGCGATGTACTCGTTATTCAACGCGATACGTCGGATCGGCTTCACCCGGGGACCGAATCGGATCCTGGCAGGTATCTGCGGGGGTATGGCCGCACGCATCGGCATCCCGGTGTCCTTGGTACGGGTGGGACTGCTGCTGGCAATGGTGGTGCTGACCATTCCCCTGCCGGTCTACCTGGTGGGATGGCTGTTGTTGCCATGGCGTGACGGCAGCATTGCGCTGGAGCGGATGCTGGGTTCTGGGATTCAAGACGGCTGAGTCAGGCCGCCAGCTACGTTCGCGAAGTGCCAGCCAGTAGAGCATCCCGGACCGGCTCTGGCGCCGGTTCAGTTCCATCAGC
>JBKEBC010000040.1:0-2573 GCA_047972965.1 Beutenbergiaceae bacterium | reverse complement strand
GTCGAAACGAGTGCGGGGGTGGTGCTTGCAACCCAGCAGCAGGCGCTCGCGATTCTGAGGAAACAACTCGATGGCTCGAGCCTGGTCGAGGACTTGATCGCTGAACGGCGTGCTGGTGCGCAGGTGGAAGATGCACGATGACAACTGTGCTGGATGCTTCTGCACTGTTGGCCTTCCTTCAGGATGAGGCGGGTGCCGCCCAGGTAGAAGCAGCGCTTGGCAAGGGGGCGGTGATCGGTGCCGCCAACTGGTCAGAAGTGGCGCAGAAGGTACGTGCAAGGGGTGCTGATTGGGAGTTGGCCCGAGCGGTGCTGCTGAGCTATGGGCTCGACGTTGAACCGGTGGCGCAGGCCGACGGTGAACGTGCTGCCCAGTTGTGGCGATCAGGGTCTGGGCTCTCGCTAGGGGATCGGCTGTGTCTGGCGTTGGCCTCCCGGCTGGGAGTGGGGGTGCTTACTGCCGATGCTGCTTGGGGCAGCGGCAACGGGGTCATCCAGATCCGATAGCCGCACTAGCCCAATGTGCTACGTCATGCTACGTTGTGTGGATGGAGACCATTAGCCACCGAGATATGCGTAATCGCAGTGGTGAGATCCTTCGTCGAGTAGAAGCCGGTGAGTCTATGCGGATCACGAATAGTGGACGCCCGGCAGCGCTGATTGTGCCGATTGGCGGTGATGATCTGGATGCCCTCGTCGAGCGGGGTGAAGCGCGAGCGGCTCGGGAGGCTCCTGATTCACTTGCCTCCATTGTTCGTGTCGTAGCCCCAGTGAGCACACGCGAGGTGATCGCCGACAGTCGGGGGCATTGGTGATTGCCTACCTCGATACGTCGGCGGCGATGAAACTTGTTGTTGACGAGCATGAATCAGCGGCCTTACTCGAATATCTCGTTAGTTCTGACCACCGCCTCGCTGCTTCGTGGCTGCTACACACAGAAATGCACTGTGCGGCTGGGCGGAACCCAGCGGTTCTCCCGATGCAGGCAATCGCGACTGTTCTTAGCGCGGTTACCTTGGTAGATCTGACTCGTGGTGACCTGCTGGCCGCAGGAACACACACACCGTTGCGTTCAGCTGATGCAATCCATCTTGCTGCCGCGTTGCGGATGGGTGCTGACGTGATCGTGACCTATGACGTGGAGCTTGCGCGTGCGGCGTCCGCTGCCGGTCTCACAGTCGTCGCCCCGGCCTGATCCAACGTTGCCATGAGCCGCTCACACTGGCCAATCAACTCCGATCGCAATGGCGTTGCGCGCTGGGAGAAGGCCTGCTGAGCGGCCGCGTACTCTCGCTTGCCTTGCGCCGTCTCAATGGGAACCGGGGGGTACCCCAGGCTCGTGACGTCGTACGGTGATGCCCGCACATCCAGGATGCGGATCTCGCGGGCTAGCTCAAAGCAATCCGCGATCAGTTCCGACCGAATCAATGGTGAGAGCCGGAAGGCGTGCTTGTACAGGTCCATTCCGGCGTGCAGGCATCCAGGCTGCTCAAACTCAACTCGATCATCGCGGCCTGGTCGGAGCGTGTTGCGCTCGCGGGCGGCGTCGGTGAAGAACCGGTAGGCGTCGAAGTGGCTGCACGCGATCCGGTGTGAGCGCACCACTGTGTCTGTGCCCGCTGACCCCAATCGCAGCGGTAGATCGTGGCGCGGCTTCTCAGTGCGGTACACCATGGCCCACTCGTGCAACCCGAAGCAGCCGGTATTGGCAGCACGCCCAGCAGTGGCCGTCAGCAACGCATGGGTTCCTCCGATCAGATCCTGTTGTGCGGTCAGGAACTCCGAAGTGACGGCGGCGGCGTCGTCCGTCACTTCGTACCCACGTAGGCCGGTGAACTCCTCAGCATCGACCAGGGTGATTCCGTACCCCGGATGCCACCGGCGCAACTGGCTGGGTCGGTAGGAGTAGTAGGTGAACAGGAAGTCATGTACCGGGTGCGATTTCTTGTTCTGACGGCGGTGCAGATGGTCGGCGACCAGCGCATCCACGCGCTCGGCATGTGTGCGGGCATGCTCGTGCCAGCTAGCGGCGGGTAGAACCGCATTCTGGATTGAGGTGCGCACCTTCCTAGTGTGGCGCTACTCGGGCTCTCAGGCGTCAGTGCTGATCCGCTTGATCCGTAGCGAGCTCTCCGCCATCACGGCGAACCGTGAGCCATCAACAAGGTTTATAACTGGTTACCTCTTTTACAAGGTTTAAAACTTGTATCAATTGAAACAGTGTTATAGCCTTGTTTCAATGTTCGTGCTGACTGCCGACCAACGTGCCTCGACAAAGGCCGGTGAGCGAGTCGAGGAGCTGCTTGCGGCCCTTCCCGACCTTCCGGGCCTGGTTCGAGGAGCCGAGCGCACGGTCGGTGATGAGGTGCAAGCGGTGCTCGACGACCCCGGCGATACGCTCCGACTCGCACTCCTGCTGCAGCGGTTGGGAAATTGGGCTACCGGGATCGGTGTCGGTGACATCGACAACCTCGCCGCCACCTCCCGGGCTAGCTCTGGCCCAGCGTTCATCCATGCGCGTGAAGCGGTTGAGCGCGCCAAATCACGTTCTGTTCCCGTACCTATTGCCGTCAG
>JBKEBC010000026.1:0-34049 GCA_047972965.1 Beutenbergiaceae bacterium | reverse complement strand
TGCTGCACACGCTGCATCACCTGCGCCAGCAGGGCGAGCATCGTGAGGGAGTGCCGAACCGGGCGCTGAGTGACTACGTCGCCCCGGTTGAGACGGGACTGGCCGACTATGTGGGCGCGTTCGCCGTCACGGCGGGGCTGGGCGTGCCGCAGCAGGTGGCGAAGTTCCGGGATGAGCTGGACGACTACTCGGCGATCTTGCTGGAGTCGCTGGCGGACCGGCTGGCCGAGGCCTTCGCTGAACGCATGCACGAGCTGGTGCGCACTCAGATCTGGGGCTACGCCGTCGACGAGGGCTTGGACAACGACGCCCTCATCGCCGAGCAGTACCGGGGTATCCGGCCAGCTCCTGGCTACCCGGCCTGTCCGGAGCACACCGAGAAGCAGGCAATCTGGGATCTGCTGGATGTCCGCGACAGCACCGGTATCGAACTGACCGAGTCGCTAGCAATGTGGCCCGGGGCGGCGGTGTCGGGCTTCTACTTCTCCCACCCGCAGTCCAAGTACTTCGTGGTCGGGCGGCTCGGACGCGACCAGGTAGCCGACTACGCCGAGCGCAAAGGCTGGAGCATTCTGGAGGCGGAGAAGTGGCTAGCGCCGAACCTGGGGTACGAACCGGAAGACTAGGCCAGCGCCGCAACCGGCCCCGATCACCCAGTTCGCCAGTTTGGGATGAGTGTGATCAGCCGACATCCACGGTCTGCCAGACGACGTCAGCCACACACAAGCCTGTCTCGCTCTCGCGATAGAACACGTCTGTCGGAACCTCTTCACCGGCAGTCCCGCTCGAGCCTGCGCCTTCGAGGTTGATCCTCCACGTCGCGTCAAGCGCCGGTCGATCCACGGATGTCCCAGGGTCAAACTGCTCTGGCTCTCCCGCGCTGAGTCCATCCCACACACCCGCTTCGCCGAAGACCGCAGCGGAGCCCTCGCAGGCAAGCCAGTCCTGATCGCCGGACGAAGCCCCGGCGATCAATTGCTCCGTTGTGTCGATCACGCGCGCGCCATCCGGACCCCAGATCACGCCATCGATCGAGCACCCCGCCAGAGCAACGAGACAAACTCCAACAACGGTCAACTCGAGCAAGCGGCGAGGAGCCTTCACCCCATCACCCTATCCAGGCGAAACGCCGCCGCACTCGGGTTCACAGACGGCTCTGGGCTCGACCACCCACTCGACTGCGACGTCACTGACTTGACGAACGACATAGGGGCTTCCCCCCCCCGCGCGAAGTCGTGATCCGGTAACGAAGTAGTTGAGCTCCTCGAGACCGAGGGTTTATGGCGAGCCCTATCACGACTTCGTGGGACCTGCACGCAAGACTTCACGATCGGCCGCAAGCGCGCAAAGATTACGTCATGGCTAGTTTCGACCCGCAGCGCCCCAACGTCGTCCTCATCCTCACCGATGACCAGGGGCCATGGGCGATGGGGTGCGCCGGGAATGCCGAGATCATCACGCCCAACCTGGATGAGCTGGCCGCCACTGGAACACGGATGGCAAACTTCCACTGTGCCTCACCCGTATGCTCGCCCGCACGGGCATCACTGCTGACTGGCCAGATGCCCTCGGCTCACGGCGTGCATGACTGGATCAGCGCCAGGCACGTGGGCGCTGATGGCGTGGATTTCCTCGCGGGGCAACGCAGCTACACCGACGACTTGTCTGATGCTGGCTATCGGCTCGGGCTGTGTGGCAAGTGGCACTTGGGCGCCAACGACCAGCCCCGGCCTGGCTTCGTGCGGTGGCTAGCACACGATGCCGGTGGCGGGCCGTACTACGGCGCACCATTGCATGACGAAAACGGCCCGGTCGAGGCTCTTGGCTATGTGACCGACGTGTTCACCGATGCTGCGGTGCAGTTCATCCAATCCGAGGCAGATCAGTCGGAGCCGTTCTACCTGTCGCTGCACTACACCGCTCCGCATAGTCCATGGACCAACAGTCATCCGAAGCAGTTCACCGACCTGTATGCCGATTGTGAGTTCGCGTCCGTACCGCAGGGTGTTCGGCACCCCTGGGCACGCACAGTCGACGGCGTGCAGCATGGTGCGGAGCCGGACACACGGGCCGCTTTGCAGGGGTATTTCGGCGCGGTCAGCGCTGTCGATGCCGGTGTTGGCCGGGTCCTTGCTGCCCTGGATGACACCTCGCTGCGCAGCAGCACCGTGGTGATTTTCACCAGCGACAATGGCTTCAACACCGGGCACCATGGCATCTGGGGCAAGGGCAATGGCACCTTCCCGCAGAATATGTACAACGAGTCGGTGACCGTGCCGTTCATCATCAGCCAGCCAGGCCGAATAGCTGCGGGCCGGGTCCGAGACCAGTTGCTTTCCGCCTACGACCTCGCACCCACCATCCGCCAGCTTTGCGGTGCAACCGAACCTACGGATTCGCGCAGGCCGGGGCGGTCGTTCGTGCCGCTGCTGCGCGATGGCGGTGTCGATGACCAGTGGCGCGAGGCCGTGGTGGTCGCTGATGAATACGGGCCGGTCAGGATGATCCGCAGCCGCGAATGGAAGTACGTGCATCGGTACCCATACGGTCCCCATGAGCTCTACCACCTCGCGGGTGACCCTGCCGAGAACACCAACCTCGCCGAGGATCCCGGCCAGGCCGACCGGGTCACCGAGTTCCGGAACCAGCTGGCCGCCTGGTTCGCCGCCTACTCGCGCCACGGCATGGATGGGGCAACACTTCCGGTGACCGGATTTGGGCAAACTCAACCGCTCACTGCCCCGGGAGATCCGCTCAGCTCCTTCACGCCCGCTCCCTATTCGACGGGTCCGCACTACTAGGCCGGGGCAGGTCCCCGACCGCCATGAGGATGGGCATCGGGTGGGCATAGGACGCGATAGCCTGCGCCGGTGGATGGGGATGCACTAGCAAGGCGGCGGTTGACTCGTCGCCCCCCCGAACGCGCCATCGTGGCAGTGCTCGCCTCCGCTGGTCTGGCCTCAGCGTTTATGTTCACGCTGGTCGTACCGATTCAAACCCAGCTTCCGGAATTGCTCAACGCGGATCGGGAGGACACGGCCTGGGTGGTCACTGCCACGCTGCTGGCAGCAGCAGTTTGTACCCCGATCTCAGGCCGCTTGGGCGACATGTACGGCAAGCGACGAATCGTCATGGTGTTGCTCGCTGTCCTGGTGCTCGGATCGGTGATTGCGGCGCTGTCCAGCAGCTTGGGCATGTTGCTGGTCGGCCGTACCTTGCAGGGAGTGGTCACCGGGGTGGTGCCGCTAGGTATCGCCATTCTGCGAGATGTCGTGCGCCCGGAGCGGGTGGGCGAATCGGTGGCATTTATGAGCGCCACCATGGGTGTGGGCGGTGCCCTGGGGATTCCGTTGAGCGCGCTGATCACCCAGTTCGCCGATTGGCATGGGCTGTTCTGGGCCTCAGCCGCTCTGGGCGCAGCCGGGTTCCTGCTGGTGTGGTGGATCGTGCCGGTGAGCGTCCTTCGCGCGGGCGGCAGGTTTGACTATCTGGGTGCGCTCGGGCTGGCCGCCGGGTTACTGGGAGTGATGCTCGCGATTTCCCGCGGCACCGTGTGGGGGTGGACTTCGGTGGCGACCCTGGGCACCGGGCTAGGGGGTGTGGTGATCCTGGGACTGTGGGCTTGGTATCAGTGGCGTAGCCCGGCACCGTTGCAGGACCTGCGCGTGGCGGTGCGGCCCGCGGTGCTATTGACCAATATCGCCTCGGTGGCGATTGGCTTTGCCCTGTTTACCTCCAACGTCGCCTACCCGCAGATTCTGGAACTGCCGACGGCGGTCGATGGTTTCGGTCTCACGCTGTTCCAGGCCAGCCTCATCGTGATGCCGGCCGGGCTGATGATGATGGTGCTGTCTCCGATCGCCGGGCGGCTCGCAGGCACGGTGGGGCCGAAGAACCTACTGGTGTGGGGCGCGTTGGCGCTGGTTCTGGCATACGGATTCACGTTGGTGTTCTCCGAGCACGTGTGGCAGATATTTGTCGCCAATCTGCTCATTGGCTTTGGCATTGGTTTCTCGTTCGCGGCCATGCCCATGCTCATCATGCGCTCGGTGCCACAGTCGGAGACCGGGGCATCCAATGGTCTCAACGCTCTGTGCCGCTCACTGGGCACCTCGAGTGCAGCAGCGGTGATCGGCGCGGTGCTGGCCTCGGACACGGTTCCCTACGACGGCGGCGCGGCGCCGACACCAGGTGCATTCACCACCTCATTCGTGGTGGGGATTGTCGCGGCTGCGATGGCGCTGGCAGTGGCGCTCTGGGTTCCGCGCAAGCAAGATCCGCTGGAGGTCCACCCATCGTTGCCTGAGCGCCCCAGCTAGCGCGCGGCCAGGACTCGCCGAGTACGAAGGTGGACGCCAAAACCGTGGCTCGTGGGGTTCGACTTTGGCGTAAACCTTCGAACTCGAGGGCTGGGGTGCGGGGCTGGGGTGCGGGGCTGGGGGTGCGGGTAGGTCACTCACGCCGGCCTGGCATCCTGCCCCAGCAGCCGGACTCGCGTGGCCATCTCGCGGTGGCCACGTGCCTCATACGCCAGCACGGTGATCCAGGGTGTGGTCGTCAACACCAAGATCGGCCAGGCGATGGAGGTGCCTAACGCGGCAAGAGCTAGTGCTAGGACAAAGACGGCAGCCGTCAGGGCGATGACCGTGATGTGAAACCAGTCCCAGCCGGGTAGCAGCAGGTGGAAGGCCAGGTAAATGCCCAGAATGTAGAGCGCCAGCGGAATGGCCACCGCGAGCGTGGTGGCCACCGATCCCAGCTCACTGTGGTGCTCCAGCAGGTAAGCCACTGCGTGCAGTCCCGCTCCCGTCCCGGCAATTGTGGTGTAGATCAACAAATGGACGTGTGACCAGCGCAGTGCCAGCGTGCGCCGTCGGGCAAGGATCTGTCCATGCGGCAGGGCGAAGTAGACCCACCACATGCCGACCACCATCGTGATGCCGGAGAATGCGAGCAATGCGGCCTCCGTCGACCACCCGGCCTCCGAGGTGAGTGCCTCCACCGCCGTGGTGGTTCCCAGCACCACTTCACCGAAGGTAATGATCGCGAGCAGGCCGTAGCGTTCGGCTAGATGGTGCACATGCAAGCCCAGCCTGCCAACCTTCGACTCCACGAACGCGGTGCCGCCGATCTCCAGCAGGTACAAAGCTGCCATCAGCGCCAGCAGGCTAGGCATTGACAAAGGCAACAGCGCTGTACCGATCCAGCCGATCTGCGCCACCCCGATCACCCGGACGTAGCCCAGCAACACCGGTCGATGCACGCTGTCGTTGCGGGCTGCGCGCAACCACAGACTCATCATGGACAGCCGCATGATCACGTAGCCGCTCACGATCACCCGGTTGTCCAAGCGTCCCTGTTCCAGCCCAGCAAACAGATCCCCTACGCCCAGCGCCAATACCGTGACGCCCAGCATTTGCACCATCGTGGCTATCCGGAATCCCCAGTCATCGGTGTCGTAGGCGGAGGCGAACCAGGTGAATGTCTGCCACGCCCACACGATGGCGAACATGCAGAACAGGAAGCCGCCCACACCCACCCAGATATGACCGGCCGCAAGCGCGTGCGCGAGTTGCGAGCCAGCAATCGAAAAGGCCACCACCAGGGTGAGGTCATATAGCAGTTCCAGCGGTGTTGCGGCACGGTGGCGCTCATGCGGGTCGCGGCCCCGCATCGAGATCAGGCCGTGGGGAAACCGCACCGGGGTTGTCGAAGTCACGGGGCTATTGAACGGGTTTTGGAGGAATACCGCTAGCTGACTCCGGTATTTGGGGAGGCTGGCTCGACCTCCGACCTGGCCGCCGCCCGGGCAGGGCTCAGTGGCTGGGCTGGGTCCAGGCCAGCTGCGCCGTCACCTCGCCGCGATCACGGAACACGATGGTGGCGCGACCCGGTACCGAACGCCGCGCCTTCAAACGTCCGATCAGCGGGCCTTCACCCGGATCTCCGGAGAGCAGGATGCCCGGTGCAGCCAAATCCCGGATCCCCTGCAGGATGGGATCGAACATCGCGCGGCTGGCACCACCGGATCGACGCGTCAGCACCACATGTAGCCCGATATCGCGTGCTTGTGCCAGCAACGGCACCAACGGTGTCAGCGGATTTCCACTGGATGTTGCCACCAGGTCATAGTCGTCGATCAGCACCACCACCTCCGCACCGGACCACCACGACCGGGCTCGCAGTTGGGCGGGAGTGACGTCCGGTCCGGGC
Source organism: Beutenbergiaceae bacterium (assembly GCA_047972965.1). GTDB lineage: Bacteria > Actinomycetota > Actinomycetes > Actinomycetales > Beutenbergiaceae > Pseudactinotalea. The sequence goes on along the minus strand of JBKEBC010000026.1, from coordinate 27,836 downwards.
AATCGGGTATGCAGGTATTCGGCGAGCGCAGCCACCTCTGAGGTCGCTTGCGGGTTGGTGGTCATATAGCCCGCGAGGTATTCCTCAGGTATCTCACCAAGCAAGGACCGTCGATAGTCCACCGCGAACAGCTGCAGCTGCTTGGGTGCCGCGATTCGCATCGCCTCACGCGCATAGGCCCGCAGGAACGCCGACTTTCCGGAGCCGGTATCACCAAGCAGGTAGGCGTGCGGCTCGGCCTTGATGTCCAGCGCCAGCGGTGCCAATGCCGCCTCATCGATACCCAGCAGCATCTCGCCCCAGCGCACCGGCGTCTGCTCTGACGGGGTACCCACCGGCACTTCCGCAGCCGAGCGCACCTCATCCAGCGTGATGCGCCGTGGCAGCAGTCGCAGCTTGGGCCCCGCCGGTCCGCTCCAGGCAGCCGTGACCGTCGAGACCAGGTCATCCACACCAGCACCCAGGGTGGCCGGGTCGCCGTCACCATCCAGCCGTGGCAGGGATAGCAGGATGTGGTGGGATGTGGGCGACAAGCCGCGGCCCGGCCTCCCGCGCGGGACCACCGCCGCAAGTTTGCGGTCGACCTCAGAATCGCTGGTTTCGCCCATGCGCAACTCCAGCCGCCCGCCCAGCAAATCCTTGATCGTGGTGCGGAAGTCCATCCACCGCGCCGCTGATGCCACCAAGTGCAGACCGTAGGTGACACCGCGCGATATCAGAGCCTGAATCTCACCGTCGGTGCCCTCAAACTCACTGCGCAGCGTCGCCCAGCCATCGATCACCAGGAAGATGTCGCCGTAACCGTCATCCACGCCACCAGCATCTGGACCCACCCCTGGTACCCGCCGTGCTCGATAGGTCTCGATGGAATCGATACCCAGTGTTCGAAAGTGCGCTTCCCGGGCGTTGATCAGCCCGGTGATCTCGGCCACCATCCGGCGCACCACATCGGGTTCACTGCGGGTTGCGATACCAGCAATATGCGGCAGTGAACGCATGGGGGCAAACGTGCCGCCACCAAAGTCCATCACGTAGATCTGTGACTCCAGGGGTGTCGTGGTCAGCGCGAGGGCCGCGACCACCGTGCGCAGCGCCGTCGACTTCCCGCTCCGCGGGCCACCGACGATGGCAAGGTTGCTGGTGTCACCGGAAAGTCGCACCGTCAGCGTTTCGCGCCGTTGCTCCAACGGCCGGTCCACCACACCCACCGGAAGCAGGAAGCTGCCCGAACCACGCCATCCTGGCGAATGAAGTCCTCGTTCGGGATCGACCACCAGATCCTGAGCGTGGGCATCCAGGGTGAGCGGAGTATCGAGCGGGTCGAGCCACACCCGGTGGGCCGCCGGGCCACGCCCAGCCATCCGCTCGACGGCGATATCGAAGGTTGCGCGTTCCTCCTCATCGGCCGGCACGACGATGGGTTCGGCTGGCTCCGACTCGGGCGCATCGCCCTGGGCTGCCGCGGTAAACGGCAACAGCACCAACTTTCGTGCACCACCTCTGGTGCCGACCGCACGCCGCCGACGCGGCGGCGGGCCGGAAACATAGGCAGCCCGAAACTGAGTCATCGTGGTGGTATCGGGTTTGAGATAGCCCACACCGGGCAGCGCGGGCAAGGTGTGGGCATCCGGCACCCCCAGCACCGTCCGCGATTCTGAGGCTGAGAACGTGCGCAATCCAATCCGGTAGGACAGGTGCGAATCCAAACCGCGCAGTTTCCCCTCCTCCAACCGTTGGGAGGAAAGCAGCAGGTGCATTTGCAAGGAACGTCCCAGCCGCCCGATGGCGACGAACAGGTCAGCGAACTCCGGCTTTGCTGTGAGCAACTCCGAGAATTCGTCCAGCACGATCAGCAGGGCTGGCAGCGGTGCCAGATCGGGTCTGTGGCTTCGACGGGCCTTCTCATACTCGGCCACGTTGGTGAAATTGCCCTCCGCGCGCAGCAGCTCCTGGCGGCGGGTCATCTCCCCGCGCAGGGCCTCCTGCATCCGGTCGACCAGCGACAACTCTTCACCCAAGTTTGTGATGATCGCCGAGACATGTGGCATACCCGCCATCCCGGCAAAGGTGGCACCGCCCTTGAAGTCGACCAGGACGAAGTTCAACTCCTCCGACGAGTGGGTCATCGCCAGCGCGAGCACCAGGGTGCGCAACACCTCCGACTTACCCGATCCGGTTGCTCCGATGATGAGGCCGTGGGGCCCCATTCCACCTTGAGCAGACTCCTTCAGATCGAGGTAGATCGGCGAGCCCGCCGTCGTCAGCCCCAACGGCACGCGCAACCAGTCCCGCACCGAGCGGGGAGCCCAGCTTTGCCCGACATCGAGGTCGCGGACATCTCCCAGGTCCAACAGGTCGACCAGCTCCGCGGACTGCTGCGATGGCCTGGATGACTCACCGTCCGCACCCATCTGGGCATAGCGAGTCAACCGGCGAGCGCCCGCTTCCGCCTCGGTGCACGAGAGGGCGTCCGGGGTCAGCGTGGTCACAGCCTGCCCAAGCCGTTGCAGTTCTAGCTGGTGACCGTCTGCGTCACCACGGATAAGCAACCGGGCCGTGGCTGGGTCAACCACCTCCGCCCAGGTGCGCGGCAGTTCCACGATCGTCACGCCCTGTCGCGAACGCAGTGCCGGGTGATCGGGATCGAGCTTGGCCGAAGTATCGACAATCAGCACCACATGCGGGAACTGAGGATCTGCGGCCAACGAGAATGGCCCGCGTGCCGTGATCGTCAACAGGTCAATCAGCTCATCGGGATCGGTGACCACCAGTCGGCGGCGACCAACCTGATCCGATTCCTTGGTCGCCCAGGAATGCGGCAACCACTTCAACCACTCCCAGTCATCTAGCCGTGCCTCGTCGGACAACACCGCAATCTGCAGGTCCGCTGGTGCCACGAACGTTGCCATGTGCAGCGCTATCGCTCGGGTCAGCGCGCGGGCAGGGCCATCGGGTCCGGCAATCTCAAGCCGGGCAAAGCCGGTCAAGTCCAGGTGCATTGGCAGATCGGCGACCTCGCCATGGGTCAACAGGAACCGATGCGCGGCGGATGCGGCAACCGGATCTAGCTGGGCCAGCGGTCCGGTTTCCGGCGGAACCAGTTCGATGCACAGTGGCGCCTGCCCCATTCCGAGACGAGTGCATAGGCGCCGCTCGTCCTCACGCTCTCGTTCCCACACCCGGACACCATCTTGGGCCAGGAGTGCCAGGGTGGCCGGATCCGGGAAATGCCACGCCGCGACCCGGCGCTGACGCCGAGCGGCGTTGCGCACGGAGTCCCGCAAATCCGACAAGTAAGCCAGATACTCCCGGCGGGAGGTGGTCACTCGTTCACGATGCTGGGTGCGCTGCCGCAGCAAGTTCACGGCAACGAACCCCAGCGAGGCAACCAGGATCCCAGCACCCATGATCATCCGGGTGGGGCTTCCGCCGCCCGCGCTGAAGGAAATGAGGGCGATCGAACCCACGCTGCCAAGCATCGGGATCACCGACATCAGCGCGCCACCGCCACCCTCAGGCTTGACTAACTCCGGTGGCGCCTGCAGCTCAATCGAGCCGCCCGGGGCCGTGGGCGGCTGGAGTCGGTCGGGCTGGGCAACAGCGGCGACAGCGTTATTCATATCTCCCCAAGTCGCATTCGACCCAGCATAGGTTGCGACCTGCCTACAATTCCCCCAATCCCGAACGCGATGGATGCCGTTCAACCCGAGGGGGGTGGAGGTATGACGATCGAACCTGAGGCTGCCCTACGCGTCTCCCTGCTCACCGATGCAGGTCGGCGCGACGTTGTCGTTCCCAGCAACGGATTGGTCGCGGATCTGGCTCGTTCGGTGGAAAGCCACGGCGTGAGCACGCTCGCCGGGCGGGAGCTTGAGCCAGAGGCCGCGCTCGCCGATGTCATCCATTCCGGGGACATCCTGATCCTGGACCCACGACCACCGGCTGCCCAGCGTCGGGCAGCTGGGCCAGTGCAGACCGACCCGGCGGCTCTTGCGGTCACCCCTAGCGCAGCAGGCCACTGGCCATGGATGGCAGCCTTGCTCCTAGCCGCGGCGCACGTACCCTGGTTCGCCTCGGTTCTCACCGGCGAGGCGACCGCGGGGTGGCGCCCGCTCATTCTGGTCGGGTCCGCAGCAGTCCTCGCCGCCCTCGCACCACCGATGCGTTCGAGCGATCCGGTCACCGTGTGTTGCTGGCTCCTGGCTGGCCTGGGCGGCCTGGCCTCTGTCGCCGTCGATGGACCGGTCGGATGGACCTGGGGTATCACGGTGGCATTGCTGGCCGCGGCGACCGTCGTAGCAGTCCGGGTCGTTTCCCTGCGTGGGACCGAGCAACGGCAACTTGCCGGCGTCCTCCTGACGGCGAGCGTGGTGCTGGCAGCGATCGGCGCTTTGGCTACCGCTTCCGGGACTGCTTTCCCGGTGGCAGTGGTCGTTGGCCTGGTCCCATTGGCCTTCCGCGCCGCGCCTGCCTGGAGTGTGTCGATGCCCGATGCGGTGCTGCTAGATACCTCCTCCCAGCAGGTCGCGACGGCGATTCGCGCCCGGGAGGAGGTGTCACCGACATCGGTTCAACAATCGAGCGTCGAGCACCTGCTCGGAGCAGCACATCTACGGAGCCAGTGGATCGCCGTCGTGGTGGCACTCATCGGCGTGGTGGCCGTTACCGCCACGATCAGCGGTGGCGGGACACCCCTGCAACGCTGGGCGATCCTGGCGTTGCTAGCGCTGAGCGCACTCTCGGCCGCCCTGATCCCGCGCAACAGACGCGGGCACCTCACCCGCATCGCTCCACGGGGATACGCAGCTGCTACGGCGCTGGCTACCGCCGGCTGGCTCGTCCACCAGGGTGTGGCTCCCGGTTGGCTCATCGGCGCCTGTTTCGCGGCAGCCGCCATTGCGACGGCCGTGGCGGTGGCCATCAACCGCGGCTGGCGTTCAGTCTGGTGGTCGCGGCTGGCAGATTTCGCCGAATCAGCTGGCGTGGTGCTCTCTCCAGCCATCGCCCTGGTGGCTGCGGGTGCCATTGCGGCCATGACCCAGTTGGCGTCGCGATGAGCATCGATACCCGCACTGGCCCGGATCTGGGTTCTGCGCAACAGACGCCGGTGCTGCCTGCCCTGCCCGCATCCCGGGTATGGGCATTCCTGATCGACCTCGCAGTGGTGCTGACCCCCGGTGCAACCGCCTTCGCAATCACCAGCTCGCTGCCGCTGCTGATCGTGATGGTGTTGGAAATCGCGATCACCATCACGCTGTGGGAATCGCGCACCGGCACCACTCCCGGCAATCTGCTCATCGGTTTGCGCAGTGCACGCCAAGAGAATCTGCTCGCTCCTGGCCTGCAACGGGTGAGCGTGCGCGCGACCCTGATCGGAACGCTGCAACTGGTGACCCTGGTGCTGCCGTTGGTGCTGCTGGTCCTGACCGATCGGCAGGGTCGCGCGTGGCCAGATCGCGTGTGCGGAACCCGGGTATTGACGCTGCGCCGGGCCCAGGAATCCGTGGAAGCAGCTTCCTCGCAGCCGCCAGCCCCGGCGAGCACCGGCAAACACCGAGCGGGATCGCGGGCTGGCTTGGACCGAGCCGCTGCCACCCGCGCCGCACAGGAACACGTGCACTCCCACGGTTTCGTGCCCTCTGCACCCACAGAGAATTCGGTGTCGATCGCCCAGTTCCGCCAGTCTCAGCCGGAGAGCACCGCCACTAGGTTCTCGACGCTGGTCGACTCGACCCGGATGCGGTCACCGCACGACCCGGTCAAGCTAGCCCGCCTGACCTTTCCCGATGGTTTCGTTGTCCACGTCACCGACACGACGGTCTTGGGGCGCAGACCCGATGGCCCAGCCGAAGAGGGTGAGGTGGTCCAGGTGCCAGATGCCTCACGCTCGATGTCACGTGCACACGCCCAGCTCCGATTGGTCGACAGCGTGGTGTACCTCATGGACCTGGGGTCGATGAACGGAACGTCGCTGTGGCTGGGCGAGGTGCAAATCGACCGGCTGAGACCACATCAGGAGGTCGTGGTTCCCGCAGGAGCGGTCATCCGGTTTGGCCACGCGATGGCGACGGTAGAAATGCAATGACCAACGAGAATTCAACGGACACAATGACGACAACGCACCGGGCCGCTGCCGCGGTCGAGCAGGTCACCGCAGAGTTTCGGCGACTGACCGTGGCGACCACCACCGAGCGAGTCGATGTGGTCGTCCCGGGCTCACTGCCGGTCACGGAGCTGATCCCGGCACTGGCGCAGCGGCTCAATCTCTTACGGCCAAATGTGGGCTTCGCAGCCCCCACTCTGACCACTGCCTCGGGCCAGGAGTTGAAGCCTGACCGATCATTGGTCGAGCAAGGAATCAACGATGGCGACCTGCTCACGCTGACGATCGCCACGTCTGTGACCAGGCCGCGGCGCTATGACGACGTCGTCGAGGCAGTGGCCGACGTCGTCGAGTCCGATACCGCTGACTGGACCCCCGCCGATGGTGCCCGCACGGCCGTCGCCGTTGCCGCCGCGATGCTGCTGGTCGGTGCCCTGTTGCTGATAACTAGCTCGCTCCCAGCACTACTAGGTGCTGGGCTGGCCGTGGCTGGCGCAGTTCTTGCATTGGTTACCGCAGCCGTCCTGAACCAAGCACAAGCCCCCGCCTCCGGGGCACGGGTGCTGGGGATGATCGGCGCCGGATACTTGGCGCTGGCGGGCTACCTGGCATTGGAGGGACCCACCTCATTCGAAGCTGACGGGTCACCCGCTGCCCTGATGGGAGCCGGCGGCGGGTTGGCAGTAGGCGCAGCCGTGCTGGCATTTATCCTCACCGATGCCCGCACCTTGGCCGCTGCCCCGGGGCTGGCCTCAATCTGCGTGCTGGTCCTGGCTGGCTGTGGCGAACTCGGTCCAGATGCTCCGACCCGGATCGGCACAGTGGTGGTGTTCGCAGTCCTGGGGCTTGGGGTCCAGTTGCTGCCCTGGTTGGCGCTAGCAGCCACCCCTGTTCGCGTGATTTCAGCCCAGGACGACGGCGACATCCTCGCCGACCCACCGCCGGTCAACGCAGCGACGGTGGCGGCCCAGGTACTTCGAGGCCATCTGCTGCTGCTGGGACTACGCATCGGTTCGGGCGCTATCTTGATCGGGCTTACCCCGGCCATGGTGGGATTGGGTGGAGCGGGCATCGCGTTGACGACGGCGGTCTTTCTCGTGATCTTGCTGGCCGTGCGGGACACCGCACCCCGGCCGGACGTCGCCACGGGCGTCATCATCGGTTCCCTGGGCATCGTGGTGGAGGTCGTCGCCATCGCATTCATGGCACCAACCATCCGGCCGGTCCTGATGGTGACATTGCTGGTGGTCGGTCTGGCACTGATCGTGCTCACGCTGCTGCGCACCAGCCGCAAGGTCCGGCTGGACCGGCTGGCTGACGTGTTACAACTCCTGGTGCTGGCAGCCATTCCGCCGTTGGCGGTTGTTGCCGCCGGTGGGCTGTAGGGGTTCTGATGGCGACGAAAAAGGAACTGCTGCAGGCGCAGGCGTTCTCGCGCAGGCGTCTGCTCACCGCATTTGTTGCGGGAGCCCCTGGCGGTCGGGAGCTGGAACCGAGTTCACCGTTGCGCGGAGTGATCGCGGGAACGGTCATCGCGGTGTTGGTCATTGGTGTCTCGTTCGTTGTTGGTCTGTTCAACCGTGGCTTGCCCAGCGGCTGGGACGATGGGTCGCTGGTGCTGGTGACCGACTCCGGCACCCGCTATATCACCAGCAATGGTGAACTGATCCCGATTACCAACGTCGCCAGCGCCCGTCTGGTCCTGCCCCCCGATGCACCGGTAATCCGGGCATCGGCCGATGATTTGGAGGGCGTGACTCGGCGAGAGGAGGTGGGGATCCTCGGCGCACCGGATGCGATCCCCGACACGGGGACCCTGATTGCCGATGGCTGGCAAGCCTGCCTGGCGGAGGGTGGCGCCGTCGCCACCACCCTTGAGACCGTGCCGGAGCCTGAGCCGGAGCCGGTGGCACTTGCCGAGACCGCCACCTTGGTCCGGGTCGCCAGCACCGACGATCTGGTGCTGGTGCAGGGATCCACCCGACATCTGGTCCCCGATACCCGGGAGCGTCAGGGCATTCTTCGTGCTCTTGGATTCGTCCCCGAGGATGCTGTCGAAGCCAGTGCCCAGTGGCTCGCATTGTTCACCGAAGGTGACCCGGTCCAGCCGTTTGAGATCGATGGGTCAGGCGACGCAGTACCAGGAGCACTGGCCTCGGTGCCGGGGATCAGTGTGGGATCGGTGGTCCAACCCACCGGGAATACCTGGACCTACCTGGTGACCGCCGATGGTGAATTCGCGCGTCTGACACCGTTCGCGCAGACGATCTATCAGCTCGGTCCAGGCGAGGAACGAGCCGTGGTGCCAGTCAGCGCGGCGCAGGTGGCCTCGGTCGGTGAGGTCGGCCCCGAGGTATCGCCAGTACCGCAGGAATGGCCAGAAGGCGTGGTGAGCTCCGAGCTTGGGATCCCTTGCGCACTGCTGGACACCGCGGCATTTCGGACCACTCTGACGATGCAGCCGTTCCCGGCCGATGACAACTCCAGCGCCGAAGAGCCGGAACCGATGAGCGCGGGGGTCTGGGTCAGTCCTGGAGCTGGGGCCTTGGCCCGGTTCTCGGGTGGACCGGACAACGACGGCGGAGTGGTTCGGCTCATCGATGAGAACGGCACCGCCTACCCGGTCACGGCCGATGGTGAGGTCCCGATGCCCGAGACGCTCAGCCGCCTGCTGGGATCGGACCCGGTTCCAATACCAGTACCGGTGCCATACGCCTGGGGTGAGCTGTTCACCTCTGGTCCGGAGCTGTCGGTCGAGGCTGCCGGTAGCCCCACCCATCCGGAGCCGGAGGTGCCGTGAGCGGGGTCCGCTGGTTCAGGTCGGCATTGGTGTTCTCGATGAGTCTGGCGATCGCGACGCCGGTTGCCCTGCTGGACCAACCAGCTGCGGCCCAAGCCAGCTCGACCGACTGCACTGCCGAGACCAGAATTGCCGAGCCCACCTGGAACTTCGCGGAGCTGCAACTATCGCAGGCGCACGAGATCGCCACCGGCGCGGGGGTGCGGGTGGCAGTGATCGATTCCGGAGTAGCCGCCGACAATCCGCACCTGGTCGGCGCTGTCAGTCCTGGCTGGGACTTGGTCGGCCAAGATGAGGAGGTCACCGACGGGCGAGCCGATACGCACGGCCACGGCACCGTGGTGGCCACGATGCTCGCGGGTCGCTCGATCGAGGAGTCTGCGCTCATCGGTGTGGCCCCTGACGCGGAAATCCTTCCGATTCGGGTGTACTACGCCGAAGGGGAGTCAGCCGAACGGGATGGAACAGCGGTGACTCCGCAACGATTGGCACAGGCTCTGGATATCGCAGTGGCGGCCGACGCCGACATCGCGGTTGTGGCCCTGTCCACCTACAGCGATGATGCGGCGCTGCGGGCCGCTGTCGAGCGTGCGAGCGCGGCTGGCCTCCTGGTGGTCGCCAGCGCCGGCAATCTCAGCGAAGAGGAATCGGATCGCCAGGCCCCCCGCTATCCGGCTGCCTATCCCGGCGTGCTGGCGGCGTCCGGGATGGGGCCGCAGGGCATGCCCGGGTATGGACACACGGGCGACCATGTGGCCCTATCGGGTCCAGGCGTCGCGGTGCTGGCGGGCTTGCCATCGGGTGGCGACTGTATTGTCGGCGCCCAGGGCAGCGCCACCAGCTGGGGCACGGCCCAGGTCGCTGGGGCTGCTGCCTTGGTGGTCGAGAGGTTTCCCGAGGAGAGCCTGGATCAGTGGATCTTCCGCCTGACGGTTTCGGCCCAACGTAGCGACCCCGACCTCCGGGACACCGAGGACGGCTGGGGCATGGTGCAGCCCTTGGCGGCGCTGGAGTTCATGGATGACGGGAATGCCCGGGGGCCGCAGTCTCCGGAGCTGGCTGGCACAGCAACACCGGCAGCATCACAGCCACCTCTACGCATCGAACCCGCCGCCGACCCGTGGGCGCCCGCGAGATCAAACGTCCTGGCCTGGGTCGTCCTAGCTGGAGTATTGAGCGGCGCTGTGGTGATCATGCGGTCCCGCCGACGCGCGAACCACGAGGAACCGACAACGTGATATTGCCTACAGATATGTCCGCAATATCGGTCGACCGCGAGGGTGTCAAGCCTGCCACACCGGCGAATTACCACACTCGTGCTTGACGGATCAACTAGCATTTGAGCCCGATCGTGCCAAGAAGTACCCACTCCGGGCTAGGCTACGTAGGTGCGATACCGGCCGGGGAAGGGCATCGGAATCATCAGGGGGGACCTTGCAGCCCTCCTGAGATTTGACGCGCCCTCCGAGCTTATCGACGAATTGTGGACCATCGCAGGAGAGAACGGCGACTTCGCTCGGGTGTTGAGCGCCATATTGGCTCAGGGGTTTGACGCCGTCGGAGATTTTGCGCTGCTACACCGCGATCAAGGTCGTCCCACCATTATTTTGCGCGGCGACGTGCAAGCTGATGACGGCGGCGAACAATGGTCGGGAGCCGGCGAATACCCGTGGCGTCACATCGCCGTCGGCGATAGCCAGAACATTCGGCTGAGCCTGAGCACCAACACCTCCGACGAGGTGGAACTACCCCTGCTGACGGGGGTCGTGCACACCAGCTCGATCACTCTCGCCAATATCGGCGAGCCACCGTTGACCGCACCTGCCCCGGCGGCCAGCGCTCAGTCGGCCGCCGTCAAACACCATCCCAACGGGACCGCGACGGCACCGCCCGCGGTCGCCCAGGTAGCCAAGGCACCAGCAGGGCCACAGGCCGCAACCGAGCCATCAGCCACCCTGCACCCACCGCCAAGGACGGCACCAGCCCCGCAACCAGCAAGCCCGCCACCATCGACCCCGCAGCCAGCAAGTGCGATGGCGGCTGAACCGGAGTCGGCTGCCCCGATCCCAGGCCCACCGGTGCCCGGATACCCCACCTCGGTGACCTCTGTGCCATCCACCCCGGCACCCGCAGGGACGGGCGCTCCTGCCGCCGATTCGATGCCCACAGACTCTGAGCCCGCAGACTCTGAGCCCGCAGACTCTAAGCCCGCAGACTCTAAGCCCGCAGACTCTGAGCCCGTCGACTCTGGGCCCGTCGACTCTGGGCCCGCTCACCCGGTGCCTGCGCCACCCGATCCGGTGCCGGCGCCCACCAACTCCACACCCGCCATGGTGTCGGCTCATGCGATGCCCGCTCCGTCAGGGCCCGCCCCGGCAGTGGGGCCCAGCCCGGCGCACTCTGCCCCAATTCCGACCGGCCCCATGCCAACAGCGCAAGTCCCGGCCCCAGCCGGTCCGCCGACAGCGGTCGAGGACTCCACCATCTTGATGTCTACCCCGCTTTTGCAGCAGGTACTGGCCGAGGCCGAACAAGCACCTCAGTATCGCCTTCGGCTCATTACCGGGGACCTGGTGCCGCTCGACCGGCCCGTGCTGGTGGGTCGGGCACCACACCATGCCGCGACCGATCCCAAGTCCGGGCCACCGCCCCGACTGGTGGTGGTGCCCAGTCCCCAAGGTGACATCTCCCGCACCCACGCCCGCGTCGAGGTGAGTCAGAACACGGTGCTGGTCACCGATCTGGATTCCACCAACGGTATGCAAGTGCGCTCGGACTTCCGGCCACCCCAGCGACTACATCCAGGTGTACCCACGCGCGTCGACGTCGGGAGTGTGATTGATCTCGGCGATGGCATCACCCTCACGATCGAGGTCAGTCAATGACCATCACTGAGGGGCCACCAGCCTTGTCCGGATACACGCCGATGGGTTTGATCGGGCGTGGCGGACACGCGGATGTCTACACCTATCAACAACACTCCCCCAAGCGCACGGTGGCGGTGAAAGTACTTGCCGCACCCGACCATGAGGACGTCACGCTACTGGCCGCCTCGTTACGTGCCGAGGCGGACTATCTTGCTGAGCTTTCCCAGCACCCATCGATCGTGACCGTGCACCACGCTGGTGTTGCCGAGGATGGTCGCCCCTACCTGGTCATGGACTACTGCTCCCGCCCCGGGCTCGGAGCCATCTACCGTCGCCAGCGCCTCGGGGTCGCCGATGTGCTCAGGATCGGCGTTCGATTGGCCTCCGCCGTCGAAACCGCCCACCGCGCCGGGGTACTGCATCGCGATATCAAGCCCGCCAACGTCCTGGTCACCGATTTTGGTTGGCCTGCCCTCGCCGACTTTGGCATCGCCGGCGCCATCGACGACAAGCAGATCGCGGGTCTGTCCATTCCGTGGGCATCCCCGGAGTTGCTACGCCACGACCACGTGGATGAGCGCAGCGACGTCTACTCCCTGGCGGCCACGCTCTACGCACTTTTGGCACAACGATCTCCCTATGAAGTTCCCGGCGGGGAGAACGCTCCATACGACCTGATGGCCCGAATCGAACGCGGGCATCCTCCGCGTACCGGTCGTACCGATGTCCCGGCGGGCCTGGAAGGTGCCTTGGAACGATCCCTGGGACCGGCATCGGGTCGGCCACAGTCCGCGGCGGCATTGGGCCGTCTGCTCCAACAGGTCGAGAGCGACCTTGGTCTGCCGGTCACCGATCTCGACCTGGCCGAAACACCGTCGCTGACACCCAGTTGGCTTGAGACAACCAAGCCCACCAAGGACGACAAGTCCGGCAAAGGCCAGCCCAGCGGCGGTATTCAGCCCTGGGAAGCGACCCGGGTACGGCCGATCCGGGATCTGCCTGGAACCAGCAGCGACACCTCCGGTACCGCGCACACCATCGAGCCCTCGGCTCCCCGGCCAAGCACGCCACGGCTCCTGGCTATCAGCGCCGCAGTCGTGGTCGTCGTCATCCTCGCTGTGGGGCTGGTGCGGATGCTGCCAACCGATGTGGAAGAACCCACCGTCGACCCATCGGCGACGCTGGAACTCTCCTCCCGGGCACCCAACCCCACCAATCTGGACCACCAGCTCAGCGATGGCACCGCACGGATAACCTGGGTCAACCCGGTCCCCCAGGAGGGTGACTACTACCTGTGGCGCATCTCCGGGGAACAAGCCCAGACGGAAACCTCCGACAACTGGATCGAACTACCGGTCACCGACGGTATCGAGGTGTGCGTCGAGATCTGGATCGTGCGGCAAAGTGGCGTGATGTCAGACGACCCGGGGGGTGTCTGTGTCGGTTCCTGACTTTTCTCCACGTCGGCCCCGCGCGGGCTGGCTGCGTCGACTCATGCGCGATTCCTCCAACCCGATTGCGCGCCGCACAGCTGCCGCGGCCCTTCCAGTGGTGTTACTCCTGGCTGCTCTGCTGTACCCAGGTTTGAACGCAGCTCAGGTCGAGGTGAACGACGGCGGTGTCTGGGTGACCTCTCGCGGCGATACCGCTCTGGGCCGCTACAACCCCACGATCGAGGACCTGACCGGTGGACTGGGAGCGAGTAGCCCCGATCTGGACGTGCTACAGGACGGCGCCGATGTCCTGCTGCTGGAACCGGGCCGGGCCACCGTTGTCGATCCCACCAACGTCACCCTCACCAGCCGTGTCGATCTGCCGGTCGACGCCGAGGTCGCCCTTCAGGATGGCACCGTCCTCATCGTCGACCCATGGACGGGGCAAGGCTGGCTTCGTGCACTCGGAACCCTGGCCACCTTGCGGATAGGTGAGGAGGAAGCTGATCTCGATGTCGGCGTCACCGGGGTCTTGGCACTCGGGGTTGACGGTATCGCGCGCGGCCTGACCGGAGACGGACAAGAAATCGCAGCCCACATTGGGGAAGCAGGCGCGGTCGTCGTCGAAGAGGGGCCGATCCGACGCCCCTCATCCAGTGGGTCCTGGCAACAGGGTGCCGTCGTTGGCGAATCACTGGTAGCCATGGACGGCACGCTGCTCTCCCTGCCCGATCGGGACGTGACGCTCCCGATGGCAGCCAAGCTGCAAACCAGTTCCGCCACCGGGCCGGTCGCGCTGGCCGCCGATACCGCGCTGCTTCTCGTCGACCTCGGTAGTGGGACGGTTGCCGAGCACACCGCTGGCGCGCCAGCCACGCCTGCTCAACCGGTTCAGCTGGGCGAGTGTGTCCATGCTGCCTGGACCTCGGCGGAGAACAACTACCTGAGCGTGTGTGGCAATGACGTCGACTTCAGCGACCTGGAGGGCATGAACGGCGGCGTTCAGCCTGTTTTCCGGGTGAACCGAGATCGCATCATTCTTAATGACACCGCTAATGGTTCGCTGTGGCTGCCCGAAGAGGACATGCAGCGCCGTGAACCCGCGTGGGACACCGTTCAGGACGAACCAGATTCGCTGGAAACTAGCGACACCGACCCGGTGGTGAGCAATGACCTGTCCGAGTGCGGCGATGAACTCACCGATCCTCTGGCCACCGACGATTCCTACGGAGTCCGCCCCGGTTCCACCGTGATGTTGTCGGTGTTGGACAACGACTCCTCTCAAACCTGCGGTGTCCTGACCGTCGGCGACTTCACCAACGTGTCCGAGGAATTCGGCACGGTCAAGCCGGTCTATGACGGCCGGGCGTTGCAGCTACAGGTCAGTGAAACCGCCAGCGGTCAAGCAACCTTCGGCTACACCGTCACCGACGGACGGGCGACCACCACCCCGGCCGAGGCGAACGTGACCATCACGGTCATCGATGAAGGCACCCAGCAGGCGCCGGTGCAGGTGCGCACCTCAGCAGTGCGCGCCGAACAGGGTGGCCTCACCCGCCACAACGTCCTGGCAGACTTCATTGACCCCGACGGTGACAAGCTCTGGATCGTCGGCGCCAGCGCCGACGAGAGCCTCGCCCTGACCGTCGATGTCGACGGAATGCTGGCCATCCGGCCCAACGGCACATCCCTGGGGCAGCACTCGGTGACCGTCACCGTGACCGACGGTGAACGAGCCGTCGAAGGTGAATTCAACGTCGAGGTGGTATCGGCAGCGTCGGTGCCCCCGACTCTGGGCCCACTACATGCCAGCGGCCTCACCGATTCACCGGTGACGCTCTCGCCGCTCGACACCGTGCTATCCCGGGGCGCAGATCCCATCCGGCTCTCAAGTGTCAGCGAAGTCCCGGGGGTATCGGTTCAAACGAACCTGGCCGCGGGAACCTTTAGCGTGACTGCCCAAGCACCGGGCAGCTACCTCATCCCATTTGCTGTCGCCTCGGAAACCCAAGAGGTCGCTGGACTGGCCCGGGTTGACATCACCGCACCCACTGAAGCCTCCGGTGCGCTGGTTGCTACCCATGACTTCCTCTACCTGCAAGCATCCGGTCAGGGCACGATCAACCCGCTCACCAACGATGTGTTTCCGGCCGGCGCCACCGCCATGGTGCTCAGCGTCGAAGCACCGGAAACCTCTGGCCTGACCGTCACCACCAACGGCTATCACGTGGTGACCGCGAGGTCAGCACGCGCCCTAGCAGAACCGGTGGAGCTGACATACCAGATCACCGATGGTGTCGCATTGACGAATGGAACGATCACCGTCGTGCCGCTTCCGGTGGCAACCTCCGACTTGCCGCCCTCGGTGACGGACGTCAATGTCCGGGTCCGCACCGGTGGCGTCGTGACGATACCGGCCCTGGCCAATGTGGTGGAGCCGGAGGGTCAGGAGGTCTACCTGGACACCCTGCCCGTGACCGAACCCACTGACGGCACGCTGTACATCACCACGAGCCAGGTGCGCTACCTCGCACCAGAGGAGCCAGGAACCTATCAGGGCGCCATCGCCGTCCTGGATGCCTCGGGCAACTCCGTGGCCATGAACATCACCATCGACGTTCATCCCGCTGACGCCGCAAGGAAGGGTCCACCGCGCCCGCAAGACCTCACAGCACGAGTCTTCGCGGGCGAGCAGATCCGGATCGAGGTTCCGCTCACCGGTATCGATGACGATGGTGACGGCATCATGCTTGATGGCCTGGCCACCGCACCGGAGCTCGGGATTATCACCGACATCGGCTCCACCTGGCTGGAGTTCGAGGCCCTACCCGACGCCCAGGGCACCGACACCTTCGAGTACGCGGTGCAGGACTGGACGGGACAACGTGTGCGGGCCACCATCACCGTGGTCGTCGCTTCCCGACCTACCAACGCTGCCTCCCTGACCGCCGTCGACGACCTGGTGTCGTTGCGTCCGGGCCAAACCGTGCTGGTCCCGGTCCTCGACAACGACTCCGATGCCTTGGGTGAGATGCCCGAGCTCGCCGAAGAACTGGAGATCGACGAACCCACCGTCATTGCCACCGCCCAGGACGGCGCCATCCTGGTGCAAGCGCCACAAACCGAAACGACCGCCAACCTGGTCTACTCCGTCACCACCCCCTCGGGTGGGCGAGATCAGGCGATCCTGACGATCGAGGTCAGTGAGGAAGCGCCGGTCCTGGCACCTGTCGCTGCCGATATCTCGGTGCGGCCGGTCGACACCATCGGCCTCAATGCTGCCGAAGTAGAGGTTCTCAGCGTGGCACGCAACCCCACCGGCTCCGTCGGGGATCTGGAGGTGACCATCCCGGATGAATTCGCCGAGGTTGCCCGGGTGCTGGCCAGCGGCGCTGTGGTCGTCAACCTGGGAGAGACAAGTCGCACCATTCCATACCTGCTGACCGATCCGCGCGCTACCGAACTCGCTGGCGTTGGTTTTATCACCGTGCCCGAGCTGGGAAACTACCCGCCCCTCCTGCGCGATCGGACTGATCCGCTGACGGTGGTCAGTGGCGATGAGCTGCAGTTCGATCTATCCGACTACGTCCGAGTGGCACCAGGAAAAGAAGCGACGATCACTGACGCCGAAACGGCGCAGGCAACTCGATCAGATGGATCAGAGGTCGTGGTTGACCCGACCACAATTCGGTTCGTTTCCGAACCTGGCTACGCCGGTCCCGCCTCGGTCAGTGTCGAGGTTGCCGATGGTCCAGCAGACGCAGAGACCACTCGCACCTCATTCCTGACCTTCCCTATTACCGTCCTGGCCCCGGAGGCATACCCGCCTACGTTCTCCGAGACGACCATCGATGTGGGTGTCGGCGACCGAGCACTGACAGTGGACCTGCTCACGCTCACCAGTTCGGTGGCGGACCGCTCCGGAACCCCGCAACGCTATAGCTTCGACCTCGCGGGCGATATACCCAGCGGGTTTGACGTCACCCTGGACGGTTCCAGGCTGACGATCTCTGTTCCCGTCGACACACCTGCAGGCACCCGCGGGACACTGCCGATAGCTATCGGCTACGGCGGAGCCGAACCGGTCCCAGCCAGAGTGCAGCTGCGCGCGGTCGCAACCACCCGGCCGCTGCCACGGGTTCAGAATACCGCTCTCGAGGCCCGAGCCGGGCAAACGGTCTCGGTCAGTGTGCTGAACGGCGCCTACAACCCGTTCCCCGATACTGCACTCCAGGTGGTCGACGCCACGATCCTGAGCGGTCAGGGGACGATCTCCATCTCAGGTGCGCAGGTGAACGTCAAGCCTGCCGACGATATTGCGCAGGTCATCACCGCGCGATTCCAGGTGCAGGACGCTACCGATGACCCAGCGCGCATCGTCGAAGGAACCGTGACGGTGAACGTGCTCGGGCCGCCGGATCAACCCGCTGCTCCGGTCGCCGTTGCCGAGGATGGTGCCGTTGACCTGACGATCAGCCCTCCTGCCCACAATGGATCGCCGATCACCGAGTACCGCATTACTACCCATCCCGGTGGCAACGTGACCACGTGCCGCAGCACCGCCTGCACCGTGGGCGGGCTGACCAACGGAGCCGAATACACCTTTACAGTTGTGGCGATCAACGCCATCGGGGCCTCCCCACCAAGTGCCGCATCGGTGGCCGTACGGCCAGATGTGGTGCCAGAAGCACCCACCGGCCTGACGGCAAACCGGGGTCCACGGCAGCTGACCTTGAGCTGGAATGCTGCCCAGACCCGCGGTAGCGAAGTGCTGACCTACCTGGTGGAGCTCAGCCCTGGCGGAATCCAGGTCGAGGTCAGTGGCGGCACCCTCTCCACCACGGTCAGCGGGTTGACCAATGGCACCGAATACACCGCGCGCGTGCACGCGATCAATGCCAAGGGCGCGGGGCCATGGAGCGGTAGCGTCCAGGGCATTCCGGCGGATGTTCCAGCCGTTCCTGGCCTACCGCAGGTTCCCAACCAGCATCGTCCAGATGGCGGCAGCGGCCTCGATATCTCCTGGAGCCCCGTCGATGGCAATGGCGATCCAGTCACCCGATATGAGGTCAAGGTCGTTGGCCCAGAGGGTCCCCGGACCTTTGATGCCACCGGAACATCGGTGAGCGTGTCCGCAACTCTCGGATCGGAGTACTCGATCCGGATTAGAGCCTGGAACACGATCGGGGCCTCGGCCTGGGGCCCTGAGGCCATCGCCCGGGTCTGGGCGAGCCCGACCGAACCGACCAGCCTCACGCTCGCCGTGGTGCAGGGCCGCCCGTACAACAACGGCCAGGTCAATGCCACCTGGGCGGCGCCCAGTTCTACCGGTGGTTCCGGAATCAACATCGTCGGGTATGACGTCACCTGGACCACTCCTCACGGCCAGAGCACGGAGCGGGTCACCGGGACCAGCGCATCCCTGACCGGGCTCGCTGGTGGTGCCACCATTTCCGTTCAGGTTCGTGCCGTCAATTCCCAAAACGCCATCGGTCCGCCTGCCACGAGTGCAGCTGTTGGGGTCACCACCCAGCCTCAAGTCCTGAGTCTGCAGATAGTGCGACAGTCGGGAGCCAACAACTGGCAGGTGAGCTGGCAGGCCGAGTCTGGGGGGACACCAATGGACAGCTACTACATCAAGTTCAACGATTCCGCGCCCTACATCGACTCCCCCGTCTATCAAGATAGGTGGGAAGGAACATTAAACCTTCCATCCGGCCTCAATACGGTTTCGATTCGCGTTCACAATTCCAACGGCTGGTCTGAATGGGTGCGAATCGATTTCCAGGCCTAGACCAACCATCACTAGCAATGAGCCTCATTCAGGAGTACCAGTGAATATCACGCCAGAACCCGTTGCCGCCGCGTTTGCCGCAAGCTTCAACGGGCTCGTTCAGAACATTGGGCATGCACTGCTCGGTTCTGAGCGCGCGGTGCGACTAGTCCTGGGTTCAATGTTCGCCAATGGCCACGTGCTGCTGGAGGACTCACCCGGGACCGGTAAGACATTGCTTGCCAGAGCGTTGGCCGCCTCCGTCACCGGGACCACCAGCCGGATCCAGTTCACCCCGGACCTGCTTCCCTCAGACGTCACCGGAGTCTCGGTCTATGACCAGTCCAGCAGGACCTTCGAATTCCATCGCGGACCGGTATTTGCCTCGGTGGTGTTGGCCGATGAGATCAACCGGGCCTCCCCGAAGACGCAGTCTGCGTTGCTCGAGGTGATGGCCGAGGGGCAGGTCACCATCGATGGCGTCAGCCACGCGGTACCCGACCCGTTCCTGGTTATCGCCACCCAGAACCCCATTGAGCAGGCTGGCACCTACCGTCTGCCCGAGGCACAGCTGGACCGGTTCTTGGTCAAGCTGCACCTGGGCTACCCGAGCACGGAGCTGGCGCTAGACATCCTGGCCTCGGCCGCCCAGTTAGACCGGACCGAAGCCCTACAGCCGGTCATCTCCAGCGAAGAGGTCGGTGAGATGACCCGCGCTGCGGCAGCGGTCTTTACCGACCGGGATGTGCTGCGATACGCCAACGCCCTGGTGGAGGGCACGCGCGCCGATCCCCGGTGCCAGCTCGGTGCCTCGGTTCGTGGTGCCCTGGCGCTGGTTCGGCTAGCGAAGGTTTGGGCAGCATCCCACGGCCGCAACTACCTGATTCCGCAGGATGTCAAGGACCTCGCGCAGCCGGTGCTGGCACACCGCCTGGTGCTCGACCCCGATGCGGAGCTCACCGGCACGGTCCCGGAAACCGTCATCAGCGACGTCCTCGCCAACGTGCCGATGCCAACCAACCGGGTCTGATCAGCGTGCCCTCCACCCGCGGCGAGCGGAACTCGCGACGCCTACGCGAAGTACTGGCTGCGGTCACCCCGCTGGGGTGGTCCGCGCTGGTGCTGACAGTGGTGGCGACAGTTCTTGGCGCCATCACCGGCTGGGTGGAGCTGGCAGCACTGGCGACGGTGCTACTGGTAGCGCTAGCCATCGCGGCGCTACAGTCGTGGGGGCGGGCCCTCTACCGGGTGAACATCGACCTAGCGCGTGAACGAGTCCGGCAAGGTGACCGGGTCTATGGCCGCGTCCGGGCACGCAACATTGCGCGCACCAAACTGCTTCCGGTCATGCTGGAGCTTCCCGTTGGCTCCAGCCTGTCCACGTTCTCGGTTCCCGCCCTGAGTAGCAATACCGAATGGCAGGAGGAGTTCCGGGTTCCCACCGACCGTCGCGCGGTGCTGACTCTGGGTCCGGCGGCGACGATCCGCGCCGACGCCGTGGGGTTGACCCAGCGTCGCCGGACGTGGGGTGGTGCACGTGAGGTGATCGTCCACCCGCAAACCGTCTCGCTCAGTGTGGGTTCCGCCGGTGTCATGCGCGACCTAGAAGGGTCCGCAACACCCTCTCGTGCCGAAGCGAGCCTGGAGTTTCACGCACTGCGCGAGTACGTTCCGGGCGATGACGTACGCCGGATCCATTGGCGTTCAACCGCACGCACCGGCACGGTGCTGATGCGACAGGACGAAGATATCCGGCGCACCCGGCAGGCCATCGCCCTGACCACCGATGCCGACTGTTTCCACGATCCGGAGGAGTTCGAGCTCGCGGTCGCGGTCACGGCCTCCTGGGCTGTGGATGCTATCCGGGCAGACCGCAATGTCTCACTGGTAGCTGGCCGACGCCTACCCGACAAGACCACCGTCGCTGCCCTCGACGCGATGACCGCCATCCACTTGGACAGCATCGGAACCGGAGTGGAGCAGGCTTGTGGCTGGATTGCGCGGGAGGTTCCGGACGTTTCGCTAGCCACGCTGGTCACCGGTGGGGTGCCAACACCGGAATTGCTGCGCCGGGCGGTATCGGTGATAGGCCCTGATGCCCTGGTGGTGGCGATTTGCTGTGAGCCCGGGGTACGCCCAGAGGTGGTGCGCGAACGCCGCCATGTATTGCTGCGTTTGGGCGAGTTGCAGGATTTGCCGGCGCTGATCAGGAGAGTGCTGCAATGAGGGCCCGGCTCGGCGGCAGAACCAGCAAGAAGACCTACCGCGGTCCCAGCACCCCCATGCGGTACCTGGCTATAGCACTGCTCTTGGTCGCGCTGGTGACCAGCCTGGAACCGGTTATCAACGTCTTCGAGTGGACACCCTTGGTCCGGGTCACCGTGGCCGCCATGGCGCTGGCGATCCCGCTCGCCTGGGCCTCAGCTCGGGCTCGGCTCACCCCTGCCGCTACCTCGGCGGTGCTGGTGACCGGCTATCTCGTCGGCGGACTACTCGTGGTCGGTATGCCGTGGCGACCCAACGTCAGCTGGGGCCAGGCGATCCGGGCCCTGGTGGGAGGTGCCATCACCTCCTGGAAAGACGCGCTCACGCTGAGCCCACCGTTGGGCGATATCCCCGGCTTGATCGTCATTCCCTGGCTTGTCGGCTACGTCGGCACCGCCGTGATCCTGCTCCTGGCCCTGGGAGCCGGACGATTTGCGGTGTGGGCGGGTGCGGTGCCGCTGGTCAGCCTCGCAATGGCGCTGATCCTCACCGGATCCAACCCGCAGTTCCCGGCTATTGCCGGTGCCGCAATAGCCGTCCTGTGCCTGACCGCTGGCGGGGCACTGCGCGGCACACTGCAGATTCGCCGACCGGTGGCTCTGGCTACCTTGATCGGGGTGGCATTGGCCGGGGGCATCGCCCTTCCGACCCTGGCACCCCCACCAGACCGGCTGCTGGTCCGGGAGCTGGTCGCTCCGCCTTTCAATCCGCGTGACTACGAGAGTCCACTCGCCACCTACCGCGCATTTCTCAAGGCGGACGAGGTATCGATGTTCACCATCACGGGTGGGCCAACGGCGTTCCCTATCCGATTGGCGGCGATGGACTCCTATGACGGCGTCGTGTGGACCACAACGGTGTCCTCCGAGGACGGCGGAACCGGGGGCACCGACTCGGGCCAGTTCCGCCGTGTGCCGGGGGCATTGCCGGTCGAGGTATCCGGAACCGAGCACACTCTCGACATCACGATCATGGAGCTACCAGGAGTCTGGCTGCCCTCGGTAGGCGCAGCCCGTGAGTTCTACCTGCCTGACCCCAGCGCCTGGGACGGCCTTCGCTACAACGTGGCGACGTCGACCGGAGTATTCCTGCCCGGCATGCAACCCGAGCTGGCCTATTCGCTGCGGACAGTGGTGCCGCAGCTACCCGAGGACGCCGAACTTGCGGGGGTGCCCGTCGCCGATGTCGCCTTGGGCAGCGTGTCCCATTCGCCCGACATCGTGGAGGTACTGGCCCGGGAGTGGGCGGGCACAGCGGGTTCACCCATCGAGATTGCCCGTGCGCTCGAACTGCGGTTCTCTGCCGGCGGCTGGTATTCCGATGGATTGGCCGACCAAAGCCCCGCTGGGCACGGTGCGGATCGGATGACGGCATTGCTTGAAGCCGAACAGATGATCGGCAACGCCGAGCAGTATGCGTCTGCGATGGCCCTCATGGCTCGCGCACTTGGCCTGCCTGCACGGGTCGTCCTGGGCTTCAATCCAATAGAACGCAGCGATGCGGATAGTGAGATTGAGGCAGGCAGTACTACCCGAGTCGCTGCGGCAGATGCCACGGCCTGGGTTGAAATTCCGTTTGAGGGCTACGGCTGGGTCCCGTTCTTTCCCACCCCAGACCGGGATCGCACCCCTGACCTCGCACCGAATGTGACCGTGCCACAGGCGCAACCACAAGTGGTTCAACCACAACCAACCCAGGCACCGGCCACCGACATTCCGACCTTGCAACCCAGCGATGTCCGCGCACCGGATCAGGACCAGGCGGAGGAGCCCGCGTCGGTGATGACCGCGCTGGTGATGGTCGGTGCGGTTTCGGCGGTGTTGTTGCTACTGCTGGCACCGTTCCTGATGATCATGGCTACCAAGGCTTGGCGTCGACGCCGACGCCGCCAAGCCGAGGAACCTCGGATCGCGGCCCAAGGCGCGTGGGCGGAGCTGGTCGCGGTGTTGCACGATACCGGCGATCCGCCGGGCTGGGCCACCAGCCGGGTGGAAGTGGCTGCAACGTTGGACTCCAGCCAGGTCAATCGGCTGGCGGCACTTGCCGACGCCGCACAGTTCGGCCCGGCGGCACCAACTGCGGTGTCTGTGGAGCAGGCCTGGCAGGACGCTGACCAGGCCCGTTCAGGGCTGCTCGGTGACCTCAGCAAATGGCAGCGATGGCGCGCCCGGCTATCCACTAAGTCACTACGCCGCCGCACCCGCCAATGAGCACCGCTGCCACCGTCACCGCCACACCCATCGCACTCGCCAAGTCGTGATGAGCAGTCGGCGGCGCAGTCCTGGTCGATGTCGGCCCTTGTGAGGCTGGACGGACCCCGTGAACTGGAACAAGAGGCTTGCCTTTCACTGGAACATACAATTTGGAGCGATTCCGCGCCAACGGTTGGAGCTGGGCGTGGGGAGTCTGGAGTCACCGATGCAACTGGTAAATCCTGGTTCGCGTGCTGCTAGGACTGCTCGAGGAGGTTTGTGGACTCTAGGAGTAGGGGCTGCCTCCTTCATCGCATCATTCGTTGCGTCTGGCCTCGACTACATGCAATGGGAGAGATCGGGCGCCTTGTATTCTCAAACCCCGACTGCAATCGTAGCTTGGCACTTCATTTCACTGCTGGTAGTGGGTGTTGGTGTTGTGCTGCTCGTCGTCGGCTACAGGAGATCCCGCAACTAGTGTCGCCAAGGAGCGAATCAGGGTTCCAGCTAGGTGGCAGTTACGGCGTCTGCGTCCACTGTGGACGCGAATGATCGAGCTCGCCTCAACTGACCTGCATCTGGCGGTCGAGAATCTGTCGACGGCGGCCAAGGTGCAGCGGGCGTGCGTGGAGATATCCGACGCGATCTGTAGCCTGCGGATGCCGCCCGGGCTGGGGCGTGACTTCACGGAGTTGGCCTTGGCGCTGCGCCGGGGGATTGTGAGCAGCGACGAGCAGGCACCGTTGCTGTCGGACTTGCTGCCGCCGCGGAAGCACCCCCGAGAGGACCTGGCTGTGATCCACTCGCTCGCACGGGAGTGCCGGGAGCAGACGCGCCGAGGACTCGGGCCCAGACCGGGTACATGTACGGGTCCTTGCTGGGTCCTAGCGGGACTCGCTTGTCGGTGTCGTGGGTCGGTTCGGGGTTCTCGCGGTCGCGGTAGAGGGCATCGAGGTTGCGTGGGCGAATCTTGGCCACAGGGCGTTCGCCGCGGCGGAGCGCGGCCCGGACGTCGAGGAGGTGGTCGGCGGCGTCGCGCTTGGTGGTGAACCCGGCCTTGTACCCGCGGCGGCGTCCGGCGTCGGGATTGTCTGGGTCGATGGGCTCGTACCATTCGACGCGGTACCGGCTCACCTGACTTGGTGCGGTAGGCGGAGATGTTGCCTTCGCCGTACTGGCGCTTGGTGGGTCGGGCCATCAGTCGTCCTGATGCTCGCCGAAGACGAAGTCGCGGACCCACCAGGTGGGGACGAGGTAGCGGTTCTGAATCTTCCGGTGTGGGATCTCGCCTGCTTCGGCGCCGCGTGAGGCGGTGCGACGGTCGATCCCGAGGAGTGCGGCAACCTCGACGAGGTTGAGGGTGCCGCAGGTGGTGGTGCGCAGGGCATCCAGGTCGGTGACCTGTTGGTTCGTCGTTGTCAAGCGGGTCACATGCGCGGCAGGTGCCCGAGTTTGCCCACGGGTGTACACGGAGGCAACGGGACGGCAGGATTCGGGGTTTTTAGGGCAATTGCCGTATGGAATCCCGGATTGGGGCCTACCTGCCCCTGCTGAACCCCTTGAAATCGTTGGGATTCCGCCGATTTGCTTTGTGCGCAAGGGGGGAGTTGAACCCCCACGCCCTTTCGGGCACACGGACCTGAACCGTGCGCGTCTGCCTATTCCGCCACTTGCGCGTGGTGCCGTCCTCGCCACGATTACTGGGATAACAGCGGAGAGCAGACTAGCACGCGGCACGCCACTGGGCAGCATCGCGCGAACCTGCGCCCCGGCCAAACCAACGCTCGCTGACGCCCGCACCGACGACGCCGGTCATGCAATATTCGACAACCCGGGGGTCGGCCTGCCTACTACAACCCCCGGACCCGATTACGATGGTTGCGACGTGGCGTCCAAACCCGCAGGCGCCATTGCTCACGATGACCGCAGGAACTAGAGGGAGGAGGACGCCATGGGGGTATTCGACAAACTCGAAAAGGGCGTCGAACGAGCGCTCAGCGGTACCTTCTCCAAAGCGTTCAAGAACACGCTCAAGCCCGTGGACATCTCGGTTGCGATCCGGCGGAACATGGACGAGAACACCGCAGCGCTATCGCGTGGTCGCACCGTCGTGCCCAACGCCTATACGGTCGAGCTAGGAACCGAGCAGTTTGATCAGATCCAAGAATGGGGAGCCGAGGCACTGGCGCAAGAAATGGTCGGTGCCGCCACCGATCACGCTAGAGAACAGGGATATGTCTTCGTTGGACCAGTCGAAGTGACATTTACCGAGAACCCCGAAGTGGATGGGCGTCTGAACATCATCTCAACATCCAGGCGTGGCGCGGTCGCACCGGCCACCACCAACACCGCAAGCCGACGTCACCCGATCGTGGACATCGACGGGCAGCGGTACCTGCTGACCGGCCAGGTAACCGTGATCGGACGTGGCAGTGACGCCGATATCGTCGTCGACGACTCCGGCATTTCACGCCGCCACCTGGAGATCCGGGTGACGCCAGATGGCGTGGTCGCCTCAGACCTAGGATCCACCAACGGCACGTTCGTCGAAGGCCACCGCGTTCCCGCTGCCACCCTGGTCGATGGCAATACCCTCACGATCGGGCGTACCCGCATCCTGTTCTGGACCGGCAACGACGAGCCACAGTGAGCGCGATCTGGTGAGCGAACTCCTCGTCACACTGATCCGGCTGGGATTCCTGGTACTGCTGTGGTTGCTGGTGCTCTCCGCCGTTGGTGTGCTTCGCCGAGATATCACTGGCACCCGGGTTCTTGCCCGAGGATCGCTCACCGGACGCACCGACACCAACCCCCAACCCCGCAAGCCTCGAACCCCGCGCGGTCAGCCCAGCAAGCTACATGTCACCGCCGGACCACTGGCAGGCACAACCTTGCGCCTGGGTGAGAGCTCCATCCTCATCGGACGGGCCCCTTCGTCCACGCTGGTACTCGACGACGACTACTCCTCGCAGCGGCATGCGCGGATCTTTCCATCCGATGGCAGGTGGTATGTCGAGGATCTTGGCTCCACCAACGGCACATTTCTGGACAGCACTCCAGTCCAGGCCCCGACACCGGTACCACCGGGCAGTTCCATCTCTATCGGCCAGACGACTATCGAGTTGCAACGGTAGTCGGCATGACGCTCTCCCTGCATTTCGCGGCCCGCTCCGATGTTGGTTTGGTGCGCGACAACAACCAGGACTCCGGCTATGCCGGACCCCACCTGCTGGTGGTGGCCGACGGCATGGGCGGAGCGGCCGCCGGGGACATCGCATCCTCGGTCGCGGTGGCCCACCTGGCTCCACTCGACGGTGATGAGCACACCACCGACGAGCTGTCGGAACTGCTTCGGGTAGCCATCGGGCATGCCCAGGAAGACCTGGTCTCCCACACCGCTGATACGCCCTCCAACGCCGGACTGGGCACCACGGTGATCGCGCTGCTGCGCTCCGGGGCCACCGCAGCGATGGCACATGTGGGCGACTCGCGTGCCTACCTACTGCGGGACGGCGAGCTACACCAGGTCACCCACGACCACACGTTCGTGCAGCACCTGGTCGATACCGGCCAACTGGCAGCCGACGACGTCGAATCGCACCCCCAGCGTTCCATCCTGTTGCGAGTTCTCGGAGATGCCACCGGACCGGTGGAACTGGATGAGTCGATCCGCGAGTTGCGTGAGGGTGACCGGTGGCTGCTCTGCTCCGACGGCCTCAGCTCCTACGTCTCACAGGAGACCATCAACAACACCCTGACCGAGATCACCGACCCCGGCACCTGCGCGGACGAGCTCGTTGCCCTCGCCCTACGCGCCGGCGGCCCGGACAACGTCACGGTGGTCATGGCCGACGTCGCAGCCGACAGCACCGATCCCCATCACCTCTCCGAGACAGCACCCCAGGTGGTGGGTGCTGCCGCGGTCAGCCGGCACGCGCCCACCCGGGGCGGAGACTCGGCGGCGGCCCGCGCGGCTGCGTTGACCACCGCTCCCAAGTCCGATCCGGATACCGAGGAGGATGACGACGAGCTCGATCTGGACGCGCCCACCCGGCGGCGCCCACTCTTTACGGTGCTGGCCACCCTGGTGGTACTGGGGATGATCATCGGCGCGAGCGTGCTGGCCTACCGGTGGACCCAGAGTCAGTACTATCTCGCGCCCGACGGTGACGCGGTAGCGATCTACCAAGGGGTGCCGCAGTCACTTGGCCCGATCACGTTGTCCCAGGTGATCGAAACCAGCACGCTACGCATGGACGACCTACCCACCTTCGTCCAAGATCGGGTGCAGGCCGGCATCACCGCGAGTTCATTGGAACAGGCCCGCTCCATGGTCGCGCAGCTGTCCGCCGACCTGCCACCACAGGATCCGCGCGGACCGGTGCCGCCGCCCGCCACCGCGA
>JBKEBC010000011.1:0-34726 GCA_047972965.1 Beutenbergiaceae bacterium | reverse complement strand
GCGGCCACGAGCAGTGCTGCAACGCAGGCGCTGATGAACGTGGGGGTGAGCAGGGCGAAGAATCGTTGCGTGTTCTGGTCAGTACTTGTCATGGAATAAGGCTGGCGTGATGGGTACCGAGTCGTCGTCCTCCATGGGAGGTATTCATGGCTACTACCAGCGCTGTAGACCGACACGATTAGCACTCGCCTTGACCGAGTGCTAATGCGGGCATAGATTGGTACATGAAGCTCCCGTTGGGAGCATCCGACCGCACCTGGATGAGGGGTCGACCCCCGCGACGGCGGCAACTCGTCCACATAGGTGCGGTCCCATGTCCTGAACACCAGATAGCGAAAGGGGAGGTCCGCAGTGTCGGTCTCCATCAAGCCGCTCGAGGACCGGATCGTCATTAAGGCGAGTGACGGCGAGCAGACCACGGCCTCTGGCCTCGTCATCCCAGACACCGCGAAGGAGAAGCCCCAGGAGGGGGAAGTCCTCGCGGTTGGTCCGGGACGTATCGACGACAACGGCAACCGGGTTCCGGTTGACGTCTCCGTCGGTGACACCGTGCTCTATAGCAAGTACGGCGGCACCGAGGTGAAGTTCGGTGGCGAGGACTACTTGGTCCTTTCTGCGCGCGACGTGCTCGCAGTCATCGAGCGCTGAGCGTACTCAGCACTACACCAGGCCCCGGTCGCCGTGATGGCGGCCGGGGCCTAGTGCGTCTGGGGCCAAACCAAACCGCAGGCACCGGCACATGACGTAGGTAGCTCAGCATGGGTGGTTGACCGGTCTGCTGGTAGCCCGCTGGCAGGCATTGCTGCTCGATCTCGTCGCCGCACCCTCGGGTCCACCCTTGCCGAGTACGAGGGTCCACGGCATATTCGAGCCCCATGGGATTCGGCGATGACGCGAACCCTCGTACTCGCGGCATGCTGACACCGCGGCGCGGCATGGTGACACTCGCGGCCCAGCTTCCACTGCGCGCATTCTTGCCCGACCTCGCCACCGTTCCGAGGCAAGCTAGGCAGGGTTCTACACTTGCTTGCGTGACGCACCCTTCCGCCGATCCCTTTGGATTTATTGGACTGACCTACGACGATGTCCTGTTGCTGCCGGGGGAGACCGACGTCATCCCCAGCGACGCAGACACCACCACCAAGCTGACCCGCGAAATCTCGATGCGAATCCCGCTGGTCTCGGCCGCTATGGATACCGTCACCGAAGGCCGGATGGCAATCGCGATGGCTCGCCAGGGCGGTATCGGGATCCTGCATCGCAATCTCCCGATTTCCGAGCAGGCCAGCCAGGTCGATCTGGTCAAGCGGTCCGAGTCGGGAATGGTGAGCGACCCATTGACCATCGGCCCGGACGCCACCTTGGCGGAACTGGATGCCCTATGTGGCAAGTTCCGGGTATCTGGCCTTCCGGTGGTCGATGAGCGCAATGTGTTGCTAGGAATCATCACCAACCGGGACTTGCGCTGGGTCGCGCCGGGGACCTTTGGCACCACACGGGTGGCGCAGGTCATGACACCCATGCCGCTCATCACCGGCAAGGTTGGTATCAGCGAGGACGATGCCGCGGTGCTGCTGGCGCAACACAAGATCGAGAAACTCCCGCTCATCGACGATGAGGGCGCCCTTGGTGGGCTGATCACGGTCAAGGACTTCGTCAAGTCCGAGCAGTACCCCCTGGCCACCAAGGATGGCGAGGGTCGGTTGATGGTGGGTGCCGCGGTCGGGTTCTTTGGTGACGCGTGGGAGCGGGCCAGCGCGCTGGTCGAGGCCGGTGTTGATGTGCTCGTTGTCGACACTGCCAATGGCCATGCCCGGCTCATGCTGGACATGGTGGCGCGGCTCAAGTCCGATCCGATGACCGCTCACGTTCAGGTCATCGGTGGCAATATCGCGACTCGGGAAGGCGCCCAAGCCCTCGTCGACGCCGGCGTGGACGCTGTCAAGGTGGGCGTCGGGCCCGGATCGATCTGCACCACCCGGGTCGTGGCTGGTGTTGGAGTGCCGCAAGTGACCGCCATCCACCAAGCATCGCTGGCGGCCAGACCTGCGGGTGTTCCGGTCATCGGCGATGGCGGACTGCAATACTCCGGCGACATCGCCAAGGCTCTGGTCGCTGGAGCTGACTCGGTGATGTTGGGCGGGCTGCTGGCCGGATGTGATGAGTCGCCCGGCGATCTGGTGTTCTCCGCGGGCAAGCAGTACAAGCAATACCGAGGTATGGCCTCTCTGGGTGCCATGCAGTCCCGTGGCGAACGACGCTCCTACTCCAAGGATCGGTACTTTCAAGGTGATGTCTCCGATGACGACGTCATCACCGAGGGCATTGAAGGCCGGGTGGCCTACAAGGGTTCCCTCGCACAGGTTGCTCACCAGTTGGTGGGCGGGCTGCACCAGTCGATGTTCTATGTGGGCGCCCGTACCGTGCCCGACCTGCAGAATCGTGGTCGATTCGTCCGGATTACGGCCGCTGGGCTCAAGGAATCACACCCGCACGATGTCCAGATGGTCAACGAAGCTCCGAACTACTCCTTCCGCGGCTAGTTCGCGCCGGTACGCTGGCACGCGTGAACTTCGAGATCGAGATCGGGCAAGGCAAGCGCGGGCGCCGCGCCTACTCCTTCGATGACATAGCCATCGTCCCTTCGCGCCGGACGCGTGACCCTGAGGAAGTGTCGGTGAGTTGGCAGGTTGATGCCTATCACCTGGACCTACCGGTGCTGGCGGCGCCGATGGACTCGGTGATGAGCCCCGAGACTGCGATCCAGCTCGGTGAACTCGGCGGCATCGGGGTGTTGGACCTCGAGGGTTTGTGGACCCGGTATCCCGATCCGGAACCAGTGCTGGCCGAGATCGCGGACCTGCCAGCGGACCGGGCCACCGCGCGGATGCAGCAGCTCTACGCGGCGCCGATCATCCCTGAGTTGATTGCCGAGCGTCTGGGCCAGATACGGGCATCGGGTGTCACCGTGGCCGGGGCGCTATCACCGCAACGCACCCAGGAGCACTGGCGCAGCGTGGTGCAGGCCGGGGTCGATCTATTTGTCATCCGGGGCACCACCGTCTCCGCCGAACACGTGTCCTCCAGCGTCGAGCCGCTCAACCTCAAGCGGTTCATTTATGAGCTGGATGTGCCCGTCATCGTGGGCGGAGCAGCCACCTACACCGCGGCCCTGCACCTGATGCGAACCGGTGCCGCCGGAGTACTGGTCGGATTCGGCGGTGGCGCGGCACACACCACCCGTACCACACTGGGGATCCATGCCCCGATGGCCACCTCGGTGGCTGATGTGGCGGCTGCTCGTCGGGACTATCTGGATGAGTCGGGAGGGCGGTACGTCCACATCATCGCCGACGGCGGAATGGGCCACTCCGGGGATCTGGTCAAGGCCATCGCCTGCGGTGCCGATGCAGTGATGCTGGGAGCGGCACTGGCACGGGCCACGCAAGCGCCCGGACAGGGGTGGCACTGGGGTCCGGAGGCGCACCACGGTCAGCTTCCGCGGGGCGAGCGGGTACACGTTGGCACGGTCGGCTCCCTGGAGCAGATCCTTCTTGGCCCTGGCGCTCAGGCCGATGGTACGGTCAACCTCATCGGCGCGCTGCGCCGGGCCATGGCCACCACCGGCTACTCCGACCTCAAGGAATTCCAACGAGTCGAAGTCGTCGTCTCTCCCTATCACCCCCGATAGCAAGCACCACCCGACCCGCGCGGCGGACCATCAAGCTCAGCCGCGGCCAGCTGGCAGGAGCTAGGGCGCTCGCCGGAATCCGCGGTAGATCCCAATCGTGGCGTCCGCCACGTCATCCCACCTGCGGGAGAGGGCGTGGTTGCGTCCGGCGGCCCCCAGCTGCTGGCGTCGCTCGGGGTCATCGAGTAGGGCCTGAACTGCCGGGATCCAGGTCTGCGGTCGCCAGTCCGGCAGCAGCACACCGGTGACGCCATCGATGACCGACTCCGCCAGTCCACCAGAGGCCGCGGCGACCACCGGTACTCCACTGGCAGCGGCTTCTAGGGACACCAGCCCGTAGGTTTCCGAGTGCGATGGCACCAACACGATGGCAGATCGGCGCATCAGCGCCGCCAACTGCTCTCGGTCCTGCGGACCAAGGAACTGAACCCGGTCCGCCACCTGCAACTGGGCGGCAAGAGCGTGCAGCCCGTTCACGTACGCCACATCGTTGGTGGCCCCACCCGCGATCTGCAGCTGCGGCGTCGGGCCCTCGGCGGTCAAGCCAGCAACTGTCCGGATGGCGAGGTCGATAGCTTTCAGCGGCTCCAGCCGGGCGGCCGCCAGCAGATCCAGCCGTTGCTGCGGCGGGTGGCCGGGGTGAAAGGTCTCAGCATCGACTCCTGGGTGCACGACCAGCACCCGGCGTGGCTCGGCCCCCAATCGTTGGATCGTGGTGGTTGCTTCAGCGTGCGAGACCGCGATGATGGCGTCGGTGTGCTGGGCCAGCCACAATTCGCCTGGCAGTCGGGCCGACGATTCGGGTCGCTCACCCTCCGAGAGGGCGGCCGTCGCCGGTGCCGCAATGCTGTGGAATGACTGCAGGTGCGCCACGCCGCGTTCCCGGGCCACCGGCAGTGCGGCCATACCTGAGAACCAGTGATGGGAATGCCAGAGGTCGACGTCGTCCTCGTGGTGTAGCGCCTGGGTGAACGGTTGGATCAGGTCGTCATGGTCCTGCTTGGGCAGGACGCTAGGCGGGCCGACATCCAGACGTCGGACCTGGACGCCATCGATGACCTCGGTGCCTTTGGCGTTGATATCGCTGCGCCGGGTGAAAACGGTGACCTTCGCCCCAGCGGCAGCCATCGCCACGCTGGTGTGCCGCACGACCACGTTCATGCCACCGACATCCCCAGCTCCGGGCGGGGCAAACGGGTCGGTATGCAAGCACACGATCCCGACGTGGAGTGCGTTCATCTGGGCATTGTCCCGCCTCGGTCGGCATCGGCGCATCTTCGCACTGCAGTACGGTCAGATCGTGACCGCATTTCATGGCGACGCGACAAATCTGGACCACAAGGAAGTGCTGACCTGGACGCAGTTCGGCGAGGTCGGCCGGGAGCTGGCGCAGCGGATCGTCGACTCTGGATACCGGCCCGAGATCGTCATTGCGGTTGCCCGGGGCGGACTCCTTCCTGCGGGTCATCTTGCCTATGCGCTGGGGGTCAAGCTCGCGGATGCGATCAATGTCGAGTTCTATACCGACGTTGAGTCCACCTTGGCTGACCCGGTGCTGTTGGCGCCGTTGCTGGATATCGATGCGATCACCGGAAAGCGGCTCCTGGTGGTCGATGATGTGGCCGATTCTGGACGCACCCTGGCGCTGGTGTTGGAGCTGCTACAACGAGCTGGGGCGCAGGTTCGCAGCGCTGTGGTGTACGCCAAGCCCGCATCGGTGATCGAGCCGGACTATGTGTGGAAACGAACCGATGAATGGATCGTCTTTCCCTGGTCGGCACGCCCCCCGCTCACCTCAGCCAGCGGGAGTGATTGACATCCAGAATGTGGCCGGGATGCCAATCCCAATGGCAGGCCCGGCCACGCCCATCGCCACGGCGGCGAGCCCGAAATTGGTTCCGCGCTTCTGCACGACGGCCACGATGCCTTGGATGATCGGCCAGAGTGCGAACCCGGCCCACATCATCAACAGGACGATGGCGGTGAGGCCGATCGACAGGCTGGTCAGCGCGATGACTTCGGACTGATCAAAGACCGCAGGATTGAGGGTCAACACGATGACGATGCCGGTTCCGGACGCGCCAACCAGGCATATCAGACCAGCGACGAAGGCGACCACTCCCAGACCCTTGCCGCGTGGCGGCCGTGGCGGGTTCGGTGGATAGCCCTGGCCGGGGTAGGGCTGTGCGGGGTAAGGCTGGTGTGCTCCAGTGGGGTAGCTGGCAGTGGGCTGTGCGGGGTAAGGCTGGAGTTGCCCACCCGCGTGTTCGGGGTACCCGGTAGCGGGCTGGGCGGGGTACCCGTCGCCAGACTGCGATGGGTATTGCTGGTGCGGTGGGTAGCTCATCCGGACCATTGTCCCAAACTGTGAGTGAAATACTGGACTTAGCCACATTTGAACTGCGATGGAGTCAGCATGAGCGAGCACGGCGATTTCCGGATCGAGCACGACACGATGGGCCAGGTCCGGGTGCCGGTCGATGCCAAGTACCGGGCACAGACGCAGCGAGCGGTGGAGAATTTCGTATTTTCCGGCGTTGGTCTCAGTCGTCACCACATTGCCGCGCTGGCAAATATCAAGCGTGCGGCAGCGCTGGCCAATGCAGAGCTGGGCGTGATCGACGATGCGCAGGCTCAGGCGATTGTGACCGCAGCGGACCAGGTGATCGCTGGGGAGTTCGATGGTGACTTCCCCATCGATGTGTTTCAGACCGGCTCTGGCACCTCCTCCAATATGAACACCAACGAGGTCATCGCCACCTTGGCCACGCAGGCTGGAACCGAGGTCCATCCCAATGACCACGTCAATGCCAGCCAGTCCTCCAATGACGTTTTCCCCGCATCCCTGCACATCGCGGCCACCGAGGCGGTCATCGCGGAGCTGTTGCCTGGCCTGAACCAGCTCGCCTCGTCGTTGGAGGCCAAGTCGGCCGAATTCGCGGAGGTGGTCAAATCCGGACGGACCCATCTGATGGATGCGACACCGGTGACCCTCGGACAGGAGTTTGGCGGATACGCCCAGCAGATCCGCAACGGCATCGCCCGGGTTGAGTCGGCTCTGCCTCGACTGGCCGAACTTCCCTTGGGTGGCACCGCCGTGGGTACCGGCATCAATACCCCCGCAGGTTTCCCTCAGCGGGTGATCGCGCTGGTGGCCCAGAACACGGGGCTTCCGCTCACCGAGGCGCCGAACCACTTTGAAGCACAGAGCGCACAGGACTCGGTGGTGGAGATGTCCGGCCAGCTTCGAACCGTTGCGGTCTCGTTGGTGAAGATCTGCAACGACTTGCGCTGGATGGGGTCAGGTCCGCGCACTGGCCTGGGGGAGATTGCCCTACCAGATCTACAACCGGGTTCCTCGATCATGCCCGGCAAGGTCAATCCGGTGATCCCAGAGGCAACCCTGATGGCCAGTGCCCAGGTGATCGGCAACGACGCCACCATTGCGTTCGCCGGCGCATCCGGCAGTTTCGAGCTCAATGTGATGCTGCCGGTCCTGGCCCGCAACATCCTGGAGTCGATCAATCTGCTCGCCAACGCCGCCCGTGCCCTCGCGGTTAAGTGTGTTGACGGACTGACTGCGAATGTCGAACGGTGCCGCCAGCTAGCTGAGTCTTCACCGTCGATCGTGACGCCGCTCAACCGGGTGATCGGGTATGAGGCGGCAGCAAAGATCGCCAAGCACTCGGTGGCGCAGAACATGACGATTCGGGAGGCTGTGGTCGACCTCGGCTACCTAGAACGAGGCGAGGTCACCGCCGCGCAACTCGATGCAGCACTCGACGTCATGTCCATGACCCATCCGTAGCCGCTCGCGCAGGCATCCCGCCCAATTTGGGGCAGGCTGCGATTCCAGGGCAGAATGGCCGCATAATTTCACATGCCGTCCTGGATCAGGGGAAGTCGGTCAAAGTCCGACGCTGTCCCGCAACCGTAGACCGCCGATGTGGTGGTGAGCCGGATCGCCTGCCAGGTCGGTCTGGACCCACCGTCGCGGATTGCGGAAGGGCCCACCCATAGCCGTTCTCGGGCGGTTGTGCTGGGCTGCGCCGTCGATCCTGAAAGGGATACATGCCCCAAATCGCAGCCATTCTCGCGCTTGTCTTCACCATGTTTGCCCCACCGTCGAGCCCGCAGTCCGCCTCAGCTGAACTGGGATGTTCTGACGGTGTCACGGTGCTCGTGGACTTCACTGACCTCGGCGGTGACGTGCTCACCGGATGCGCCGATGGGGACCCGGTCTCCGGCCGGGAAGCGCTGGAGAGCTCCGGATTCACGGCGGCTGATTCCAGTCCCGGCCTCATCTGCACGATCGACGCTCAACCGGATCCATGCCCCACCGAGTTCGACGGTAACTTCTGGTCGTACTGGCAATTCATCGATGGCGAATGGGTGAGTTCATCCTTAGGAGCCGACGACACCGATCCAGCCCCAGGTGACATCGATGGTTGGCGCTACTCCGACGGGACAATGCCACCTCCGCTCCCAGAAGAGGTCACGTCCGCCACGGATGCGGTCTCCGGTGATGCCACGGCCGGTGAAGCAGAACCAGGCCCAGGCGGTGAGGGTAGCGCGTCAGAACCAGCGCCACAGGAAACCGACGCTGAACAGACTTTGATGGACAGCACGACCGGTCGGATTATCGCCGCACTCGCCGGGGCCGGCGTGCTCGTGGCGATCGTGGTTGCGATGGTGGTCCGGATGCGCCGCTCCCGACCGTGAGGTCGGTCCCAGTCGGGGCGCATCCGCTGGCCTGGTGGGGGTGGGCGCTGGCCCTGGCGGTCTGTTTGAGCCGAATCTCCAACCCGTTCGCCGTCGTTGCGCTGGCGCTGGCAATCGTCGCGGTGGTCTACAGCTGCCGCGACAGCTCGGGATGGGGCAAGGCCTTTGCTGGCTACCTGGTGCTGGCGGCGGTGGTGGTGCTCATCCGAGTGGGTTTCTTCATGGTCGCGGGCAGGCGCGATGGTGGAGCAGTGCTCCTGCGCCTACCGGTGATCGAGCTCCCCTTCGGCGGGGTGCAACTCCTCGGACCAGTTACGACGGCCGGCTTCCTCACGGCCCTCTATGGCGGCCTAGCCCTGGGGGCGTTGTTGCTGTGTTTTGGGGCTGCCAATGCCCTTGCTGACCCGGTGCGGGCTCTGAGATTCCTGCCATCGGCGCTACACCCAATGGGCACGGCAGCGGTGGTCGCGGTCACCGTGGCACCCAGCTTGATGACGTCGATTCGCCGGGTCAGGCGCGCGCAACGACTGCGGGGCGTACCCGTCAACGGGTGGCGGGGGTTGCCCGCGACCGTGGTCCCGGTCCTCTCCGATGCCCTCGACCAGGCGTTGGCCCTGGCGGCGTCAATGGACTCGCGGGGCTATGCCCGTGGCGGAGGGCGCAATCGCGGGGTCAACCTGCTACTGGTGGTTGCCCTGTCCGCAACAGTGGTGGGTAGTTATGGCCTGCTGGATGCCCAGGCGCCCGGGTGGCTGGGGCTACCGATGGTGATGATCGGGGCCTGCCTGGCCGTGATCGCCACGGTCATCTCCGGTAGAGGCTCCTCCCGGACCCGCTATCGCACGGAACGGTGGGGCTGGCGTGAAGGCGCGGTCGTGGCTGCTGGTGTGGGTGCTGCTGGGCTGCTGCTGACCAGCCCAGCAGCACACACCACCGGGCTGCCCGGGACCGCGCAACTGGCTGCGATCACACCGGTGGCGGCGCTGGTGGCCATGCTCCCGATCCTGTGGTGGCGGCGATGATCGAGCTGAACCACGTCAGCCTGACCTACCCAGATGCTGCCCAGGCCACGCTGACCGATATTGACTTTCGTGTGAGCGCGGGGCAGATGATGCTGGTCGTGGGTGCCACCGGAGCTGGCAAGTCCACGCTGCTGGCGGCCATGTGTGGCCGGTTCCCGCATAGCACCGGAGGCACCCTGGCCGGAACGGTCCGAATCGCCGGACGCGATACCGCGCAGCAGCGTCCCCGCGACCTCGCGGATGTCCTGGGTGTTGTCGGGCAGGATCCACAGGCCAGCTTCGTCACCAGCACGGTGGAACAGGAACTGGCCTACACCCTGGAACAGCTTGGCCTGTCGGTACCGCAGATGCGTGAACGCGTGCAGGAGGTCCTGGACCGTCTGGAACTGGCAGAGCTGCGGCATCGCCGGCTCCATAGCCTGTCCGCTGGGCAGCAGCAGCGGGTAGCAATCGGGGCGGTGCTCACGGCGAGACCGAGCGTGCTGTTGCTCGATGAACCAACCTCAGCGCTAGATCCAGCCAGTGCCGCCCAGGTGCTCGCACTGGTGCACCAGCTCGCGACACAGGGGTTGACGGTGGTGCTTGCCGAGCATCGGATCGAGCGAGTCATGGAGGTGGTCGACCGTGTTGCCCTGGTTGCCGACGGGACCGTTCGCGTCGGTGAGCCGCGAGTGTTGCTGCCCAGCTACCACGGAGCGCCGCCAGTGGCTGCGCTTGGCCGGGCGTTGGGATGGGACCCAGTGCCGGTCACGCTGGCGCAAGCGGCACCACTGGCGCGGGCGTGGCGCGCGCAGGCCAGTAGTAGCGGTGACCGATACCCGGTGCCCTGCGCCCCGGGCGCTGCGAGTTCGCGCACCGAGCCCTGCGGGCAGCCCGCGGCGAACCCACCACTGATGCGGGTGGATGCGATCACCGTTCGGCACGGCGCCACTGTCGCCGTCGACAATGTCGATCTCACCCTACGCAGCGGCGAGGTGACGGCCCTCATGGGGCCCAACGGGGCCGGCAAGTCGTCGCTGCTGTGGGCATTGCAGGAACGAGCGGATCTGCCTGTGGCGTTGCTACCGCAGCCCGCCTCAGACTTGTTGTATCTGCCTTCCGTGCAGGCGGAATGTCAGGCTAGCGACGCCTTCGCTGGTGCCGGGCGGACCAGGACTGAACTGGACTCCCTGGTGGTTGGACTACCTGAAGAAGCCCACCCGCGCGATCTCTCCGAGGGGCAGCGGTTGGCGTTGGCGCTGGCGATACAACTGAGCCGCGAACCCACGCTGGTGCTTCTCGATGAACCCACCCGGGGACTGGATGCGGGAGCCAAAGCTGCGCTGGCGACTCGGCTGCGGGAGCTGGCCGTGATCGGCCGGGCCGTGTTGGTCGCCACCCATGACACCGAGTTCGCCGCATCGTGCGCTCACCGGGTGATCAAGATGGCCGATGGCCGGGTCGTGGCCGACGGGGTGAGCGCGGATATCCTGACCGACCCGATCTCCGATGCCCCGCAAATGGCCCAGTTGTTGGGGAATCAGACACTGACCGTGGCGCAGGCCCTGCGGTGGTGGGGGCGGCCGGATGCCCATGACTGAGCGATCCCAGCTGCCGGAGCGTGGCGAAGCGGTTCCGTTGCGCCCGCGTTCGGCCATGGTGCTCAGCCTGGCAAGCCTGACGGGAGTGATGGCCTTCGCCTGGCCGCTGCTTGTCGATGCCGGGGCCGCCCTCGACGACGCCACCACGGCGCCACTGGTGCTCGGTGTGGTGCTGCTGGGGGTGCTGGCTGCCGTCATGGTGGATTTCGGTGACGGTGGCCTGGATGTGCGAGCGGTGGCCATCCTGGGTCTGCTGGCGGCCATCGGTGCGGTGCTGCGGCCACTGTCCGCCGGTGCTGCCGGAATCGAGACGGTGTTTGTGCTACTCGTCCTTGGTGGCAGGGTGTTCGGGGCCGGATTCGGGTTCATCCTGGGGGCGACGACGTTGTTTGCCTCCGCGCTACTGACCGGCGGTGTGGGACCCTGGTTGCCCTATCAGATGCTGGCAGCAGCGTGGGTTGGATTGGGTGCCGGGCTGCTGCCAGGCCGTGCCCGCGGTGGTCGCGAGGTAGTGCTGGTG
The DNA here is from genome assembly GCA_047972965.1 of Beutenbergiaceae bacterium. Classification (GTDB taxonomy): domain Bacteria; phylum Actinomycetota; class Actinomycetes; order Actinomycetales; family Beutenbergiaceae; genus Pseudactinotalea. The sequence continues at coordinate 23,191 of JBKEBC010000011.1, read as the reverse complement.
GCCAGCTACGGCGTGCTGGCAGCATTGTTGTTTGGGCTGGCGATGAACCTGTCGTTCTGGCCGTTCCAGCTAGGGCTGGGCACCGAGTTGTCCTTCGATGCGAACCTGCCGCTGGTGCAGAACCTGCGGCGGTTTCTGGTGTTCAGCCTGGTGACCTCGCTCAGCTGGGATATCGGCCGGGCGATCACCACGGTGGTCGGGATTGCGATTGCTGGACCAGTGGTGTTGCCGCTGCTGCGCCGGGCAGCGACTCGGGCTAGGTTCGTCAGGCCAGACGCATGATGATGTCGTCCACCATCCGTCCACGAGCAACATCGAAGCCGGTGTCCTGACCAGCCATCTTGAAACCGTTGCGTTTCAGGATCCGCAGGGAGGCCTCATTGCCACGGTTTTGTCGAGCGAAGATCGGGCGCTCGGTGACGACCTCATCGAGGAACTTCCGCAGTGCTTGGGTGCCGATGCCCTTGCCCCAGAACTCCCGATCGACCCAATAGCGGACGTAGGGCTGGCTCTCGTCCTCAAACTTCTCAATATGGCCCAACACGATGTGTTCGGGATCATCCTCGTGGGCGATGGTACGAGCAACCGCAGACTGTGACCGCCGCAACTTGCCCCAATAAGCGTCGAAGGCTTGCGGATCGCTACCGTCTTCAGCCGACGAGGCCGCCATCGCCTGGGCGCGAGGATCCTGAAGATAGGAGTAGAACGCGTGTAGATCCGCGTCTTCGACCTCTCGCAGCACGATAGGAACAGCGTCGTTGCTCATCGAATCTCAGCTCTCTAGGGGACAGCTCGCATGCTCCATCGTAGGGCGGGTTTCAGACTTCAGGTACTAGATACGTCAGATATTTCATCGAGCCCGGTAGCGGCCACCTGCGCTGCCTGCCGGGCAATCTCGGCTTCCTCATTTGTTCCGATAACCAGGAGTCGTACCCGTGAATCGGCACGGGAAATATCGCGTGGGCGGTGCCCGGCGAGGTTGGCCGCCGGGTCGAGAACGATGCCCAGCCCCTCCAGCCCAGCGACCGCGCCGGCCCGGACGGTCGCTGAATTCTCGCCGATACCGGCGGTGAACACGATGGCGTCCACACGACCCAGCACCGCGGTATAGGCACCCAGGTAGTGCCGCAGCCGGTAGTAGTAGATGTCCAGGGCTAGCCGGGCATCCGCATCGCCGGCCTGGGCGGCAGACTCAATATCGCGCATGTCCGTGCGGCCGGTCAGCCCGAGCATCCCCGAGCGCTTGTTGAACAAGCTGTCCAACGCATCGATGTCCATTCCGGCGCTACGGCTCAGATGGAAAGCAATTGCGGGATCGATGTCACCAGTTCGGGTCCCCATCACCAGCCCTTCCAGCGGCGTCAGGCCCATCGAGGTATCCACCGATTGCCCACCTCGAACCGCGCAGGCTGACGCGCCGTTGCCTAGGTGCAGCACGATGAGGTTGACATCCTCGACCTCTCGGCCAAGGAACCGTGCCGCCTCCCGGCTGACGTAGGAATGAGAGGTGCCATGGAAGCCGTATCGGCGGATACGGTGCGTGCGCGCAATGTCCCGGTCGAGTGCGTAGGTGTGAGCAACCGGCGGGATCGTGCTGTGGAAGGCGGTGTCAAAGACAGCCACATGCGGCAGATCGGGAAACTGCGCCCGGGCGACGGCGATACCCGCAGCATTGCCGGGGTTGTGCAGCGGCGCGAGGGTGGCGAGCTCGTCAATGGCTGCCAGGACAGCGTCGTCGATCAGCACTGCTCCGGTGAACAAATCACCGCCCTGCACCACGCGATGGCCGACCGCCACGATGTTGAGGTCGGTCAGGGTCGGCCCGTACTCGGTGAAGGCAGCCATCATGGCAGCCATCGCTTCATGGTGGTCCGGCACCTTGATATCGGTGCTGAACTGGGTCCCCGCAGCAGTGTGGGTCAGGTGCCCGCCGCCATGACCGATTCGTTCGATGAGCCCGACAGCCAATGCCTGACCATCGCCGTCGACGACCTGGTACTTCAGGGAGGAAGAACCGGAATTGACCACCAGCACCGACTGGCTCATGCCTGGCCTGCCTGAGCCTGAATGGCGGTGATCGCGACCGTGTTCACGATGTCCTGGACCAATGCACCTCGGGACAGGTCGTTGACGGGCTTGTTCAGGCCCTGCAGGACCGGCCCAACCGCGACCGCACCTGCTGAACGTTGCACCGCCTTGTAGGTATTGTTGCCGGTATTGAGATCGGGGAATACGAACACGGTTGCCTTCCCAGCAACCTCGGATTCGGGCATCTTGGTCTGGGCTACCGACACATCGACGGCGGCGTCATATTGAATCGGGCCTTCAACGACCAATTCCGGATGGCGCTGACGCACCAGGTCGGTGGCTGCCCGCACCTTGTCGACATCGGCACCAGATCCCGAGGCACCCGTGGAATAGGAGAGCATCGCCACCCGAGGGTCCACCCCGAACTGGGCCGCCGTGCGGGCCGATGAGATAGCGATATCTGCGAGTTGTTCGCAGCTGGGGTCGGGGTTGACCGCGCAGTCGCCGTAGACCAGCACCCGGTCCTGCAAGCACATGAAGAACACCGATGAGACGATCGAGGTGCCCGGGATGGTCTTGACGATTTCGAAGCTGGGTTTGATGGTGTGCGCGGTGGTGTGGACCGCGCCTGAGACCATGCCATCGGCCAGGCCTAGGTGCACCATCAGGGTGCCGAAGTAGGAGACGTCGCCCACGATTTCCCGGGCGCGCTCCACCGTCATCTGCTTATGGGCGCGGACCTGGGCGTAGGTCCGCGCAAATCGCTCATGAAGTTCGGGGTCGAGCGGGGACAAGATCGCAGCGTCGGCAAGCTCCAGGCCCAGCTCACTGCTGCGGGCACGGATGGCAGCCTCGTCACCCAGGATGGTCAGGTCGACAACGTCGCGGGCAAGCAGGGTGCTAGCCGCTTTCAGGATGCGGTCGTCGCTGCCTTCGGGAAGCACAATGTGCTTGCGATCGGTGCGGGCACGCTCGATCAGGTCATACTCGAACATCAGCGGTGTGACCACCTGTGATCGAGGCAGGTCCACCGCATTGAGCAACGCATCGCCGTCAACGTGGGCAGCGAAACTGGACCGGGCGATATTGAGCTTGCGATGAGAGCCGCGCGAGAGCAGTCCCTTGGTACCGGCCACCAGGCGTGCCGTCTCGAATGTGCCATGTTCAGTGGTGACTATCGGGAGCCGTTGACCCAGGCCATCGACCAGGCGCATGACCTGCGCGGACGGCACGAACCCGCCGTTGAGGATCAGGCCGGCCAGTGAGGGGAGATTCTCTGAGGCGTGTGCCGCGACCACCGCCAGAACTGCTTCGGAACGGTCCCCGGGAACAATGACCACAGCACCATCGTGTAGCCGGTCCAGGATGTGATCCATGGTCATTCCACCGACGATGAAATCCTCGGCCTCGCGGGCCAGTAGTTCGGGATCCCCGGCGATCAAGGTGCCGTCGACGGCGTTGATCAGGTCGGCCACCGTCGGTGCCGATAGCACTGGGATGTCGGGCAGGGCCCACGTGGGTACGGGTTCGGCGGACAACGCCGCGCGCAGGTCCTCCAGGTGGGCAGGGTCGGCACGATTGGCCACGACCGCCACGACCTCGGCGTGGCCGGCCGCCAGCTCGTCGGTGGCGATGTCGATCACCTGCCGGACATCGGCTACCCGCCGGTTCAACGCCGATACCACCAGGACGACGGCGGATCCAAGATTGGCAGCGATCCTGGCGTTGTAGGCCAGCTCGGTGGGTCCTGCGACATCGTTGTAGTCCGACCCCACGATCACCACGACATCGCACAGCGATTCCATCTGACGGTAGCGGCGCACGATCTCGGTCAGCGCCGCATCCGGGTCGGCATGGACGGCCTCATAGGTGACCCCGATGCACTGCTCGTAGGTCAGGTCGACGCCGTCATAGCGCAACAGCAACTCCAGCACCGAGTCATCGGCATCCTCGTCCCGGGCTATCGGGCGAAACACTCCCACCCGAACCTGGGAGGCAAAGAGCTCGACGAGACCAAGGGCCACCGTCGACTTTCCGGTGTGTCCTTCGGCAGAGGTGACATAGACGCTGCGGGCCATCAACAAGCTCCTGAGTGGGGGACGGACTCGATTCTGCCTCCTCACTCCGGCTCCGGCGTTCATCACCGGCTGTGATGAGGCCTACTGTGGAGCCGTGCGCGAATGGTTCCGGGCTGCGACCTCCCCCCGATTACTCGGGATATTCGCCCTGCTCTTGGTGGGTGCCATCGTGTGTGTGCGTCTGGGTGCCTGGCAGATCGACCGCGCCATCGGGCAGGCCGAACAACAGGCTGCCATCGATCAGGCAGCCCGTGAGCAGGCCGCCCCAGTGCCGATCGCCGACGTGGTGGCCCCGCAGACCTCCTTCACCCAGGCGATGGTCGGATCGCGGGTCGAACTCATCGGTTCCTGGGAGCCGGAGTTAGCCTACTGGGTTCCCGAACGGGACCTGGATGGGGTTTCGGGCTACCTGCTATTGACCGCGTTCCGGGAGGACGCGACCGGTGCACTGATGCCCGTCGTGCGCGGGTGGGTGCCCGAGCGTTCCCATGACCACTTGACTCTTCCCGCTGGCACGGTGACGATCATGGGCTATCTGGCGGGATCGGAGGGCGGGGAAACCGGTCCGCAGCCAGGAAGTGATATCGATTCGGTCAATGCCGGCGCCCTGGTCAATGCCTGGGGGGCGCCGATCTATTCCGGCCAACTGCTGCTGATCTCGGCGCAGCCAGACGGGGGTGCGCCTGGGTCTGGACCTGCAGGCTCCGACCAGGTGCTGGCGCTGCCGCCACCGGCCTTGCCGCAGGCGGGGTTGAACCTACGCAATATCGCCTATGCGGCCGAATGGTTCGTCTTTGGCGGGTTTGCGCTGATGCTGTGGTGGCGCATGGTGCGCGATGAGGTGCGCCAGCGCCGGGATGAGAACAAGCAACCAGATCCGCAGGTTACGGCGTAGCCCGATTCAGGCGGGCATTGACCGCGGCGGCGCTGAAACGCTGGTCCACCACGGCGTGGACCGTTCCGATCAATCCAGCGCTGCCCCCTCAAAGCGCCCGAGCCATAGCCGAACAGCTGTCCCAGAAGCTGGTCAAACTCGCCCTGGAGCATGAGTTTGCAGAATACGTCGATCCCCATACCGGGGTTCCCCATGGCAGTCGCCGGTTCAGCTGGACCGCTGCATTGACGGTGGACCTGCTGGCGGCCCGGTAATGGGTGTCCCGAATCCGCCCGGCGCAGGGATGGGAATGCTGGCGGCGTCGGGGCTGTTGAAAGGAGCGCGTGGGCCGTCGGGGTCTGCGAGAAGGAGGGTCGAGATGGCTTCTACCGGTAGCCGCAGCCTGCTGCGCCCACTATTCGATGCGGTTCGCATCGCGACCCGGCCTGGTTCGGCCGGAGTGTTCGCCCGCCTTGGCGCTCTGCCTCGGCTGGCACGGTCGAGCTGGCGTGGCGAATACCGCGGTACCGCGCCGAGCACGTTGCTCATGCTGGGCCTGGCGGTGGGGTACGTCCTGGCACCGATCGACCTGGTTCCCGAAGCCTTCCTGGCCCTGCTGGGGCTGGTGGATGACGCGGTCGTAGTGACCTGGATCGCCGCCACCTTTGTCAACGCCACCGAGGACTTCCTCACCTGGGAACAGGTGCGTGCCGGTGTCCAGGATGAGCCACGGATCGTGGATGCCGAGTTCGCCTGAGCGCCGTCACCGGCACTCGGGCTGGGCAGGGCGGTCAGCCACTGCGCCAGACAGAGCGACGTGCTGGGGCGCCGGTGTGCAGTTTCGGTGAGTCTGGCCCACAATGGCGCCATGACCGACGCCAATAGCACCGATCAGGACGTTGCCAGGAAGGCCCGCTCGGCCTTGCGCCGGTACCGCATCATGGCCTTCATCACCGGTGGAATGCTGCTGTTGCTGTGCGTGGAGATGGTGCTGAAGTACCTCCTGCAACTCAACGGTGTCGACGCGGAGGGGCCGCGCCCCGTCCTGGGCGACTGGATCGCGATCGTGCATGGCTGGATCTACGTCGTCTATGCGCTCACGGTGTTTGACCTGTGGTCACGCATGCGGTGGTCCTTTGGCAAGATCGGGGCCTTGATCGCGGGAGGCGTGATCCCGATCCTCTCGTTTGTCATGGAGGCCAAGGCCCGCGGCTGGTTCGAACAGCGGTACCCGGCACCCTAACGAGGGCGACCGGCCCTATTCTGTGCCCGTGAGTTCTGATCCACGCCCGGTCCTCGTCGTCGACTTCGGTGCCCAGTACGCCCAACTCATCGCCCGCCGCGTGCGAGAGGCCCGGGTGTACTCCGAGATCGTCCCGCACACCATGAGCGTGCCCGACATGCTCGCCAAGGACCCGGCCGCCATTATTTTGTCTGGAGGCCCGTCCTCGGTCTATGACGACGACGCCCCCAGCGTCGACCCAGCCATCTTCGCTGCTGGGGTACCGGTGTTGGGTATCTGCTACGGATTCCAGGCCATGGCTCAGGCGCTCGGAGGCGTGGTTGCCAAGACCGGGACCCGTGAATATGGCGCCACTGAAGTAGCGGTCACCAGCGCTGGCACCCTGTTAGCCGGCTCGCCTGGGCAGCAGAAAACCTGGATGTCTCACGGCGATGCGGTCCAGCGACCCCCGGACGGCTTCCAGGTGCTCGCCACCTCATCGGGTGCGCCGGTGGCAGCATTCGAAGACGGCGATCGCCGGTTGTATGGCATGCAATGGCATCCCGAGGTCAAACACAGCAGCCGTGGGCAGGCCGCGCTGGAGAACTTTCTCTACCGTGGGGCCGGGTTGGCACCCGCATGGACACCTGGCAATGTGATCGCCGATCAGGTGGCAGCGATTCGCGATCAGGTCGGTGATGCGCAGGTGATCTGCGGACTCTCCGGCGGAGTGGATTCCTCCGTGGCGGCAGCGCTGGTCCAGGCTGCCGTGGGCGACCAGCTGACCTGTGTCTTTGTTGACCATGGACTGCTGCGCGAGGGTGAAGCCGAGCAGGTCGAGGTCGACTTCGTCGCTTCCACTGGCGTCACCTTGAAGGTGGTCGATGCCCGTGATCGCTTCCTGCAGGCGCTGGCCGGTGTGACCGATCCAGAGACCAAACGCAAGATCATCGGCCGCGAGTTCATCCGAGTCTTCGAGCAGGCCGCACGCGAGGTGGTGGCGGATGCCCGCCAGGGGGCTGACGAGCCGACGCAGCAGGTGCGCTTCCTGGTTCAGGGAACGTTGTACCCCGATGTCGTGGAGTCTGGGGGTGGCGAAGGGGCGGCGAACATCAAGTCCCATCACAACGTGGGTGGGCTCCCGGACGATCTGCAGTTCGAGCTGGTAGAGCCGCTACGGACCCTGTTCAAGGATGAGGTTCGCGCTGTCGGGCTGGAGCTGGGAGTACCCGAGGTCATCGTCTGGCGGCAGCCGTTTCCGGGGCCGGGATTAGGTATCCGGATCATTGGTGAGGTGACCGCCCAGCGGCTCGATACCTTGCGTGCGGCTGACGCAATCGCGCGGGCGGAACTGAGCGCCGCTGGGTTGGATCGAGACATCTGGCAGTGTCCGGTCGTGCTGCTAGCCGACGTGCGCTCGGTCGGCGTCCAAGGAGACGGGCGCACCTATGGGCACCCCGTGGTGCTGCGGCCGGTCTCCAGTGAAGACGCGATGACCGCCGATTGGACCAGGCTGCCCTACGAGGTTCTGGCCCGCATCTCGACGCGGATCACCAATGAGGTACCGGAGGTCAATCGGGTCACCCTGGATGTAACCAGCAAACCCCCGGGCACCATCGAGTGGGAGTAGCCCTTCCTGCCGACACCAGGCGCGCGGACGTTGAGGTGCCACCTGCGACGTAAGCTTGCCTCTCGTGCGGATCGTGCATGTCTCGGATTGCTACCTCCCCCGGATGGGTGGGATCGAAAACCAGGTCCATGATCTGGCGGCCCGTCAGTCACAACGGGGCGAGGCTGTGCACGTCCTGACCGCGACGGCCGCAGCAGAGGGCAACGGTGGACTCTCGCGCTACCGGGTCACCCGCACCGAGGACACCGGCGTGCGGGTGCATAGGCTGGCCACACCGGTCACCTTCGGTGTGCCGATTCACCCTCGGGGGTACTGGCTGCTGCGGCGCGCGCTGGCCAAGCTCCGACCCGACGTCGTGCATGTGCACGCCGGCCTGATCTCACCGTTCGCCTGGGACGGCGCACGTGCGGCCAAGGCGCTTGGATTGCCGATGGTCATTACCTGGCACAGCAGGATCGATGGCGCCGAAACCGCCATCGGTATCGGCGCCAAGCTCACCGGATGGAGCCACACCGACTTCGTGGCGAGTTCCTGCAGCAGGCCCGCGGCGGCGCGGGTGGCGGCGGCCATCGGGCATGACGATGTGGCGGTGCTGCCCAATGGCTTCGACCTGCAGCCGTGGCAGGCCGCGGCCACACGCCCGATCCCTAGCTCTCGGCCAGGAACGCTGCGGGTGGTAGCGGCGCAGCGGTTCGCGCCCCGAAAGCGAACGGTGGCGTTGCTGCGAGCTGTTGCTGGCGCGCACCAACGCCTGGGGCTTTCCAACGGTGCAGGGCGGATTCAGCTGACGCTAGCCGGATCCGGAGTGCAGCAGCGGCTGGTGGAACGAACGATCCAGGACCTATCGTTGCCCTCGGTCGTCACGCTGCTGGGCCGGGTGCCGCGACAGGTCCTTCCGACGATCTACCGCAGCCAGGATGTGTTTCTATCGTCGGCGATTCTGGAGAACGGCGGCGGAGCTGCCCTCGAGGCTCGTGTCGCCGGGCTGGCGGTGGTAGCGCGCTCCGGAAACGGGATCGCCGACCACCTCACCTCGGGCACGCATGGAATCCTGGCCGACTCCGATGCGGGACTGGCGGATGCGCTGGTTCAGCTTGCGCGCCAGCCCTCGCTGCTGGAAGCCATGCGTGCCACCAACAGGGCGAGCTCACCGCACATCTCCTGGGCATATGTCCTAGAACGCGCCGATGAGCTCTATCGGCGCGCGGTTTCACAGCGGCGGTCAGCAGCAGCCAACATCTGACGTAGTGTCAGTACCATGGACATCGTTTTTGGCCTGCTCCTGGTTCTGCATCTGGTTGGTTGGGCGCTGGTGCTCGGGGGAGTGCTGACCAACCTGCAACAGCCCCGGCTGGCCGCCGGAACCTGGCATGGGGTGCTGACCGCCCTGGTCACCGGGGTGCTGATGGTGGGTCTGGCGGAAATGACCGGCGGCGAGATCGATAACATGAAGATCGCGGTCAAGCTGACGATCGCGCTGGTGCTGACGGTCTTGATCTGGCGCGGACGCAAACCGGACTCCGTGTCCCGTGGGTATCTGCTAGGCGTCGCCGGTCTGACCGTGGTGAACATTCTCGTCGCCGTGCTGTGGCGGTAGCTGTTTGCCGCAGGTGCGGCAAACGGAGCCCATCGCGATCGTGCTCACCGGGTTGTGAGCTCTTGCCTGGCGGTCGGCATAGCGCCGCTACCCGGTTGGCAGTTGGTCCACCGGGCGTCGGTCCCAGCGCATAGGCTCATGCTGCGATGACCTCCTTGTTCAGTGACCTACCCATGCCAGGGACGGCGGTGCCAGCACGCGTCGATGCTGCTGAATCGGCGCTGCCCACCATGCCCAAACCCGAGCCCCACGATGTCGGCGCGCCGGAAACCTCGGCTGAACTGCCGGTAGCGCAAGCGCTGCTTGAGGGTTTGAATCCACCTCAGCGGGCGGCTGTCTCGCACGTCGGCGGGCAACTGCTCATCGTCGCCGGTGCAGGATCGGGCAAGACCAGGGTGCTCACCCACCGCATTGCCTATCTGCTGGCGACCGGGCGTGCCCGTTCTGGACAGATCCTTGCCATTACCTTCACCAACAAGGCCGCCGCTGAGATGCGTGAGCGGGTCGAAGATCTCGTTGGCCCGCGGGCTCGGACGATGTGGGTCTCGACCTTCCACTCGGCCTGTGTGCGGATTCTGCGCCGCGAAGCCAAGACCATCGGACTGCGCTCGAGTTTCTCGATCTACGACGCTGCGGACTCACAACGCCTGATGGCGTTGGTCTGCAAACAACTGGACCTGGACCCCAAACGGTTCTCACCTAAGGCCTTCAGTCACCGGGTCAGCGACCTCAAGAACGAACTGGTTGACCCGGACGCGTTTGCTGCCACAGCCGCAGACAACCCGCAGGAACAGAACCTGGCCGCCGCATACCGGCTCTACCAACAGCGCCTGCAACAGGCGCACGCCCTCGACTTCGATGATCTCATCATGACCACCGTGCACATGCTGCAGGCCTTCCCCGAGGTGGCGCAGCAGTACCGGCGCCGATTCCGGCACGTCCTGGTCGATGAATATCAGGACACCAACCACGCCCAGTACGTGCTGGTGCGTGAACTCGTGGGCATGCCGGAGGGCAGTTCAACCCACGAGATTTCGCCAGCAGAACTGACGGTAGTCGGTGATGCGGATCAATCGATCTACGCCTTTCGAGGTGCCACGATTCGCAACATCATCGAGTTCGAAACCGACTACCCCGACGCTGCGACCATCCTGCTGGAACAGAACTATCGCTCGACGCAGACCATCCTCTCGGCCGCCAATTCGGTGATCGCCCCCAACCCGGGGCGTAAACGCAAGAACCTGTGGACCGACTCCGGCTCAGGTCCCCAGATCGTCGGCTATGTCGCTGACAACGAGCATGAAGAAGCCCGATTCATCGCGTCAGAGATTGTCAGGCTGGGTCAGGAGGACGGCATCCGACCCGCGGATGTTGCGATCTTCTATCGCACCAACGCCCAGTCCCGGGCACTCGAAGAGGTGCTGGTGCGCAGCGGGCTGCCGTACAAGGTGGTCGGTGGTACCCGGTTCTATGAGCGGCGTGAAATTAAGGATGCGATCGCCTATTTGCGGGCCATCATCAATCCCGACGACGACGTCAGCATCCGCCGGATCTTCAACGTGCCCAAACGCGGACTAGGGGACCGCAGCGAAGCGCTGGTGGTCGCCCATGCCCAGGCGCAGCAACTCAGCTTCGGGGCGGCACTGGCTCAGGCAGAGCACCTTGGGCTCGCCCCTCGGGCGGCAGCCACCATCGCGGACTTCGCCGGCCTGCTCGGTCAGCTTCGAACGGCCGCTCAGGCCGGTGCGCCACCAGCGGAGCTGCTCGACACCGTACTGGAGGAATCGGGGTATCTGCGCTCGTTGCGGGCCAGCGATGACCCGCAGGACGGCACCCGGGTGGAGAACCTGGCCGAGTTGCATGCCGTCGCCACCGAGTTCACCGAAGCTGAGCCTGACGGTGACCTGACCGACTTCCTCGAGCGCGTGGCACTGGTAGCCGACGCCGATCAGATTCCCGACGCCCACGCGGAATCGGGTGTCATCACGCTGATGACCGTCCACACCGCCAAGGGGCTGGAATTCCCCGCGGTGTTCGTCACCGGGCTGGAGGATGGCACCTTCCCGCATCAGCGCAGCTTGGACGACCCTGAGGAACTGGCTGAGGAACGCCGGTTGGCCTATGTCGCACTCACCAGGGCCCGGAACCGGCTCTATCTTTCGCACGCTGCCGTCCGCACCGCGTTCGGGATCCCGAATGAATTCCCGCAGTCGCGGTTCATCGCCGACCTGCCGGAGGACTTGATCGACTGGAAGCGGCGCGAATCGTCCATGCAGCGCTATCGCGCCGGTGGCCGTGCAGGTACCGGTCCGCGGTCAAACCGAGCGCTGCAACGGCGTGAGCAGCGCCGGGTAGCTCCCAGTGCCGATGGGCCGAAATTTGGTTCCGCAACGCCCCGAACCGATGTTCCAGACCTCGCCATTGGCGACCGGGTCACCCACGACGCCTACGGCCTCGGCCGGGTGGTAGCGATCGAGAACAACGGTCGCAACGCCGTCGCCAAGATCGACTTTGGCGAGTCGGGCACCAAACGGTTGCTCCTACGCTATTCACCGGTGACCAAGCTCTGACAAGATGTGTCAGGCTCTGCGGCCTGGTCGTTCTCGCTGAGGGGGAGGTAGCCATGACTTCGTCTGCGCCCGCGCCTGCCCAGACGGAGCAGGCCACCGGGCGGATTCCCGGGCTGGACGGTTTACGCGCCATAGCGATTGTCGCCGTCCTCATCTTTCACCTGAGAGCAGCGAGTCTGCCCGGAGGCTACCTGGGTGTCGACGTGTTCTTCGTTGTCTCCGGCTTTCTCATCACGACCCTGCTGGTTCGAGAAAGGCACACCCAAGGCCGGATCGACCTGCGACGGTTCTGGACCCGGCGGGCCCGTCGGTTGCTTCCAGCACTGGTGCTGGTGGTGGTGGTCGCCACGGTGATCGGGCTCATCGTCGGGCAGGACCTGCTCGTCGATGCCCGCCGTCAGGTATTGGGCGCATTCACCTTCTCCACCAACTGGCTAGAGCTGTTCGCCGGCACCTCCTATTTCACTCAGACCGCACCCCAGATGTTCATCAACTTCTGGTCGTTGGCGGTTGAGGAGCAGTTCTACCTGGTGTGGCCGCTATTGCTGGGCTTGCTGCTGCGGGCTGTGCACAGCCTGCGCGTGCGGGTACTCATCGTGCTTGGTCTGGCAGTAGCGTCCGCACTAGCGATGGCCCTGCTGGCAAGCGAGGGGAGCACCCGGGTCTACTACGGCACCGACACCCACGCCTTCGGCCTCATGCTCGGCGCCGCGCTCGCCCTGTGGCTGCACAGCCGGGCGCCGACGGTGTCCGCCTGGATTCGAGCTGTGATGGCACTGGTCGGACTGGCGGGCTTGCTGCTCCTGATGGCCCTGCTCGAGGGTGAGTCCGCCTTCGCCTACCAGGGAGGCATTCTGCTGGCCTCTGGCGCGACGGCGCTCGTGGTGGCCGCAGCCGCCACGGCACCCGAGGGTGATCCGTTGGCGCGCATCTTGTCAGTTCGGCCGCTGACCTGGGTGGGGGAGCGCTCCTACGGCATTTACCTGTGGCACTGGCCCATGCTGCTCATCATCACGGCGGTGCTACCTGCTGCGGTCCCGGATTCAGCGGCCTGGTGGTGGGGGCGAGCGCTGGCTGTGGCCCTGACGCTCGCGGGTGCTGCCTGCTCTTACCGGTGGGTGGAGACGCCGATTCGCCGCGATGGGTTCCGGGCGACCCTGGTGGCGGTGCGGACCTCGCTACAGCAAGCCGTCCCGGTGTGGCCCAGGATGGTTGCCGCCGTCGCGGCCGTGATGGTGTCGGCGTTTGTGATCGCGCTGGTGGTGGCACCGGACAAGTCGCAGGTCGAACTGCAATTCGAAGCTGCGGCGTCGGCAGTGGAGCCGACCCCGCAAGGCTCGGAAACTGCGCAGGATGAGCAGACGGTTGCCCCCGGTGCGCTGATGGATAAGTTGGACCCTGGGGTCCCGGCTCCCATGCCAACGGGGGACCAGATCAGCGCTTTCGGGGACTCCCTGCTGTACGTCGCCGCACCGGCCATGACCGAGGTGTTCCCCGGAATAGCTATCGATGCCGAATCGAACCGGCAATGGCCAGCAGTGACGGCTGCGATCGAGGCAGCAGTGGCGGCGGGCACAGTCCGGGAGGTTGTGGTGATCGCCGCGGGCAGCAATGCCGGGTTGCGGGATCCGGCGCCGCTGCTGCAGGCGCTGGAGGCGCTGGGGCCCGATCGCCAAGTGGTGCTGGTGAACCTGTATCACGACAGCTACTGGATCCCGGAGTCCAACGCCAACATGGAACTGGTAGCGGCCGAGAATCCCAACGTCGTCATCGCCGACTGGAATGGGGCGATCACCGTGAATCTGGATCAATTGCAGCCCGATGGCGTGCACCCCAATTTTGACGGGATCTACCTGTTTGCGGATGTGGTCTCCCAAGCGTTGGAACCGTAGTGTCGTCGGTCACATCGCACCCGGGCGGTGCTCTGAGCGCGGTAAGGTCGCCGTGACCTACGCACTGAGGCGATAACGGAGGCGGAACCGGTGGACCTGTTCGAGTACCAAGCACGTGACGTATTCGAGAAGCATGGGGTCCCCGTGCTACGCGGCATCGTCGCGACGACGCCCGAAGGTGCAGCGGCTGCTGCCAGTGAGCTCTTAGTCGATGGTGGAGTCGTGGTGGTCAAGGCCCAGGTGAAGACCGGTGGTCGCGGCAAGGCCGGGGGTGTCAAGATCGCTCGTTCTGCCGATGAGGCTGCCGAACACGCTCGAGCCATCCTCGGCATGGACATCAAGGGCCACACGGTGCACCGGGTAATGATCGCCGAGGGTGCTGACATCGCCCAGGAGTACTACTTCTCGCTGCTGCTGGACCGTGCCGAGCGCCGGTACTTGGCGATGTGCAGCCGCGAGGGCGGCGTCGAGATCGAACAGCTCGCGGTCGAACGCCCGGAGGCGTTGGCGCGGATCGCCGTCGACCCGAACGTCGGCTTGGATGCGGCCAAGGCTGCCGAGGTAGCGACCGCAGCCGGATTCGATGGCGATACCGCTGCCAAGGTTGCGCAGGTGCTGGTGCAGTTGGGAGGGGTCTATCAGGCCGAGGACGCCACGTTGGTCGAGGTGAACCCTCTGGTTCAGACGGCCTCGGGCGACATCATCGCCCTGGACGGCAAAGTCACACTGGACGGCAACGCACAGTTCCGGCACCCAGGCCATGATGCGCTGGAGGATGCCGCGAGTGCGGACCCATTGGAGGCCAAGGCCAAGGACGCCGGGCTGAACTACGTCAAGCTGGATGGCGAGGTTGGCATCATCGGCAATGGTGCGGGGCTGGTGATGAGCACGTTGGACGTGGTAGCAGGTGCTGGTCAGCGGCACGGCGGGGTGAGGCCAGCGAACTTCCTGGACATTGGTGGTGGCGCCTCGGCCGCGGTGATGTCGGCCGGGCTGGACGTCATCCTGGGCGACCCGCAGGTCAAGAGCGTATTCGTCAACGTCTTCGGGGGGATCACGGCTTGCGACGAGGTAGCCAACGGCATCGTTCAGGCGTTGAGCATCCTCGGGGATACGGCCACCAAGCCGCTGGTCGTGCGGCTAGATGGCAACAACGTTGAGGAAGGTCGCCGGATCCTTGCCCAAGCAGCACACCCGCTCGTCACCCTTGTCGACACCATGGACGGCGCGGCCGACAAAGCCGCTGAACTGGCCGCCTGAGCCCGAATAGAAAGCGAAGCACCGATCATGGCGATCTTCCTAGACTCCGACTCCGCAGTCATCGTGCAGGGCATGACCGGCTCGGAAGGCATGAAGCACACCACCCGCATGCTGGCCTCCGGGACCAAGGTGGTCGGTGGGGTTAACCCGCGCAAGGCGGGAACCTCCGTCGACTTCGATATCGATGGCACGACTACCTCAATACCTGTGTTCGGCACGGTCGCCGACGCGGTCGCGGCCACGGGAGCGAACGTCTCAGTGGCGTTCGTGCCGCCACCGTTCACCAAGGGTGCGGTGATCGAAGCCGTCGACGCGCAGGTTCCGTTGGTGGTGATCATCACCGAAGGTGTCCCGGTCAAGGACACCGCAGAGTTCTACAACTATGCGGCCAGCAAAGGCGTACGCCTGGTCGGACCGAACTGCCCGGGAGTCATCAGCCCCGGCAAGTCCAATGTCGGCATCATCCCCGCGGATATCGCTGGCCCGGGCAACATCGGGCTGGTGTCCAAGTCCGGAACCCTCACGTATCAGATGATGTTCGAGTTGCGTGACTTCGGATTCTCCACGGCGATTGGTATCGGTGGGGACCCGGTCATCGGCACTACTCACATCGACGCCATCGCCGGATTCCAGGACGACCCTGAGACCGACATCATCGTCATGATCGGCGAAATCGGTGGCGATGCCGAAGAGCGTGCGGCCGCCTACATCGCCAAGAACGTCACCAAGCCGGTCGTCGGCTACGTCGCGGGCTTCACCGCACCGGAGGGTAAGACGATGGGGCACGCTGGCGCCATCGTGTCCGGTTCAGCCGGGACCGCCCAAGCGAAGAAGGAAGCGCTGGAGGCTGCTGGCGTGCGGGTAGGCCAGACCCCGAGTGAGACCGCGGCCATCGTTCGCTCCATCCTCGAGCCCAGCTAGTTTCTTAGTCGGCAGCCCCAACCGCGAGGTCGTGATTGGGCGGCCAAGTCGTGATGCGCGCACCACGACTTGGCCGCCGCATCACGACTTGGTGGGTTGTTGTGGGTGGGTCGGATCGCGACGTGGTGGGTTGTTGTGGGTTCGTCTCGGTGTGTCGCGGGGCGCTCGAGCCCTCCAGCACCGACGATGGTGGAGATGACCACAACCCGCCCGCCCGTGTTCCCGCCTCGAATGGTGGAGCACCAGGAGGACGACGAGCCGTCCGCCTCCTCGTGGCGGTTGCCTGACCAGAGCCTGCGAGGAGCGCTGGCCGGTGCCGAGGCCGCGGTTGGCTCGTGGTTGATGGTGACCGTCCTGACGGTGACCGGCTATGTGGCCACCGCTGCGGCCCCGGCTCTGGGTGCGGCCACGTGGGTTGATGCGGCGAGGCTCGGATCGACACTGTGGTTGCTGGGCCATGGCGCCACGGCGACCGCCGGTGCAGCAACCATCTCGATCATCCCGCTGGGAATCACGATGATCTCAGTGGTCGCCGCAGCAACGGCGATACGCCGGGCGCGGATGACTACCTGGTGGGCCCTGCTTGCCACCACTGTCAGCTACTTGGTGCTGACCGCCGTCCTGGCTGCCTGGGTTGGCGGTCTCGGAAGCTGGTGGGCCCTGCTCGGCGCGCTGGTCGTGGTGAGCGTTGGCGGAGCTTGGGCCATGCGCCACCGATTGCCCGACCCCATTGCCCGGTGGTGGGAGCTCATCCCAGAGCCGGTGCGCGTGGGTGCGGCCACCGGCCTGCGTGCTGCCGGGTGCTACCTGCTGCTGGGCGTGGTGATGGTGGTCGTTGCAGTGGTGCTGGGATTTGACCAGGTGGCTCAAGTGCACCGGGCCTTGGTGCCCGATGCGGTCTCGACCGTGCTGATTGTCGTGGCGCAGGTCCTGGCGCTACCGACCGTCGCGGTGTGGGCGATGGCCTACCTGGCGGGCCCAGGGTTTGCTGTCGGCCAGGGAACCCTGTTCTCCGCCACTGCCGTCGACGCCGGACCGCTGCCCCTGATACCCGTGCTCGGGGCGCTCCCAGAACCAGGCAGTAGCCACCCGAGCCTGGCCGCGATCATGGTGTGCGGGGTGCTCCTGGGAGCGGTCTGTGGCCTTTGGTTGCGCCGCCGGCACCCAACGGAACTGAAGGACACGCTGATCACGGTGGCCGTGGCCGTGGCCGTGGCCGGGTTGGTCGTGCTGGTCCTGGGTTGGGCTAGCAGCGGCGCAGTAGGGCCGGGCCGGATGTCGCGGCTGGGCCCGATGCCGCTCGCCCTGATGCTGGCGGTTAGCTGGCAGCTATTGCTGGGGATGGGGATGACTGCGATCCTGGCCCATCCAGGTCTGATGGCGGGCCTGCGGGGTGCTGGCAGATCGGGACTCGAATGGGTCCGCCAGGTCGGGCAACGCTAGTTCGGGGCCGCTAGCACCGTTGATTGCGCTGCGGTCGCCTGTTGGATGCTAGGAACCCGAGGTCGGCGGTGCGATCGACTCCTGATATTGAGCGAGGCATCGCTCCTGTGCTGCGATGGTGATCGCTCCCTCGCGGCACTCCTGAAAGGCGAGCTGTTCATCCCAGAACAGAGCCAGCTGGGTGGTGCTACTCAGGGTTGTCAGGCCGATCAGTGCCAGGCCGCCAACCAGCAGCGGAGTGAGCAGTCCGCGCCACCGTAACCGCAAGACCCGCACCAAGATGGTGGTGCCGTAGGCGAACGAAGCAATCCCGGCTATCGGGGCCAGCACCTGCCACGGAATGGGCAGGACGCCAGCCATGAGCGTCAAAAGCATCAAGAGCCCGAACCGCATCACCGCGCCCGTGACCGATCGGGCTTCCTCCGGAGTGGGCTTCGGAGGCGCCGGTGGGCGTTGCTGGGCCACTGGCCGACGAACTGGAGTTGGGCGCGGCTTGTTGGGGTCTGGTGGAGCGTAAGGATTCGTCACGTGCAGCAAGTGCCTCCGGGTCGCCTGTGAGGCAATTGTCACATGCCGGGCATAGGGTGGTGTGACGTGTCCAGCCCTCAACGCATCGTCGTCCTGATCTCCGGTGGCGGGAGTAACCTGCAGGCCCTGATCGCTGCGTGCGCCGATCCCGACTTTGGTGCGCAGATCGTGGCTGTGGGAGCTGACCGTGACTGCGCAGGCCTTGCCATTGCGTCCGAGCACGGCATCGCCACTTTTGTTGAGTCGCTCTCCCAGCACCCCGATCGAGCAGCCTGGGATCAGGCACTGACCGAGCGAGTGAGCCACTTTGCACCAGACCTGGTGGTCAGCGCCGGCTTCCTCAAGCTCGCCGGAGCGGCTTTCCTGAGCGCCTTCGGTGGCCGATATCTCAACACCCACAACACGCTGCTACCGGCCTTCCCGGGCATTCACGGGCCCCGGGATGCCCTGGAGTACGGAGTCAAGGTCACCGGGGCCACCCTGTTCGTGGTCGATGCTGGCATCGATACCGGAGTGATCGTCGCCCAGGTCGCCGTCCCCGTCGCCGATGATGACGACGTTGACACCCTCACCGAGCGAATCAAGGCAGCTGAGCGCGACCAGCTGGTGACCTGGGTGGGGCGGTTAGCTCGGCAGGGTTTCCATGTGCAGGGGCGGCGAATCGTGCTCGGTAGCCGCTGACCAGCCTATCCACCCGCGACCCGGCTAGGATGGTCCTCACCGGTCGTGACTGGCGTCGAGGTGGAGCACCACCTGGGAGCGGGCGGTGGCTCTGTTGACGCGCGCCGATCGCCTGGGTGCGCACCGCATCACTTCCTTGGAGAGCCCATGACCGACGTCGTCCCCATTCGCCGCGCACTCGTTTCCGTATACGACAAGACTGGCCTGCCCGAGTTGGCCCAAGCTCTGCATGCGGCGGGTGTATCCATAGTCTCCACGGGATCGACCGCCGCCCGCATCGCGGATGCCGGTGTGCCGGTCACGGGGGTGGAGGACTTGACTGGTTTCCCGGAGTGCCTGGACGGGCGGGTTAAGACGTTGCACCCCCGGGTCCATGCTGGAATCCTCGCCGACCGCCGCAAACCCGAACACGTTGAGCAGTTGGCCCAGTTGGACGTCGAACCGTTTGATCTGGTGGTCGTCAACCTGTATCCGTTCGCGGCAACCGTTGCTAGCGGCGCCAGCGCAGATGAATGTGTGGAGCAAATCGACATCGGTGGCCCATCGATGGTGCGTGCGGCAGCCAAGAACCACCCCAGTGTTGCGGTGGTGGTTGATCCTGCACGGTACGGCGAGGTGATCTCGGCGGTGGGTCGCGGCGGCTTCACCCTCGCCGAACGCACGGCCTTGGCCGCGCAGGCGTTCCGCCACACCGCGAGCTACGACGTCGATGTCGCAACCTGGATGACCACCACGGTGGAGCAGCAGGACCTGCCCACCTGGACCGGAGCTACCGGTGAACGCAGCACCGTGCTGCGATACGGCGAGAACCCGCACCAGCAGGCAGCGTTGTACCTCGACCCCTCCGGCGGTGGGCTGGCCGCGGGAGAGCAACTGCACGGCAAGGAGATGAGCTACAACAACTACGTGGACGCCGACGCCGCTTGGCGCGCGGCCCATGACCATGGTGACCAGGCGTGTGTTGCCATCATCAAGCACGCCAATCCATGCGGTATCGCCGTCGGAGCAGACATCGCCCAGGCGCACGCCCGGGCGCACGCGTGTGATCCGGTATCCGCCTTCGGCGGGGTGATCGCTGCCAATCAGGTGGTGGACGCCGCGATGGCGGATCAGGTCAAGGACATTTTCACCGAGGTGGTCGTCGCGCCAGGCTTTACCACCGAGGCGGTTGCGATGCTGACGACCAAGAAGAACATCCGCCTGATAACGGTCGCCCAGCCACCCAGGTCTGCCCTCGAACAGCGCCGGATCAGTGGCGGGCTGCTGGTGCAACAGGTCGATCGGCTCGATGCGCCCGGTGATGACCCGGCGACCTGGACGCTGGAAGCCGGAACAGCCGCGACGCAGCAAGTTCTAGCGGACTTGTCCTTTGCCTGGCGGGCGGTGCGGGCAGTGAAGTCGAATGCCATCCTGCTGGCTGCGCAGGGCGCTGCCGTCGGAATCGGTATGGGTCAGGTCAACCGGGTTGATTCCTGCCGTCTCGCGGTCGAACGGGCCAATGCGGGCGATGTCGAGCGAGCTCGTGGTGCAGTGGCCGCCTCGGATGCCTTCTTTCCGTTCGCCGATGGGCCGCAGATACTCATCGATGCCGGAGTGCAGGCCATTGTGCAGCCCGGTGGCTCGGTGCGTGATGCCGAGGTGATCGAGGCGGCTCAGGCAGCCGGTATCACGCTCTACTTCACCGGTACCAGACACTTCTTCCACTGACCATGGGCCGGGCCCATCAGCGCCTTGGTTGCCCTAGGAAGCAACGATAGAGCGGAGCGGGTGGGTGGAGTCAGCCGCGGCTGCGAGGTCGATTTGCAGAAGCGATGCGCCGCGCAGGAGCTTGCGTGCGGCGCTGGCGTCATTGGGTCTATCCACTACGATCGCGCCGACCAGGTAGTTGCCCACGGTGTGTAGTTGGGTCCACCCCCCGCGTTGATCCTCACGCATCATGACGGCGGCCCCGGGTTCCCCCGGCCGGGTCAATCTCCCCAGCATGGCCAAATGGTGCCCGAACTGGTCGGAGAACACCTCCGGTGCTGGTTCGTTGGCTGGTAGCGGACGTCCCAGGAACTGCGTGGCCAGCAACGCCGGGTCGCGAAGTGCCGAGAACCAGTGGCCACCGTTGATCGGGCCGAAATGTACGCTCTCGCGCCGTGCGACATCCCCCACGGCCCATAGACCAGCGATATCCGTGGCTCCACCTCGGTCCGTCGCGATCTGGCCGGTGGGTAGCAGCGGTACCGTCTTGGCGAGCCAGCGGGTGTGCGGTTGTATGCCAACGGCCGCCACCACCAGGTCGGCATCAAGGCCGGTGCCATTGGCGAAGCGCACACTCGTTGCGGTGGCGGTGGTGACTTCTGCGTCGGTGCGCAGGGCAATGCCTGCGGTCTCATACCAGGGCCGGGTCCGTTCACCAGCGTCGACGCCGATGTGTTGCGCCAGCGGGGCCGGGCCCGATTCCAGGACGGTGACCGTGCAGCCAGCTTCGGCGCCAACGCTGGCGAGTTCGGCACCGATCCATCCGGCACCAATGATCGCCAGGTGCCGACCCGGGCCGATGCTGGTGCGGATCCGATCAGCATCCCGAAGGTGATGTAGGTAGGCGACCTCGGCCCAGGGTCGACGGGGAGTGGCCCCGGTTGCCACCACGACAGCATCCGCATCGATCTGACCCGATTCGGTTCGCAAGCCGACCACCTGCTGGTCATCCAGCAATAGCGCAGTCGCCGCGTCCTCGAGATCGATGGTGACATCCAACGCATCGAGATCGATGGAGAGGTCTTGTGCCAGCCAAACCGGGTCGGGTTTGGTCATCAGTTCGGATGACAGTGGCGGTCGGTCATAGGGGTGAAGCCCCTCATTACCCAGCCACACCAGTTCCCCTTGGTAGCCCTGGTGGCGGAGCTCATCGACCGTACGAAGTCCTGCTAGCCCGGCACCGACCACGACGACCCGGCCTGGCCCTTGAATGATGCGAGCGTTCACTGGCACAACCTAACCTGCCGCTAGGCTCCAGTGGTGCAAACCGACGATCCCATGCCACGGTCGACGCCTGCTGCGACGGTCCCGTTGATGGTGTGGGTGGCGCTAACCGCGGTCGTGGCAATGGTGGTCGTGGCGCTGACCGTCGGTGTTGAACCGGGGGCGTTTTTGATGTCCGGCATGCTGGTGCTGATGGCGGCAGTGCGGGGGTTCGGTCCTGCGAACGGTCCGTATGGCATTCGGGTGCGGTCCAAGGGATTTGATGTCGCAGTGATGCTGACCGGAGCAGCCGCTATTGCTGCCCTGGTCCTGACCATCCCCCCTGGTGCTATCTAGAACCCGAGGGTTTCAACTCATTCTGCGGTTCGCAGGAGGAAGATCCAGCGAGCCCGCGCTAGTCGGTTTCATCCTCCGGATGAGTCCCATCCCATCCTTCTTCTTCTTCTTCTTCTTCGTCGGCTGTCTCAGGGTCTCCTTGAACCAGGACGGCGATGAGGCCTGCGAATAGTGCACCTGTCAGTGGAGCGAGCCAGAATAGCCACAGCTGGCTCAGCGCCCACGGCTCGGCAAAGAAGGCTACCCCGGTGGCGCGGGCCGGGTTGACGGCGGCATTGGTCGCTAAACCAGCGAGCAGGATGCCTACGGTCAGTGTTGCGCCGATAGCCAGGGGCGCGGCTGGATTCGGTCGCCGGGTGACCGCCAGCACCACGCCGACCAGAGCCGCGGTGACCAGCGCTTCGATCAGGAAGGCCTGGGTGAGGGAAAAGCTGGGGATTTCCGAGATACCAGCGTTGGCGGCTTGGCCCTCGGCGAGGAGGGCGAGCGGGGACTTGTCGCCATAGCCATTGGCGGTGCTGGCGATGAACTGTTCGGTTGAAGTCATGCCAAGGATGGTCAGGAGGGTTGGCGGTGTCATCGCCTTGATAACTGCGCCCGCACCGATGGCGCCGAGCACCTGAGCTACCCAATACGGCAGGACCTCTAGCCAGGGAAGGCGCCCGGCCAGGGCTGCCCCGAGGGTGACAGCGGGGTTGAGGTGGGCACCGGAGTACTTACCGACGGCCGCAACCATGGCGGTCAGAGCTAGGCCACCCGCAAGTGCTACGCCCAGCATGCCCACGCCGGTGATGTTCGAGAATGCCGCGGTACCCGCGATGGCCAAGACCAGCACGAAGGTGCCGATCGCCTCCGCGCCTAGGCGCGGAATGAGCCAATGCTGACCCGTGCTAGGCCCACTTTCTTCGTCGAGCTCATCTTCGTCAAGCTCGTCCTCGTCTTGATCGAGCTCATCTTCGTCAAGCTCGTCCTCGTCTTGATCGAGCTCATCTTCGTCAAGCTCGTCCTCGTCTTGATCGAGCTCATCTTCGTCAAGCTCGTCCTCGTCCTGATCGAGGTCGTCCTGATCGAGGTCGTCCTGATCGAGGTGGTCCTCATCTTGACGCCGATCCGAGGGCTGAGGGGGCATAAGTAATCCTTAGTGTTGAGCCAGCTGTGGTG
>JBKEBC010000047.1:0-1636 GCA_047972965.1 Beutenbergiaceae bacterium | reverse complement strand
CTCCGAGTCCTCGCTGCTACCGCCGCCGTCGGTTTGCTGCTCTTCATCTACGGACACTCGCTTCCGGTCATCTTCATCGGTGCTGCCATGTGGGGCCTCGGTACCTCACTCGGATTTCCGTTGGGGATGTCGGCTGCCGCCGACGATCCTCGCAACGCTGCCACCCGCGTGGCCGCATGCGCGACGTTCGGCTACATTGCCTTCTTGGCCGGGCCACCCCTGCTGGGGCTGGTCAGCGAGCGCATTGGCCTGCTAAATACCTTGCTGATCATCGTTGGTCTGATCGTGGCATCAGGACTGGTGTCAGGCGCTGCCCGACCGGCCAAGACAGCGAGCGCGCACGAGCACGCCGAAGATCTGCCGCAGGTAGCTGAGGGTCACCCCTCGCACAGCCCGGCCTAGCTGAGGACCTATTGCTTGTCCAGCCAGCCAGACCTAGGAGTCAGGACGCATCCGATTGTCCAAACCGGTGATGGTATAGCCACCATCGACGATGACGGTCTGTCCATTCGTGTGGCTGGCTGCATCGGAAGCTAGGTAGAGGGCCGTCGCGGCAATCTCATCTGCCGTGGCAATACGCAACTGCGGCGAGGGGGCAGCCATATAGTCAAACGCCTCGTCAGAATGCGTTTGTAGGTAGTTCCCGATGATATCGGTATGCACGTAGCCAGGTCCAATCGCATTGACCCGGATCTGGAATCGTCCCCACTCGTAGGCCAGGCACTTGGCCATCATCGCCACACCCGCCTTGCTGATGTTGTAGGCGGCCGGAGCAGTCCCGGTGGGGGTAAAACCAGCATTCGAACTCATCATGACGATCGACCCGCCGCTCTCCTGCAGGGGCCGGTGCGCCTGCTGCGCGGTGAAGAACACTCCCCGGAGATTGACGTCCATCAACCGATCCCACTGCTGCGCCGTCATATCCTCAGCCTGGACATCGATGCCAATTCCAGCGTTCGCCACCACGATATCGAGTCGGCCGAGCCTGGACGCAACTGCGTCAAACGCTGCGGTTAGGGCTGCCTGATCGGTGACATCGCCCTCGATTGCGACAGCGGGCACTCCGAGCGCTTCAAACTCGGATACTGCATCGCTGCCGTCCATTCCTGGTGCCGTCACGATCCCGACGGCGGCGCCTGCCTCGGCGAATGCCTTGCCGATGGCATGCCCGATCCCCCGCTGCCCGCCTGTAATGAGAGCCACGCTCCCATCCAGGCGATATCTATCGATCGCGCGACCCCCAGGACCGCCGCCAATCCACCCATGTGCACTAGCTGACATAGAACTCTCTCAATCACCGTGATAAGGATCCTTCACTAGAGTAATCGATTACTCTAGTGAAGGATCCTTCGCCGCCCCAGATCCGCCACACCTGCGCCGGACCAACCCGAGGAGGTTAGGCATATGTCCGCACAGACGGATCCGCACCCTGCACCAGAGGTCGACGCGATCGTCATCGGGGCCGGATTCTCCGGGCTGTACATGGTTCACCTGCTTCGGACCAGCGGATTTCGCGTCCGTGGAATTGACAAGGCCGATGATGTCGGCGGTACCTGGTATTGGAACCGCTATCCCGGGGCACGATGCGATTCCGAGAGCCTGACCTACTGCTACACCTTTGATGCTGGCTTGCAGC
>JBKEBC010000041.1:0-45132 GCA_047972965.1 Beutenbergiaceae bacterium | reverse complement strand
TGGGCGTTCAAGGCCTACGCCTCCGGCACCTGGACCCTCAGCGGCCTCCACGAAGAACTCACCGCCCGCGGTCTCGTAACGGTGCCGTCGCCGCGCAGGCCGGCCAAACCGCCCGTGCTCTCAGCCATCCACCGGATGCTCACGAACCCCTACTACAAGGGCGATGCGGTCTACCGGGGCGTCTCGTACAAGGGCGCGCACGAACCACTGATCCCTGCCGAGGTCTGGTACCAGGTGCAGTCCGTGCTTACCGCGAACCGGACTGCCGGGGAGGCCACCCAGACGCACGGCCACTACCTCAAAGGCAGTGTCTACTGCGGGGAATGCGGGGCGCGGTTGATCGTCTCGAACGCGAAGAACCGCTACGGCGATGTCTACCCCTACTTCGTGTGTGCGGGACGACACCAGAAACGCACCGACTGCACGAGACAGGCCATGCTCATCGAAGACGTGGAACGCCTGATCGAGAACCACTACGAGCGTGTGCAGATCACCCCAGCCCAACGTCAGGCGCTCGCAGGAATGCTGCACCACGAGTTCGACCAGATGCTTGCAAGCGAAGCCGCCCAGCTCGCCGACCTCACCGTAAGCCGCGACCGCCTGACGAACGAACAGGACCGGCTCATGCAAGCCCACTACGCCGACGCGATCCCGCTGGCCGTGCTGCGCCGGCAACAAGCCCGCATCTGCGCCGAACTCGATCACGTCACCGCCCGACTCGACGCACAGCACGGCGAATACACCGACGCTCGAGCCCACCTCGAAGACGCACTGAACCTGCTGGAGAACTGCGCCGACATCTACCGCCGCTGCGACGACGCCAACCGGAGACTGGGCAACCAAGCGTTCTTCACCAAGATCTACATCGATGAAGACAACACCGTGCGCACCGAGAACGCACGCCCCTACGAGATGCTGCTCGACCCCGAAGTCAACGCGAACGCCCTGAACTGGGCCGCCAACGCAGGCGAGGCCCGAACCTCAGCCAATAATCACACTGGCCAAAGTTCGAACCTCGCACTTCGGTGCCCCCGGCAGGACTCGAACCTGCAACCATCAGCTTAGAAGGCTGGTGCTCTATCCATTGAGCTACGGGGGCTAGATCGGCCATTATGAGCCTTTCACCCGTGCAAGAGTACGTGCGGCGCCGTGCAATCACGGCGCGCCATTGGGTGAATCGGCAAGAAACCGGCAGGCTAGGGGCCGTGAGCATGACGACGCAAGACGAGCAGGGCGTTGGTGGCACCGCCAAAAATGACGGCGGATCGCCGTCATCCCTACCGATGGTTGAGGTCATCGAGGACCTCCTTCGCAACGTTGAGGGCGCCCGACTAGTTCTTGAGGCTCCCGATGCTGAAGAAGCCCGAGCCCGCCGAGACCGGATCGTGCTGCAGGTGAGCAACCACCTCTTGCCCAGGTTGCGGGAAGTCTCTGCGCCCGCGATCGTGGTGTTCGGTGGCTCAACCGGCGCGGGAAAGTCCACTCTGGTCAACTCTATCGTGGACTCGGATGTGAGCCCGGCCGGTGTTCTGCGTCCCACCACCCGCGAGCCGGTGCTGGTTGCCCACCCCAAGGACGCCGAACTCTTGCGGGACCATCCGGTGTTTGAGGTCTCGGACCCTGTGATGCATGAGGGGACCAAGCGTGGCCTCGCGCTCGTCGATGCCCCCGACCTGGATTCGGTGCACGCCGCGAACCGGGAGCTGGCCGACAAGTTGGTCGAGATGGCTGACATGTGGGTGTTCGTCACCACCGGCTCCCGCTACGGTGACGCGTTGCCGTGGCAACGGCTCCGGGACGCCGTCGAACGGGGAATTTCGATCGCCGTCGTGCTCAACCGAGTTGACCGCGCCGGGCTCGCCGAAGTCCGCGATGACCTGTTCAACCGGCTGCAGGAACAGGGTTTGACCTCGATCCCATTCTTCGTCATTCCGGACACGGGGCCTATTGAAGGGCCATTGCCGTCATCGAAGGTGGAGCCACTGGCCAACTTCCTCGGCGTCCTGGGTGCGGGTGCGCTCTCGCGCAGCGTCATTGCCCGGACCGTCAGAGGTGCCTGGCCAGCGCTGCGCGAGGAGGTCCAGAAACTGGGTTCGCACCTCGAATCCCAGCGCCGCACCGTGTTGTCATTGCAGGGAGCGGTGCAAGTGGCCACTCGTGCCCCCGCAGCCCAAGCCGAGGCTGACGTCCGGGCAGGCTCGGCCGCCACTGGAGCGCCCACCACCGCCTGGCTCGCCGGTGCCAGTTCCGGCGGGGCTTTGTCGTCGCTGGTAGCTGCGCCACGAGGGTGGATACAACGTCGAAAAGCCCGCCGGGCCAGTTCGGGGCGGCCAGCCACGGTGGTGCAGCTGCGAGACACCAGCCTGGCCGAACTGCGGGCGCTGCTGGTCGACGCGGGGGCCTCGGGTGAACGGGGGATCCGCAAAGCGCTCGCCGAGTCCGGGGCTGGCCGTCAGCTCTCGGCCGCCGTGCCCCCCGAACTGGCCGCCCAGGCGCGCAACGAACGCTTGGATCTGCTGTTCCGAGAATGGCGGAACGTGGTCGGGCGGCGAGCGCTGGAACTGACTGCCGTTGAGCCGATCTCCGAGACTGAATTGGGCCACCTGGTGGAGGCGGCAGCCGTGGGTGTTGACGGTGCGGCACGTGCAGTGCACCGCCTCACCGGTGATGCTGGGTCAGCAGCGGTCCAGGCGATGCGAGATGATCTAGCTCAGTGGACGGCTGCTGCAGTGGCCGCTGAGGCTGATGAATTCCTCAGCGCGCTGAATCAGTTCGACATCGACCCCTCCGATGCCTCAACCCGTCTGCGACTACGAGCAAGTGAACTCCGGGAGTATTCGTGAAGCAGGAAGTAGGGCCTGAGCTCTACGCACGGGTTGATGAGGTCCGAGCTGCCATATCTTTGGCAGGCGACCAGTTAGATCCAGCGATCGTCGAGCGGGCAGGAACCGACCTGGAGCGGGTACTGCAACGCCTCGCCCTGGGTGTCGACCACGCTGTGGTGGCCTTGGTCGGCGGTACCGGTTCCGGAAAATCATCGACCTTTAACGCGTTGACCACTCTGGACTTCGCCGATGTTGGAGTGATTCGGCCGACCACCTCGCAAGCTGCTGCGTGCGTCTGGGGTGACTCTGCGGACGCCCTCCTCTCGTTCCTGCACGTGATGCCAGAACGGCGTATCCAGCGGGAGTCGGTTCTCACCGGTGCCGATGAGGCGGAGCTGCGCGGCTTAGTTCTGCTGGATCTGCCAGATCACGACTCCGTGGCGACCGGGCACGCGGAGCTGGTCAACCGGCTGCTGCCGCTGATCGACTTGCTGATATGGGTGGTCGATCCGCAGAAGTACGCTGACAATGCGCTGCACGAGGGGTACTTGCGTGAGCTGCGAGACCGGCACGAGGCGATGCTGGTTGTGGTGAATCAGGTCGATACCCTGACCGAGAATGGCCGGGCTGCCGTGCGGGAGGACGTTGGTCGCCTGCTCGCTGACGACGGCCTTTCCGATGTGCCGGTGATCCTTGCTTCCGCCCGAACCGGAGACGGGATCGACGCCGTCCGCCAGCACCTGCGAGCGGTCATGGCATCGGAGTCCATCGCTGCCCGTACAGCACGCGACGAGATCGCAGCGGTCGTGCGCCGCATCAGCATCGGTATGGCGAAGGTGGAGCCGCAGCCCCCCTCGGCTAGCCAGACGGCGACAGAACTCTCGCGGGCTACCGGCATCACTGCCATCGCCACTGCGCTGCGCCATGCGGTCGCCAACCCGGCAAGGGTTACTCTCGCGGGCGTGCAACGACCGGCGCGCAGCAGGCTTGACGCCATACGGGAAGCCTGGCTCGCCGACGCCACCAAGGGTTTGCCGTCCCGCTGGAACGCAGCGGTCATGGATGCGGTGGCGCCCTCGGAAGCGTTCTACGAACACGCATGCCAGGCGTTGGAGGCGGTTCCGCAACCCTCTCCCCGCGATCAGGTGGCGGCGCGAATGCGCGTGCTGGGCTTGATGCTGCTGGGGCTCGGGGTGGTGGTGGCGATTGCCGCCGCGATCATGATGCAGCGGCCTACCCTGCCCATCCTGCTGGGGGCTGGGGCGGTCCTCGTCCTGGTGACCGGGTTGGTGTTGGTTCTGAGCGCCCGCGGGCACCGTAAGCGCTTGAGTATCGCCCGTTCCAGCCGATACCAGGAGGACATGGTGACTACGCTCGGAGCGGTGATCACCGACGATCTGCTGGTGCCCACCAACGCGGTCTTGACCGACCATGCGAGCGTGCGTGCGGGATTGGCTGCCTCCTAAGGGGCGAGCGTGCGTGCGGGATTGGCTGCCTCCTAAGGGCGACCCGTGCCCGCCCAGATGACCGGTCAGGGGGTGGCGTCAAGTATCTGCTCGCTGCCTCGTTGCCGTGCTGCCTGACTGCCTCGGCTAGTCGGCGCTCGCGACCAAGTGCGACCACGTCCACAGCGACCCGGGTAGATGGCCATCCATCCACAACGCTGCCATCGCAGCCGGTGCATTGCCTCCTCGCATGGCCACAGTGGCATCTCGCCGATACCGCGTTGGCGACTCCCACGATGGGGGCAGGCAGATGGAGGTCAGCATGGTCAGTGAAACAGAGGTCACGGTACGAGGTCGTATCGGAAATCACCCCGAGCTACAGAGTGTGACCGGCAAAAAGCCGTGGCTGCGGTTGCGGCTAGCCACCAACCGGCGAATGCGAGTAGCCGATGGTTGGGTGGACGGCCCCACCTCCTGGTATGACGTGAAGCTGTGGGATGCCTTTGCCCAGAACGTTGCTCAGTCCCTGCGCAAAGGGGACGCCGTGCTGGTGCAGGGTTCATTGTTCATCGAGGAATACCTCAACGATGCTGGCGTGACGCTGCGCAATCCCGTCATTCACGCCCACGCCCTGGGACCGGATCTGCGGCAGGCGACGGCGCAGGTAGCACGGGTCAATCGCAGTGCGCCAGCAAGCGGGGACGAGGCTGGTGCTGGGAGCCGACCAGGTGCCGACACCGATCGTGGAGAAGGTGCCGACGCCGACGGGAAGGGTGCTCGTCCCCCTCGGTTTGACCCCGGTGAATCCAGCGCGGGGCCCGAGAGCTTGACCGCTGCCGCTGGTGACCGGGTTGATGTCAGCAGAATGGCAGAAGTAGAGGCGTGAACTTGGCCACTAGTGGCAAGGGTGGAGGTCGGCGTGGTGTCGTAGTCCCACTAGCCGCGCACGCCTAGGTATCGCTAGCCCGACTAGCACCTCCACGGTGGGAGCAGTCATGGTTGACGGACTAGTTGAGGCTCTGGTCATCGACTGGAGTCGGATCAAGTTCTACAACACGGTGATGTCACTGGCAGCCGGATCGATTCTGGCGATCCTCGGCTCAACGATGCTGGTGTTGCTGCGCCGGGAGCGGGTGCATCCGCGCGGTTGGGCCATCGGACTGGGAATTAGCGGGGCCATCGCGTACAGCGCCGGACTGCATTTGACCCTGACCTGGCCGCTAGCACCGCAATACGCCGCCGACAACATCTCCTTCGGGGAGCCGACGCTGGTGGTCGGAGCGATCGGGCTCGGGCTGGCATTTCTATTTCTGGCAACGGGCCGATGCCATCATCGACGCCGAAGACGCTGATGCACTCAATGCCGCCGAAATCCGCAGCATGCGGTTCCCGCTCTACGCCATCGGCCTGGGCTTGATTTCCATCGGGGCGGCAGGCCCGGTGTGGGGCCTGTACACGGCCCCGCCCGAAGAGCCGCTGGTGGGGATATTTGCTGAGATTGGCTACCCGCAGGTGTTCTCCTGGGTCTTTTTCATTGCTTATGCCGCCACCGGGGTGCTGGCACTTCTGACGCCGTCGGTCCTGAACCAGATGGCCGGACCGGGGGCAGTCGCCAACAAGCGGGATTTCATCGTCGCCAAGGGCGATCGTGGCCATGGGCGGGGTATCCCTGGCCATGGCGGCCGGGGTCTACTTCACCCACATTGGAATGGTGCTGAACACCACCGGCTGACCGCAACGCGCTCGAGCCGAACGGGCTGGACTATTGGCGGCGCAAAGGTGGACTGGGCGGTGATCTCATCGATGACCCTCCAGGTAACCGGCCGCATACACCTGGGAAGCAACCAGCCCGGTGGATGCCGATGCGAGCCTAAGGCCCGTAGGCTTGGGGGCTGGCATCGGTGAATCGACACCTAGGAGAACTGTGGCCGAGTACATCTACTCCATGGTCAAGGCGCGCAAGGCGCACGGAGACAAACTCATTCTTGACGATGTGACGATGG
Source organism: Beutenbergiaceae bacterium (assembly GCA_047972965.1). GTDB lineage: Bacteria > Actinomycetota > Actinomycetes > Actinomycetales > Beutenbergiaceae > Pseudactinotalea. Next base: position 38,859 of record JBKEBC010000041.1, on the reverse strand, counting down.
CGTTCCTGCCGGGCGCCAAGATCGGCATGGTTGGCCCCAACGGTGCCGGGAAATCCACCATCCTGAAAATCATGGCGGGATTGGAACAGCCCTCCAACGGTGAAGCCCGGCTCAGCCCCGGCTACTCGGTGGGCATCCTGATGCAGGAGCCGGAACTGGATGAATCCAAGACCGTCCTGGGCAACGTGCAGGATGGTTTGGGGCAGATCAAAATGAAGCTGGACCGGTTCAACGAGATCGGTGAGCTGATGGCTGATCCGGACGCTGACTTCGATTCGCTCATGGAAGAGATGGGCAAACTGCAGACCGACATCGACGCCGCCGATGCCTGGGATCTAGATTCCCAGCTTGAGCAGGCTATGGACGCCCTGCGCTGCCCCCCCGGTGATGAGCCCGTCACCACCCTCTCCGGCGGAGAACGACGTCGGGTGGCCCTGTGCAAGCTGCTGCTAAGCAAGCCCGACCTGTTGCTCCTGGACGAACCCACCAACCACCTGGACGCCGAGAGCGTGCAGTGGCTGGAACAGCACCTCGCCAAGTACCCCGGTGCGGTGATCGCCGTCACCCACGACCGCTACTTCCTGGACCATGTCGCCGGGTGGATCGCAGAGGTCGACCGTGGTCGGCTCTACCCCTATGAAGGCAACTACTCCACCTACCTGGAGAAGAAGCAGGAGCGGCTGCAAATCCAGGGTCGCAAGGACGCCAAACTGGCCAAGCGCCTCAAGGAAGAGCTGGAGTGGGTTCGGCAGAACGCCAAGGGTCGCCAGACCAAGTCCAAGGCCCGCTTGGCCCGCTACGAGGAGATGGCGGCCGAGGCGGACCGCACCAGAAAGCTGGACTTCGAGGAGATTCAGATCCCACCTGGCCCCCGGCTGGGGGCGGTGGTGCTGGAGGCCAATGGCCTGAAGAAGGGATTCGGCGACCGGATTCTGATCGACGGTCTGAGCTTCACCCTGCCCCGCAACGGCATCGTTGGCGTCATCGGCCCCAACGGTGTCGGAAAAACCACCCTGTTCAAGTCCATCGTCGGGCTGGAGCCGCTCGACGGCGGTGACCTCAAGGTGGGGGAGACCGTCAAGATCTCCTACGTAGACCAGGGCCGGGAGAACATCGACCCCAAGAAAACCCTGTGGGAGGTGGTCTCCGATGGGTTGGACTTCATCCAGGTCGGCAACGTCGAGATACCCTCCCGCGCCTATGTCTCCCAGTTTGGTTTCAAAGGCCCGGATCAGCAAAAGCCAGCCGGGGTACTCTCCGGTGGTGAGCGGAATCGGTTGAATTTGGCGCTGACCCTCAAGCAAGGCGGGAACCTGTTGCTGCTTGACGAGCCCACCAACGACCTCGATGTGGAGACCCTGGGTTCGCTAGAGAACGCGCTCCTGGCCTTCCCCGGTTGTGCGGTGGTGGTTTCCCACGACCGGTGGTTCCTGGACCGGGTCGCCACCCACATGCTGGCCTACGAGGGCACCGAGTCCAACCCTGCCAACTGGCACTGGTTCGAAGGGAACTTCGCCGCCTACGAGGAGAACAAGGTTGAGCGACTGGGCCCTGAAGCCGCCCGGCCGCACCGGGTCACCTACCGCAAGCTCACCCGCGACTAGATCGTTGTTGCTATGGGCAGGTTGAGTGTCCCGGTCCAGATCCGCTGGTCCGACGTCGATGGTTACGGCCACGTCAACAACGCGGCGCTCTTGACCCTGCTGGAGGAGGCTCGGATCGCCGCCTTCTGGAACGCCGATGTTGCTGAGGATGTAGCCCGGCCAAGCCAAATGCTGGCGGCCGGAGTCGACGCCGAACACCACACGCTGGTAGCCCGGCAAGAGATCGAGTACCGGGCACCGCTGCCATTCAGCCAACGTCCCGTACTTATCGAACTATGGATCGCGCGGATGGGGGGAGCGAGCCTGGAGGTTCACTACCAGGTGTTCTCCCCTGATGGTGTGCTTTGTGCCCTAGCAGCGTCCACCATCGTCATGGTCGATGCTGCTACCGGCAAACCGCGGCGGCTGACATCGCAGGAACGAGGTGCACTCCACGACTTGGTGGACGAGCCGATTGAATTTCGACGACGGGGATAGCCAAGACGGGTCACGGTGAGATTTGATGGCCCGGTGATTGAACCCGCACTACGCCGAATGATCCATGGTGTCCTGCTGGTGGCGTTCGCAGGCACCGAAGTCCCAGCATGGGTCCGGGCCGCCGACGGCCTGGCCGGCGTGGTGCTATTCGGTAGCAATACGCCCGACCCCCAGACCACCGCGCGACTAGCGGCCGACCTTCACCGGGCTCACCCCCGCCTGCTGGTCGTCATCGATGAAGAAGGCGGTGACGTGACCCGCATCCAGGCGGTGACCGGATCCAGCCTGCCTGGTGCCGCAGCACTGGGTGCCATCGATGACGCCGAACTCACCCAGCAGGCAGGTGCCGCCCTGGGGCAGGTGCTGCGTGCCTGCGGTATCGACATGACCTTGGCCCCGGTGCTGGATATTGCGAACAACCCGGACAACCCGGTGATCGGCGTGCGTTCCTATAGCAACGACGCCGCCCGGGTGGCCCGCCATGGGCTCGCGTTCGCCGCCGGTTTGCGCCAGGCCGGCGTCGCCACCTGCGGTAAGCACGTGCCCGGGCACGGTGACACCGACGTCGACTCCCACCTAGGCCTACCAGAGCTTGCCCTGACCATGGCAGAACTGGAGCAACGGGAATGGGTTCCGTTCCAGGCGGCCATTGAGGCAGGCCTGGACGCACTCATGACTGGGCACCTGCGAGTACCAGCTCTCGGGCCCGCGCCGGCCTCACTGGAGCCAGCCGTTGCGGCATTCGTACGCCAGCGCGGTTTCACCGGCGCGATCATCACCGACGCGCTGGATATGGGGGCGGTCAGCGGATCGGGCACCGGCGGTATCGCAGCAACTGCGGTCCAAGCGTTGCTAGCCGGCGCCGATCTGCTATGCCTGGGTTCGCCGAACCACATCGACGGCAACGTCGTCACCCAGGTGGTGGACGCAATCGCGGATGCCGTGCACTGCGGGCGTCTGCCACTGGGGCGATTGCAACTGGCAGGGGCCCGCGCAGCCGCTATCAGCCGCCCGCCCCAGACCAACCAGCAAGCGGTGACCTTGCAGGCGGCCCTGAGCGAACTCAACCGGGTGGGTGCCGGTGTGGCCCAGCGCGCGGTCAGCTCACGGGGCGATGTCCAGCTCGCCCCCGGTGATGGGCTGATCGACCTCCGGGAACGCACCGATGAGGCTGCCGGGGATGCGGTCTCGATGCTGCCGCGATTGCTGGCCGCCGAGCTTGAGTTACAGCCCGGGGAACCGCCAGGGCGTCGGCTCGCCGTGATCACGCGGGACCGGGGCCAAGCCACGGAATCCGTGCTGCGCCGTCGGCCCGATGCCGTGGTGATCCATACCGGCGTGGCTACTGCTGCACCCAGGGCGCAAAACCTGGTGTTTGGGTACGGCGCGGGCCAGGCATGTGCAGCGGCGATCGCGGCGCGGTGTCGAGCGGGTGAGCCCACCGGGTAGGTGCTCGGCGGTCCAGCTCGGCTGGGTGGCCGGTTATCGCCTGCCCAACCGGACCATTCCCTCCTGCGCGATCGTGGCCACCAGGTGCCCATCGGCGCCAAAGACACTGGCCCGCCCGAGCCCACGCCCGCCCTGAGCGCTGGGAGAGTCCTGCACGTAGAGCAACCAGGAATTGAGGTCGACATCGCGGTGCCACCACATCGCATGGTCGAGCGAGGCGATACTGGAGCCTGGGGCCCGCCAGTGCGCACCGTGCATGCGCAGCACCGGTTCCAACATGACCTGATCGCAGGCGTAGGCCAACAGTGCCCGTTGCAAAGGCTGATGGTCAGGGACCTGACCTCTAGCCCGCATCCATAGCGCTTGCTGAGGTCTTGGTTCGGGGTCCGGAGCCAAGAACAGGGAGCGACCGATATGGCGCAGGTCGAAGGCGCCGTGACGGTAGAAGAACCGGGCTGCTGGATGGTCGAGGGAGTCGAACAACACCACCGAACTCGCCAGTTCCTGCGGCGCAGGAACCTGCGGCATCGCACTGGCATGATCAACCCCAGCTTGGGTGGTTTGGAAACTGGCAATCATGGACAAGATCGGCTGCCCGGCCTGCAGGGCATGGGTCCGCCGGGCACTGAAGGAGCCGCCGTCGCGCAACGACTCGACCGCGAAGGTGATTGGCTGATCAAGATCACCGGGTCGCAGGAAGTACCCGTGCAATGAATGCACCAGCCGGTCCGAGTTCTGGGGAGGCAGGGTGCGCTGCGCGGCCACCAGCGCCTGCGCGAGCACCTGACCGCCGTAGACCCGGCCATGTAGCTGCGGCAGCGAGTCCCCGATAAAGGTGTGGTCATCCTCAGGAGCCAGGTCGAGCGCGGCCAGCACCGCTTCCAATGGTGCAGGCTCAGGCGTGCAGTCCTGCCCCGATGGCTGATCGGTGGGCGTCATCGATCCTCCTGGTCTGGGGTATTGACCAGCGCGTGGGCGGCGCGTTCGAGGTAGTCCCACAGGGCCGCTTCATGCAAGGGCGTGAGTCCCGCTTCGCGTACTGCTACCCGCATGTGCGCCAGCCACCGGTCGCGGGCCTCAGCCGTAACGGGGAATGGCTGATGCCGCAGGCGCAGTCGCGGATGCCCGCGTTGTTCGGAGTAGGTCGATGGCCCACCCCAGTACTGTTCCAAGAACATTCTCAACCGGTCGGCGGCTGGGCCTAGGTCCTGCTCGGGATACATCGGGCGCAGCAACGCATCCTCGGCGACCTGCTCATAGAACCGGCCCACAATCTTGCGGAACGTAGGCTCGCCGCCCACAGCTTGATAGAAGGAATCGGGGCGCGGGGTTGCTGACCGGGAGCGGATCCCGAGGGTGCGGCCGGAGGGGACTAAGTGCTGCTCAAGGTTGGCAGATGGTTCGGGGGTGGACACCAGCCCAGCCTAGTTTCTCCGACGAATCCGTTGCCTTTAGCCCGGGCACCGTAGAATAGTGGTGGTGCCGACGGGGCGTTGCCTAGAGTGCGAGGAGTGAGCCGTGAGTAAGGCTGAGGACATTTTGGCAGCCCTGGGTGGGGCAGCTAATGTCACCGAACTCGAGCCATGCATTACTCGGTTGCGGGTTGAGGTGCGCGATCTGGCCTATGTCGACGATGAAGGCTTGCGTAACACCGGGGCATTCGGAGTGGTCCGCTCCGGTCGCGTGGTGCAGGTCGTGGTGGGCCCAGAGGCCGACGAACTCGCGGAATCGCTGGATCGCTTGCGCGGGCTGTGATCTGATCAGCCGGCGAGTTCGATGTTGCGTTCGCGCAGCACCGGCAAGATCTGCGTGCGCATCGCGCTCGCGACGTCCCACTCCGTGCCCGCGGTGGTCCGCACGCTCCACCGCAAACTCACCGCCGTCGCGGTGACGTCCTCCACCAGCACGTCGGCGTCGTCGAGAATCGCGTCAGCGAAGTTGCCTTGGCGCAACTGGTCGGTGGCCTCAACCAGGGCGGCCTTGGCGATGGCCAGGTCGGTTGACGGGACCACCTGTACCTGTGCGATGGCCAGTGACCAGCCCTGGGAATGATTGGCGACCCGTAGGATTTCACCATTGCGCATATGCCAGACCCGGCCATCGTCATCGCGCAGGGTGGTGACCCGAAGCTCCACCTGCTCCACGGTGCCGCTGCACAAGATGTTCCCGGTCGCGCCGATCTCGATCCGGTCGCCCACCCCGAATTGGTCCTCGATCAGCATGAACAACCCGCTGATGACATCGCGAACCAGCGATTGTGCGCCGAAGGCAACCGCCACCCCGAAGAGGCCGGCTGAAGCCAGGAGCGGACCGACCGCAATCCCCAGTTCAGCCAGCACCATGATCACAGCAATCGTCCACACCAGCACGGTGAGGGTGGAGTTGATCACCGATCGGAAGGTGCGGAACCGCTGAGCTGTCCGCGGCCCGGCTGAACCGATAACGATCTTGGCGTTGCTGGTCAGCTCCAACCGCTGATGCGGCAGTGCCGCAAGCCGTCGGATTACCCGGGCGACCAACAGCCGCAGCAGCAGCGTCAGGACCGATGCCGCGACCACGATGATCAGAATGCGGAGCGGGACACCGGTCAGTTTGGAGAGAATGGAACTCGCACTAGAGAGCACCGCAGTAGCGTAGTCCGCTCTTGATGTGTGTCACAGCGGGCGCAACGGGCGTCGGTTCTGGCAAAATCAAATCTGTCCCCGGAAGTCGGGGAGCCATGACGAGGGAGTTCCCGCTGCAGTGAGCGAACAATTCCAGCCAGCCGCCGACAGCGACAACCTTCGAGCGCTGGCCCGCGTGCATGGTGTGGCCACCGAATACACCGACATGACCGGGCTCTCCGGACCGGTGCCGGAGGAGACGCTGCGGGCCGTCTTGATGGCTTTGGGCGTGCCGGCCCAGACCCCTGGTCAGGTTGCGAAGGCACTCGCCAACGCCGAGACGGCACCCTGGTTGCGCATGCTTCCCGCTGGTGTCGTGATGACCCAGGGGCGCAGCTACCGGATCGCAGTGCATATCGACGAGGGGGCGTCGGCTGAACTGATGGTGTGCCTGGAGGACGGCACTACATTGCCGGTGCCACAGCTCGATGAGTGGATTCCTGCCCGGGAGGTCGAGAGTCGTCGCATCGCCCGGTGCATGTTCGAGTTGCCAGCCGACCTGCCCTTGGGTTGGCACACCCTGCAGGCCTCAAGTGGCGACCAAGTGGCCACGGCTGTGCTCGCGGTGGCGCCTGCGGCGTTGTCGCTACCGCCGTTGCGCCCGGAGTTCAACGATCGTGCCTGGGGCTTGATGGCGCAGTTGTATTCGGTGCGGTCGGAAAAATCCTGGGGCATCGGTGACTTTGCCGATCTTGCCGAACTGGCATGCCTAGGCGGGACGCTGGGCGGTGACTTCTTGCTGGTCAACCCGCTGCACGCGACCGAACCGACCGTTCCGATCACCCCCTCGCCATACCTGCCCTCGTCCCGGCGGTTCGTGAGCCCGCTGTACATCCGGCCCGAAGAGATCATGGAGACCGGCTACCTGCCCACCAGTCAGCGGACGCTGGTTGAGTGGGCGGCGGAAGCGGTAGCAGTGGCCAATACCGACGCGGGGCCGATCGATCGCGATGCGGTCTGGGACGCGAAGCGGTCCGCCCTGGAAACCATCTTCACCGCTGGTCGATCGCGCTCTCGCCAAGCTGATTTCGATGCGTTTCGACGCGAACAAGGGTCGGCGCTGGAGGACTTCGCACTCTGGTGCGCCGTCTCGGAGAAGTACGACGCCGACGACTGGCCCCTGACCGATGACAACGTCACCGAGGGAACGCTGGCGATCCTGCGGCGGGAACTGGCAGAACGAATCGACTTCCACGCCTGGTTGCAATGGGTAGCCGACAGCCAGCTGGCCCGGGCACAGCACTGCGCGGTGGCCACCGGGATGCGGTTGGGTCTGATGCACGATCTCGCGGTGGGGGTCCACCCTCGGGGTGGCGACGCTTGGACGCTGCGCCACGTTATTGCCAGCGGGGTCACGGTGGGAGCACCCCCAGATTTCTACAACCAGCGTGGGCAAGACTGGAGCCAACCGCCCCTGGCTCCCGGCGCATTGATCGAGGCTGGGTATCAGCCGATTCGGGACATGGTGCGCCACGTGCTGCGTCATGGCGGCGGGCTACGGGTCGATCACATCATCGGCTTTTTCCGGCAATGGTGGATTCCGGAAGGCATGAGCCCAGCCCAGGGAACTTATGTGGAGTTCGACCACGAGGCGATGATCGGGGTTCTTGCCCTGGAGGCCCACCGTGCGGGCGCCGTCATCATTGGCGAAGACCTCGGCACGGTACAGCCCTGGGTACGCGACTACCTGGCCGGACGCGGGATCTTGGGAACCTCGGTGCTGTGGTTCGAGCAGGACGCCGACGGCAACCCGCGTGCGGCCAAGGACTATCGCCGCCAGTTGCTGGCGACGGTGACCACCCACGATCTGCCGCCTACCGCCGGCTACCTGGCCGAGGAGCACGTTGACCTGCGCAGTCGATTGGGTTTGCTGACCGAACCGGTGGAACAGGTGCGCCTGGAGGCCCGGCTGGAGCGCGAGCGGCTACTGGCGGTCTTGACCGAGAAGGATCTACTGCCAGCCGACCCCACCGAACGGCAGACGGTCGAGGCGCTGTACGGCTACATCGCTCAGACGCCGTCGGCATTGGTGGGAGTGGCGTTGACCGATGCCGTCGGCGAACGCCGGGCCCAGAACCAACCTGGCACCGATACCGAGTACCCGAATTGGAAGATTCCGTTGACCGACGGTGGTGAACGGTGCGTCCTGGTCGAGGAACTACCCGAGAACGCCAGGCTGACCTCGTTGGTGCGGGCCGTCGCTGCCCAGCTGAAGGCCCCGTGACCGGGCCGCAGGCCCGGTGACCGCGCTGCGGGTGCTGGCGCCGATGGCCGGTCGCCTCCTGCCGCTGGACCAGGTGCCAGATCCAGCCTTTGCAGCAGCCATGCTGGGCCCAGGCATCGCTATCGACCCGGAATCGCAGCAGCAGTGCCTCACTCATGCACCCATCCAGGGGCAGGTCGCAGCACTGCATCCCCACGCTGTGATCGTGGCGAGCAGCAGCGATCCTGACCAAGCCATCCTGGTCCACCTCGGCATCGACACCAACCAGGTACCTGGGCACTTCACCGCGCATGTGCGGCAGGGGGAGACGGTCAGTGCTGGTCAGCCGCTTATCGGCTGGTCACCAGCGGCAGTGCAGGCCGACGGTCGCAGTCCGCTGGTGCCGGTGATCGCGCTAGCCGCGCAGGAGAAACTGCTCGATCTTGCCGCCGGTCGGGTACAAACGGGGGACCAGCTGTTTAGCTGGCGCTAGCCGCCGCCCGATCCACGGCCTGGTTGGCAAGCGCCCGCCGGGCCGCGTCACGATTTTCCACCACCAGGCGGCGCAACGCGGGCCTTCGATCACCGAGCTTGGCGAGGAACCGATCGGTGAGTGCCAGGACGTCGACATCGTAGGCGTCGTCGATGTCGGCCAGTGCATGCGGGTAGAGCCCGACCACCAAGGTTTGTGCGATTTCATGGGTGCGCTCAGCCCAGATCGTCTCGATAGCCTCGAAGTACCGGTCGGAGAATCCAGCGAGCACTCCGCGCTCTCGAGCCCGAGCGAAGCCGCCCACCATGGCGCCCTGCACGGCATTGGGTAGCCCATCGCTGTCGACGAGTTCCTGCCACACCTGCTCCTTGGCAGCGCGGTCGGGCAGCGCCGCACGAGCACCGGCCGCCGCGCGCTGGCCGGTGGCGGTGTTGTCACGGGCCTGTTCCTGGTCGATCAGGTCGGCGGATGAGCCAGATGCCGCCAGGCCAGCCACCAATGCCCACCGCAGATCGGTATCGACCACTAGGCCTGGAACGGTTTGTTCACCGTCGAGCAGCCCGCGTAGGTCGGCCAGTTGCTCCTGACTCCTAGCCCTGGCCGCATATGCCTTGATGAACTGCAACTGGCTGTCCGACCCGGGCTCAGCCTCTTCGGCGAGCTGGCGCAGCCGTCGCGCCACCGAAATGGTGACGTCGTCGCGGGTGCGGGGGTCCACGTAGAAGTCAATGGTGGTCCCGAGCTGGCGCAACAGCACCAACACCACCGAGGAATCCGTTTCCGTTGCAATATTGCCCAGCACCAAGTCGATGAACTGCCGACCCGGCATCTCCCCGTCGCGAGCCATATCCCAAGCCGAGGCCCACACCAAGGTGCGGGGAAGGGACTGTTCGAAGGAAGACAGGAAGTTGGTGGCGGCGCTGAGCGATGCCGAGTCCAGGCGCACCTTCGCGTAGGCGAGATCGTCATCATTGACCAGAATGATGGTCGGACGGAGCAGACCCACCAGCTCCGGAACAGGCGTTGCCGCCCCGTCGATATCTAGCTCGACCCGGTGAGTGCGGACCATTTTCCCGTCGTCGTTCAGGTCATAGCCGCCCACCGCGATGCGATGCGGTCGTAGCACGGGGTGGCTAGCGGGTGCTTCCTGGGCAATGATGAAGCTGGTGATCCGGCCCGCATTGTCGAGTTCGATCTCGGGGCGCAGCAGGGTCACGCCGGCTTCCTCCAGCCAGACCCGGGACCACTGGGCCAGATCCCGTCCGCTGGTGGCCTCAAGCTCGCGCAGCAGGTCCGTCAGCTCGGTGTTGGCGTGCGCGTGTTTGACGAAGTATCGGCGTACCCCCGCCAGGAACGCGTCTGCCCCGACCCAGGCGACGAGTTGCTTCAGAACCGAAGCGCCCTTGGCATAGGTGATTCCATCGAAATTCACCTTGACGTCTTCGAGGTCGTTGATCGGAGCGACGATCGGATGGGTGGAGGGCAGCTGGTCCTGCCGGTAGGCCCAGGATTTCTCCAACGAGGAGAACGTGGTCCAGGCCTGGGTCCATGGCGTGGCCTCGGCGGTGGCCAGCGTGGAGATGTACTCGGCAAACGACTCGTTCAACCAGAGGTCATTCCACCACCGCATCGTCACTAGATCGCCGAACCACATGTGTGCCAGTTCATGCAGAATCGTCACCGCCCGGCGTTCCACCACCGCTTGGGTGGGCTTGGAACGGAACAGGTAGTCCTCCAGGAAGGTCACCGCCCCGGCGTTCTCCATCGCACCGGCATTGAATTCTGGTACGAACAACTGGTCGTACTTGCCGAACGGGTAGGCCATATCGAAAGCCTGTTCGTAGAACGCGAAGCCGGCTTTGGTGATATCCACGATGTTGTCGGTATCCAGGTATGGGGCCAGCGAAGCCCGGCAGTAGAGGCCAAGGTCGATGGTCCGGCCGTCGCTGCTCTGCAGGGTGGAGGCCTGGTGGTGGTACGGTCCGGCAATCAATGCGGTGACGTAGCACGGTAGGACATCGGTCGCGGCAAAGGCCCAGGTCGCCGTGCCAGGTGCAGCCGGGGTTGGCAGTGGGGTGGGGGAGTTTGATACCACCTGCCAATGCTCGGGCGCTGTCACGGTGAAGGTGAAGGTCGCCTTCAAATCCGGTTGTTCGAACACCGCGAACATCCGCCGAGTGTCGGCTACTTCGAACTGGGAGTACAGGTAGATCTCGCCATCGACCGGGTCGACAAACCGGTGCAGTCCCTCTCCGGTATTCATGTAGGCGCAGTCAGCGACCACCCGCAGTTCGTTGCTGGCGGCCAGCCCGGTCAGCTGAATCCGGGAGTCCGCGAACACCTCGCCAACATCGAGGTGGCTGCCGTTGAGGATCACCTCGTGCACGGTGGGTGCGATCAAGTCGATGAAGGTTGACGAACCTGGGGTGGCGTCGAACCGCACCACCGTGCTACTGGCAAACGTGAGGTCGGTGGTCAGGTCGAGGGACACCTCGTAGCTATGGGTGCGTACGGTCGTGGCCCGATCGGCAGCTTCGGCGCGGGTGAGGTTCTCTCCGGGCACGGGGACTCCATTCATGTGGTGGTACTTCGCTGAGGCCGATCTTGCCATGCCGACGAGCGCCGTCAGAGACCGGGAATGCGCTGGTGGTCGTCGTGGTTGGATCAGTCGGACCCCACCACCGAGAGGAACCACCGATGACTGAATCAGCTCCCGTTACCGCCGACTTCTGGTTTGATCCAAGCTGCCCGTGGGCATGGATGACCTCACGTTGGATCAGCGAGGTTGAGAAGGTTCGAGACATCACGGTCCGCTGGCATGTGATGAGCCTGGCGGTACTCAATGAGGGCCGGGACTTGCCCGCTGACTACGCGGAGAAGATGAAGCAGGCGTGGGGTCCGGTCCGGGTGGTGATCGCGGCCGCGGGGCGGCTCGGGGACGAGGTGGTCAAGCCGCTGTACGACGCAATTGGAACCCGGATCCATCCGCAAGGTCGCGGCGATGAAGGGTTGAAGCTCCTGACTGAGGAGGCGCTGGCCGAGCTTGATCTGCCCGCCGACCTGATCGACGTCTTCGACACCGACGAGGTTGATGACGCCTTGCGCGCCTCGCATGCGGAGGGCATTTCCCTGGTGGGTGAGGACGTGGGCACGCCGGTGGTGGCTTTCAATGGCACCGCCTTCTTCGGGCCGGTGATCACCCCGGCGCCCAAGGGTGAGGCTGCGGGGCGGCTCTGGGATGGCGCTGTGCTATTAGCGGAGTACCCCGGCTTCTACGAATTGAAGCGCACGCGCGATCAGGGCCCGATCTTCGACTGACGCGCGGGCTCGTGTGGGCGGGCGGTCACAGTCCGGTGTGAGTCGGGCTTGCAACGTTTACCCAGCCAGCGTTGGACGTCTGCGCCGCCGGTAATTTCTCCAACTGTGGGACAGGTCACGTCTATTTTCGTGCGAAGTGGTGTTCGTAATTCATTCGGACTGTTAGGTTCGCCTTACCTAAGTCAATCTGACCCCGCGAACCCCCCCGCAAGGAGCCGCCATCATGGCCCAGTCCCGACCACTCGCCGCCGCATCGCTGACCTTAGTCGCTGCTTTGGCCCTGGTTGGTTGTTCCACCTCTGCTGCCTCCCCGGAGGATGGCGAAACCTCAGCTGAAGCCGGTCAGGAGTCGCCGTCAGCGGCTCCCAGCTCAATCGAGGTGGAAGACAACAACGGCACCCAGACCGTGCAGCTGCCGCCGTCCTCGGTCGTCGCGCTGGACAATCGCACCTTCCAAACCCTGTCCGACTGGGGTATCGAACTCAGCGCGGCTGCCGTCTCGCTGATGCCCGACACCATCGCCTACACCCAGGATGAGTCACTGACCGACATCGGCAACCACCGTGAGCCCAACCTGGAAGCAATCGTCGCGGCGCAACCGGATCTGATCATCAACGGACAGCGGTTCACTCAGTTCCAGGAAGACATCACCTCATTGGTGCCGCAAGCCACGGTGCTGGTGCTCGACCCGCGAGAGGGAGAGCCTTTCGACGCCGAGCTCATCCGCCAGAGCACCACCCTCGGTGAGATCTTCGGCAAGCAGGCCGAGGCCGCTGAGCTCGTCCAGGAGTTCGAGGATGCCATCGGCCGTGTGCAAGCTGCCTACGACCCAGCGCAGACCGTCATGGCAGTCAATGTCTCCGGTGGCGAAATCGGCTACCTGGCTCCCACAGTGGGCCGGACCCTGGGCCCGGTATTCGACTTCGCGAACCTGACTGCGGCACTGGAGATCGACGATGCCAGTGATGACCACCAAGGTGACGACATCTCGGTGGAAGCGATTGCCGACGCCAACCCGGACTGGATCTTGGTGATGGACCGTGATGCGGCCGTCAGCGCCGATGATCCCGCCTACCAGCCGGCCGCCGACATCATCGAGAACTCCGAAGCGCTAGCAGGCGTCAATGCCGTGCAAGGCCAGCAGATTGTCTACATGCCCGCTGATACCTACACCAACGAAGGCATCCAGACCTACACCGAGTTCCTCAACGACTTCGCCGATGCGTTGGAGGCTGCCAACTGAGTACTCAGCTAGCAGGTCGGGCCACTCGCGAGCAGCAGGTGGCCCGACGCGGCGCGCTCTTCGACCCCAAACTCCTGATCGGGATTGGGGTCGTCGCGCTGCTGCTGGTGGGTTCCCTCTTGACCGGCGTGTACGACATCTTCGGTGCTGACGATGGCGGCCAGATGTTCGCCATCACCCGCATTCCCCGAACCATCGCGCTGGTGCTGGCCGGTGCCGCGATGGCGATGTCCGGTCTGGTGATGCAGATGCTCACGCAAAACCGGTTCGTCGAACCCACCACGACCGGCACCACCGAATGGGCCGGGTTGGGGTTGATTACCGTCATGGTGCTAGTCCCCGGTGCCTCGATCAGCACCCGCATGGTGGCGGCCGTGCTAGCGGCATTCGGCGGCACCATGATCTTCTTCCTGTTCCTACGCCGGGTCTCGCTCCGCTCGTCGTTGATCGTTCCAATCGTGGGAATCATGCTCGGCGCTGTGGTGAGTGCTATTTCTACCTACATCGCGCTGCAAACCGACATGCTGCAGGCGCTGGGGGTGTGGTTTGCGGGCAGCTTCACGTCCGTGATGCGCGGCGGTTACGAGGTGCTGTGGATCGTGGCGATTGTGGTCGTACTGATCTTCATCGTCGCCGACCGCTTCACTGTTGCAGGCCTTGGTGAGGAGATAGCTACCAACGTTGGCCTCAACTACAACCGTGTGGTGCTGTTGGGAACCACCCTGATTGCGGTAGCGACCGGAGTGGTGACGGTCGTGGTTGGAAACCTGCCATTCCTAGGCCTGATCGTGCCCAACGTGGTGTCCATGCTGCGCGGTGATGATCTACGCAGCAACCTTCCGTGGGTGTGTCTGTTCGGTATCGGGATCGTGACCGTGTGCGATCTGCTGGGTCGCACCATCATCGCTCCGTTCGAGGTACCGGTCTCCCTCATTCTGGGCATCGTCGGCTCCATCACCTTCGTGGTGCTTCTGTTGCGGCAGCGTCGCCATGGTTGAGGCACTCACAGCCCCAGCGGATCAGGAGGCTGCCGAGCCGAAGCCGCGCGCGGCTGCAAGGCCATCGGCCGTTGATGCCCAGCAGGCGACCGAGGCGCCTGCCAGCCAGCCAAGCGGCAAGCCCGTCGCCACCAAACCAGCCCATCGACCTGTGCGCCGTCGCCGACGCCCGTTGGTGGTGATGGTGGTGCTGTCTGTGCTCGCGGTGGTCATCGCGTTCGGATTGTTGGCTTGGGACAACCCGATGCCGCCGGGCACGGACGGATTCTGGCGGATCGCCCAGCTACGTACCAGCAACCTGACCGTGCTGGCACTGGTGGCCTTCTGCCAGGCGCTGGCGACGGTGGCGTTCCAGACCGCGACGAACAACCGGATCCTGACGCCCTCGATCATGGGTTTCGAATCGCTGTACACGGCGATTCAAACCTCGGCCGTCTACTTTCTGGGCATCAGCGGCGTCGTGATCCTGCAAGGAGTGCCGCAGTTCCTGCTCATGATCGTGTTGATGGTGGGCCTATCGCTGTTGCTTTACGGCTGGCTGCTATCCGGTAAGCGGGCCAACCTCCAGGTGATGCTGCTGATCGGAATCGTGATCGGGGGTGGCTTGGGGTCGATCTCCATGTTTATGCGTCGACTGCTGACGCCCAGTGAATTCGACGTACTCGCCGCCCGGCTATTCGGCAACATTGCCAACGCGGACGCCCGATATCTGCCGATTGCCATCCCGCTGGCATTGGTGGCAGGGGCGCTGCTGTGGATGCGCGCACGCCGATTGAACGTTATGGCTCTCGGGCGCGATGCCAGTACCAATCTTGGCCTCAACCATCGCCGCGAGCTCATCGCCGTGCTGACATTGGTGTCGGTGCTGATGGCCGTCTCCACCTCGATGGTGGGAATCCTCACGTTCTTCGGGTTCTTGGCCGCAACCCTTGCCTATCAGCTGGCCGATACCTATGACCACCGGGTGGTTTTCCCGATTGCGGCACTGACCGGTTTCGTCGTGCTCGGTGGCGCCTACTTCATCGTCAAGCACCTGTTCTATGCCCAGGGGGTGGTATCGATCATCATCGAATTGGTGGGAGGATCGGTCTTCCTGTTCATGATCCTTCGAAAGGGTCGCTTGTGATCACGCTGGACCAGGTCCGCAAAAACTATGGGTCCGATGTGCAGATCGGGCCGGTCTCATTGACCATCCCGCGCAACGGCGTCACCGCACTGGTTGGTCCCAATGGGGCAGGCAAGTCCACGTTGCTCACCATGATCGGCCGGTTGCTGGGACTCGATGGTGGAACCATCGACGTAGCTGGGTACGACGTCGCCAGCACTGCGTCCAAAGACCTCGCCAAGATCCTCTCGATCTTGCGGCAAGAGAACCACTTCATCACCCGCCTCACGGTGCGTCAGCTGGTGGGGTTCGGTCGCTTTCCGCATAGCAAGGGGCGGCTCACCACCAGCGATGAGGAACACATCGATCGAGCCGTCGAGTTCCTGGATCTGGTTGAGCTGGAGCACCGGTACCTCGATGAACTGTCGGGCGGGCAACGCCAGCGTGCCTATGTGGCCATGGTGTTGGCTCAAGACACCGACTATGTGCTGCTGGACGAGCCGTTGAACAATCTCGACATGAAACACTCGGTGCAAATGATGAAGCACCTGCACCGGTTCGCCAATGAGCTGGGCAAGACCATCGTGATCGTGCTGCACGACATCAACTTCGCCGGTCACTACGCCGATTACATCTGCGCCGTCAAAGACGGTGAGGTGGCGGAGTTCGGCTCCCCAGATTCGATCTTCACCACCGAGGTCCTTACCCGCGTGTTCGACACCCCGGTGCAGGTGATCGAGGGTCCCGCTGGCCCGTTGGCGGTCTACTACTAGTGAGGAGCTGACCTCGCGTACGGTAGTGCTGCACGATCCTGGAGACCTTCATGCCACAACGACTACGCCCGACGGTGATCACCCTGATCGCCGTCGATGCTGTACTCATTGCCATCTTGATCGCCCTGATGCTCACCAATCCGCGCACCTCAGAGGCAGGTGAGCAACCGGAGACTCCCACTGCGCCCGAAGGCTCCGTGACGACACCATTGGCCCAGGAGACCGGTACCGATGGGTCGCGACAGGCCGTGACAGCGCCCGCTGATGCGTTGGCGATCGCTGCATTCGCCTCTCCTAGCGGCAACATCTGGTGCAACATTGGGGTGGAGAGTGTCGAATGCCAGATCGGCTCCATGTCGTATCAGCCGCCAACCGTCGAGGGATGTGAAGGCAACGAGCTCTTGGGCTATATCGTGCGCGTCACCGTCGACGGACCTGAGTACCCATGCCCGTCGGGAAATATCAGTGGTGGCCCGGCAGCGGATCGCACGACCTTGGCCTACGGCGAAACCAGTGCCGTGGGCGACTTCATGTGCACATCTTCTGAATCGGGCATGACCTGCACCAACCTCTCCTCGGGTGGGCAGTTCAGCATTGCTCGTGCTGGTGTGAACTTCTCCTAGATCTGCGCTGAATTCGTCGTCCTCGCTTCCGGGGTCGGTTTCCGGGGTCGGACGGGCCGCTACGCGCCCGTGATGCCCGTGGCCGGGAGGCCCGCGTCCGCGCCCGTGACGACGAAATCGTGCCCGTGACGCTGGCCGGCTCAGGTGGCCGGGTCGTGATTGGGCGGCCAGGTCGTGATGCGCGAATCACGACTTCGACTCCCAATCACGACCTGGTGGTGGTGGTGGGACCTGGTGGTGGTGGGACCTGGTGGTGGTGGGACCTGGTGGTGGTGGGACCTGGTGGTGGTGGGACCTGGTGGTGGAGGGGCTTGGTGGGACCTGGTGGTGGAGGGGCTTGGTGGGGCCTGGCGTTCCTCGTGGTGGGTGACGGCAGCGGTGGGTGATGCTAGTGGTGGGAGATGGGCGCAGTCTCAACATATGGGCATCAGCCCCGCTCGGTGGTTGTCTGCGGGAGGCAATGGTGGAATACCGGCATGAGCTTCGAGCGCAGCTACCCCCGGGACGCCATCGGCGCTGCCCGGATGCGCCTGTGCGAGATGTGTTGCTGACCCGCCAGCACCCACACTCGCCCTCTCATCCAATCCGGAGACTCATCATGGCCGTGACCACCGGCACCACCTGGGACATCGTCCTGAACGCCGCACCCGCGCCGATCGCCCGAACTGTATCGCCACGGGAGGCTTACCAGGCGGCCCTGTACGGACGCGCAGTCGTGGTCGACCTGCGCAGCGAACGCCGCCGGGCCGCTGCCGGGTACCTGCCTTCAGCGCTAGCTGCAGTGGTGGGCAGGCGGGAGCTGGAGGTGTGGCTGCAAGAGTCGCTGGCCCAGCGCATCCTGTTGCTGGATCACGACGGTGAGCGAGCTGTGCGGCTTGCCCGTGGCGGTGATCGCCGCGTGACCGCAATCACCGGTGGCTTTGCCGCATGGCAAGGGGCCGAGCTACCCGTTGAGCACCAGCGAAGCGGCCCGAGCGCATAGTGCGCCGCCGCTGAGCTGGCTGGTGCGGTCGATGCCGATCCGGTGCAGGTGCACCGCCCTGCCTACCAAATAGCCACGCGCTCGTCCTGTGGCAGCCACATGCCATCGGCTTCGCAGGTGCCGAACGCCTCATGAAACTCATCGATGTTGCGCACCACTTGATTGCAGCGGAACTCATCGGGGGAGTGCGGGTCGATCGAGAGTAGCCGGATCACTTCCTCGTCCCGGGCCTTGAGCCTCCAGCTCGCTGCCCAGGAGGAGAAGAGCTGCTGTAGCTGTTGTGCCGTCGGTTCCCGTCCCTCGCGTGCAAGGGCGATCCGGTAGGCCTTCACGGCGATCCCTAGGCCGCCGAGGTCGCCGATGTTCTCGCCGATGGTGAATGCTCCATTGACCTGGTGCGAGCCCGCTAGCTGCTGTGGCGAGAGCGCGTCATACTGTGCGATCAGGGCCTCGGTGCGCTGTTCGAACGCGGCTCGGTCCTGCGCCGTCCACCAGTCCGCCAGTCGGCCATCACCATCAAATCGTGAGCCCTGGTCATCGAAGCCATGCCCGATCTCGTGCCCGATGATGGCGCCGATGCCGCCATAGTTCGCGGCCGGGTCGGCATCGACATCGAAGAACGGCGGCTGCAAGATTGCCGCCGGGAACACGATCTCGTTCATGCCCGGGTTGTAGTAGGCGTTCACCATCTGCGGCGGCATGAACCACTCATCGCGATCCAGCTCCCGCTCCAGCTTCCCCAGATTAAAGTCCGTATTGAACGCAGCCGACGCGCGCACATTCGCCAGCAGGTCATCGCGCGTGAAGGTCAGGCCAGTGAAGTCGCGCCACCGATCTGGGTAGCCGATCTTCGGCCGGAACTTCTCCAGCTTCGCAAGCGCCCGTTCGCGGGTCTGGGGACTCATCCACTCAAGATTGGTGATCGATTCCGCGTAGGCCGCCAGCAGATCTTCGACCAGAACGTCCATTCGCTGCTTGTGGCTGGGAGGAAAGTGCCGTGCCACATAGAGCTTGCCGATCGATTCACCGATCTCCCCTTCGGCGAAGGAGACCGCGCGCTTCCAGCGTTTGCGTAGCTGCTGGGCCCCCGTGAGCGTGCGGCCATAGAAGCTGAAATTCTCGTCAACGACGGCACTGGACAGAAACGGTGCGCGGCTGTGCACCACATGCCAGGAGAGCCACAGCTTGAGCTGCGGCAACGCCGTCTGGGCCCACACCTGGGCGAAAGCGGTGAGATAGTCCGGTTCCCGGACGACGGCCTTGGTCAACGCCTGGGTGGAGCCGGTCATCGCTCGAATCCAACCGTGGACGTCGAAGCCCGGCAGCGCCTCGACAATCTCGGCTTCGGTCATGGGGTTGTAGGTCAAGGCGGCCTCTCGGTCCTTGACCTGATCCCAATGTCCGGCCGCGATCTGGGTTTCAATGCTTATCACCGTCTTGGCGGCCTGCTCGGCGTGCTCACCATCGACCACACCTGCCAGGGCCAGCATCTGGGCGACATGGTCGAGATAAGCGACCCGGATCTGGGCGAAGCTGTCCTCGCGGTAGTAGGACTCATCCGGAAGGCCGAGCCCGGATTGCATGAGGTAGAGCCGGTACTGCGTGACCTCTTGCGCATCGTTGTCGATGTAGGCGCCGACTCCACCGCCGACACCATGCCGTTGGAGCCAGCCCATCACCCCCGCCAATGCGTCCGGATCGACGGCCTGCCTGATCCGCTCCAGCTCCGGTTGAATGGGGTCAACCCCCGCAGCGTCGATGCGTTCGGTGTCCATGAACGACGCGTAGAGAGCCGCGATGCGATGGGCGTCGACCGCACGTGGATCATCAGCCGGAACCTGGTCCGCTTCCTCGATCAATGTCCGGACGTCGATCTGGGCCTGATCATGGAGTGCGTGAGAGACGCCGTCTCGGCCGCGGTCGGCAGGAATCTCGTGAGCTGCTAGCCACCCGCCATTGACGTGCCGGTAGAGATCATCCTGCGGGCGAATAGTGTCGTTCCGGGCAGCGGCCAGGTCATCGGGGCTGCCCGGGGCGGAAGTGGAGGCCTTATTCATGAGCGCCAACCTATGTCAGGAAGTTGGCAAGTGTGTAGCTGGGTGGGCTGGTAGCGGAAGAGCTCGGGGTTGGTTGCGGCATCATGGTGGGTATGCGCCTGCACATTGCCGCCGATCATGCCGGATTTGATCTCAAAGCAGCTCTGGTCGAGCATCTACGCTGCGCCGGGCACGACGTGGTCGACCACGGTGCCCATGCCTACGACGCGCTCGACGACTACCCCTCGTTCTGCTTCGCTGCCGGGCAAGCCGTGGTGGGTGAGCCAGGCAGTCTCGGCATCGTGATCGGGGGCAGCGGCAATGGTGAACAGATCGCCGCCAACAAGGTGCCGGGGGTGCGGTGCGCCCTGGCGTGGAACATTGCTACCGCGCAACTGGCGCGTCAGCACAACGACGCCAACGTCGTCGGTATCGGTGCCCGTCAGCACTCACAAGCCCAGGCATTGGCGATCGTCGATGCGTTCGTTGCCGAACCGTTCTCGGGTGATGCCCGGCACCAGCGCCGCATCGACGCGGTCAATGCCTATCGCAGCTAAGCCCCCGCTTACAGCTAGCCCGGAGAGCCTTCACCGGGGTTGAGGCCCACACCAGATGGCATGTGATGGTGATGGTCGCCGAAACCGCGCGCGGACCAACCGCTTCATCGGCCTTCGTTCATTCGTCTAGGTGAGCAGGGCCGCGGGCGCGGGTGGTCAACCCTGCGACGAGGTGTTGGTCCCCATCCAACGCCGGGTGAGAATCGCCAGCGCCACATTGAACGGGACCAAAGCCACGATCAGGGCCGGCATCATTGCTAGCGCCGCCACATAGCCACCGAAAATCAATGCTGTGGCGACCAACCAGCCACACTCGACCAGTGGGCTCGGTTTTCCGCGAGACCGCACGACCGCGTCCCGGGCGGCTTCACCTGCGCGGGTAGGTTCATGCAGAATCGAGGCGAGCCGGAAAGCTTGGTGAATGGCCCCGATACCTCCCAGTAGTAGCCAACCAACGCTGCCGGCTAGGGCGAGGGCGGTGACCGGCAGCGTGGCGGGCGAGAGCGCGGCGACCAGCCAGGCAAGCAGGACAGTGATGGCCGCGTTCGCCATAGCGCCGGCAACAATCGCGGTGGCAGGCTTGCGGTGACGGCGCACTAGCCCGACGGCGGCTAGGCCCACCACGATAGCGACGCCCCAGCTCAGTAGCCCAAGGAACAATGGCCAGGTTGTGTGGCTGTGCCACACCAGCAGGGCACCCATGGCGAGGATCGTCAGGACCAGGACGGTCACGCTGGACCACTTCCAGGAACGCCGGTACGCCTCGATGAGGGGGCCCTCATCGATATGGGAATGCGGGGTGGAGTCGTCGCAATGCTCACAGGAGCCAGTGGTGGACTCGTTGTCACCGCTGCCACCGAGGAGCTCGGCAGAATCGGTGGCAGGTGGGTCGAGATTGCTCATCACCGGCCATGATAGGCGGGTGATGCCGCAACCGGATTCCTATGCCGAGATGGTGCTCGATGTCGTCGCCACCATTCCCGCTGGCCGCGTGGCCAGCTACGGGGCAATCGCCGCGGCCGTACGAGTGGTCATGGGTCGCGGAAGCGCCCGGGCAGTGGGCCGAGTACTGGCCAACTATGGCGATCAGGTGTGCTGGTGGCGGGTGGTGCGGGCATCGGGAGAATTGACCGAACCGATAGCGCAGCGTCAACGCGTTCACCTCCTTGCCGAACAGGTGCCGCTACGAGGTGATCCAGCGCGTGCGGTGATGGCTGCGGCGGCGTGGCAGCCCCGTCCGCCGCTGGCCTAGCCAGCGAGTTCGGCGGCCAAGCGGGCGCGGGCGCGACCGTAGTGGGTGCGGGCTGTCGATGCGCGCATTCCTGCGATTTGTGCTGCCTTAGACAACGAGAAGCCGTCCCAGTGCACCAACCGAACCAGTTCGCGCTGCCGCGCTGGGAGATCGGCGACCGCTTCTCGTACCTCGCGGGCCCGGGCGTCATCCTCATCGCCTGGAAAGGCGCCCCGGGCCATCATCAGCGTGCTGCGTGGCCGGTCGGTCACGATCTGCGCACGAACGTTGGCTCGTCGAGTATTGGACGCGACATTTCGCGCGATGACGAACAGCCACATCCGGGCCTGCCGCTCATCGGCGGGAATCCGATCGCGGCGTCGCCATGCTGTGGCGAACACCTCACTGAGGGTGTCGGGAGCATCCTGGCTATCCATCCTGCGGATCGGATACGCCAACAGGTCATCGGCATTGCTGGTGAGGACGTGTTCGGCACGCTCGTCCGCCTCGGCTGTGGTGTTCCTCATGGCGGGGAGTCCAGGCAGTGATCCCACGCTGCTCATGCGTCTTCGTCAATGGTGCAGGAGAAGGTCTCCACCACGACGGCGGAACCGGATTCGTTGAGCCCGTTGGCCGCCAGTTCCGCATCCACGATGTCGCTGACGCCTTCTAAGGAAGCTTGCACGACAGCGTTGCCGTCCTCGTTTTCGAAGGTGTCTGCGGTGACGAGAAAGCCTTCGGTCAACACAGTCCAGTCATGATTGCGGACAAAGTTCTCGACGGCGTCGAACTCTTCTTGACTGAATGGTTCTGCTGCGCCACTCGGCAGCGGTTGCCCTTCGTCGTCGTAGTGCACCTGCCCGTCCGCTGGGACCAGATTGACAAAGATGGTGCACGAGGCTTCGCCAACGGTGCCGGTGGGCATGTCGATCGGTACGGTCAAAGCAACGGGTGACTCGTCGCTCCACAGGTCCAGCACGATCGGCGCGGTGGCCGCTGCCGTTCCCGCGAGAATTGCCCCGCTAGCCACCAAGGCAGTCAGCGCAGGCCGTGAGATCCTGCGAGATGCGGCAACGGGACTGAGTGCGGGTGCCCGGGCCGCCAACGCCCGGGCGGCATCGATGGCGTCCGGGGGTAGCGCGGATGCCGGATCGGCGTTGTTCAGGCGGTGCTCGAACTGGTCCATCGTGGTCTCCCTAGCTGGTTCGCTGTTAGGGATGTCTCGACCAGGCCGGAGCGTCTACACGGTCGCTGGATCCGGTAGCAGGACCGGGCTCAGATATAGAGCGCGGGATCGACGAGGTCGTCGTCGGCGATCGTGGTCTTCGTGCGGGCCGGTTTGCCGGGGACCCCAACCACTGCCACACCGGGAGCTACATCCTTGACGACGACGGCATTGGCGCCAATGCGCACGTCGTCGCCAATCGTGATGGCCCCCAACACCTTGGCTCCGGCACCGATCACCACCCGGTCTCCCACGGTGGGGTGGCGCTTTCCCTTGCTCATCGACCTGCCGCCCAAGGTGGAGGTGTGGAACATCAGGACGTCGTCGCCGACGATCGCCGTCTCACCGATCACCACACCCATGCCGTGGTCGATGAAGAACCGGCGTCCGAGCTGGGCACCCGGATGGATTTCGACTCCGGTGACGAGTCGAACCACCTGCGAGAGCATGCGGGCCGGGAACCGTAGCAGCAGGGAAGCGCCCCACATGCGGTGGGCCAGCCGGTGTGCCCACAATGCATGCACTCCGGGGTAGAGCAGCGCGACCTCCAGCAAGGTGCGGGCGGCCGGATCTCGCCGTCGGGCGGTCTCCAGGTCCTCCCGCACCAAGCTGCGGAGCCGGATATGGCTGGTCGCGCTCACTGGCTCAGGCGTCGGCCAGATCGGCGAACAAGATGGTGGACAGGTAGCGCTCACCGAAGCTGGGAATCACGACCACGATGGTCTTGCCAGCGTTCTCGGGGCGCTGGGCAACCTGGGTGGCGGCGTTGATGGCGGCACCGGAGGAGATGCCCACCAACAGGCCCTCTTCGGCAGCAGCCCGCCGGGCGGTGGCCACAGCGGTGTCGGCGGTGACGTCGATCACCTCGTCGTACACGCTGGTGTCCAGGATCTCGGGCACGAAGTTGGCGCCCAGGCCCTGGATCTTGTGTGGTCCGGGGGCCCCGCCATTGAGAATGGGGGACTCAGCAGGCTCTACGGCGATGATCTTGATGTCGGGCTTGCGTTCCTTGAGCACCTGGCCGACGCCGGTGATGGTGCCTCCGGTGCCGATTCCCGCCACCACGATGTCGACGTTGCCATCGGTGTCCTTCCAAATTTCTTCGGCCGTGGTCTTGCGGTGGATCGCGGGGTTTGCCTCGTTGGCGAACTGGCGGGCCAGCACCGAACCGGGGCGTTCCTGGGCGATCTCGTTCGCGCGGTTGACCGCACCCTTCATGCCTTCCGACCCAGGGGTGAGAACCAATTCGGCACCAAATGCCCGTAGCAGCATCTTGCGTTCGTTGGACATGGTCTCAGGCATGGTCAGCACGACGTTGTAGCCGCGTGCAGCGCCCACGAATGCCAGGGCGATACCGGTGTTGCCGGAGGTGGCCTCGACGATGGTGCCACCCGGTGGTAGGGCACCAGCTGCCTCTGCGGCGTCGATGATGGCGACGCCGATGCGGTCCTTCACGCTGTTGGCAGGGTTGTAGAACTCCAGTTTGGCCAGCACGGTTGCGCCCGCGCCGTCGGTGACCTTGTTGAGGCGAACCAGTGGGGTGTTGCCGATCAGCTGGGTGGCGTCGTCGTAGATGCGTGCCATGGATGCGTCCTTCATGTGTGGGGCCGATACCGGGTCAGAATCGCATGGCTGCCTAGCCTACGCAGATCCGGCACTCGCTGTCTCAGTCTGCGGACGAGCTGCGGCAGCGGCGCAGGGTGCTCGGACTCCTAGCCGCCGACCGGAGCATCAGAGTTTGGCCAGTAGTTGCGGCAGGGTCGAGAACCATGCCGCAACCAGGAATACCAGTGTTGCGGTGATGATGACGCCGCCGACCCAGCGCCCATTGCCCGTTTCGTAACGCTGGGGTTGCGCGGGTCATGGCGGATCTGGATGGTATGCCCGACGGGGATCTTCCTGCCGACCTTGAGCCGCGCCGAGCGGGTCTTGCCGTGGCCGTTGGTGAAGCTAGCCGTCGTGCGCCATTGTTCGTTGCGGCCCCCGTCTTCGCTGGAGGACACCTTGGCAAGGAACGATGAGGCAACGGTGGCCGGGACAGTGAACCAGTGCAGACGCCGATAGCTGGCCACTGCGGTGAACCAGGCTGCGGCGACCGTGCCGGCGATCATCACCACACCGAGGATCAGCCGAAACCAATCACTGGAACTCATGCGTGAAACTATCCCAGGAAGGTCGGCTGGCCGAGACCCCCAACGCGATCATGTGGACCGCTGCTTTGCGAGCTGGCCCCTGACCCAGGTATGATCGACCGGTTGCCGTCGCCGGGCTGCGCCTGGCGCGCCCTCACATTGGGGCCCGACGCGCTGCCTGTGGGATCCGCCCAACACGTGCGCCCTGCCACCTCACACTACGAAAGCTGAGCCATGAAGAAGGACATTCACCCGGAGTATGGGCCAGTCGTCTTCCGCGACATCTCCGCAGACTTCTCGGTGCTAACTCGGTCCACGTTGACGTCGGAGCAGACCATTGAGTGGTCCGACGGCAACACCTACCCGGTCGTGGATGTCGACATCTCATCGGCCTCACACCCGTTCTACACCGGCAAGCAGAAGATTCTTGACACCGCCGGTCGCGTGGAGAAGTTCCGCCGCCGCTACGCCAAGGGCGACGCGAAGGCCTGACGGCTACCGCAGACCCGCGACTGATACCAGGAGAATTTCATGGCTGTTCCCAAGCGCAAGCTCTCTCGTAGCAATACTCGCGCCCGTCGCTCGCAGTGGAAGGCGGAAGTGACTGCTCTGGTCCCCGTCCGCGTCGGTGGGCGGCAGGTTCAGGTTCCACGCCGCCTAGCCAAGGCGGTCGAGCGGGGCCTGTACGTCCCGGAGGACTGAGAACTCAAGCACAGGCCGCTCCCAGGTTGTGGGGGCGGCCTTTGTGTTGCCTGCGCAGGCTTCCGGCTGCGAGTTGGGCGGTAGATGCGCAGGCTCCCTGCGAGTCGAGCGGCAGACTTTAGAACAGACCCTGCTGCGGCGTGCCTGCAGGAATCGCGACCATGGTGGTGACGATGACAGGCTCGGCCATGTGCGGCTCGACCAACTCGTTCAGGCGCGACACCGCTGCACCCTGTGAGTGCGCCTGCAGATCGGCGGCACTGGTCCACTTCTCCAGCATGACTATTGTGCCATCGTCGGCATCGTGGATCGCGTAGAGCTCACAGCCAGGTTCGGCGTGCACCGCCGGGATCCCCTCTGCTAGGGCACCTTTGAGCGCGTCTTTGGCGCCCTCCTTCGGTCGGAAGATGGCGGTGACGACGACAGCGGTCATCGGATTTCTCCTTGGTTAGCGTTCTGGGAATCCAGCGCAGCATGGACACCAACCAGCTCGTGGCTCCTCAATGCCTTCGCTATGCCGTAGCTATGAGTCTATGGGAGCCGGGTTGGCTGCGCTCGTTGATGTCGCGGGAGATTTTCGGCTCTTTGGATTCTGGCGGGGCCTGGCAGGTGACGGTTGCCTCGTTGTGGATGAGTGCGGTGACATCGGTGCGGGTGCGGGTGCGGGTGCGTGTGGTGTGAGGGTTCTTCCGATGCCGATGCCGATGCCGATGCCGATGCCGATGCCGATGCCGATGCCAACCTGGTGTGGTCGCCGAGTTCGAAGGGTTCTGGCAATACCGAGCCCCACGACGCCCGAATTTGGCGTGAACCCTCGTACTCGCGGTGACCCCTTGAAGAATTGCGCGCTGGGCTCTTGCTTGCGCGTCGGCCAGAATCTGTGGAGCGGGTGACGAGAATCGAACTCGCACCATCTGCTTGGAAGGCAGAGGCTCTACCATTGAGCTACACCCGCGGGACGTGCTCCATGAGAGTACATGTTCTCACTGGGTGGTTTCATGTGCGAGGCTTCTATCCGTCAACCACGGGATGTAGCGCAGCTTGGTAGCGCGTCCGCTTTGGGAGCGGAAGGTCGCAGGTTCGAATCCTGTCATCCCGACCAGCGGCTCATGCGGCTAACCACCACGCAAACACTGGTGTTTTCGATGGTGATTCACGATCGGTGCCAGGTTGCCGTGGTCTCTTCATCGGGCGTTCCTGCCGGAGGTGAGCGCTGCGCAGGCTGACGCGGGAGCTGGCTGGCGTGGATGACAGTGCCGGAATCGATGCGCCCGCGATGTGGGGTCCATCACATTTGAATGAGGTGAAGGGCGCCGCCCCTTCCATGGAAGTGACACCACGTCGTAATCTTCGGATGTGATGGTCGAAAGTGACTCGCTGCCCTTCTCGCAGCTGCTGCGGCAGGCGACCGCCGAGGAACACGCAGCAGCGGAGGAGTCGCCATTTGTGGAACGGTTGCTGACGGGGGAGTGCGACCAGGCAGAATTTGCCCACTACACCGCGCAGCTCCTGCCGATTTACCAAGCCTTGGAGCGTCGGGTCGACGCAGATCCGCTGCGCCGCCGATTTGCCGATCCACGGTTGAACCGAGTCCCCGCGCTGCGCCAAGACCTTGCCTATTTCGCACGTCAGGGCTGGCTGGAACCACGAGCCCCGCTACCCGCCACGACTGCCTACGCCGCGCGGATCGATGACATCGGGGAAAGCACGCCCGCGTTCGTGGCTCATCACTACACCCGCTATCTGGGCGACCTGTCCGGTGGCCGGGTGATCGCTCGTCGGGTGGCGCAGCACCTAGGCCTGCGTGAAGATGGGCCGGGCCTGGCGTTCTATGACTTCCCCGAAATCGACAAACCAAAGGTCTTCAAGGATCACTACCGGCACCAGCTGGATTCGGCCTCCTGGACCGCGGCCGATCGGGAAACACTGATCGCCGAGGCGCGCCTGGCGTTCCGGCTGAACCAGGCGGTGTTCCAGGAGATGACCTCATAGGCCGTCAACCCACGCTGCGCTGGGCACGGGGTACCGCGTCGGTGTCGTAGGATTGGCCCGCCGAATCGGCGCTTGTTCACATGCGCCCAGGCCGCCCGGCCTGCGCCGTCATAGCGACGTGCGAGACGTCGACAACACCAGCCGAACCGCATAGGAGTGCATGCCGTGAAGAGTGCCGTCGAGAACATCGATGAGACCCGGGTCAAGATGACCGTCGAGGTCCCGATGGACGACCTTGCACCCCACCTGGACCGGGCCTACGCACAAATCGGGGAGCAGGTGACCATTCCAGGCTTCCGCAAAGGCAAGGTACCGCCGCGCATCATCGACCAGCGCGTGGGCAAGGCAGCGGTGCTAGAGCAGGCGATCAACGAAGCGATGCCTGAGCTCTACCGCAACGCGATGACCGAAGCAGATGTTCGTCCGATTGGGCAGCCGGACATTGAAATCATCGCGATCCCCGGCCTGAAGGAAGACGCCGAACAGCTGGAGTTCACCGCTGAAGTCGATATCCGGCCCACCATCGATCTGCCCGATCTGTCGACGATCACTGTCACCGTGGACGATGTGGCCGTCAGTGAGGACGACGTTGACGAGGCGCTCACCAGTCTGCGGCAGCGTTTCGCCAGCCTGGTCGGCGTCGATCGCGCCGTCGCCGATGGCGACTTCGTCAGCCTGGACTTGACCGCCACCATCGGAGACCAGGAGATCGACACCGCAACGGGCGTCTCCTACCAGGTGGGTTCGGACTCGATGCTGCCGGGACTCGACGATGCGCTGCTGGGCCTGTCCGCTGGTGAGAGTGCCACCTTCACCGCTCCGCTCGCCGGCGGGGAGCATGCTGGTGAAGAGGCGACCATCAACGTCACCGCCACGGCCGTCAAGGAGCAGGAACTTCCTGAGATTGACGACGACTTTGCTCAAATGGCCTCCGAGGTCGACACCATGGATGAGCTGCGGGCGAATCTGCGCTCGCAGGTCACCGACGCCAAGTCCAACAACCGTGCGGTTCAGGCGCGCGACCTGTTGTTGACGCAGCTGCTGGAGCAAACCGACTTCCCGCTGCCGGGTGGGGTGATCGAGGCAGAGATCCACCGCCACCTGGAGGGTGAGGGGCGCTTGGAGGATGACGAGCACCGGGAAGAGGTTCGCACCGAAGCCACCGATGCGTTACGCCGCCAGCTGCTGCTGGACACCGTCGCCGAAGATCTGGATGTCCAGGTCGAGCAGGGTGAACTCATCGAGTACATGATGCGAACCGCGCAGCAGTATCAGATGGATCCGAACGAGTTCATCCAGAACGCGTCGACCAACAATCAGATCCCGGCGTTCGTCTCGGAATTGGCCCGCAACAAGTCGCTGGCGCTGGCGCTGCGCGACGTCACCGTGGTGGATTCGGCCGGTGCGGCCGTGGATCTGAGCGAGTACATCGGTTCCGCTGCCGAGGACGCCGAGCGTGCCGCTGCAGCAGAAGCTGCTGCCATGGAGCAGGCCGGTGCGCAGGCTGAAGGTGGCGCCATCGACCTGGTGGATGTGCCCGCCGATGCTGCCGCTGGCGACACGGACTAGGCAAGCCAGCCTCGCGCTGCGCTGGCAGCGAAACCGACGCGGTGCGGGCATAGCCGCCGCCGTAGCGGCGTTAGCCTCGACGGCGAACCCCTACGGGTGGTCTGGCTAGCCAGACCGTGCCTGAAGACCGAGCAGAAATGGCGACCGACGTGAGTCAGCAAATTGAAAGCCCGCACGCGGCGGGTCCGGACACCAAGGGCCTGAGCCTTGGTGACTCTATTTACAACCGGCTGTTGCAAGAGCGCATCATCTGGCTTGGCTCAGAGGTTCGCGATGACAACGCCAACCAGATTTGCGCCCAGATGATGTTGTTAGCCGCCGAGGACAGCGAGAAGGACATCTGGCTCTACATCAACTCGCCCGGTGGCTCGGTCACCGCAGGCATGGCGATCTACGACACCATGCAGTACATCCAGCCCGACGTCGCCACGGTCGCGATGGGGATGGCGGCCTCCATGGGCCAGTTCCTGCTCTCAGCGGGTGCTCAGGGAAAGCGGTACGCAACGCCGCATGCCCGCGTGATGATGCACCAGCCTTCGGGCGGGATCGGTGGAACGGCCACCGATATCCGAATCAACGCCGAGCTGATCTTGCACATGAAGCAGCAGTTGGCGCAGCTCATCGCCGACCACACCGGCAAGACGGTGGAGGAGATCAGCAGGGATTCGGATCGGGACCGCTGGTTCACCGCTCCGGAAGCGCTGGAGTATGGCTTTATCGACCACGTCGTGACGCATTCCAGTTCCGTCACCGGTGGTGGCGGAACCACGGAATGAGCTGGCGAGAAGGAAGGCAAGCAGACGTGAACATGATGAGTACCTCCGCAGCCATGCCGGGCGGCTTGTCGCCACAGGCGCCGTCGTCACGGTACATCCTGCCCCAGTTCGAGGAGCGGACCGCCTACGGATTCAAGCGCCAAGACCCGTACGCCAAGCTGTTCGAGGACCGGATCATCTTCCTGGGTGTTCAGGTCGATGATGCCTCGGCTGATGACATCATGGCGCAGCTGCTGGTGTTGGAGAGCCAGGACCCGGACGGGCTGATCACGCTCTATATCAACTCGCCCGGTGGCTCGTTCACGGCGATGACCGCGATCTACGACACCATGCAGTACATCCGGCCCCAGATTCAGACGGTGTGCCTGGGGCAGGCGGCCTCTGCCGCTGCCGTGCTGCTAGCCGCCGGGTCGCCCGGAAAGCGACTGGCGCTGCCAAATGCCCGGGTCCTGATTCACCAGCCAGCCATGGAGGGTGGCTACGCGCAGGCATCCGATATCGAAATTCACGCGAACGAAATGATCCGGATGCGTGAATGGCTGGAATCCACCTTGGCGCAGCACTCGGGAACCGATGTCGAGCAGGTTCGCAATGACATTGAGCGTGACAAGATCCTGTCGGCGAGCGCGGCAAAGGACTACGGTCTTGTGGATCAGGTGCTCGAAAGCCGCAAGTCGGAGACTGCCGACTAGCTGGGCCGAGCACTTGTGTTCCCGAACGCCCGCCGCCTGCCCGACACGCGGCGGGCGTTCTTGGCGGTGTCGGCGCCACCGCTTACGCTGATGAATAGCTGACGGCCCCGGCCGCCAGAATGAGGTTGCGCGAACGAGCGTGACCGACAAGGCTTTCCCGGTGATGAGCAGGAGGTTCCCATGTCCCGAGTAGGTGAAGGTGCCGACCTGCTGAAGTGTTCCTTCTGCGGTAAGAGCCAGAAGCAGGTCAAGAAGCTGATCGCTGGACCGGGCGTCTATATCTGCGATGAGTGCATCGACTTGTGCAATGAGATCATCGAGGAAGAGCTTGCCGAGGCCAACGAGCTCGGGCTGGTCGAACTACCGAAGCCGCGTGAAATTTTCGAGTTCTTGCAGTCCTACATCGTGGGTCAGGAGAACACCAAACGCTCGTTGGCTGTCGCCGTCTACAACCACTACAAGCGAGTGCAGGCGTCCGAGGGTGCGGGGAGCTCCATCGGAGGCGAGTCCGATGACATCGAGCTGGCCAAGTCCAACATTCTGCTGATCGGGCCCACCGGCTGTGGCAAGACGTACTTCGCTCAGACCCTTGCCAAGATGTTGAATGTGCCTTTTGCCATCGCCGATGCGACGGCGCTGACCGAGGCGGGATACGTCGGTGAAGACGTCGAGAACATCCTGCTCAAGCTGCTGCAGGCCGCTGACTTCGACGTGAAGAAGGCGGAGACTGGGATCATCTACATCGATGAGATCGACAAGATTGCCCGCAAGAGCGAGAATCCATCGATCACCCGGGATGTCTCTGGCGAAGGGGTGCAGCAGGCGCTGTTGAAGATCCTGGAGGGAACCACGGCCTCGGTGCCCCCGCAAGGCG
Organism: Beutenbergiaceae bacterium; assembly: GCA_047972965.1. GTDB lineage: Bacteria > Actinomycetota > Actinomycetes > Actinomycetales > Beutenbergiaceae > Pseudactinotalea. Next base: position 7,142 of record JBKEBC010000041.1, on the reverse strand, counting down.
GGCGCAAGCACCCGCATCAGGAGTTCATCACCATCGACACCACCAAGGTGCTGTTCATCGTCGCGGGCGCATTCGCGGGCCTGGAGGAGATTATCGCTGGCCGTGCAGGCCGCAAGGGCATCGGATTTGGGGCCTCGCTGCACAGCTCCGATGACTCGGAGGTGATCGCCGATGTCATGCCCGAGGATCTGCTGAAGTTTGGGTTGATCCCTGAGTTCATCGGGCGATTGCCGGTGCTGACCACGGTGGCGCCGCTCGATAGCGATGCGCTGACCAGGATCCTGACGGAGCCGAAGAACGCGTTGATCAAGCAATACCAGCGGATTTTCGAGCTGGACGGTGTGGAGCTGGAATTCACCGACGATGCGATTGAAGCGGTAGCCGACCAAGCGATCCTGCGTGGCACCGGTGCGCGTGCGCTGCGCGCCATCCTGGAAGAAGTACTGCAATCGGTGATGTTCGATGTGCCATCGCGCGACGACGTGGCTCGGGTGGTCATTACCCGGGAAGTGGTACTCGACAACGTCAACCCCACCTTGGTGCCGCGCGAAGCTACTCGCCCCAAGCGGACTCCCAGGGAAAAGAGTGCCTGAGTCAGACTCGGACGGGGCCGCTGTCCCCGCCGAGCTTCAACGGCTGCGGGGCAGCATCGACAATATCGATGCCGCGTTGGTGCACATGCTCGCCGAGCGATTCAAGTGCACTCAGCAGGTGGGAGTGCTCAAAGCGAAGGCTGGCCTACCGGCCTCGGACCTGAGCCGCGAAGCTACCCAGATCTCTCGGTTGCGCGCTCTTGCCGAAGAAGCCGGCCTCGATCCGGTATTCGCGGAGAAGTTTCTGGCCTTCATCGTCGCCGAGGTCATCCAGCACCACGCTGATATCGCCAGCAACCACGGCTGAGCGGTGAGCTGACCGCCCGTCAGCACCGGCCGCGATAGCCGCTATGGCAAGCGCCGACGTCGTGCACACAGCCCTCGACAACGCTCGTGTGAGTCTTCTGAAACGCTTCGGCAACATCTGTCTCATCCCCGTGAAACCGCACGAAGTTAGCCTCGCAGTGCCCTACCAGGAGACTGCAATGCACACCACCAAACACCTCGTTGTTATCGGCGGCGGCATGGTCGCGCAGCGACTGACCGAAGCTTTGCGTGCCCGCGATGAGTATGACACCTGGCACATCACCGTATTCGCGGAGGAACCTGCCAAGCCCTACGACCGGGTAGCGCTGACCTCCTACTTCTCAGCCCGGGATGCCGATGAACTGACGTTGGGCGACCCCGCGCTGTGGGAGTCCGACCAGGTGAGCTTGCATCGCGACCGCAAGGTGGTGGCCATCGATGTTGAACGTCGGGAGGTGACCGACCGGCTGGGTGAGGTGACCGGCTATGACGAACTGGTGCTCGCCACGGGTTCGGCTGCTGCCATGCCACCGATACCAGGCAACGATCTGCCCGGAGTGTTCGTCTACCGGACCATCGATGACGTGGCTGCATTGCGTGGCTGGGTGGAGGCCAAGCGGGCTGAACGAGCCGATACCCCACACCCTTCGCCGATTCGTGGAGCGGTCATCGGTGGTGGTCTGCTCGGTCTCGAAGCCGCAGGGGCGCTGACCGCACTGGGGGCGCAAGCCACGGTCATTCAGTTCGGAACCCACCTCATGGATGCCCAGATCGACCTCGGTGGAGGCCAGGCGCTGACTCGCCTGATGAATGACAAGAACATCGCAGTCCGATGCGATACCGCGACCACCCAATTGCGACCCTCGCGCCGCACCGCCAACGTCGGGCGGCTCGACTTTGCCGATGGTGGGCGACTGGACGCCGATGTGGTGGTGATGGCCACCGGTGTCCGCCCTCGCGACGAGCTTGCGTGTGAGGCAGGCCTGAGGATCGGCGAGCGGGGCGGTGCCGTGGTGGACGATGCCTGCCGCACCAGCGCCCCGCACGTATGGGCCGTGGGAGAAGTGGCCTGTATCCAAGGCCGGTGCTTGGGATTGGTGGCTCCCGGGTACGCGATGGCAGAAGTTGTCGTTGATCGGTTGCTGGGCGGGTCCGCAACCTTCCCCGGGGCCGACACCGCGACCAAGCTGAAGTTCCAGGGCGTGGACGTTGCCAGCTTCGGAGACCCATTCGGAAAGACCGATGGTGCCATGGAAGTGGTCTGGGCCGACCCGGTTGCAGGGGTGTACAAGAAGCTGGTGCTCTCCGATGATGCGCACATGCTGCTGGGTGGGGTGTTCGTGGGTGATGCATCCGTGTACGCCCAGCTCCGTCCGCTGCTGGGATCCGAGCTCCCCGGCGACCCTGCTGCATTCCTGCTCCCCGAAGGTGAGGCCGGGGCCGCCCCGAGCCTTGAACTTCCCGATTCCGCCACCGTGTGCTCCTGCAACAATGTCACCGCCGGGACAATCCGAGAAGCGGTCACCGAACACGGATGCGCCGACCTCGCCAGTGTCAAAGCGTGCACCAAGGCTGGAACGAGCTGTGGGTCGTGCCTACCGCTGGTGAAGAAGATCGCCACCACCGAATTGGAGCGGGCCGGGGTGGAAGTATCCACCGCGCTGTGTGAGCACTTTGAGCAATCCCGGGCCCAGCTCTTCGATGCGGTTCGGGTAGCCGATCTACACACCTTCAGCGATATCATTCAGCGATTCGGCACCACCCCAGAGGGTGCATCCGGTCCAGGTCGTGGCTGCGATATCTGCAAACCCACCATTGCCTCAATTCTTGCTTCACAAGGCAATGGCCACATCCTGGACGGTGAACAGGCCAGCTTGCAGGACACCAACGACCATGTCTTGGCCAACATTCAACGCGACGGCACCTATTCGGTGGTGCCCCGGATTGCCGGTGGTGAAATCACGCCGGAAGGATTGATCGCCATCGGTGAGGTGGCACGCGAGTTTGGGCTCTACACCAAGATCACCGGCGGCCAGCGCATCGACCTCTTTGGCGCCCGGATCGAGCAGCTACCGCTGATCTGGGCTCGACTGGTCAACCATGGGTTCGAGTCCGGTCACGCCTACGGCAAGTCGCTACGAACGGTCAAGTCGTGTGTGGGGTCCACCTGGTGCCGCTACGGCGTGCAAGATTCGGTTGGCATGGCCATCGAGCTGGAGCTGCGATACCGCGGTCTGCGGTCCCCGCACAAGCTCAAGTTCGGAGTCTCTGGTTGCGCCAGGGAATGTGCTGAGGCCCGCGGCAAGGATGTCGGAATCATTGCCACTGAGAAAGGGTGGAACCTCTATGTGGGCGGCAACGGCGGATTCACGCCCCGCCATGCGCACCTCATCGCTGAGGACCTCGACGATGAACTGCTCAAGCGGACCATCGATCGGTTCCTCATGTACTACATCAGGACGGCGGACAGGTTGCAACGGACGGCTCCCTGGCTAGACAACGTCGAAGGTGGGCTGGACGGGGTGCGCGAGGTCATCATGGAGGACAGCTTGGGAATCTGCGCAGATCTTGACGCTGCGATGGCAGCTCACGTCGACAACTACCAGGATGAATGGGCTGCGGTGCTAGCCGACCCGGAAAAACTCAAGCGCTTCGGGTCGTTCGTGAACGCCCCTGATGTGGCGGATCCAGACTTGGCCTACGTCAATGAGCGGAACCAGCACCGGCCAGCTAATCCTGGCGACCGTCGCTCTGGGGCCACCCTGATCTCCGGCCCAGATTTGGTGGTGCCTTCATGAGCGCGGTTGATCTCTCGCCCTCCCAGTGGATAGCGGTATGTGCCTTGTCCGACCTGGCCCCTGAGCGTGGTGCTGCCGCCATGGTTGAGGGACGGCAGGTGGCGATCTTCCGGCTGGCAGATGACCGCCTCTACGCGGTCGGTCAGTACGACCCCTTCAGCGGTGCGAATGTGATGTCTCGAGGGATCGTGGGCACCCGAGCTGGTGAACCAACCGTGGCCGGCCCCATGTACAAGCAGATCTTCTCGCTACGTACCGGTGCATGCTTGGAGCGGTCCGGCTATGAGCCCGTGGTCGAGAGCATGGCAGATCTGCCAAGCATCCCGGTTCAAGTGCGTGACGGGGTGGTCTACCTCGGTGTGAACGCAACCAGTGAGGGTCAATGACCGGCACCGTCACCCTGGTCGGTGGAGGCCCAGGCGACCCAGAGCTATTGACGATCGCCGCGCATCGAGCACTCATGGGCGCCGATGTGGTGATTGCAGATCGACTGGGGCCAGTTAGCGTGCTCGATGACCTACCAGAGACCGTGCAGGTCATTGATGTGGGCAAGTCGCCGGGGCATCATCCGGTGCCGCAAGAGCGGATCAACGCGCTCTGTATCGAGCAGGCACGCCAGGGCAAGAAGGTGGTGCGCCTCAAGGGTGGAGACCCGTTCGTCTTTGGCCGCGGAGGTGAAGAGGTCCTGGCCTGCCGAGCGCACGGGGTACCAGTGACGGTGATTCCAGGCGTGAGTAGTGCCCTGGCGGTGCCCGCCCTGGCAGGAATACCGCTGACCCATCGTGGTGAGGTGGCAGCCGTTCACCTCACGAGTGGACATGAGGGGCTTGATCCTGGTGCCCAGGCCTGCCTGCGTGAAGCTAGCGCCACCGTCGTCATCATGATGGGGGTGGCAAATCTAGGAATGATCGTGCAGCAGGCCCTGAGATCTGGGGCCGACCCGGACACCCCGGTGGCGATCGTGGAACAGGGCTCAACACCGGATCAACGGCTGACCCGAGCATCATTGTCCGAGGTGGTGTACGCCGCAGCCGCCACGGGTGTGAGATCCCCCGCTGTCATCGTCATGGGAGCGGTTGCAGCTGCTGGTCTATTGGAGCCATCGTGAGCCCGGAGGCCTTGAGCCCGGTGCTAGCAGGCACCACCATGGTGCTGACAGCCGATCGGCGAGCCAGTGAACTGGCGACGGCGCTGGAGCGGCGTGGCGCGACGGTGAAGCACGCGCCCACGTTGCGTATCCGACCAGTCACCGATGACCAGAGGCTGGCTGCGCAGACCCGGGCGCTCATCGCCCAGCCACCCGACACCGTGGTGGTGACCACTGGCATCGGCTTTCGTGGCTGGATTGAAGCCGCCGATGCTCATGGTGTAGCTGACGCGCTACTGGCGTCGCTGAGGAACGCCCGCATCGTGGTGCGGGGACCCAAGGCGCGGGGCGCGGTACAAGCAGCAGGCCTGGTCTCGGACTGGGTGGCTGATAGTGAGACATCGGCAGAAATTGAAGAGAAACTACTTGCTGACCCGATGGCGGGACGGCGCATCGTGGTCCAGCACCACGGTGCAGGCGCCGATGGTCTTGATCAGGCCTTTGCTGCTGCTGGTGCCCAGGTGGTGAGCCTGGTCGTCTACCGCTGGGGGCCGTCCCCGTATCCGGAACAGGTCAAAGAATCGGTACGCGCAGCAGCTGGCGGGAACCTGGATGCCGTGGTGTTCACCTCAGCCCCGGGTGCAGCAGCCTGGCTGCATGTTGCTGCCGAGGCAGGCCTGGTCGACTCGATTGCACAACAGGTTGCGACCGGGCCGATGGTAGCCGCCGCGGTAGGTCCGGTGACGGCACTACCACTACATCAGCACGGTATCGCCACGTTGCAGCCCGAACGAGGTCGGCTGGGGGCCTTGGTACGCACCATAGTCGGCTACTACGGTGATGTGGCTAGCGGGTGTGAGACAGTTCGGGGTCGGTTGTCGATCCGGGCCCGGGCCGCGGTATTGGATGGACAAGTGCTGCCGCTATCACCGACGGCGTTCTCATTGTTGCGCCTGCTTGCCCAGGCAGAAGGTGCGGTGGTGACCCGTGACCAGCTCTTGGAGGGGCTGCCCGGTAGCTCCACGGATCCGCATACCGCCGAAGTGGCTGTGGCGAGGCTGCGCGGGGTGGTTGGTCACGAGTTGGTACAGACTGTCGTCAAGCGGGGATACCGTTTGGTGACGGCATGAGTGCGGCAACGCTCCTGGCTTGCTCCCACGGAACCTCATCGTCGGCGGGCCAAGCCGCAGTGGCGGCGCTGGTTGAGGCGGTGGCTGCACAGCATCTGGGAACGGTGCGTGCGGCATTCGTCGATGTCGAACCGCCCGATATCCCGACCGCCCTCACGCAGATCGATGGGCCAGTGCGGGTGGTGCCGCTGCTGCTTTCAGCCGGATACCACGTCTACGTCGACGTCGCTGCGGCCGTTGCTCAGCGTCCGGAAACTACCGTGAGCGGAGCGCTCGGTCCCGATCACAGGTTGGTGCGGGTGCTGCTGCGCAGGCTCTACCAGGCGGGATTGCGACCTGGGGACCAAGTGGTGCTAGCGGCAGCTGGGTCATCGGACCAGCGGGCTATTGCTGATTGCCGGGCGATGGCGCGCATGCTCGGGCAGGCTCTGGGGCAAGATATCGTCGTCGGTTTTCTCTCGGCGGCGCAACCTCGGTTGGTCGAACTACTTTCCGACGCCGACTCTGAGGTCCGGACCGTAGTGGCCAGTTACCTACTCGCCCCGGGGTACTTCTTCGATCAAGTCGAAGGGAGCGACGCGGACGCGATCGCGGCGCCGCTGCTGCTTCCGTCCAAGCCGGTGCCACCGGAACTTGTAAGCATTGTGGCCGAGCGATTTGCGGGCCACGGGCCGACTCGCGAGTTTGGTCAAGCTTTGCAAAAATAATATTGCCGCAACAAGTAAACAGTTTGAACGGGGTACGATCGCCACGCCGCATTCTCCAGGTCCTATGCGGACCTAGGCGTGGATTGCGCTAACACGTCGGGCGCACCCCTTCATGGACGAGGACGAGGCAGGCCGCCAAAGGTTGGCCGTGACGAGCGAGGGAACAACTACGCTACAGTTGTAGTTGTCGGGGATATTCTGGTGCCCGAGCCTAGCGAGTATTCAAACGCTCAGCTAGAAAATCGTCGGAATCTTCAAGTGCGCTAGGTGCTACCACCGGGGTAGCTGATGTTTGGGGAAACAACACAGTGATAGCAACGATTCGAAAAGGGACGCGACTGACCCTTGCAGCAGCTCTTGGGCTAGCTACCGTCGGCCTCACCGCCGCCACAGCCAGTGCTGGTCCGGTGCCGATGTGGGGGCCGGGGTGTCCGGAGCAGGATGTGTCTGCTTCGGTGTCGGGGGTGGTGGTTGATCCTGATGGAGATCCTGATGCCGTTGATCCTGGTGATTCGGTGATG
>JBKEBC010000029.1:0-6836 GCA_047972965.1 Beutenbergiaceae bacterium | reverse complement strand
TGCTGATGGCCGATGCCGACGTCGACGGCCAGCACATCTGCACGCTGCTGCTGACGGTGCTGTTCCGGTACATGACCGATCTGGTCAAGTTCGGGCACGTGTATCTGGCCATGCCGCCGCTCTACCGGCTCAAATGGACCAACGCCAAACACCAGTACGTGTACTCCGACCGGGAACGCGACGCCTTCCTGGCGGAGGGGCTAGCCAAGAATTGGCGCCTGCCCAAAGAGGGCGGCATCCAGCGGTACAAGGGTCTGGGCGAGATGGACTATCGGGAACTGTGGGACACCACCATGGATCCCGACTCCCGCACGTTGAAACAGGTAACCATCGACGATGCCGAGGCTGCCGACGAGATGTTCTCCATCCTCATGGGTGAGGACGTCGAGCAGCGCCGATCCTTTATTCAGCGCAATGCCCGCGACGTGCGCTTCCTGGACATCTAAGGGGCTCATACCATGACAGACAGCGATGTGACCTCCGCGCCCGGAGACCGGATCGAACAGGTCGACCTGCGCTTGGAAATGCAGCGCAGCTACCTCGACTACGCCATGAGCGTGATCGTGGGCCGGGCGTTGCCCGATGTTCGCGACGGCCTCAAGCCGGTCCACCGCCGGATTCTGTACGCCATGTACGACGGCGGATACCGGCCGGACTCCAGCTTCTCCAAGTGTGCCCGGGTGGTCGGGGATGTCATGGGTCACTACCACCCCCACGGCGACAGCGCTATCTATGACGCCATGGTGCGCCTGGTGCAGCCGTGGTCGATGCGCTACCCGCTGGTGGCGGGCCAAGGAAACTTCGGCTCCCCGGGCAATGACCCTGCAGCGGCACCCCGGTACACCGAATGCAAGATGGCCCCGCTGGCGTTGGAGATGGTGCGGGACATCGAAAAGGACACTGTCGACTTCGGTGACAACTACGACGGCCACACCCAAGAGCCGATGGTGCTACCGGCCCGCTTCCCCAACCTGCTGGTCAACGGCAGCGCTGGAATCGCCGTCGGAATGGCCACCAATATCCCTCCGCACAACCTGCGGGAAGTGGCCGAGGCGGTCCACTGGTACCTGCAGAATCCCGAGGCCAGTGCCGAGGAGCTACTGGCCAATGCGATGCTGCGGATCAAGGGGCCGGATTTTCCGACCGGTGCGCAGATCCTGGGGCATCGGGGCATTGAGGACGCCTACCGCACCGGGCGTGGTTCGATCACCATGCGCGCGATGGTGGAGGTCGAGGAAATTCAGGGCCGCACCTGCCTGGTGGTGGGAGAGCTGCCCTACCAGGTGAATCCTGACAATCTGGCATCCAAGATTGGTGAGTTGGTCCGTGATGGCCGGATCTCCGGTATCGCGGATATGCGGGATGAGACGTCCGGGCGCAATGGCCAGCGGTTGGTGATCATCCTCAAGCGTGACGCTGTGGCCAAGGTGGTGCTGAACAACCTGTACAAGCACACCCAGCTGCAGGACAACTTCAGCGCCAACATGCTGGCGCTGGTGGACAACGTCCCGCGCACCCTGAGCCTGGATGCGTTTATCCGGCATTGGGTGGAGCACCAGATTGACGTGATCGTGCGTCGAACGCGGTGGCTGAAGAAGCGGGCCGAGGATCGCATTCACATCCTCAAGGCCCTGATCAAGGCGCTGGATGCGTTGGATGAGGTCATCGCGCTGATCCGGGCATCAGCGACGGTCGATGTTGCCCGCACCGGACTGATCGAGCTGCTGGATATCGATGAGGTACAGGCCAACGCGATCCTGGAAATGCAGCTACGCCGGCTGGCGGCGCTGGAACGTCAGAAGATCCTGGACGAGCATGCCGCACTGGAGCGGGAAATCGCTGAATATGAGGCGATCCTGGCCTCGCCGGAGCGGCAGCGCAGCGTCGTCGGTGAGGAACTGACCGCGCTGGTGGACAAGTTCGGCGATGAACGCCGCACCACGATCTTGCCGTTCGACGGCGACATGTCGATCGAGGATCTGATACCCGAGGAAGACGTGGTGGTGACCATTACCCGCGGTGGCTACGCCAAGCGCACCCGGGTGGACGCCTATCGCGCACAACGGCGCGGCGGCAAGGGGGTACGGGGCGCCCAGCTGCGTGGGGATGACATCGTCGACCAGTTCTTCACCACCACCACTCACCACTGGATCCTGTTTTTTACCAACCTGGGCCGGGTCTATCGGGCCAAGGCCTACGAGCTGCCCGAAGGTGGCCGCGATGCCAAGGGCCAGCACGTGGCGAACCTGCTGGCTTTCCAACCGGAGGAGCGTATTGCGCAGGTCGTGGCGCTGCGGGACTACCAGCAAGCAGACTACTTGGTGCTGGCCACCGCGCGCGGGCTGGTCAAGAAGACTCGACTAGGTGACTATGACTCGCCTCGCACCGGTGGGCTGATAGCGATCAATCTTCGGGAGGTCGATGAGGTACCGGATGAGTTGGTGGCGGCCCGGCTGGTCAACGCCGACGATGATCTGCTGTTGGTCTCGCGCAAGGGTCAGTCGTTGCGGTTCACGGCCACCGATGAGGCGCTACGCCCTATGGGTCGGGCAACTTCTGGCGTCACCGGGATGAAATTCCGCAGCGATGATTCCCTGCTCAGCATGGATGTGGTGGGCGAGGACTCCGACTTGTTCGTGGTCACCGAGGGTGGATTCGCCAAGCGCACCAAAGTTTCGGAGTATCGAGTGCAAGGTCGCGGCGGCCTGGGTATCAAGGTGGCCAATGTGGTGGAATCTCGCGGGGACCTGGTGGGTGCGCTCATTACCTCCGAGGAGGATGAGGTGCTGGTGATCATGGAGCGTGGCAAGATCGTGCGCTCGGCCGTCAACGGCGTCAACCTCACGGGGCGCAATACCCAGGGGGTTACCTTTGCCAAGCCAGATGCTGGCGATCGAATTATCGCGATTGCACGCAATGTGGAGTCGGTGGCCAACGAGGAAGCTGGTGAACCCGATGAGGCCAACGGTAGGGACGAGAATGGCGTAGGTTCGTCGGAGGACGGGGCATCGGAAGGACACGCATGAGTAAGGACACCGTGGAACCAAATGAACCCACGCAGGCAATGCCGCCGACCGTACCCCCAGTGCGCACGTCGACCAAGAAGCCGACAAAGCCGGGGGCAAAGGTTGACTCGGCCGCCGCGCCTGCGCCCAGCCTCGACACTGCTGAGCCCGCTCATCCCACCACCGATCCCGCGACCCCCGATTCCCGGCTGGCCTCGCCCGTCAGTGCGGCGAGCGCGGATGCCGCTACCGCCGTTGCACCTGCTGCAACCGGCAAGCCCAGCAAAGTTCGGGAGGACAGCACCGATCACGGGGGGCCTGCCGATGACTCGGATTCAGATCGACCGAAGCCTCCGGGGCCGCGCCGGGTGCGGCTGGCGATTTCCCGGGTAGACCCATGGTCGGTGATGAAGTTGTCGTTCCTGTTGTCGATCGCTATCGGCATTGGGATCGTGGTGGCCACATCCGTGGTGTGGATGGTGCTGAATCAGTTGCAGGTGTTCTCGCAGATCCGCTCGATCATTGAAGAAGCCGAGGCGATGAACCAGTTCGGCACCATCTTGACCTATTTCGAATTCTCACAGGTGTTGTCGGTCTCAGTGGTTGTGGCTGTGGTTGACATTGTGCTGATGACGGCGCTGGCTACCTTGGGTGCGTTCTTGTACAACGTGGTGGCGGCGATGGTGGGCGGGCTGCACCTGACGTTGACCGACGACTAGCTCGCGCGCGCAGCGACGCCGGTTTTGGAGCTAGCGGCGTCGCTGCGGTAACCTCGTTCGGCGCCCGGTTGTGGGCGCTTGCTTGTGCGGGCCTATAGCTCAGACGGTTAGAGCGCTTCCCTGATAAGGAAGAGGTCGCTGGTTCGAGTCCAGCTAGGCCCACGATCACCCCCGACGAAGGAAGCACAGATGAAGCGTGGCCTGATCGTCGCCGGGGTAGTGGTTGCGGCGGTTCTCATCTGGCGCAAACTTGAGCAGCAGAATGAGCAGCGTGAGCTGTGGATTGAGGTCACCGACCCGCTGCCGTAGCGTGATCACACAACTAGATATGGGGCCATGGCGCAATTGGTAGCGCACCTGCTTTGCAAGCAGGGGGTTGCGGGTTCGAGTCCCGCTGGCTCCACCAGATCGTCGTTGTTCAAACCGACGACACCACGGTGTCGTCGGGCATGACTCCTCCGGCTCGCACCCGCACAGCGTGTTGGCGCCCAGCAGGATCACGTCACCAACCCTGACGGGCTTCCGCCCGAGCTCGCTGTACAAGATTGCGGAGCCGTCGCCAACGACGATCATGCTCACGCAGTCATATGCATCCGGCTCGAAGGCACGGTGCACCGTTGGGGAGTGCGCGATGAGTGGTTTGAAGCCGTGCGGCATTCCCCTCACCACGATGCATCACCACTCCGGCTGAACCTTGGAGATCAGGCGAGAGCAGGGATGTCGGTGCGGCAGAAACGCAGGGTGGTGATTGACAGCGCCACGAGGCTCCACGTGAGGAGCGTGAGCAGCGCGGGAAGGGTTCCGATGCCTTCCGGGAATGTCATCGAGGCCCCGTTGATGGCTGTGAGCGGGTTCGTGCCGCTGATGTCGGGAACTAGGCCGAGAGGTAGGTATTGGGCAGGGTTCGGCGTCCCGACAGCGAGCGTTGTGATCGGGCGCGCAATGCTCTCGACGGCAACGGCTGCTCCGAGGGTGAGGATCGCGGCGACCGGACTGCGTACCAGCAATCCGTCGGCGAAGCCGATCCAGGTGTAGAGCATGAGCGTGATCGCTCCCCGCACCGCGAAGCCGGTGATCTCCGCCGGGCTGAGCAGTAACGTCTCATCCTGGATCGCGATGCCCGCGAAGAGTATGAGCCCACGTAGCACCGTGATCAGGACGGCGACGGCGACCGCGGTGATCGTGAGCGTGGCGAGCTTCTGGAGCAGCAGCCGAACTCGGCGGGGTTCGGCAAGCACGGCCGAGGTGAGCCAGCCGCGACGGTACTCGGTGGTGATGGTGAGCGCCCCGAACAGTAGTGCGGCGAGCGTGGGGAAACTGATGCCGGTGCCGCTGTTGCCGAGCACGTCGATGACGGTCTGCTGCGCAGAGGGGGCTGCGAGGCTGAGCGCGGTGAGCTGGTCTTCGCTGAACTGGTCGGTGCTGGTCGCGTTCGGCACGACGGGGTTGAGCGCGGTCAGCCCGTCAATGACCGCAGGCAGGAAGCTGAACAGCAGTCCGAGGAAGACGGCCTCGGCCATGACAACCAGGAGCAGGAGCTTCGCGGCGAGCGAGTAGCGGATGCGGAGGAGTTCGCTGCGGATCAGGACTGGGCCTCCTGATCGGTCGCGGTGTGCAGGGTGGACAGGTAGAAGGCTTCGAGGTCGGTACCTGCGGGGAGCTGGTCGAGGCTGGTTTGGCTGAGGATGCGCCCGCTGCCGATGATGACGATGTCGTCAATGAACCGTTGCCTGCCCAGCCCCCGCGGACCTCCCACATGCCCGGCAGCGGATTCTCCACGTTTACTTCGCTGGTGCGCAGCAGCTCGTTCAGGAACTGCGCGTGCACCTCGGCGCTGATCCACACCGCACCCATCCGGGCACTGATCTCCTCCACCCCCAGCGAGGGCGGCACGACCTCGGTCAGCGCTTCCATGTTCGCCTGAAACGCAGGATCGTCGGCGGCACGCTCGGTGGAGGCGTCGAGTTTGGTGCGCACATCGCCCGACAGGTAGGTGGGGGTGTGGATGAGCTCGTCGGTGTCATTGACCGTCGCAGCCTCCAGCTCCAGCAGCCGGGTCGCCGCGTCGCGTAACCCCAGCAGCGCACGCAGCTCACTCCCCGCGCTCTTGGGGACTTCCAGCGGCTCGATGTCGCCCCGGCTTCGAAGCCCGCGAATACGGATACGTGGCGTATTTTTAGGATTGTATGCGGGTCAAATAGGACTATTGACGCGCAAGTACGGGAATTGTGTGCGATAGTGTGGAGCCACCAGTCAGACCCGCCGCGTCAGATCGGTTCTGCGAGTTGGAACCGGCCACGACAGCGATCGTCCCGTGATGCTGAGACGCGCGGCTGACTCCGATCGAGCGGAAGGGTTGTCGTGCGGCCAGCGCGAGGGATCGGCGGTGCCGACCGTGTCGGCGTTTCGCTGCCGCGGTGCCCCTCCCGAGGCGTACACACCGAGGGGAGTCCTCTCACATGACGGGCACAATGCAGGCACCGGGGAAGACCACGCGTGATTCCTCCCTCGCGCCGCAGAGGGAACTGTGGAACACCGAGCGCAGGCAAGCGCGCTGGAAGCTGCTCGTACTACTCGGCATTTTGTTCGGGATCTTCTTCCTCTCTTTCATCCTGGGGCGCTATAGCGGCATCTCACTGGGGGAGATCACCCAGATTCTGCTGTCGCGGATCATCCCGATGGAGGCCACCTGGCCCGCTGAGTACGAGAAGGTCATCCTTTTCATCCGGTTCCCGCGCATCACGTCGGCGGTGCTCGTTGGGGCGGCACTGGCACTCGCGGGTGCGGCCTACCAGACGGTGTTCAAGAACCCCCTCGTCTCGCCCGACATTCTCGGGGCGGCGGCGGGTGCGTCGCTCGGTGCAGCCGGGGCGATCTTTCTCGGATTGCGGGCCCCGTACATCCAGCTCGCCGCATTCGTCCTGGCGCTCATCGCCGTGTCGGCGACCGTGGGGGTGGGGTCGCGGGTCAAACGCGATCCGATCCTGGCGCTGATTCTGGCGGGCGTGTTCATCTCCTCGCTGGCCAGCGCCCTCGTCTCGCTGCTGAAATTCCTCGCCGATCCCGACGACCGGCTGCCGACGATCACCTACTGGTTGATGGGCAGCCTGTC
>JBKEBC010000028.1:0-37269 GCA_047972965.1 Beutenbergiaceae bacterium | reverse complement strand
CGCCCGATGAGGAGCCGCTGTCGTCCGAGCAGGCAACGAGGCTGAGCGCGAGCGCGCCAGCAGCACCAGCAGTAGCGAGTTTCTTGAGGCTGATCCGCATGAGTTTTCTCCTTAGGTTTCGCGCCGCTCGGTGCTGCGGCGCAGGCTGTTCCTAGAGTCCGGCAGTGTCACCGAGGCCGGATTGGCTCAGAGAAGTGGGTCTACCAGGGCGGTGGTCCCGCTTCTGTTCGTCGTTGAGGAGGTAGTGGTTGGGCTTCGTCTCAGGCCCGACGCCGTCGTCACCGACTTCCTCCGACCTGAAAGCTCACACAAGGACGACAACAGGGCTGCCGCACTGGTCCAGGACGCATCCTCACGCTCGGTTAGCGCTCCGGCGCGCGTCGAACCAGTTTGTGTGTTATGCAGCCCAGTGAAGCAACCTGGGAGCGCAGCGCTATCCGGTGCTGCACAACCTGTCGAGGCCAGCGCACAACCTGTTGGCGGTATATCTGGACGTGATGATTCCGTGATCGTTCTGTTATCGGAGCGGATTCGGCTTAGGTTGGCACACCCAGGTTGGCCAATTCGTCCGCGCGCTCGTTGCCCGGATCTCCAGCGTGTCCTTTGACCCACACCCACGTGACGTCGTGTCGTTGCACCTGAGCGTCAAGGCCCTGCCAGAGGTCAGCGTTCTTGACCGGTTGCCGGTTGGCGGTGCGCCAGCCATTGCGCTTCCATCCGTGGATCCAGGATTTCATCCCGTTCATCACATAGGAGGAGTCGACATGGATGGTGACGGCGCAGCGCCGCTTCAGCGCTGACAGGCCCTCGATGACGGCCGTCAGCTCCATGCGGTTGTTGGTGGTGCTGGGGTCCCCGCCGTGCAGTTCCTTGACCAGCTCCCCCCAGTGGATCAGCACTCCCCAGCCACCCCGGCCGGGGTTGCCCTTGCAAGCCCCATCGGTCCACATCTGGACCGCGTCGGAAGGTGCGGATGTCTGGCTCACGCGCGACTGAGCGTTGCGGCGAGCGCGGAGGAGAAAAACCGGAGTCCGTCGGTGCTCGGCCCAAACCCAGGTTCGACGGCGTGTTCGGGATGGGGCATCAGCCCAACGACGTTGCCCCGTGTGTTGGTGATGCCCGCAATGTCTCGGCGTGAGCCATTCGGGTTGCCCCCCACATATCGGAACACCACCTGTCCTTCACCTTCGAGCTGGTCGAGGGTGTCATCATCGGCGATGAACTGACCGTCTTGGTTCTTCAGCGGGATCCCGATCTCCTCGCCGGTATCGAATTGGCTAGTCCAGCGGGTGTCAGCATTCTCGACCCGCAGCACCTGATCCTTGCACCGGAAATGCAGGTGGTCGTTCTTGATCATGGCTCCGGCCAGCAGGTGGGATTCGCACAGGATCTGGAATCCATTGCAAATTCCCAGCACGGGCAGGCCGGCGCGGGCGGCGTCGACCACGGACTGCATGACTGGTGCGAACCGGGAGATGGCACCGGCACGCAAGTAGTCCCCATACGAAAAACCACCGGGTAGGACGACCGCGTCGACCGCAGCTAGGTCGTCGTCGGCGTGCCACAGCCGTACCGGTTCGGCACCGACGAGCCTGACTGCGCGGGCAGCATCCCTATCGTCCAAGGACCCTGGGAAGGTGACGACTCCGACCCTCATGAAGGCTCATTGTCGCGCAGGTGGACCGAAACCACGTCCTCGATGACCGGGTTGGAGAGCATCTCGACGGCAGCCTTGCGGGCCTGCTCGAGCACCGCCTCAGTAGCCTCGCCGTCGACCTCCAGCTCAAAGCGCTTTCCTTGCCGAACAGTCGTGAATTCGGTAAAACCCAGCCGTGGCAGAGCACCGGCAACTGCTTTACCTTGGGGATCCAGAATCTCCGGTTTGGGCATGACCTCGACGATCACTCGTGCCATAGAAAGACGCTCCTTGCGTAGGGTCGGGCTCAGCCTACCGGCGCGTGGATGCACGGTGCGGCTACGCTCACCCGAACTGACGCCCGGTCAGGCGTTGGTAGGCCTCGACGTATCGATCGCGGGTGCGTTCGACCACCTCCATCGGCAACGGCGGTGGCGGCGCCTGGCCGTGACGATCCCACCCGGAGCTCGCAGAGCGCAGCCAGTCACGCACGAACTGCTTGTCGAAGCTGGGTTGGGGGCGACCTGGATGCCAGTCCTCGGCTGGCCAGTATCGAGAGGAGTCGGGAGTCAGCACCTCATCACCCAAGAGCAGGGCTCCATCGTGGTCGGTACCGAACTCAAACTTGGTGTCGGCCAAGATGACGCCGCGACCAGCCGCGATCTCAGCAGCCTGGGAATAGGTGCTCAGCGTGAGGTCCCGCAACCGGTGCGCGACGTCGCCGCCTAGATCTGCCACCACCCGGTCAAAGCTGACATTTTCGTCGTGGTCTCCCACCGCGGCCTTGGTCGCGGGGGTGAAGATCGCTTCCAGCAGTTTCGACCCATCCACCAGGCCCGGTGGCAGCGGCACAGCACAGACAGCCCCCGCTTGGCGATACTCGGTCAGACCGGACCCGGTCAGGTACCCGCGGGCAACGCACTCAACCGGGTACATCTGCAGTCGGCGGCACACCATGGCTCGCCCAGCAACCGCCGCTGGGACATCAACGGAGACCACGTGGTTGGGAACCCCGAGAATCTCGAACCACCACAAGCTCAGCGCGGTCAGGATCTTGCCCTTGTCCGGTATCAGCGTCGGCAGGATGTGGTCGTAGGCGCTGATGCGATCGCTGGCCACCACGAGCACCAGATCTTGAGGACCATCTGCGGGTCGGTATAGATCGCGTACCTTGCCCGAGTAGAGGTGTTCCCAGCCGGGCAGTGCGTCAACAGCCATACCCGCATCCTCTCAGCATGGGCAGTTCTGCTGAGCCACACCACCGTGGTCGCCGCTACCCTGGCGACCGATGGAGCCAGAACTTCCGCAGCCCGACCCCGCGCTGCTACAACAACTCGCGGCGATCCTGCGCGATGCCGCCTCAGCCGATGCTGGGCGCATCAGCGCTGAGTGGTCGCAGGCTGGTACCCAGCATTCTGGGCGCGCCTACGCCTCAGCCGATGCGCAGGTTCACCAGATCCACTTTCCTGATGCGGCAACTGCCCTGTTCGTCGCCCTGCGCAAGAACATGGCCCGTCCCGGGATCGGAACCTGGCTATCGGCGCGGGTCGAGCTGATCGCCGATACTGCGCCGGAGTTTTCGGCCAACTATGTCCACCGTCCTGCGTGGAATTCCGAGACCTCATCCATGCTGGACCTTCCCCCGTACGCCCCGGTCCCGAGCCAGGAACAGTGGCTGGCGGACTTGCAGCGCTACCCGCGCGAACGTCACCAGCTTCCGCCGTGGTTGGGTCCGGCCCAGATCGCCGGAGAAGAGGTATCCGCGTTGCGCACGGCCCTGGATGGCTTCGGTGTTCCCCGGGCTGCGGTCATCCTGCCCGGCGAAGCTGCGCAGGACCGGTTTGAAGGCACGCTGGAAGTCGTGCGGCTCTCAGGTTCGCATTACCTGCTGCGCGTGACCGACTACGGTCAGCATCATCTGCTCGGTGAATTCCGCACGGAGCGGGAGGCCTGTCTGGCTTTGTGGCAATACCTGGCCGGCGCGATGCCGCAACGACTTCAGGTGACTCAGGCGCAGCTCATGCAGCGGGCGCAGGCCGCTCGTCCAAGTTTTGACGCTCTGGCGATGCGGCTGCGCAACATCGGTGCCGGAGGCATGTTAACCAATCTGGCGGTCGGTGTTCCCTATGACCGGTTCGGCGGCCTGGATGGCCTGTATTTCTTTGGGTGGGGCACGGCGTGGGAACAGCGTTCACTGCCGCCGACGGCGAACGCTCCCGGAGGCGCATTCGTCACACTGGTCGCGCTACATCCGGTGGAGGTCCAGGCGGAAATCGTCGAACCGTGGTTCGACCAGCCCGGCGGGGGGATCCGCTTCCATGTCGAGGGCGGCCGGGCGTTGCGGGATCTGGTGCGTCAGGGCTACCTGGCAGAGGTCGAGGTCACGGGTTAGCGGCGATATCGCTGCGGTACTGACCGCCATCGATGTCAATCGCGGCCACACCGGCGTAGGTAGCTGCCCGGGCCGAAGCCAGGTCTGCTCCGGTACCCACCACCGATAGCACCCGGCCACCAGCGGTGGTCAGAACTTGGTCGGCTTGTGCGGTTCCAGCATGCAGCACGTGCACTCCGGGCACCGCGTTCGCGGCTGACAGGCCGGTGATCACATCCCCGGTTCGGGTGCTCTCGGGGTACCCGTGGGAGGCGATCACCACCGTCACGGCAGCATCCTCGCTCCAGCTCAGTGGTGGCAGTGCAGCCAGGTCACCCTGCGCTGCCGCGTACAGCGCGGCGGCCAGTGGGGAGCGCAGGCGCGCCAGCACCACCTGCGTCTCGGGGTCGCCAAATCGAGCGTTGAACTCCACCACCCGCAGTCCACGGGAGGTCAGCGCGAGACCGCAGTAGAGCAATCCGACAAAGGGGGTGCCACGCCGGGCGAGTTCGGTCACGGCCGGCTGCGCCACCCGCTCGACCACCTCGGAGGTGAGGGTCTGGGGCGCCCAGGCCAACGGTGAGTAGGCACCCATACCGCCGGTGTTGGGTCCAGCGTCCCCGGCCAGCAGCCGCTTAAAGTCTTGGGCGGGGGCCAATGGAACCACTGTGCGGCCATCGGCGAGACAAAAGAGCGAGACCTCGGGGCCGTCGAGGTACTCCTCGATCACCACCGGGCGCTGGCTCAAGCAGGCGGCAGCGTGGGCCAGCGCTGCGTCCCGGTCATCGGTGACCACCACGCCCTTACCGGCGGCTAGCCCGTCATCCTTGACCACGTACGGCGCACCAAAGGAATCCAGCGCCTGCTGAACCTGTTCCAGGCTGGTGCAGACGTGGGCTCTGGCGGTGGGGATATCCGCGGCCGCCATCACTTCCTTCGCGAACGCCTTGGAGCCTTCCAGCTGGGCCGCCGCAGCATCCGGACCGAAGACCGCGATGCCACGCTCGCGCACGGCGTCGGCCACACCGGCGACCAGCGGGGCTTCCGGGCCGATCACCACCAGGTCCGCGTGAACCTGCTGCGCCAGTTTCGCAACGTCGGCCGGGTCGTTGGCGGACACCTGCATGTTGCGGGTGTTGGGGATGGTTGCGGTGCCAGGATTGCCCGGGGCCACGATGACCTCCCAGACGCTTGGGTCATGCGCGAGGCTGCGCGCCAAGGCATGTTCGCGTGCACCGGTTCCGATCACGAGGATTCTCACAGGCCATGACCCTACCCAGCCCGACGACCCTAGGCATCACCGGTGACCTGGCCACGCAGGTCGCTGTGCTCTAGTTCTTCCACACGTCGCTACCCGGCGTGGGCGGCCCTGGGCATCACCGGTGACTGCCAGTGCGCCACTGGGCACCCAACCGGGTGGATTTTTCGCTCACGTCGGTAGGAATCGCTCGGTCACCGAAATCTGGTCCGGGCGAGCGTGCCGGGCCTGCGGGTGATGGTGGCCGATGCACGGGCGAGGCCTGTTCGACCACCGGGAACTCATCGGTACTGGGCTCCTGTACTCCGGCGAGCACGCGTTCTTCTCGTTCCAGCGGCCGGGGGGCGAAAGTGCGGGCTGCATCGACCGGAAGGGCCGCCACCTCGTACTCCTGGTACGCCTGGTATTCGTCAGGTAGTACCTGCGGCTGATAACGGGGGGGCCGGACCGGCAGTTCGCCGCTGACACTCAAAGCCAGGGCCTGGTCATTGCCTTGAATCACCTGAGCTGGTGGCGCATCCGGGGGCCGGGTAGCAGCTGAGTCAGAGCCGCTGGTTGCCTGCGCCTGAGCCTGCGCGTCCTCTTGCGCCCATCTCAGCTCTCGGATCCCGCGATCGGTGGTGGGAATGGTGAATTCGACGATGCGCCCGCCGGGCAGCGCCCGGCCTGCGAGGAGGTCCACTCCCCAGGCTGATCGCAGTCGCGGTAGCGCCGTGAGGATCTCCTCCTGGGACATGCCTGCGCGGACTGCTACCAGTCGCACGATGATGCCCTCGGCGTAGGGGTGGTGCTGCATCTTCGGAACCGCCGGGGGACGGGGCATCGGTCGGGCCAGGACTTTGCCGCGCCAGCTGCGCTGCCGCAATGGCTGCGGAACACTCAGGCCGGCCGCCAGCATGTCGTCGTCGTGCTCGCCGACGATGTCGCCGAGGTAGGGCAAGGTGATGTTGCTGTGGCGGTAGTGGCGCACCCACGCCCATAGCACCCGCAGACCACCAAACCAGCCACGCATGATCGCCAAGGCGAGCGCGGCCACCGCTATCGCCACCATCAACAGCCCCGCGTTGGAGGTCCAGCCAAATAGCCACGCCAGCAGCGCCGCGACCACGGCCACTCCGAGCCGTTTCGCGACGGATTGCGCGCGCCTGCTCATGGCGCGGTTACTCGCCGCTGACGAGCACCATGATCGCGTCCCCGAGAGCGTTCAACGCGCCCTGGACCGGACCACCCAGCGGAGTGAGCGCCAGGAGGAAGCCAAAGACCACCGCTAGGAACACGCCCAAGCCGGTCAGCTTGGCGCGCAAGGCCAGCACCATGCCAATCCCTAGCAGGACAGCGACAACTCCGGTAGTCATGACGGGCTCCCTGGTGCATCTGGATGACTGTTCACGGTAACGCGCGCCGGTGAAATCCCGGCCGAATAGCGGCGGCGTGTCGGACTCACCGCCGCCGCTATTGGAGTGTCAACCACCTGAGACGGATCGATAACCGCACCAGGGGCGAGCACCTGCTAGTCCGGTGACGAACCTGCCTTCGGGTCGCTGGGGGGCGCACCAGCTGGCTGTGCTGCCGGGAGCCGCCCCTGGTCGGTGAGGGTGGTGGAGACGTGCTCGGTGAGCTCGTCTCGCACTAGGCGCCGCTGCGCACTCAGGGTGCGCGCACGGTGCTTGCGGAACTGTCGCAGCAGGGCGATACACATGAAGATCATCACCACGCTGAACGGCAGCGCGATCGCGATCGCCACTCCACGCAAGGCGGATAGTCCCCCGGCCAGCACCAGGGCCACCGCCACCAGGCCCTCCAGCAGCGCCCACAGCACCCGGCTCCACTTGGGCGGGTCGAGGTCACCACCGGAGGCCAGCATGTCGACCACCAGAGATCCAGAGTCGGATGAGGTGACGAAGAACAGCACCACCAGCAGGATGGCCACACCCACCAGCAGGCTGCCACCAGGGAAACTATCCAGCAGGGTGAACAGGGCGTTGGTCGCGTCGACCACGGGACCGTCCTCCCCTTGGGTGACCAGACCACCTGAACCTGTCAGCTCTTGGTAGAGCGCTGCGCCCCCGAAGATGGTGAACCACAGGAACGAGAAGGCGGTGGGCAGGAGCAGCACACCCATGACGAACTCCCGCACAGTGCGGCCCCGGGAGATGCGCGCAATGAAAACTCCGACGAAGGGTGCCCAGGAAATCCACCAGCCCCAGTAGAACGCCGTCCACCAGCCCTGCCACACCACGCCGTCCTCACCAGAGGTAGCCGAGGTGGAGAATGCGAGCTGGAGCAGCTGCTGCAGGTAGGAACCGGTGGCTTCGATGTACTCGCGCATCAGGAACAGCGTCGGCCCAGCCACCAGCACGAACACCATCAATGCGATGCCGATACCCATGTTGGCGTTGGACAGGAACTTGATGCCCTTCTTGACGCCGGTGAGCACCGAGACCAGGGCCAGGCCGGTGATCAGTCCGATCAGGATGACCAGCACCATGTTGGACGGCTCAGCGATGATGTCCATGAACTGCAGCCCACCGGCCACCTGTGACACTCCGAAGCCCAGCGACGTCGCCACACCGAACACGGTTCCGACGATGGCGGTGACGTCGATGACGTTACCGATCCAGCCGTCGGTGCGCTTGCCCAGCAGTGCCTCCAGCGACCACCGGATCGATACCGGGCGGTTGCGTACGTGCACGGCGTAGGCAAGTGCCAACCCGACGACCACATAGATTGCCCACGGATGTAGACCCCAGTGCAGGAAGGTGACCACCAGCGCCTGCTCACCGCCGGCGGCATCGGCTGCCGCCACGCCCGAGGCCCGGTTGGGAATCCCGGCAAAGTGATGCAGCGGTTCGGCCACACCCCAGAACATCAGGCCGATTCCCATCCCAGCGGCGAACAACATCGCCAGCCAGGAGCCCATGGTGAATTCGGGTTTGCCCTCCTCTGGGCCCAGCACGATGTCACCGAAGTGGCTCAATCCCACCCATAGGGCGAAGATCACGAAGCCGGTCACCAGCACGATGTAGTACCAGCCGAATGTGGACACGATGCCGGATTGCAGTTCTCCGATGACCCCACTCACCGAATCGCCACCGATGATGGCGATCAGGGCAAAGCCGATGATGATTGCTATCGAGGGCCAGAAGACCCCCGGTCTGATTCCTCCCTTACGAGGTTGTGGCGCTGGCGCGTCGCTTTGGTCGCTATCGCCAGACTTAACGAGTTCTTCACGTTGGCCGAGATCGGCTGACACGGAATTCCCTACCGTTGATTACATATGAGTATTTGAGCGGCGTTCAAACCGCCCCAACGGGTCCAATATCTTAGCGTAGCTAGCTTCCAAGATCGACCGGCGGGGGCTGGCTGGAGGAGAAGTCGGCCAGCTGGGCGTCGGTCGAGCGGGTGGAATGGACTCGGCCGAGCAGGTCGGCAAGAGCCAGCCGAGCAGGTCGGCAAGAGTCAGCCGAGCAGGTCGTGACGAACCACGGTCGCAGCCCGGTCCGGGCCGATTCCGATGGCGGAGATCCGCGTGCCGCTGAGTTCCTCTAGAGCCGTGATGTAGCGCTGGGCGCTACCTGGCAGATCCTGCCATTGCCGGGCCTGGCCGATATCCTGGGACCAGCCCTCGAAGTACTCGTAGATGGGTGTGGCCGCGGCGAAGTCGTTCTGGTCGATCGGCATCTCATCGTGACGGGTGCCATCGATGTCGTATGCCACGCATACCGGGATCTTCTCGAAACCGGTGAGCACGTCGAGCTTGGTGAGCACCAGGTCAGTCAATCCGTTCACCCGTCCGGCGTAGCGGGCGACCACCGCGTCATACCAGCCGCACCGGCGGGGTCTGCCGGTGGTGGTGCCGTATTCTCCGCCGGCGCTGCGCAACTGCTCGCCGTCGTCGTCGAACAGTTCGGTGGGGAACGGGCCTTCGCCCACCCGGGTGGTGTAGGCCTTGATGACCCCGACCACCCGGTCGATGCGGGTGGGGCCGATCCCGGATCCTGTGGCAGCACCTCCGGCGGTGGCCGAGGACGAGGTGACGAACGGGTAGGTGCCATGATCGACGTCGAGCATGGTGGCCTGGCCCGCCTCGAACACCACATTCTGCCCGGCGTCCAGGGCCCGGTTCAGCACCAGCCCGGTATCGGCGACCATCGGGGCCAGGCGCTGCGTGTGGGTGAGCAACTCGGCCACCACCTCATCGACGACAGCACCGCGACGGTTGTAGATCTTGGACAGAATCTGGTTCTTCTGAGTGAGTGCGCCTTCGACCTTGTCGCGCAAGACATCGGCGTCGAATAGGTCGGAGATGCGGATTCCGACCCTGCTCATCTTGTCGGCGTAGGTGGGGCCGATACCGCGGCCGGTGGTGCCGATCTGGCGGGACCCGAGGAATCGCTCGGTGACCTTGTCCAGCGTGCGGTTGTAGGAGGGGATGACGTGGGCGGCGCTGGAAACCAGGAGTTTGGAGGTGTCCACGCCGCGAGCGTTGAGGCCGTCGATCTCGCTGAACAGCACATCCAGATCGACCACCACACCGTTGCCGATGACGGGGGTGCAGCCCGGTGACAGGATGCCCGAGGGCAGCAGGTGTAGGGCGTATTTCTCGTCCCCGACGACCACGGTGTGCCCGGCATTGTTGCCGCCGTTGAACTTGACCACATAGTCCACACGGGAGCCGAGCTGGTCGGTCGCTTTCCCCTTGCCCTCGTCGCCCCATTGCGCACCGAGCACCACTACTGCCGGCATGTCGCCTGCCTCTTCCTCTTGGCGGTTGTCCCGGGCGGCAACTCTATTCCACTCGCGCACCGCAGGTGCACGGCGGCACCAATGAGCAGGTGGGCGCAGGCACCCACCACCCGCATTGGCCACGGCGGCATTTAGCCCATCAGGGCCAGCCCCGCCTGTGCTCTCACGGCAAGGCGAGCACCTGCGTGGCGTCTGGATCACATTCAGCTAGCAGGTCCCGGCACCGGGTGGCTTCTGCCTTCTCCCCGATCGCCTGCGCAGCGGCACCAAGCAAAGCCACGCTCATCAGCACACCTTGATTGGGCCCGTGGGTGGCCGGCACCGGCCCGGCTCCACGCCAGCCCGCACGTCGCAGCGCATCCAGCCCGCGGTGATAGCCGGTCCGGGCATAGGCGTAGGCCGCCACCGGATCGGCGTCAGCCAGTGCCTGCCTGGCTAGAACCGCCCAGGCGTAGGAGGCGGCAGGCAACTGCGCGGCGACGTCGCGCACGTCGGCCCCGTTATCGAGCAGCGCCCGAGCGGTCATGTCCGGGTGATCGTCCGGCAGGTAAGTCGGGTCAGGAGCTAGAAGATTGGTCACCGGGTCATTGTTACCCCGATAGCCCGTGCCCGCACGCCGCTACCGACCCTGCCGCCACTTGCCGCAAGCATCAGGATGCCCCGCACACTCAGCGGGAGGCCGCGGCGAGTAGCCTGCCGACATGTTCACCGGATTCCCACCACAAGCCTTGATGTTCTACGACGAACTCGAGCTGAACAACTCCAAGGAGTACTGGGCCGCGCACAAGCAGACCTACTCCGACTCGGTCCGTGAACCCATGCTGGCACTGTGCGATGACCTAGCAGACGAGTTCGGGGAAGCCAAGATCTTCCGCCCGCACCGGGATGTGCGGTTCTCGGCAGATAAATCCCCCTACAAGACCCACCAGGGCGCTTACGTCCCCGCCGGTCCCGCGTTGGGCTGGTACGTGGAGGTCTCAGCCACGGGTGTCCTTGCCGGGGCAGGGTTCTATCAGGCCGAGAGCGCAGCACTGAAGAACCTGCGACGGCGCATCGATTCCCCCGCTGGCGCCGAGTTGGAGCGCTTGGTGACCGAACTTTCCGACGACGGCTGGCATCTGGGTGGCGACGCCGTCCGCACCGCGCCCCGCGGCTACCCCAAGGATCACCCCCGGATCGGCTTGCTGCGCCACAAGACCATCGTGCTCAGCCATGACTACGGCGACGAGGCGATCATCCACTCCGCGGACCTGCTCGATCAGGTACGCGCTGACTGGCGACGGGCCACACCCCTGGTTACCTGGCTAGCCGACACCCTCAGCGACACCGCCCCCTGATCAGGTGAGCTTCCCAAACATCATGGTGGCTTGAATCCGGTCGCCTCCGCCGAACCCGGCAGTCCCGGACGACGAGGTCGAGATGGTGTGCAAGCGAGCATCGCGCCAACTGGCATCAAACGCAGACGGCGCCCCACCACTGAGGGTAGGACGCCGTCGCAGGCTCAGATGTGTGAAGGTCAGCCCTTCTTACCGGCTGAGCGCAGCTGCTGGCAGGCCTCGACGATCCGCGCAGCCATGCCAGCCTCGGCCAGCTTGCCCCAGGCGCGGGGGTCGTAGGCCTTCTTGTTGCCGACCTCGCCGTCCACCTTCAGCACGCCGTCGTAGTTGGCGAGCATGTGGCCCGCAACCGGGCGGGTGAAGGCGTACTGGGTGTCGGTGTCGATGTTCATCTTGATGACGCCGTAGTCGACCGCGGCAGCGATCTCCTCGGCGGTGGAACCGGAGCCACCGTGGAAGACCAGGTCGAACGGGCTGTCCTTGCCGACCTTGGCGCCAACCTCGGTCTGGATCTCCTTGAGGATCTCCGGGCGCAGTTTCACCGCACCGGGCTTGTAGACGCCGTGCACGTTTCCGAAGGTGAGCGCGGTCAGGTAGCGACCCTTCTCACCAGTCCCAAGGGCAGCAACGGTCTTGAGGCCATCCTCGACGGTGGTGTACAGCTTCTCGTTGATCTCCGCCTCGTGGCCGTCTTCTTCACCACCGACGACACCGACCTCGATCTCCAGCAACGTGCGAGCGGCCTGGGACAGCTCCAGCAGTTCTGCGGCGATGGTCAAGTTCTCGTCGATCGGCACATCGGAACCGTCGTACATGTGCGACTGGAACGTGGGCAGCCCACCCGCGGCGACCTGTGCGCTCTCATGAGCCAGCAGCGGGCGCACCCAGGAGTCCAGGTTGCCCTTGACGCAGTGATCGGTGTGCAGAGCCACGGTGATCGGGTAGTTCTTGGCAACTTCGGTGGCGTACGCGGCCAGGGCCAGCGACCCGGTGACTCGGTCCTTGATGGTGGAGCCAGAGCCATACTCGCCGCCACCCACGGATACCTGCAAGATGCCGTCGCTGTCAGCCTCCGCGAAACCCTGCAGGGCGGCGGTGATGGTCTGCGAGGAGGTGATGTTGATAGCGGGGTAGGCGAAGGAACCAGCCTTCGCCCGGTCGATCATGTCGGCGTAAGCCTCGGGAGTTGCGATGGGCATGGGTGACCTTTTCTTGAGGTAACGGGGTACTCAAGTCCCAGTCTGGCACTCATCAGGCGTTCACCCCATACCAATGACGCGTGGTCTACGCCACGGCAAGTCAGGTCGGCGGAGCGCTCGCGTGCTGGTTCGCCCACGCCCACATGGCAATCGCAGCGGCAGCCCCCGCATTGATCGACCGGGTGGATCCGTATTGCGTGATGTGCAGGATGGCCTCACAGGCCTGACGGGCGGCAGCGGTGAGGCCTCCCGATTCCTCCCCGAATACCAGCACGCATGCCTGCGGCAGTCGGCGCCCCTCCAACGGCTCCGAACCGTCGACGTTGTCGATACCCAGCAGCGGCAGCTGCGCGCGCGCAGCCCAGCTTGCCAGCCCCTCCACGTCCGGGTGATGGGCAACTTCGAGATAGCGGTCGGTGACCATGGCACCGCGGCGGTTCCACCGCCGTCGTCCGATGATGTGCACCGCAGCGACGTTCATCGCGTTGGCGGTGCGCACCACCGAACCGATGTTGAAGTCGTGACCCCAGTTTTCGATGGCGATGTGCAACCGATGTCGCCGGGTGTTTAGTTCGGCAACGATGGCATCCAGCCGCCAGTAGCGAAACTCATCGGCGACGTTACGCCGGTCCCCAGCTGCCAGGAGCTCTGGGTCGAGCCGATCATCATCGGGCCAAGGGCGTGCCAGCGGCGGAACCCCGACGCCTTCTGGCCCACCACTGGGGGCTGGTTCAGTCATGTACCAACGCGCCGTCGTTCACTGCATGGGCGGGGACTGCGGGTACCCGGGTTGCCCGCCCCCCTGGCCGGGCGCAAACCCACCCGGCTGGCCGCCGTGGCTGGGGCCCGGCGCATCGGTGGGCTGCGCAGCCGTCGTCGGCGGTGTGCCATAGCCACCCACATTGCCGTGGGTGTCCTGGAACGAGACCGTCGGGGCGGCGCGGACTGCTGGATCGGCAAGTTCGAAGTACTCGGCCCGATGGAATTTGAACATCGAGGCGATGATGCTGGGCGGGAATGTCTCCACCTTGGTATTGAGGCCACGGACGTTGGCGTTGTAGAACCGGCGGCCGGCGGCGATCCGATCCTCGGTATTGGTCAGTTCCCTTTGCAGGTGCACAAAGCTCTCCACCGAACGCAGTTGCGGGTAGCTCTCAGCCACCGCGAAAAGCCTGCCCAGCGCGCCACTGAGCACGTCTTCTTGAGCTGCCTGCTCGGCCGGGGTGGATCCGGGATGCGCGGCCGTTGCGCGCGCCTGCGTCACCTCATCGAACACCGCACGTTCGTGTGCGGCAAAACCCTTGACCGTTTCGATGAGGTTGGGGATGAGGTCGTAGCGGCGATGCAATTCCACGTCGATCTGACGCCAGGATTCCTGCACCAGGTTTCGCAGCCGAACCAGGCTGTTGTAGGCGGAAATTCCCCACATCAGCAGCACAAGGACCACCAGGATGAGGACGATCAGCACGACGAGTCCAACGCCGATTTCCATCTCAGCCTCCAGCTATGAGCCTCGACCCTGCAACCGCAAGGCTGCACCCGATGTTACTGGGGCGGCAGCCCTAGATCCCCGGTAGACAGCAACGACAGGTACGGCAGACCTGCTCTCGCGAACACCTGGGTCGCCTCGGTTTGCCGATCCAGAATCGTGGCGACCCCGGCCACATCGGCACCGGCCGTCCGGGCAGCTTCGACGGCAAGCAGCGGCGAGGCGCCGGTCGTGGTGGTGTCCTCAACGATCATCACCCGGCGTCCGGCTATATCCGGACCCTCCACCTGGCGTTTCATGCCATGGCCTTTGGCTTCCTTACGCACCAGGAAGGCATCGATATCCAGCCCCCGGCTAGCAGCGGCATGCTGGATGGCACACACCACCGGGTCGGCACCCATGGTCGGACCGCCGACGGCGTCGATCTCTCCCACCCCGAATCCAGCCTCCTCCAGCATGTCCAGCATGAGGTGCCCGATCAACGGGGCGCCTTCGTGGTGCAGGGTAAGCCGGCGCATGTCGACGTAGTAGGAGGCGGTGCGACCGCTGGAGAGGGTGACCTCGCCGTGCACGACGGCGAGCTCGCGAATCAGGTCGGCTAGACGAGCATGGGGGCTAGAGGTAGTCACAGAGGCAGGCTAATGCGCGGGGCCCGGATCTGACCCGATCGACGGCGTTCCAGCAGTGAGATCGGGCCAAGCGGGGATCTCACGTTTGGCCCGGCCGGGGCGTCTACCTTGTGATGACGATGAACCAGCCGTTCGAACAGGCGCTCACGCAGCACGGGGATACGGTGCTGCGGGTTTGCCGTGCGGTCCTCGGGCCAGGTCCAGATGCCGAGGACGCCTGGTCTGACACGTTCCTCGCCGCGTTGAGAGCGTGGCCGCAATTGCCACAGGCAACCAACGTGCAGGCGTGGCTGGTACGCGTTGCCCAACGCAAGGCAATCGACATCATCAGGGCGCGCACCCGGCGCGCAATACCCACCGGCGATCTGCCCGAACAGGCATCTTCACTAGGAAATCCCGGCGGTGGTGAGTATGAGGTCTGGGCGGCAGTGGCCGCACTGCCGCCGCGGCAGCGGTTAGCGGTTGCCTACCACTACCTTGGCGGACTGGCACACACCGAGACCGCTGAGATTCTCGGAGCGAGCCCCGAGTCGGTGCGTCGCGCAGCAGCTGACGGCGTCAAGAAGCTGCGAGCGGTCTATCGCGCCGACCAGCGCATGAAAGGAGCACTGCCATGACCGAGCGCGGCGCACCGGTAAGTCATCTCGGCGGCGACAGCCAAGCCGAGCGTGCGGCCCTGTTCCCCATCGAGAACCAGGAGCTGGAGGTCCTGCGCGCTCGGCTAGCCAGCAGGGCAGCAGGGCAGGGTCTGCTCGATGTTGCCTACCGCTGGGTAGATAGCCCGGTTGGGACGCTGTTGCTGGCTGCGACGCCCGTCGGCCTGGTACGCGTGGCGTTCGCGAGCGAGGGTGTGGATGCGGTGCTGGAGTCACTGGCGCAAAAGGTGAGCCCGCGGATCATGCACGCACCTGGCCCACTGGACGCCGTCGCACAGGAGCTGGAGGAATATTTCGCCCGGCGGCGGCGCACCTTCGAGGTGCCACTGGATTTCACCATGTCCTCGGGATTTCGCCGGAGCGTGCAGCGCTACCTGCCCCGGATCAGCTACGGACAGACCCGGTCCTACCGGGAGGTCGCCGAGCTTGTCGGGAATCCCAAGGCGGTGCGGGCCGTTGGCGCAGCCTGCGCGACCAACCCGCTACCGGTGGTGGTGCCGTGCCACCGGGTGTTGCGCAGCGACGGCAGCCTGGGCGGCTACATCGGCGGTTTGGATGCGAAGACAACTCTGTTGACGTTGGAGACTGAATGAGCCGCCACCGGAAGCTGGACTCCGATACATCCTCGCTGATGGCAGCCTGGCCCAGATGAATGCTGTCGCACGGATCCGGATCGCTGCGACCGGTCCCTGCGACCACGTCGCAGCGTTTGGAACCCTCGCGATGCATGCCGTCTATGGCCTGCACCAGCTCAAAGCGGACGCGGCACAGTTGACCCGCCGGGTTGATGTGTTCGGCGACTCACACCAGATCTGGGTTCGTCTGGACCCGGGCGGGGTACTGCTGTTGACACCGACTCGCGACCAGGCGGTGAACGAAGAGATCGCCAGCCGGGTCCGGCACTGGTTCGACCTCGATACCGACCTGGCGCCCGTGAACGCCCACCTGCTCAGGGACCCGATGTTCTGCGAACAGGTCCGATCTCGACCTGGAATCAGGATCACCCGCTTCCAGGCACCATTCGAAGCTGCGGTGCTCACGGTTCTGGGACAACAGGTCTCGCTTGCCGCAGCAAGACTCTTCGCGGGTCGACTCGTCGCCAGTTTCGGCACCGCCCCGGCTAGGAGCCACCAGGAGTCCGGGCTGCGGGATTTCCCGTCGCCGGTGGCCCTTGCTGCCATTCCTCCCGACCAGCTGCGTGCAGCCATCGGGCTCACCAGAAATCGTGCTCGCACCGTGAGTGAGGTCGCTGCATTCTTCGCCGGTGCCGACGACGGCGAATGGGTACCGTCCCAGTTGCATACCGTCTACGGAATCGGGCCGTGGACCCTTGACTACCTCGCCATCCGGGCCGACACCGACGCCGACGCCTTCCCGGTGACCGACGCCGTGCTGCGTCGCACGCTGGCAGCTAACGCCCCGGACGCCGATGCTGCCCGCATCGCATCCTGGAGTCCGTACCGCAGTTATGCCGCGTCGCGGCTATGGGCACAGAATCTGTGACGACCCTCGGCCCGTGCACCCGTTGCTAGAGCCGACGCAGCGTGGCCCGGGCAGTTCGTTCGTCGATCACCAGATCGGTGACCACTCCTGCACGCAACGCGCCGACGACCGCGGGGGCGCGCTGAGGATCGGCGACCACGCACAGACGCCTTGGCACCCGTGCCAGTTCGGCTGGGTTCAGCCCGGAGGCCCGCTGATTGGCCGCAATGTCGGTGTAGGAGCCATCTTCGCGTAGCAACACGGTGCAGATGTCGCCCACCACTGCATCCTGGCGCAGCGCTCGCCGTTCTTGCTCTTCCAGGTACCCGCCGGCATACACGTGGGATGGGACCGCGCCGGTGAGCGACCCCACTCCGAAGATGGCGATATCGAGGCTGCTCTGCAGGTCCAGCACGTGCCGGACCGACCGCTCCCGCCACATGGCCCGTTTGGTCTCGGGGTAGTCGAAGAATGCCGGGACCGGGAACAGCACCACTTCGGAGTCGAATGCCTCACCGATCGATTGCATGATTGCCCGGGTGTACGGCACCCCGGATGTCATCTGGTTGGCACCGCCGTTGAGTTGCACGATCATGCTCCCAGTGAGTGCTCGGCGTGGAAGGTGGCGGGTCACCGCAGCCAGGGTTACTCCCCAGGCCACACCGATGAGCTGGTTGTCTGCGACTACCTCGGTGAGTAGTCCAGCGCCATGTTGGGCTACCCGATCGAAGCGGGCATTGATGGTGGCTGAGGCTCGCACCGGGACTAGATGTACCCGGATATCGAAGGCCTGAGCGAGTGCTCGGGCGACCGGCGACTTCGCGCCCGCCGAGTCGGCGATGGAGATACGGACCAGTCCGGTTTCCCGCGCCTGGGCAAGTAGGCGGGACACGGTGGACCGGGACACGCCGAGTTCGCGGGCGATGCCATCCATGGTGACACCTTGGATGTAGTACTCGGTGGCGGCCCGGTACATCTGGTCGTAGCGGTCGGACACGACGTCCCCAATCTCTGAGCATTCGTGCACCACGATGGCTCATCCGTTCACGGGCCGCAACGAGGGCACGCTGACCAGGTAGTACGGTCCTGGAGTGCGGATCGCTACCTGGAACGTCAATTCCATTCGAGCCCGCGCCGAGCGGGTAACCGCGTGGCTAGCGCGATCCGACGTCGATGTTCTGGCGATGCAGGAGACCAAATGCGCTGACGCCGATTTCCCGTACCTGAGCTTCGAGGCCTACGGCTACCAGGTCGCCCATGTTGGTCACCATCAATGGAATGGTGTCGCCATTGCTTCCCGGGTGGGTCTGGACGCCGTCGAAACCTCCTTTCCGGGGCAGCCGACATGGGGCGAGCCGCCGTATCTAGAGGCTCGCGCGATCGGGGCGACCTGCGCTGGTCGGCGCATATGGAGTCTGTACGTGCCCAATGGTCGCGCATTGGATGACCCGCACTACGCCTACAAGCTGACGTGGTTGCACGCCTTGAACGAGGCGGCCTCGACCTGGCCTCCAGATGCCACGTTGCTAGCTGGCGATTGGAATGTGATACCCACCGACGACGACGTCTGGGACATCCAGGCCCTGGCGGGCAAGACACATGTGTCGGCATCGGAACGGGCGGCGCTGGCCCGGTTGGCGGAATGCGGTTTTGCCGACGCCACCGCGGCCCTGAGGGGCCAGTACAGCTTCTGGGATTATCAACGTCTGGCGTTCGCCAAGAACCGGGGCATGCGCATTGACTTGGTGTTGGGAAACGCCCGCCTGAGGGAGCAGGTGCGCCGGTGTGCGATCGACCGCGATGAGCGCAAGGGGGCCGGGGCCTCCGATCATGCGCCGGTGGTCGTGGAACTTGCACCGCCGACATAGCGCGGCGCACGACGGCGACGGCGTGGGCACTTGTGCCCCTACCCAGGCCTGCGGGTTCATCGCAGCGCTGTTCACCGCAATCTCCAGCTATCGTTCAGAGTATGCCGGAGTCACCATCCTCGTCGGAATCTAGCGATCCCGCGGATCAGTCTGTACAGGGCCAGCACACGGCGGAGCCCGTGCAGGCCCCGGTGACTGCACCGACGCAAGCCGTCGCGGACGACGCACCCGACGACACCACCCTCGCCAGCTCAGATTTGCACGACACCCCACCAGCGTCGGCAACCGCTCCGAGTGAACCTGCCAGCCCGAGCCCGCCCCAGCAGGCATCCACGCCACAGCAGGCATCCACTTTCTCGATCCCTGCGGTCGGGCCTTATACCCAGGCCCCACCTTCAATTGCACCAGCCGCCGCGCAGCCACCACCAGCGCCCGCCCAACCAGTCCAGACACCACCGGTACTGCCCCCGGCGCAAGCAGCACAACCACCCGCGCAACCGCCAGCGCAACAGTGGCCCTCCCAGACACCACCAGCCCAGGCACCCGCACAACCGCCAGCGCAACAGTGGCCTACCCAGACACCACCACCTGCACAGGCAGCCACAGCCTGGGTAGGAACCACCCCCGGACAGCCCGCATCGCCGGCACCCGCGGCGGGAATCGCCCAGGCACCGACACCCCAGTCGTACGTCCCATCGGGACAGAGCATGTACGGAGCACATCCCAGTGCCGCGCCCAGTCCGCAAGGCTCCTACGGACAATTCAGTTTCCCCACGCCGCCCAAACAGAAACTCGAGCCGTTAGCGATTGCGGGAATGGTCACCGCACCATTGGGACCGGTCGGCATAGTCCTTGGACTAGTTGCTCGCAGCCGGGTCAAGCGCAACCGTACCCGCAGCATGAGCCTGGCCTGGACCGCTGTCGCCCTAGGATTGCTGTTCACCATCGGCTGGGGTATGGGCGTGGGCGCCCTCACGCTCAACGGCACCATCGAGCGTGCGTTGGAGCGCCCAGTGGAGGGCGATGTCAGCGAGATCACCACGATTGCTTCCTCCAATCTGGCCGTGGGGAACTGCATTGCGACGCTCCCACCTGCAACCAGCGTCGGAGAAGTACAGCTCGTACCGTGTGCTTCCGAGCATCTGGCTCAGGTGGTATCGATCGAGGCGCAATCAGGGGACTTTCCAGGCCAGGAGCAGATTGCCGAGCAGGCCCGCACCACCTGCACTGCTGCTATCGAAGGACTCGATGCCAGTGATGCTTCCATCGCGCCGTGGTACCTAGTGCCCTCCCAGGCAGGATGGGATAGTGGCAACACATCGGTGATGTGCTTGCTACGCGCCGATGCTGGTCCGATCACCGTCGACCTGGTGAACAACTAGGCCCAAACATCCCTAACTCTCGAGGCGAGGCCCAATCGCGGGCGCTCGGTGTTCTGCGATCATCATGCTCAGGTCGGCGCGCCTTCTGCCCGCAGCCTTGGCACCACTCGCGCCCTAGCTACGGCCCACGTCACTTCGGTGGGGGCCAGGAACATCCCTGCCACCGTGAAGATCGCGTTGGCCTGGGTAACATTGCGCTATGACGGATAAGTCCACTCGGGATGCAGTTCGCGCCATCTAGCGGCACTTGAGGAACTTCACTGCGCCGATTACGGGTTGTGTTGCATTGATTGGAACGATTCTTGTCTCCATAGCTCCGCCGTTGGCTGATGAATGGGACCGGGGCCTGAGCATCGCAATCGTGTCAGCGCTGTTCCTGATGATTTTGGATATCCGAAATGACGTGCGACCTGTCGCACGTAGAAACAAGTTGAGATATGAAGATCTTACTGATGCCTCATCAAACCTAATCGCCTCGATGATTAAGTCTGGAAGCCGCAGATCTGCCCATGGCCGAGAGCTTAGAATCACCATCATTGGGGGTCGTTTATATCGAATTCAGGAAATCCTAGAACGTTACTTTGATGGAGTATCCAAGAGTTCTCCTCGTCGACATATCCACATCCAACTTGCATACGTTGATCCTGAGTACGAGATCGCAATTCGAAGGGAAACCGAGGAGAGTCGGGAGCAGGCGCGAAGTACACGGAATCGATTTTTCACCGAAGATGGTTGAGATCGCGAAACAAAACAAACCGTCGAACCTCGTGGTAACTAGGGCTGAATTTCTTGAACACGATTTCAAGGAAGACCGGTATGACCTCGTGATCGCTGCAGCATTTATACATCTCTTTCCCTCGAGCTATACCCAGGATGTTCTGAAGAAGGCGTTCGATCTGATTGGCCCTGGCGGGCATGCACTATTTACGACAACGCAGCATCAGCGCGCAGAGGAGGGATTTATCTGCAAGCCACTGAGTACCGGAAGCGTCCTTAGATATCGGCGCAGGTTTACGCCTGGTCTGCTATCCCAGGCGATTATGGACGCAGGATTTACTGTTAAAAAGACTCTCCAAACCAACGATGCGGTGGACAACTCGAAACTTTGGGTCGCGACCTTGGCTGAGCGACCGCGTGATCAGTAGATGCTAGGACTAAGCTCGAAAGGGTCTACCTCGTCATACTCGGCGCAATAATGCACCCCCGGAGAATTGCGATGGGGCGGGTCAGGGTGCTCAGGAACCGCGGGGATCGACATCGCCTGATACTAACACCCACACCCCTCAGGCAGGAGCCCATTAATCAATCCAGAAAACCGCTCTGGATCACATTACTCCATCGTGTAGCAATGGACAGATGGCCCGCTTCGCCGCCCCTAGCGTTCTTGGTTACCTCGGGCGGACAACATCGCATCGGGGCACTTTTCCACAGCCGTTTGTCTTCAACCTTTCTCGCGATTAGGATCGCTGCGCCGGGGACATGCTGACACCACTATCGAGGGGATGCTGGGGTCGTGTCACAGAGCACCAATCCATGGCTTTCGCGACCAGTCCAACTGGGACACGCGGCTACAGTCGCCATCGAGGGCCGACTCGGCAGCCGGTGGCTGCCCACGGACCGGGATCGTGACCGCACTCTCACTATGCCGCCGTAGGTGACATCCACGCCGCCGCACCAGAGCAAATTCTCACGGGGATACCTGATCCGAACCCGATCCAACCCCCGGGCACAGAAGGCTACAACGCCAAACTCGTCGGCTTCCTCGCCAGTACCTGAACCGGGATCGAACATGACTGAGAACAACAACCCACAAAGCCCGTTCACCCGCACCAGTTTCCTGGTCGCGACACTCGTCATCGCGCTCCTGGTCGTTCTCGGGCTCGTGATCACGATCATCAACATCACCGGCGAGGACCCCACAACCTCACCACCCACCCTGACATCAACCGAGCCCGCCAACGACACACCCCAACCCGCCGACGGCCACACCCCCAGCCCGCAGGCGGCGATAGCATCTGCGGCCTTCCCGGCGAAGTCCTGGAAGGAAGGCTCACATCCGCACCCGCAACACAGTGGGACTACGAAGGAACCTCCGCGTACCCAACCTCCGAGCAGTTCGGGCCCGCCACCACAGACGACAGCGGATTCCGATACTGCTTCCAACACTCACCCGAAGGCGCACTCTTCGCAGCCGCGAACGCAACCACACAGGGCAGCGACTCCGAACTGGCAGGAGCGTGGCTCAATTACTTCGTGGCTGACGGGCCGAACCGCGACCAGCTCTTAGCAGACACGGGGAGCCGCACCACCGGCGAGAGCACCCGTATTTCGATAGTCGGGTTTCGGCTTCTCGCATATACGGGTGACACCGCACGCGTTGACCTGGCCGTTCGTGGGACGTCTCAGGGTCAGACGATCACGCTCTCTGGCGTGTACGAGCTGGTCTGGCAGGGCGGTGACTGGAGGTCAGCGCCGACATCGCACAACCACTGAACATGGCGGAGATCCCTGACGCGGTCGGCTACACCCCTGGGGAGAGTAAGCGCCGATGGCCGACTGCGAATTCCTTGACTTCTCGCGCAGGACCGAAGCGTTGGCCATGAGCGCCCTCGGCGATGCGATCGAGAACATGGCCAGCGCGGTCATGGAGGCGTTCGGCAAGGTGGTCGGGTCGTTGGGTGCGGTGTGGGTGCCCATCGGCACCCCGAACCTCACGGGTCTGGCGGAAGTTCGCCGATCACGGCCGACCCATCCGCGCCCGATTCGGCCAATGCCTCCGTTCTCGGCCAATGCAATGGGGTCGAGGGCCAGGTCGCTCCAGCAGCATTGAGCGCAACCGCACCCGTCGGCGATGTGCTTGCTACCCGCCGATGCTGCTCCGATCTCCGTCGACCTGGTCAAGAGCTAACCCCTCGCATCCCCAACTCTTGCGGCGAGGCTCAATCGCAGGTGCTCAGTGTTCTGCGATGATCGTGCTCATGCCCGCGCGCCTTCTGCCCGCAGTGCGTCGGTTGTGGTTCGGCAATAGCGCACTCCGATACCTCATCGTCGGGGGCCTGTGCTTCGCATTCGATGTGGGTTTGCTATGGCTGGGCCACGACGTTCTCGGGGTTCCATTGGCCATCGCCACCCCGGTTGCCTTCCTTGCCTCATTCGCATTGACCTACACGATGCAGCGCCTGGTGACCTTCGCTTCGGATGCTCGCGTGGCTCCGAGCGTGGTGCGTTACACCCTGCTGGTCGGATTTAACACCGTCGCTACCACCGTGATCGTGTGGCTCTCCGACTCGCTGGGCTGGACCTGGCTCGTTGGGAAAGTCATCGCCGTGCTCGCCACGACGGTGTGGAACTACTTCATCTACCGTTACTGGGTGTTCGCCACCCCGCACGCCAGGAGTGCCGATGTATGAGAACGCGAGGATCGCTGCGGTCGTTCCGGCCTACAAGGAGGAGCGGATGATTGCCAAGGTCATCGATACGATGCCCGCGTTCGTCGACCACATCGTGATCGTCGACGACTGCAGCCCCGATGACACCAGCGAGGTGGTCCGGTCCGTGAACGACCCCCGGGTCACGTTGATCCGGCACGAACAGAACCAAGGGGTCGGCGGAGCCATCATCACCGCCCACCGGGCCGCCATGGAGCTCGGCGCCGATATCAACGTGGTCATGGCCGGCGACGCCCAAATGGATCCCGATCGGCTGCCAGCCCTCCTCGAGAAGGTCACCTCCGGGGGGTACGGATTCGCCAAGGCCAATCGGTTCTATTCGGCCGAATCATTCCGCGGTATGCCCAGCTATCGAGTCTTCGGCAACGTGGTGTTGTCCTTTTTCACCAAACTAGCGTCCGGCTATTGGAACCTCTTCGATCCGCAGAATGGGTACACCGCGGTGCGCACCGACGTCCTCAAACGAGTTCCCCTCGACCGGGTCGCCAAGCGGTACAGTTTCGAGAATGACCTCCTCATCCATCTCAATATCCTGCAGGTCTCGGCCACAGACGTTCCCATACCGGCGGTCTACGGCGATGAGGTCTCAAGCATCCGGTTGAGCAAGGTCATCCCAGAATTGCTGCACCGCCTGACGGTCGGGTACTGGACCAGAATCTGGTACCGATACGTCCTGTGGTCGTTCTCCCCGATTGCCCTCCTATTGTTCTTGGGGATTTCGCTATTCACCATTGGTATGGTCATCAGCATCTGGATGGTGTTCCAGATCGCAAGCTCAGTGGTGGCCACCGCCGCTACCGTCATGCTTGCGGCGCTGCCGCTCATGCTAGGCACGCAAATGCTCATTAGTGCATTGCAACTAGACATCCAGGCCACACCATCGATTCCCGACTCTGACCCCTTCCCACCGAAGCCAGAACAAGGATGAGCACTATTCGCGACTTCATCAGCCGTCACCGCAGCAACCTTGCGCTCTGGTCCGTGGTCCTGGGTAGCTTCGCTGTCGGATACCGGGCGTACATGCTGCGCCTGCCGACGTTCTATCCCGACTCGCGGTACTACCTCGCCATGGCGTTCCTCTTCGGAGGAGAATCGCCGGAATCCGCCCGCGACCTCACCGTGGAGTGGGCAGCCAGATTCGATCAGGACGTGCCCGAACTAGAGAAGCTGTTCGGGTGGGGGCTGGTGCAACCACGGGTAATCCTGCCGCTGCTCTCAGCCATCCCCGTGCGGATCTTCGGACCCCCCGGGCTAGCCGGCACGGTTCTGGGGATCTTCCTGGTGCTGACCGTGGTACTCACGCTGATCCTGCGCGCACGATTCGGAAACGCCACCGCCATCAGCATCATGCTGCTGCTGAACACCAGTCACTACCTGATGATGTTCAACGGCGGCATGCTGACCGAATCCCTATCCGCCCTGTGGTCGGCGCTCACCCTGGTGGTGGCCTGGTGGTGGATCCGGCGCCGCCGACGGTGGATGCTGTTGATGTTGGTCGGCCTGGTCACTGCCGCCGCATTTACCCGGCAAGCCACGTTCATCGTGGCCGGGGCATTTGTCATCGCCTGGCTCCTCGGCTCGGCCATCCAGCGGCGTTGGAACGAGTGGACCTTGCCCGCGATCGTGGTCGCCACAACCGCGCTCGGCGTCCAGATCTTGCAATCACTGCTCTTCCCCTCGTTTTCCCAGATGGATCAATTTCTCATGAAGGCGGGGGCTGACACCCTGGGTGAAGCACTGCTCGCCGCCCCCCAGATGGGATTGCTGATCTTCATGCGGGAGGTCAACACCTTCCTGCATCAGGATGTGCCCCTCTTGGTGCTGATTTGCCTGGCGATAGCCAGCACGGTGCTGTTTATCCGCCGGACCGAGTCGCACCTCTTAATCGGCACCGTGCTTGGCATCGCGCTCTACAACATCACCAACGGCACCCCTACGCAGTTCCGCTACGCCATTCCCGGCCTGATCTTCTTCGCACTGTCGGCAGCCGTGTTGGTCTCACGGGCCGCTCAATCGGCTACCGTCGATGAAGCATCACCAGGCGAAGACCCACCAGAATCGACCGCTCTCGAGCAATCAACGGGCACCGAAGAAGACACTGAGCCGGATCAGCGCAAGGCACCCGCCAGCGAGGCCGCCAGCACCGCTGGCGGGAACCAGGGCTAGATCACGTTAACGTCGCCAAACCACGACTACGTCAGGCGGCGGTTCCAGCCCGTACAACCAGCCCACCAGTCAGGTCGGCGGGCCGGTCAACCACCACCGATGCCCCATCGGGTACCTCACCCGAGAGCAGCAGTTTGGCGAGCTGGTCACCGATTTCACGTTGGATCAGCCGCCGCAATGGCCGGGCACCGTAGGCAGGGTCGAACCCTTCCAAGGCCAACCACTGCCGTGCAGCTTCGGTGACCTCCAGCCTCAGCTGCCGCTCGGCGAGCCGGTCAGCCAGCCCCGCCACCTGCAGGTCAACGATCTGTCCCAGTTCCGCCACGCTCAGCGGGTCGAACATCACAACTTCGTCGAGCCGGTTCAAGAACTCCGGCTTGAAGGAGCTGCGCACCAGGTCCATCACGGCCCCATGCTTGCCCTCGGTGGGTAGCGCAGGGTCCACCAGGAACTGCGACCCAAGGTTTGAGGTCAGCACCAGGATCACGTTGCGGAAGTCAACGGTGCGGCCCTGCCCATCGGTCAGACGGCCGTCGTCGAGCACCTGCAGCAAGATGTCGAATACCTCCGGATGGGCTTTCTCCACCTCATCCAACAACACCACGCTGTAGGGCCGCCGCCGGACTGCTTCGGTGAGCTGGCCACCTTCCTCATAGCCGATGTAGCCGGGCGGGGAACCAACCAGCCGGGCAACCGCATGCTTCTCGGCGTATTCACTCATATCGATGCGCACGACGGCGCGGTCATCATCGAAGAGGAAGTCCGCCAGCGACTTGGCCAGTTCGGTCTTGCCGACACCGGTGGGCCCCAGGAACAGAAACGACCCCAACGGCCGGTCGGGATCAGCAATTCCAGCACGCGAACGCCGCACGGCATCGGAGACCACCTGCACCGCGTGATGTTGCCCGAATAGCCGCTCCCCCAGCACTCGTTCCATCCGCAGCAGCTTCTCGCTCTCGCCTTGCAACAGGCGACCGGTCGGAATCCCCGTCCAGGCCGCCACCACCTCGGCAACCTCGGCTGGCCCGACCCGATCCGCGACCATGGGCGCCACCTCGGGCGCTACCGAAGCCTGAGCTTCGGCTGCCTGCACCTGCGCGATCTCACTTTCGATGGCGGGAATGTCTCCGTAGCGCAACCGGCCGGCCTCTTCATACCGACCCTCTCGTTCTGCTCGTTCGGCGTCGGTACGGAGTTGGTCTAGTCGCTTGCGCGCCTCACCGATGCGGTTGAGCCCACCCTTCTCGGCTTCCCACCGAGCGGTCAGTGCCCGCAGCTCCTCGGATCGGTCGGCCAATTCTGCGCGCAGCTTGTGCAGCCGTTGTTCACGTCCGGCATCGTCGTCAGCCTGCCCGAGGTAGGCCTCCTCCATGGTGAGCCGATCGACCTCCCGGCGCAGCTGGTCGATCTCTACCGGCGAAGAATCCAGTTCCATCCGCAACCGGGAAGCGGCCTCGTCCACCAAATCGATTGCTTTGTCTGGCAACTGTCGCGCAGTGATATAACGGTCCGAAAGCGTGGCCGCGGCCACCAGAGCACCGTCGGAAATCGTCACGTTGTGGTGCGCCTCGTACTTGGGCGCGATACCGCGCAGGATCGCCACGGTATCGGGCACGCTGGGCTCGCCCACGAACACTTGCTGGAATCGCCGCTCCAGCGCTGGGTCCTTTTCGATGTGCTCGCGATATTCATCCAGGGTGGTGGCACCGACCATGCGAAGTTCGCCGCGCGCCAGCATGGGTTTGAGCATGTTGGCAGCATCCATGGCGCCGTCAGCACCAGCCCCTGCACCGACGACGGTATGCAGTTCGTCGATGAAGGTGATGATCTCGCCGTCGGAGTTGGCGATATCGTCCAGAACTGCTTTCAGCCGCTCTTCAAACTCACCCCGGTACTTGGCACCGGCGACCATGGCACCCAGGTCGAGCGCGATCAGCCGCTTGCCTGCCAGCGAGTCCGGCACGTCACC
This sequence comes from Beutenbergiaceae bacterium, assembly GCA_047972965.1. Classification (GTDB taxonomy): domain Bacteria; phylum Actinomycetota; class Actinomycetes; order Actinomycetales; family Beutenbergiaceae; genus Pseudactinotalea. The sequence continues at coordinate 9,632 of JBKEBC010000028.1, read as the reverse complement.
ATCGACCACCCGCTGCGCCAATCCCTCGACGACTGCGGTCTTTCCTACCCCGGGCTCCCCGATGAGCACCGGGTTGTTCTTGGTGCGGCGGCTGAGCACTTGCACCACCCGACGAATTTCGTCGTCGCGGCCGATGATGGGGTCGATTCGCCCCTCCCGGGCCCGCTCGGTGAGATCGGTTCCGTACTTGCTCAGCGCCTGGAAGGTGCCCTCTGGGTCGGGCGAGTCCACCGTGGCAGACCCGCGCACGGCGGGTAGTTGCTGCGCCAGCAATTCACGTGAGGCCCCGGCAGCCTGCAGCACCTCACCGGCCGCTTCCTGGCCCGCGGCAATACCCAGCAGCAGGTGTTCGGTCGATACGAAGGAGTCTCCCAGGGCGCTGGCCTCCTCGGTGGCCCGAGTGAGCGCGGCAATGACCGCGCGGGAGGCGGACGGCGCATTGACGTTGGCGCCTGCGGCGCTCGGCAGCGCCATGATCGCGCCGCGCATCTGCCTGCCCAACGCGGCTCGGTCCACCCCGACGGCATCGAGCAGGGCATTGGCAACGGTCCCCGATTGCTCCAGCAATGCCGCTAGCACCTGGATCGGTTCGAGTTGCGGGTTCCCGGCGGCGGTCGCCGCAGCGAGCGCAGCGGCCATTGCCTCCTGCGATTTGGTGGTGAGTTTGGTGTCCATACGGCCTCCCAACGGACGGTCATCGTGTCTATCAGCGCAACACCGGCAAAGTTGAGTCTATTCCGCTCAACTTACGTCAATAGCCTCGGCGGGGATCGACCCGACCCGAGCACCCATCCAAGTTGACGTGTCACACTGTTGCTCGACTGAGCAGAATGCTTGGTCACGAGTGAGAGGGGAACCCGATGGGTTTCGATGAAATCAAGGACAAGGTCACCGGAGCGCTCGGTGACGAAGAAAAGAGCGACTCGCTCCTCGACAAGGCCGAGGACCTGATCAACGACAAGACCGGTGGCAAGTTCGCCGACCAGGTCGGGAAGGGCCGCGATTTCATTGATGGCCAGGTAGGCGACGAGAAGGCCTAGCACCCCACGTCAACGGCCGGTCCCAATGCTGGGGCCGGCCGTTCGTGCGGGCGTAGCATGGCGCCATGCCCATCAACAGCACCGCCACCCTGGCCGATCTCGTCACGGCGGATCCGCGCCGCAGTCGCATCTTGGACAAGCTCGGGCTCGACTACTGCTGCAACGGCGACCGCTCGCTGGTCGATGCCAGCGAGCAGGCTGGGCTGGAACTCACCCAGGTAACGCAGGCACTCGACCTTCCAGACGCCCCGCCCAGCGCCCCAGCCGTCGCGGCGGAGAACGCCGAGCTTGCCCACGACATCGTCGACACCCACCACGCCTACATGTGGGAGGAGATGCCCCGGCTACAGGGCCTGGTGGACAAGGTGCACAGCGTCCACGGCCAAGCCCATCCGGAGCTAGCGCAGGTGCGCGAGGTGTACACCCAAGCGGTAGCCGCACTGGACCCGCACATGACCACCGAAGAGCGGGTGGTCTTCCCAGCGATCAGCCGCATGGAGAAGACCCGCGCACCCGTGGCCGCTGGCCCGTTCGCCGAACCTATCGCCCAACTCCGGGCTGAACACCAAGTGGTGGGCGACCTGTTCAAGCAGATCCGCGCGCTGACCGAGGGCTACGCCGTGCCCGAGGGTGCGTGCGGCTCGTATCAGGCGATGCTGTCCGGGTTGGAGCAGATGGAACTCGACCTGCACGAACACATCCACAAAGAGAACAACATTCTGTTCCCGAGGGTACTCACCCTCGAAGAACAGGTCACGGCGTCCAGATCCCACTAGTTGCGGCAATAACCCGGTTTTGCTGACCGATCCGATCGCGGCGTCACCTCTGCAGCGATCGAGATGTACATCACACCCAGGCAAACGATTCAGAGCCACACAGCATTCGTTGAATATCGGCTGCGACTCGTAGGCTCGCTTGCGTGAATTGGAACGACTACAGCGCTGCGCTGTTCGACTTGGACGGCGTCCTGACGCCGACCGCTGACGTGCACATGCACGCCTGGGACCAGATGTTCAACGAGGTCCTGGCCAGCCGCGGCGACCACCAGCGCTACACCGAGCGCGACTACTTCGACTACGTCGATGGCAAGCCACGCTACGACGGCGTCCGATCCTTCCTCGCCTCACGTTCCATCACTCTGCCCGAAGGCGAGGCCAGCGATGCTCCCGAACAGAACACGGTCTGCGGCCTTGGCAACCGCAAGAACGCCGTGTTCGCCGACATCCTGGAGCGCGACGGGGTCAAGCCATACCCGGCGTCGGTGGCACTGCTCGACTACCTAGCCACCCGCTCGACTGCGGTCGCGGTGGTCTCCAGCTCTCGCAACGCTCCATCCGTCCTCGCGGCAGCCGGGCTGGCAGATCGGTTCGAGGTTGTCGTGGACGGCGCAGTCGCTGCGCAGGCCGGGCTTCCCGGGAAGCCGGCACCCGATACCTACCTGTATGCCGCGCAATTGCTGCAGGTGCCACCCGATCGCGCCGTAGTATTCGAAGACGCGATGTCGGGTGTGCAGGCAGGCCGTGCTGGAGCATTCGGCTTGGTCGTGGGGGTGGACCGGGGCGCCGGTGCATCGCAACTCAGGACCGGTGGCGCCCACCTGGTCGTCCGCGAACTAGACGAGCTCATCGGGGGCTGAGGAATGCACGTACATACCGGCGGTCCCGACCCCTTGGATCGCACCCGATTCCCGGTCGACGAATGGGCGCTGCGGGAGACCTGGCACAGCGGGGACGACCTTGGTGTGACCGAGACCCTGTTCGCCGTCGGCAACGGTTACCTAGGGTTGCGTGGTAACTACGAAGAGGGCCGGGAAACCCATACCCATGGCACTTTCGTCAATGGCTTTCATGAGGAATGGCAGATTCGCCACGCCGAGGAGGCGTTCGGGTTCGCCCGCACCGGTCAGACGATCGTCAATGCCCCCGACGTCAAGACCATCAAGTTGTATGTCGATGATGAACCGCTCATCCTGGGTGTCTCTGACCTGGAGCAGTACGAGCGGGTGCTGGATTTCCGCGACGGGTTGCTGCGACGTAGCTTGATCTGGCGCACCGCCTCCGGCAAGCGAGTACAGGTGCAATCACGGCGGATGGTCTCGTTCGAGCAGCGGCACCTAGCGCTCATGACCTTCGACGTCACCATGCTCGACGGCGACGCGTCGATCGCCATATCCTCCCACCTGCGCAATCGTCAGGACGGCGAGGATGAATACGCCGGAGCAGAGCCGGAAGCCACCTTCGACCCCCGCAAGGCGGGTGAATTTTCCGAACGGGTGTTGCTGCCGCAACTACGCCGGGTCGGTCACCGGCGCATGCTCTTGGGGTACCAATGCGCTCAGTCGAAGATGACCATCGCTACCGGTGTTGACCACACCATCGCCACCACCAACCCGGTTCGCGAAATCGATCATGACGAAGAAGATCTCACCAAGAAGGTCTACCGGATTCGCGCTCGGCAGGGTGAACCGATCGCTATCACCAAAGCCGCCGCGTATCACACCTCCCGCGGTGTCCCGGTGTCGGAATTGGCCGACCGCGCCCGGCGCACCCTGGACCTCCTGCGCGAGGACGGCGTCGAGCAGGCCTTCGCCGCCCAACGACGGGCGATGGACCGGTTCTGGGGCGATTCCGATGTGGTGATCGCCGGGCATCCGCAGTTGCAGCAAGCTGTCCGCTGGAATCTGCTGCAGCTAGCCCAGGCATCCATGCGGGTGGAGACCGGTGGCATCGCCGCCAAGGGCGTCACCGGGTCGGGCTATGAGGGCCACTATTTCTGGGATTCAGAGATCTACGTGTTGCCATTCCTGAGCTACACCTCACCCTGGGCAGCGCGCGGTGCCATGAGGTTCCGGCACCAGATGCTGCCCAAGGCGCGCGAACGCGCCGCCGAACTTTCCCAGGCGGGCGCCCTGTTCCCGTGGCGCACCATCTCTGGTGACGAGGCATCGGCCTACTATGCCGCGGGCACCGCCCAGTTCCACATCAACGCCGATATCGCCTTTGCCTTGTGCAAGTACGTCAACGCCTCCGGCGACGAGGACTTCATGGTGCGAGAGGGCATCGACATCCTGGTCGAGACCGCGCGCATGTGGGCGGACCTGGGATTTTGGCTCGGCAAGGACAACCCGCGCTATCACATTCACGGTGTGACCGGACCGGACGAATACACCACCGTGGTCAACAACAATCTGTTCACGAATGTGATGGCACGCGACAACCTGCGCCAGGCGGCTGCCTGGTGTCGGCGGCTGGCCGAGCACTGGCCAGCCAACTACGCCCGGCTCACGCATCAGCTGGACTTGGACCCCGTCGAAATCGAAGAGTGGGCGGCCTGTGCCGAGGCCATGTATGTGCCCTACGACGAAGGCCTCAAGGTCCACCCGCAAGATCAGCACTTCCTCGACCGTGAGGTGTGGGATCTCGCTGCGACACCCGACGCCAAGCGACCGCTGCTGCTGCATTACCACCCGCTGGTGATCTACCGGTTCCAAGTCCTCAAGCAGGCCGACGTGGTCGCGGCACTGTTCCTGCAAGGCCATGAGTTCAGCCGGGAAGAGAAGCTGGCCGACTTCGAGTACTACGACCCGATCACCACCGGAGATTCCACCCTGTCAGCGGTGGTTCAGGCGATCATTGCCGCGGAGGTGGGGTACCGGGACCTCGCGTTGCGGTACTTCTATGCAGGCCTATATGTGGACCTGGTCAACCTGCACGGCAACGCCTCAGATGGTGTCCACGTCGCCTCCACCGGAGGGGTATGGAATGCGCTGGTCTACGGATTCGGCGGCATGCGCGACCACAACGGCACCCTCACCTTCGCTCCGCGCCTTCCGCTGGAATGGCCGTCGCTGGAGTTCCGGCTGCAATTCCACGGTACCCGGCTGCAAGTACTGCTGGAACGTCACCAGATCACCTTTACCGTGGTCTCTGGCCCCACCATCGCGGTGGCGGTCAACGGTGAGCGCTACCTGGTCAGTTCCGAAGAACCGGTCTCGGCTGGCTTGGCCGATCAAGGGCCGGTGATCGAGCGGGAACTGGGCACGATGCCATTGGTCGGCTCATCCGATGAGCACGACATGGTCTACACCGCCGGAGTGCCGGACCCCAGCCGTCGCCGTCGCTCCCCCAACCCCACCTAGCCTGGCAGCAGGTTTGACACACCACCAGCGTCAACATATGTTGCCATCTATGGTGCGTACAACCACGGCAGCGGTTCCCGACGGCCCGCTCGCCGCATTGGCCCAGGTTCGGGCCCGGCGGCACGAGCTGGAACGGGCAGAGGCCGCGCTGGTACGCCGAGCCCGGGCGGCGGGCTATAGCTGGCAGCACATCGCGATAGCGGTCGGCGTCAGCAAACAGGCTGTTCACCGCAAGTACGGACGAGGTTGACCACTCCCATCGGCATCGGAGCATCCGCATGACCAACGACACCGCCCGACCCACCACGTCCGGGCGACGACGCGGCCTGCGCGGGCTGCGCCGTGGCGATGATGATGGCCCCCGCGCCAGCCTGAGCGAGCTGCTGCCCTACCTGGCGGTGCGACGAGGTCTGCTGGTGGCGGCCATCTCGCTATCGGTGGTCGGTGCCGCAACATCGTTGGCGCAGCCGCTCATCGTGCAACTGGTCATCGATCGAGTGCAGCAATCAGCTGTCCTTGGACTACTGGTCTGGCTCCTGGTAGCACTGGTGGTCGCCGATGCACTCATTGCCGGATTCCAGCACTACCTGCTGCAGGTCATCGGCGAACACGTCGTCCTGCGCAGCCGACATGCACTGGTTGCCCGGATCCTGCACTTGCCGATCACCCAGTTCGACCATCGCAGAACCGGGGATCTGGTCAGCCGTGTCGGGAGCGACACCACCCTGCTGCGGGCGGTCCTGACGCAGGGACTGGTGGAATCGGTCGGTGGGCTGCTGACCTTCGTGGGTGCCGTGGTGGCGATGATCATCATCGACCCGTTGCTGTTCGCCCTCACCCTGGCGGTGGTGGTCACCGCCATCGCGCTCGCCGGCGCGGTCATGCCAATGCTCACGCGGGCCAGCACCCGGGCTCAGGAGCAGGTCGGTCACCTTTCAGCGGCACTGGAACGGGCCATCTCCGGCGTCCGCACCATCCGAGCTGCCAACGCCACCAGTCAAGAGATCGACACCATCGATGAGCGGTCACGAGGGGCATTCCGCGCCGGGCTCACGGTCGCGCGTATCTCAGCACTGGTGGTTCCCATCGCCGGGGTGGCGATGCAGGTGGCATTCCTGGTGGTCCTAGGGATCGGCGGCGCTCGAGTGGCCGCCGGCAACCTCACCATCGCCGGTTTGGTCGGGTTTTTGATGTTCCTGTTCCTCATGGTCATGCCGCTGGCGCAAATGATCGGCGCGATGTCGGCGGTCAGCCAGGCGCTCGGCGCACTGGGTCGGATCCAAGAGGTGGTGCGCCTACCTATCGAATCCGACGATGAGCACGGCAGGGCAGTTCCGGGAACCGATGGTGCCGCCCTGACCTTCGTGGACGTCACCTTCGCCTACCCCGGCAATGACCCGGTGCTGCACCAGGTGAACTTCACCGTTGCCCGTGGCTCCCGTACCGCGCTGGTTGGCCCGTCCGGGGCTGGCAAAAGCACGGCGTTTGCCCTCATCGAACGGTTCTACGACCCAACATCGGGTCACATCCTCGCTGGCGGTATCGACACCGGCGATATCCCACGCACCCAGCTTCGGGAGCACATTGGCTACGTGGAGCAGGATGCGCCCGTCCTAGCCGGAACCATTGCGGACAACCTGCGACTGACCGCACCCGACGCCACCACAGCCCAGATGGAGGAAGTACTGGAGCAGGTGAACCTCGCCGATATCGTGCACCGGTCCGAACACGGCCTGCAGGCCCCCGTGGGGGAACACGGAATCATGCTGTCCGGGGGGCAGCGGCAGCGGCTGGCGATCGCGCGGGCACTGCTGGCCGCTCCCGATCTGTTGCTGTTGGATGAGTCGACCTCCAGTCTGGATAGCCGCAACGAAGCCCAGCTTCGCAGCGCCATCGATTCGGTCGCCCGTGGCCGCACGCTGCTGGTGATCGCGCACCGGCTCTCCACGGTGGTCGATTCTGACCAGATCGTGGTGCTCGACCAGGGCCGGGTGGTGGCCATCGGAACCCACCACGAGCTGGTCGAAACCTCCCCGCTGTACCGGGAACTGGCCCAGCATCAACTCTTGGCACCCGCCGATGAGACCTAGGGTGCAACCCGTGGCAGGTGCAATGAGTCGGCGGTGGTGGTCAGCATTGGCGATCCTGTGCGCGCTGGCACTGTCTGGGTGCCTGCGCCTGGACGCCAGCCTGGTCATCGGTGACGAAGACACCGTCTCCGGCACGATCGACTTCGCGGTGCTCAATGAGTGGGCCATTTCCCAAGGCTCTGATCCGGCTTCCCTGGTACTAGCCCTGGAGGAAGAGCTCGCTGCTAACCCCGGCTCCGAGGTAGCAGCCGAGATCTACAACGACGGCAGCTACACCGGGTTGGTGTGGACGTTGACCGAGGTACCGTGGCAGCAGCTGAGCCAGGTCAGCAATCAGGCGCTGACCTTGCGGCGCGACGGCGAACAGATCTACCTGGAGGGGAATCTGGCCGACCTCACCGGGACCGGCAGCAGCGACGAAATACCGTGGGACATGCGCCTATCGGTGACCTTCCCCCACCCCATCCAGGAACACAATGGCCAGCTCGAGGGACAGACGGTCACCTGGACACTGAACCAGGACAGCACTGACCTGACCTTCTTTGCCACCACCGAGGGCACGCCGCAAGCGTGGTGGCGGGCGATTCCGCCGGCGGTGCCGGTGTTGGCAGCCATCGTGGCGATCGGATGCGCCCTCACATGGTGGCTGGCACGCCGGCGCCGCCGCGGCGATGCCCGCGATGTGAACAGCAGCGCCACCACCGAGCTGGCGCAACTGTTCGCGGACCGGAAGGCCGGTAAAACGACCAGCACGAAGCAGCGGTCACCCGGAACGAGCAAGCCCCGTCCAGGCAACCGCTGACTGCAGCTGAGCACCCGAAAGCGGGGGGAGGTTCGCACCCACCCCCCGCTTCGGATTGCGGCCGTTCTGCTACTCGTACCGCAACGAGGTCACCGGGTCCTGGCGGGCAGCCCGACCCGCTGGCAGCGTGCCGGCCAGGAAAGCGATCCCCACGATGGCGGCGATGATCACGGCGATGGTCACCGGTTCAAACAAGAACAGTTGCAAGCCGTCCAGGTCAGCCAAGAAACCCCCGGACAAGGTGCCGCTCAATCCTGTGGCCGTCACCATCGCTATCCCTACTCCGACCGCACTACCCAGGAGTCCAATGAAGGCAGCTTCCAGGGTGAACAAGCTGAACACCCGCCCAGAGCCCATGCCCATGGCCTTCATCAGCCCAATCTCACGGGTGCGTTCGGCCACCGACATGTACAGCGTGTTGATGATGCCGAAGCTGGCCGCAATCAGAGCGATGATCGCGAACGCGTTCAGCACGAACACGATGCCGTCGATGACTGCGGTTATCACGCCGAGCTGTTGCTGCAGGGTACTGGAGGAGAAGCCCAACTCCAGGAGCTCATCCTGTAGCGCCGTGATCTGCGCTTCGGTGAGGTTCTCGTCGAAGGTGACGAACGCGTTGGTGTACAGGCCCTTGACATCATCACTGAGCCCCAGCTGCGCCAGGTCAAGAAGTTCGACGGCCAGGGCCTCATTGACCACCAGCGACCCGGTGGCGCTACCAATGTTCAGCGACCCTTCGCTCACGCCAGCAATGGTGGCCTGAACAACGTGGGCTTCACCGGTTCCATCGGTGAGTCCAATATCCAGCGTGGTACCCACCGCTGCTTCAACGTCGTCATACCCCAGCGGCTCCACGAAGTCCACCGGGACCAACGCTTGCAGTTCAGTCGAGTCGAACTCCGGGGTCGCCCCGGAAGCGAGCTGCATGTCTTGCCCGGGGATCAGCTGAGTGGCACCGATGACGTACGGGTCACCGTCGTCGTAAGCAACGTAGTCGATACCGAGGCGACGGTCCGGCTCCACCGACACCACGCCGTACAATGCGGCGATCTCATCCATATCGGCGGCGTTAATGTAGTACGCCCTCACGTCGGCATCGGAGGCCGCTGCCGCTGGTAGGGCGTCGGGCTCGTAAACCTGCGGGCCCTCCTCTACCTCACCCTGAGCCACGGGCGGGCAATCGGCGTCGGCATTGGACGTGGCGGCATTGAGCACGTTGGACGAAGCCAGATTCCCGATGGTGTCGGTGAGGAAGGAGTTGATGCCAGCACCGAGCGCGCTGGTGATGGTCAACGTGAAGGCGCCGACGAAGATAGCCAGCACCGTCAGGGTGGTGCGGGCCTTGGAACGGAAGGTGTTGCTGACGGCGCTGCCGATCAGGTCTGCGGTTTTCATGCCAAGACTCCCTGGGTTGCTGCGTTCAGTTCTGCGTGGAGGGCATCGTCGGCAGACCCATCGGTGACGATGCGGCCATCCCGGATGAAGATCTGCCGGTCGCAACGGGCGGCTAGGTCCTCATCGTGGGTGACCACGATCAGCGTGATGCCCTGGTCGCGGTTGAG
>JBKEBC010000027.1:0-4648 GCA_047972965.1 Beutenbergiaceae bacterium | reverse complement strand
GGGCTTGGAACTGACCGTTTGCGATGGGGAAGGCCCATAGGGCACCGGTGCTCATGTTCACCGCGATCAGGTCCCGAGAACCAGGAGCGGTGACGTTATCACCCAGGGTGAGGTTGCCCATGTTGGCCCACCCCGTACCGATCTGGGTGCGTGGACCTAAGGCGCCAGCAGCCGTTCCTGGCCATAGGAACAGCCCGCCTGCGGGATTGACAGCGAGCAAGTCGGGCAATCCATCACCGGTGACATCCAGGCGGTCACGGCCGCCGACGAGATCGGTGACATTGATGGTGAAGGACTGTGTGGCTGCCGGAGTGACACCGTTGCTGGCAGTGACGCCGAAACTGTAGGACCCAGCCACCGTCGGCGTACCTGAGAGTGTTCCGTCCGTAGCCATCGTCAGGCCGGTCGGCAGTGAGCCGCTAGTGACCGTCAGGTCCGGGTCTGGATAGCCGAGGGCCACGATCGAGCCGGAATAGGGCTGATCCGTGATGGCATCGGGCACCGACGAGGCTGCAGCATCGATACTCGGAGGATCGAGCACCTCGATCGTGAAGGAGTGCGAGGCGGCTGGTGACACGCCGTTAATGGCTGTCACCGTGAAAGTGAAGGAGCCCGCGGTTGTCGGCGTTCCCGAGAGCGTCCCGTCTGTGCTCATCGTGAGGCCATCTGGCAATCCGGCCGAGGCTGATACATCCGGCGTCGGCTCGCCGTCGACCACCACCGATCCGGTGTAGGACTGCCCAATGACGCCGTCCGGAACCGAGGATGCCGCGACATCGATCGAGGGTGGAACCGGTGCCGGGGTGACCGGGGTGTAGATCACAATTCCCCAGAAACCGTCCCCGTCATCCCAACCCAACCGACTGGGGTCGGTGGGGGTCAGCCAGGTGACCGAGTCGCCGGAGACGGTTCCGGTACCGGCTCGGACCTCCAACAAGACGGAACTTCCATCCATGGTGGTGATGAGCGGCGCAGGTGCGGGCGTGCCCACTTCCGCAGCCCCTCCATCAATCTTCTGAGCGGTCAAGGTGACATTGGTGGTGCCTGGCAGTGAAGCCAGCGAGGATGCGTCGGTGATGTGGTTCCGGTCCAAACGCAGAACGCCAAGGCTGCTCAGGGAACCGAGTGGGGACGGGTCGGTCACGATGTTGTCGTTGAGCGCCAGGTAGTCGAGGTCAGTAAAACCCGCCAGCGGCGTGACGTCGGCTATCTTGTTGTCGCCCAAGAACAGGTATTCCAATGCGGGCAGACCTGTCAGGGTCGGCAATGTGGAGATGGCATTGCCACTGACGTTGAGTTCGGTCAGGGTGGTCATCCCGGAAACCGGTGAAATATCGACGATCTGGTTCCCGCTCAGTTCCAGTTCGGTCAGAGCCGTCATACCGACGATTCCGGTGATGCTCACGATCTGGTTGTTGGCTAGATTCAGCCAATCCAGATTCGCCAGTGTCGTCAACGTAGAGATGTCGCTGATGTTGTTGCCGATCGCATGGAGCTCAGACAAGCTGGTCAGGCTTGCAAGTGGAGCGGAATCGCTGATCTGGTTGCTGTTGAGCGACAACGTCAGCAAACTCGTCAAGGCGGTGAGCGGGGGCAGACTGGTGATGTTGTTGTGTGACAGGTTGAGACTGGTCAGCGCTGTGGCGTATTGCACCGGGGTGACATCGGTGATGCCCCGGTTGGTGCACGAGAGTGTGGTGAGTGAGGCAAGGTCGCTCTCGGTGACCGGGCCATTTACGGGCAGATCGAGCGCGGTCGTCACACACTCCTTGAAACTTGGATCGGCGAAGACAACCTCGTCGACCGGCGCCGCATCGGCCGTCGTCGGCGTCAGCACCAGGATCGCCGCTAGTAGTCCGACGACAACACCCCCACCGAGTGTGTGGTGTTGTTCGTCGCGACGCGCGCGTCGGACTGTGATCGCCATGATGATTCCCCTCCCAGTGACCAAACTGGAATACCCGTCACGTCTGCATGGCGCGGGTTACGCTGCTCACTGCACAAATCGAAACCACCGTAGCCCATACAGCCCAATGGCGTGACCGCATTGACCCGCAGGGTTGGGTGGCTGGTCACCCAGCGTTTGCGCTAGCCGCAAGTTGCCGAGTTCGAAGGCTTCCGGCAATGCCGAACCCCACGACCCTCGAACTTGGCGTAAACCCTCGTACTCGCGGTAGGTAACGCACGCACGGAGGCGCGCATGCGGATATTTAGGCGGCGCGCATGCAGACACATGACGTCAGCAGCTTCACCAGTTCCTCGGGCTCGGCACTGGTCACGGGATCGCGGCCAGGTGCGCGGCCGGAGCGTGAACTACCGCCGAGCGGTCCGCCGGGCCCGAGTGAGGGCGGTTCCGAGGAGACCAAAGACGCCCGCCACAGCCAGCAATCCCAGCGGTTGCACGCCGGTGCGTGGCAAGCGGGGACCCGCTGCATCCCGGTCGGTCACCCGTTCGGGGTAGTCGCGTCCGACTCGGACCGGTGTTTCACCGCGTCGGTCACCTGCGGTCACCACGACGTGGTGCTGACCGTACTGCACCTCCAGCGGCACGATGACTCGCAGCTCCACCGACCCACCGTTGCTCACGGTGGCGGTTCCCAGCAAGACCGGCCGTGAATGGAGTTCGACCGTGGCTACCAGCCCCGGCTCCGCGCCGGAAACCTGAACGGTGATCTCGTCACCGGGCTCGAAGACGCTGGGGGTGACGACCACCTGGAGGGTGCGTCCAGCCTGCGCTGCGGTCATGGCCCAGCTGGTGGCTCCTGGAGCCAACACGTAGCCAGGCTGGGCCTGCGCTCGAATATTGAGCGTCTGCCCAGCACTGAGTTCCACCGTGCCAACGAGTTCTTGGTTGCTGTCACTATCGAGGTAGCGAACACCGGTGACCTCGGGAATGGTGACCGTTGTGCCCGTCAGGGTGGGGGCAAGCGCGGTGACGGTGGCCTGTTCCTCACCGGTGCACTCGACCTTGTCCCAGTCGATGACGGCCATGACGGCTGAACCGTAGCCAAGCCCGGCCGTCGTTCCGCTTTCCAGCCTCCATAGGCTGCTATCGCCGAGCAGAGCTGGGTAGATAGCCGTGCCCTCGGCCGTGGCGAACGTCGTCAAGATGGTGGCATTGCCCTCTTCGGTCTGCCGTACAGGAGCAACACCATTGCCGTCGTCGGCAATATCGACAACCCGGGTGCCGTCGCAGGACAGTTGGAAGTTGACAGTGGGAGGGGAGGCGGCGGCGGGCAAGCTGAAGGTCCACGACTTGACCGGCCTGCGCGAGTTGCCAGTGTGGTAAGCCTCAACGACCACAGTGTCCCCAGGGCTAAGTTCAGCGAAGCCTTCAACAATTGCCTCGTCGATGTAGTAGTCGTAGGCCTCGGCGTTGGGAATAGCAATCTGGAACGGATCCGTCCACCCCTGCGGACGCCCCTGCATTTGTGGGTGGTAGGGCGCGGGTGGGGAATCTGCGTTGCAGTCCAGACGCCAGATGGTCGGTGTTTCACCGGAGAACTCAAAGCCTGCTTCCGGGGTCTTGGTGACGGTGACCGATGAGCCATCGGCCACTGCGAATCCGATGCCCTCAACCGCGAGCCATGAGTCGCCGAATGGCGGGTCGATACTGGTCCGGACCCCGTATGAGTACTTGTCCGAGTAGACGCACCCTAGTTCTGCGTCGAACTCCAGGAAGGTAGGTGGCTCGGGTGTGACAACCTCGGTTTGTCCGTCGAGGAACCAATAGTCCCAGCAGGTTTCGCTCGGCATGTCCTGTGGATAGCCCTCGAAGGCGTATCCAGGTAGAGCTGCGACGCAGATCGTGCGGTGTTCCTCGTTGTACACATATTGCTCGGTGATCTCGATCTCAGTACCGGCCGGGTAGAGCGCATCGCCATTTCCGTCGCTGTAGATCACCCCATCGATTCTGGGAATCGTCAGCGTATTTCCTGTGCGGGCAGGCTCCTGCGGCGTGAGGGTTTCCTCAGGAGCGGCAGTGGCGACCACGGCGCTACTGGCCAGCAGCGCAATTCCTGCAGCGGATGCCAATCCGATGCTCGCAATTCGACGCGCGCGACTACCGCTTTGCATGACGTTGTCCCCCTTGAAGACAATGTTTCCCCGGCCAAAGCTCCTACGACATTCGTTGTGAGGCTAGCAGTGGTGGCAACAATGTGCCAAAGCGGCGCCCACACCGGTGCGCAGCTGCCGGTGCCCGATCACACGGTGCCCGATCACACGGTGCACGGCTGCATCGTGCGCGATCACATGGTGCGCGCCTGCGCCAGGCATCTGGCGCGGATACGTCGACAATCCCGCCGGACTAGTGCTCAAGCCAGGGATCGAGGGCTACCTGGAAGTCGGTGAGTGCCAGCACCACCGAGTCGTCGTCGGCATGGCCGAGCCAGGTGGCATAGGCCCCGTCGCCCCAGCCGCTGCTGAACACTGCGATCGGCAGGGCGCCCTCGCGCGGTGCCGCGATGCAAGCCTGCTCGGTGCTCGAGCCGGAGCCTGAATACAGCATCTGCGAGATCGGATCCTCCAACGCTCCCGCATCGGCCATCATCACCTCTGCCACGATCGCCATCACTTCCGCAGGAGCGAAACACCCGGTCCCGGCGTCGACCGGGTAGGCCCAAATCTCGCCGAGTTTTCCAGAAAA
>JBKEBC010000019.1:0-24014 GCA_047972965.1 Beutenbergiaceae bacterium | reverse complement strand
CGCAGCTAGTACCCGCACCCCGTGGTCGATCGCTTGCTCATCGATCACCAGGTCTGGCTGGTGCAGGTCATAGGTGGGACCACCGGGGGTGCGGGTACCCAACCGCACCATGGCACCACGGATCGGCTCCAGCGAAGGGTCATGGCCTGATTCCTGCGAGCCCAGGTACCAGCCGAAGTCCTCCCCGCCCAGCGACTGCTCGGTCAGCACCACCGCGTCATCGCCCAGGACAGCGCGGGCAGCCGCATCGAACCGGTGGACGCAGGCCTCATCGTTGACGACCGGCGGCACACCACGCACCAGGTCCAGGCTCACCCCCACCTGGTAGGGAGCCACCACCTGCTCCACCACCTGCTCCAGGATGCCCTCGGCTTGTTCCCACGCGTTGGCGTCGAGGCAGCGCATCGTCCCGGTGACCGAACCCACCGAGGGGATGGCATTGGTCGCCGTCCCCGCATGAACCGCACCCCAGGTGAGGTTGACGCCGGAGCGCGGGTCGAGTCGGCGCCCCAAGATCGACGGAACCTGGGTAATGACCTGACCGAGAGCAAACACCACATCGGCGCTGTTGTGCGGCCGGGAGGTGTGCCCGCCCGGCCCGGATACGGTGACCGTCACGGCGTCGGAAGCCGAGGTGATCGGACCGATTCTTGACCCGATGTACCCGACATCGAGCTTGGGGTCGCAGTGCAGGGTGTAGATCTCCTGGTAGTCCGCTAGCCCGCGGGCGGCAAGGACATCCTGCGCCCCACCGGGCTGGACTTCTTCGGCTGGTTGGAACAGCAACCGCACCTGAGCGGCTAGCTGTCCCGCTGCGGCTAGCTGGGCCAGCACCAACCCGGCTCCGAGCACCACCGTGGAATGCACATCGTGACCGCAGGCATGGGCATGGCCATTGCTGGCGGCGAACGGCAACCCGGATGTTTCGCGCACCGGCAGCGCATCCAGGTCGGCGCGCAGGATCACCCGGCGTGGCTGCGACGCCGGGAACGTTGGCGCGATATCACACACCAGACCGGTGCCAGCCAGCGGTTGCACCTGCAGGCCTGCCTGCCGTAGGCGTGCAGCCACCAGGGTGCTGGTCGCCACCTCCTGCCGCGCCAACTCCGGGTTGGCATGGATCTGCCTGCGAATCTGGATCAGTTCGGGCCGTAGCACCGCGGCAGCAGCATCGATGCGCTGCACTAGCGTGGGCAGATCATTGGACACCGCGCAAGGGTATCGGCGCTACAGCAGTCGTTGGTCGCCGTCGGCGGCCAACTGCTCGACCACAGCTTTCACCTGCTGCGCCTGGTCAGTGGTGGTAACCAGCAGCGCATCAGGGGTGTCGACCACCACGGCGTCTGGCATCCCGACGAGCACCACCCGCCGCCCGGCGGCTGCCACGACCACGGCGCCGTCACTATCGAGAACCGTTGCCTGATTCAGGTCGCGATCAGCATCGGGACCGATCTGCCCAGCTCCGGTCAGCATGTGAGCTCCGCTAGCACCGGCGGGCAGCACCTGGGAGAGCGAGCGCCAGTCGCCCACGTCATTCCACCCCAGGCTTGCTGGCACCACTGCCACTGCGCCAACCTCAGCCAGTGGCTCGCTGATGGCGTGGTCGATCGCGATCCGAGGCAGGGTAGGCCAGAGCCGTTGCAACGTGGCCTCCCGCTCCGGGGTATCCCATGCGGCTCCGATCTGCAGCAATGCCTGCGCCAGTTCCGGCTGCAACCGCTGCAACTGCGTGAGCAGCACCCGCCCGCGCATGAGGTACATGCCCGCGTTCCACCGATACCTACCGGTGGCTAGATACGCCCGGGCGGTCGCTTCATCGGGTTTCTCCGTGAACGCGGCGACCTGGTAGGCACCGTCGGCCAGCGGCTGCCCCAGTTCGATGTAGCCGAAGGCGGTCGAGGGCGAATCGGCCTCCACCCCGATCGCCACGACGTAGTCGCGCTCCGCCAATCCGATGGCGGTGTCGAGGGCCGCGGTGAACGCTTCCTGATCCGCCACCACATGATCGGCAGCAAAGGAACCCAGCATCACGTCCTGGGACGGGTGCCGGTGCACGAGCACCGCAGCAGCCAGCCCGATGGCCGCCATGGAATCCTTGGGCGCAGGTTCGACCAGGACTTCGACGTCAGGCACCTGTTGCGACACGGCCGCTGCGTGCGCTTGCCCCGTCACCACCAGCGTCTGGTCCACCAGGGTAGCGAGCCGATCGATCGTGCCCTGCAGCAGCGTCTGGCCGGTTCCGGTCAGATCGAGGAGAAACTTCGGGTGGGAAGCGCGTGAGAGCGGCCATAGCCGGGTTCCAGCTCCCCCGGCAGGGACCACCGCATAGAACGGATTCGCAGCCACGTAGCCAGGGTAATCACTGCAATGCGCCGATAGGGACCAAGGTCCAGTTCGAGAGGCGATACGGTGTCAGTCGTGAGTACTGCTGCTCTTGCGACCAGGACCAATCGGACGTCCACCATCGCGTTGAAGCTGGTGATGGCCGTCTCGGGGTTGGTCTTCGTCGGCTACGTCCTGGTGCACATGTACGGCAACCTGAAGGTATTCGCTGGTCAGGCGGCCTTCGATGAGTATGCGCACCACCTGCGCGTGCTAGGTGAGCCGATGATCCCGTACTCGGGTGTGCTGTGGGCGATGCGGGTTCTGCTGGTGGTCTCGGTCGTCGCACATGTGTGGTCGGCAGCCACCCTGTGGAAGCGGGCTCGCGCTGCCCGGCCGCGCAAGTACGCCATGAAGAAGGCGTTGGTGGCGACCCTGTCATCGCGCATGATGCGCTGGGGTGGTGTTGCCCTGCTGGCCTTCATCATCTTCCATCTGCTGCACCTGACCACCATGACCATCAATCCCGCCGGCACCACGGCGGATAGCCCGTACCAACGGGTGGTGGACGGCTTTGAAATCTGGTGGGTCGCTTTGATCTACCTGGTGGCGTTGCTGGCGCTGGGTATGCACCTACGCCATGGCGTCTACAGCATGTGCCAGACGTTGGGCTGGACCGGCAACCCTGCCCGGCGGCGGTTGGCCGACACCACCGCCATGGTGGTCGCCGTCATTATCGCGGGCGGCTTCGCCCTGGTTCCGCTAGCCGTGCTGTTCGGCATCGTCTCCTAGGAAAAGGACATCATGACGCTCGCACCAAAAGCCGTCGACGACGCCGCTGGGTACTACACCTTGGGCGAAGCCCTCGCCGATACCAAGGCTCCCGCTGGCCCCATCGCCCAGCAATGGACCACCCGTTCGTTTGAGGCCAGGCTGGTCAATCCCGCCAACCGCCGCAAGCTCAGCGTCATCGTGGTCGGCACCGGTCTGGCTGGTTCCTCGGCTGCTGCCACGCTCGGCGAGGCCGGATACCACGTTGACGCATTCTTCTACCAGGATTCGCCGCGGCGGGCCCACTCGATCGCCGCTCAGGGCGGTATCAACGCGGCCAAGAACTACAAGGGCGATGGCGACTCGATTCATCGGCTGTTCTACGACACCGTCAAGGGTGGTGACTACCGCGCACGGGAGTCCAATGTGTACCGGCTGGCGGAAGTAAGCCTGAACATCATCGACCAGGCGGTCGCCCAGGGAGTGCCGTTCGCGCGCGACTACGGGGGCTTGCTGGACAACCGTTCCTTCGGTGGAGTCCAGGTCTCGCGCACGTTCTATGCCCGGGGCCAGACCGGTCAGCAGCTACTCATCGGGGCCTACCAGGCCCTGGAACGGCAGGTGGGCGCAGGCACCGTCGTCACCCACTCACGCCACGAGATGCTGGAACTGATCGTCACGGGCGGTAAAGCCCGCGGCATCGTCACTCGTGACATGGTCACCGGCCAGATCGATACTCATATGGCCGACGCCGTGGTGCTGGCCACGGGCGGGTACGGCAACGTGTTCTTCCTGTCCACCAACGCCATGGGCTGCAATGTCACCGCAAGCTGGCGATCCCACCGGCGGGGGGCGTACTTCGCCAATCCTTGCTATACGCAGATCCACCCAACCTGTATCCCGGTGTCGGGTGAACATCAGTCCAAGCTGACGTTGATGAGCGAATCGCTGCGCAACGACGGCCGGATCTGGGTGCCCAAACGCCGGGAGGATTGCGACAAGGATCCTCGGCAGATTGCCGAGGATGACCGCGACTACTACCTGGAGCGGATCTATCCCAGCTTCGGCAACCTGGTTCCACGTGATATCGCCTCCCGGCAGGCCAAGAACGTGTGCGACGAGGGCCGCGGCGTGGGTCCGATGGTCGGCGATTTCCGCCGTGGGGTCTACCTCGATTTCGCCGATGCCATCGCCCGGATGGGCAAGGACGCAGTCGAGGCCAAGTACGGCAACCTCTTTGATATGTATGCCCGGATCACCGGTGAGGACCCGTATCAGGTTCCGATGCGGATCTACCCGGCGGTGCACTACACCATGGGCGGGCTATGGGTGGACTATGACCTGGAGTCCTCCATCCCGGGGCTGTTCGTGGTGGGCGAAGCCAACTTCTCCGACCACGGCGCCAACCGGCTGGGTGCCTCGGCGCTCATGCAGGGCTTGGCCGATGGCTACTTCGTGTTGCCCAACACCATTCGCGACTACCTGGCCGATGGTCCGTTTGAGGCGGTTGCGCCCGACAATGCCGACGTCGTGGCAGCGCAGACCGAGGTGGAGCAGCGCATCCAGCTTTTCCTGACCGTCAACGGCTCACGTACGGTCGACAGCTTCCACCGCGAGCTCGTCAACATCATGTGGGAATACTGCGGCATGGAGCGCACCGCGGAAGGGCTGCGCAAAGCCATCGACGCTATCCGCGACCTTAAGCGGGAGTTCTGGAGCAATGTCAAGGTCCTAGGCAGTGCTGACACCCTCAACCAGTCATTGGAGAAGGCTGGCCGGGTGGCGGACTTCCTGGAGCTGGGCGAGCTGATGTGCATCGATGCGCTGCATCGGCGCGAGTCCTGCGGGGGGCACTTCCGTGCCGAATCACAAACCTCCGATGGCGAGGCGTTGCGCGATGATGACAACTACGCCTATGTCGCCGCCTGGGAATGGGGCGGCTCGGAGGACGCCGACCCCATCCTGCACAAAGAAGATCTGGCCTACGAATTCATCGAGTTGAAGCAGCGGAGCTACAAGTGAAACTGACCCTCAAGATCTGGCGCCAAGACGATGCCGCTAGCACCGGTGCCATGAAGACGTACACCCTGGACGATGTCTCTGAGGACATGTCGTTCCTGGAGATGCTGGATGTGCTCAACGAGCAGTTGCAGGCTCGCGACGAGGAACCGGTGGCCTTCGACAGCGACTGCCGCGAAGGTATCTGCGGTATGTGCGGTCTGATGATCAACGGCGTGCCGCACGGCCCGGAGAACACCACCGCATGCCAGCTGCATATGCGCTCCTTCTCCGATGGCGACACCATCACGATCGAGCCTTGGCGTGCCGAGCCCTTCCCGGTGTTGCGTGACCTTTGCGTCGATCGTTCCGCGTTCGACCGGATCATCGCCGCTGGTGGCTACGTCTCGGTGAACACCGGTGCCGCACCGGACGCCTCCGACATGCTTATCGGCAAAGACCACGCTGACCGCGCCTTCGACGCCGCGACCTGTATCGGGTGCGGCGCCTGCGTGGCAGCCTGCCCGAACGGATCTGCATCGCTGTTCCTGGGTGCCAAGATCACCCACCTGGGCGAGTTGCCGCAGGGTCAGCCCGAACGCGACCGCCGGGTGCTGAACATGGTGCATACCCATGATGAAGAGGGCTTTGGTGGCTGTACCAATATTGGCGAGTGCACCGCAGCCTGCCCCAAGGGCATCGGGCAGGACGTCATCAGCCAGATGAACGCTGATCTGCGTGGGGCGCTGTGGCGTAGCACCTGAGGCCCATCCCGACGCGAAGCGGTCGTATCGGAGCAGGCCCGGTGGTCGTATCGGAGCAGGCCCGGCCTAGGTCGATCCGCGACCGCGCTCGACCAGTTCAGGCATCCCGGGCACCCCGGTACTTGCGCTGAATCCAGCCCATCGCGCCACCCCAGTACGGCATCGGGGGTGGCGGTGTATCTGGCTGCACCCGGCCAGTGATGGGGTCGTGTGGCCATTGCAGGGTCTGCGGCTGTGACTGCGTGACGTAGTTCGGTGTCTCGGTGGCATGGGTGAGCACCCCGTCATCGATCGCCAGAGTGGCCGGTGGATTCGCGGTCCAGGCACACACCATGAGGAACACCATCACCACCAGGTTGACCCACACCAGCAAGGTCACCAACGCCGTGGCACCGGCCAGCACCGGGTTGTCCGCGAATGACCCCACCAGCATGGTTCCAAGGAACCGGATGACCCCGGCTGCCACCGCCATCACCGCGGCCCCGGTCAGCAAGTCCCGCCGCGGCGGACGCACTCCTCCCAGCCCGCGGATAAGGAACACCACCACCCCGGCATCGACCGCAGCTGCCAGCAGCACCCCGAGCCCACGGGTGAGGAACTGAGCCACGGAGTTGCCAGCCAACCCGAGCGCGTCCGCAATAGCGGTTCCTGCAGTTCCCACTGCGACACCGAGCGCCGAGGTCAGCACCACCGCCACCGCTAACACGAGGAATCCTGCGAGCGCCCGCACGCGGGCGAATAGTGCATTCTGGGCCTTGATGATGACGCCGAACATGGCGCCGATGCCGATCCTCAAGGACGACATGACCGCGAGTGCCGTGTTGAGCAACAGCACGAATCCGACCACCGCGGCAATGATCGATCCGCTGGGATCGAACTGCAGTGATTCCGGCGCCAGCATGCCTCCCGACCCGGTGTCGATCACCCCGGGCAGCGCCGCATCGGCGGCCTGCAGCACTGCCTCGCGCAACTCGGTGTTGCTCCCCAACAACGCCATGAAGATGGAGAAGGCGACCACGAGGCCAGCGAAGATGGAGAAGAGTGCCGAGTAGGCAACACCTTTGGTCAATAGTGCACCATGAGCGGACCCATAGCGCCCCAGTGCCCGAGCCAGGCGAGTTTGCTGCCACCAGGCCAGCAACGCTCGGATTCGGCCGACGGTAGTTTCGCCTTCGTTGCTCATCGGTCTACCTCCCGGGGCTACCCGGACCCAACTTACCGGTGAGCTGGAACAACGCCGACTCCCGCCACATCTGGTCTGCGCAAAGTTCATAGCAGGCGAAGGCGGCGACCGGGAAGCTCGCGTGAAAGTCGACCAGGCCTGCGGCTGCAGCGTCGAGTTTGGCCTCAGACACATCGTGGGCAATGGTGACGTGCGGCCGATAGGGGAACCGCGTCTGCTGAGCCAGAACGCCCCGATTGATGGCCTGGTGCAGTCGAACGCACTGCTGGGCTCCCTGTTCGGGGATCACGAACACCGTAGGCGAGATGGGTCGGAAGGTACCGGTTCCGGACAGCGTCATGACGAAGGGTGCATGCTGAGCAGCCACGTGGCGCAGGTGGGCGTGCACCTGCTCAAGCTGGGATCGTTCGACCGGAATCGGTGGCAGCAATGTGATGTGGGGAACGATGGCCATCGCATCGGAATCGCCAGAGTCCAGGCGTGCTCGGCTGAGGGGCTGGTCGTAGGGTGGCGGAATCGAGATCGTCAGACCGATAAGGATCTGATTCTCCGTGTAGCTCGGTACCCTCATCAGTCGCCAACCCCCGACGGTAGGCGGACCACATCATGCATGCCCCTAGTGTGCCTGGTTCCATCCACCGGTGCGGACATCACCGACCGGTAGTGGTACCCATCTGCACCCAACCGCCACAATGGCGCTATCGATCTATGGGAGTTTGCCGATGTCCGAGAACACCATCACCGCGTGGCCGACCTCCGATGGTGTTGCTGCCGCAACCGCCACGTTCACCTCAGCGTTCGATGCGCCGCCCGACGGCGTCTGGTACGCCCCCGGGCGGGTGAATCTCATCGGTGAGCACACCGACTACAACGCGGGGCTCGCCCTGCCGATCGCCCTGCCTCACCGCACATTCGCCGCTATCAGGCACCGCAGCGACGATCGGGTCCGGTTGGTCTCAGCGGCACAGTCTCAGCCGTGGCAGGGACACCTGAGTGAGGTTGCACCTGGACGGGTCAGCGGTTGGGCCGGGTACGCGGTGGGGGTTGCCTGGGCGCTCGGGCAGTCCGGTCGGCCCAGCCGCGGGTTCGACGCCGCTATTGCCTCGTGTGTGCCCTTTGGTGCTGGGCTGAGTTCATCGGCTGCTTTGGAAGCGGCAGTGGGCTTGGGACTAGCCGAGCCGGGCATCGATCGTGCCACCTTGGCGCAGGTTTGCCGACTGGCTGAGAATGAGATCGCAGGTGCGAACACCGGCGGCATGGATCAGGTGGCGTCGTTGCAATGTCGAGCAGATCACGCATTGCTGTTGGATTGCCGCGATGGCAACGTGCGTCATCTGCCGTTCGATCTGGCAGGTTCCGGGTTGGAACTGCTGGTGATCGATACCCGCGCACCGCATGCCCTGGTCGATGGTCACTATGCCCAGCGGCGCGCCACCTGTGAACGGGCAGCCGCCGAATTGGGCATTGCGGCTCTGCGGGAGATCGAACCTGCGGGCCTCGATCAGGCGCTGGCCCGGTTGCCAGCTGGCGAGCGGCCACTGGTCCGACACGTGGTGACTGAGATCGAACGGGTCCGCCAGTTCTCCACGCTGTTGGAATCGGGCCGCCTTGGTGACGTGGGTCCGCTGATGCACGCCTCTCACGCCTCATTGCGAGACGATTACCGGGTCAGCTGCCCGGAACTGGATCTGGCCGTGGACACGGCAGAACGCCACGGCGCGGTGGGGGCACGGATGACCGGTGGCGGGTTTGGTGGGTCTGCGATCGCGCTGGTCCCCGGTGGGAGCATGGAGCAGATCACCAACGCCCTCGCCCGAGCTTTCGACCATGCAGGATTCTTGGCACCGGCGTTCTTGAGAGTCGTCAAAGCAGCAGCGTCGGGAGCGCGGGCCAGCTAGAGCAGATCAGCGCGGGGCCCCGCCCGGTCATGCGCGCATACCAACCAGCGCCGCGGGTGGAACGCTGGCTAGTCAGCAGGGTGCTGACTGCTGAGCAGGGTCAGCACGTTCGAGGCAATCTCGGTGCGTTCCAGTTCCACACCCTCACCAGCGCTGGCGACGATGGCTTGCAGCATCACGCCGTCGGTGTAGGCCAGCAGGGCTTTGGTAGCCATCTCCGGGTTGACGAGTCCGTGGGCGCCCAGGCTCTCGACCCCGAGTTTGACCCAGTCTTGCAGCAGTGATCCCAGCCGGTCCGGGTAGACCAGGGTGAGCGAGAACCGTGCACGGGTGCGCACGATCCGACCAGGTCGGCAGAGCCTGACCGCATACTCGGCAATGCCTCGCGCCAAGGCCGCATCATCAAGGTTCTCAAATCCGCTGTGGATGTCGGTCAACGTGGCCCGGTCCAGCTCCAGCAACCGATCCACGGCCGCGTCCAACAGCGCTTCTCGGGTGCGGAAATAGTTGGACGTACTGCCATCGGGCAACTGCAACCGGCGGTCAACACCGCGGTGGGTAAGCGAGCGGGTTCCGCCCTCGCCCACGATGGCGATTGCCGCGTCCAGGATTCGGGTCCGGCGATCCAGCATGTTGCCCAACCATAGATGAGCCTCACCCTGATCGCAGGTGAACACACCCGGCTGACCTGGATTTAGTTGATGCTCGATCGATCGGGCTGGATGCGGCGCTGCCACGGCCACCATGAACCGCGTCCAATGTCGTGGACCAACCCCGGCACCACCAGCGAACGCACCACGAAGGTATCGATGAGAACACCAGCGGCCACGATGAACGCTAGCTGCAGCAGGAACAGCAACGGAATCACCGCAAGTGCGCTGAACGTGGCAGCCAGCACCAACCCGGCGGAGGTGATCACGCCCCCGGTCACGGCCAGTCCGCGTCGGACGCCGGCGCGTGTTCCGTGAGTCTGGGATTCTTCGCGCACCCGGGTCATCAGGAAGATCGAATAGTCAATTCCCAGGGCCACCAGAAAGACGAACCCATACAGCGGGACCGTGGCGTCGGCACCGGGCAGGTCGAGCACATGGTTGAAGACCAACGCGGATAGTCCCATCGTGGCCGCGAAGGAGAGCACGTTTGCTGCCAGCAGTAGCAAGGGCGCTACCAGCGAACGCAGCAGCAGCACCAACATCAAGAAGATCACTGCCAGCACCACCGGAACGATGATGCGCAGGTCGGATGCGGTGGTCTGCTGAGTGTCCAGGCGTTCGGCAGCTGCGCCACCCACTAGCCCGTCCTGGTCAATGGCGTGCACCGCAGTACGCACCTGCTGGACCACCTCCTGCGCCTGTTGGGACTCGGGTGAAACCTCGGTCACCGCCTGGATCAGCACTCGACCATCGATCACCAGGGGCTCCAGTTCAGTACCCGGTGGGCCGGCTTGTGGCCCGGAAAAGCTGCTGGTCTGGGTGATGCCGGGCAGGGCGGCGACGGCGTCACCAACCTGTGCGGCCAGCTCCTGGGAGGTCACGATGGCGATCGGCTCAACCGCGCCGGAATCAAAGTGCTCAGCAAGCTGCTCCTCGCCTGCGACCGCTTCCACCTCACCCAGGAACACATCGGACTCCCCGGTGCCCTGAGCCTTCAGAGTCGGCACAAACGCGGCTAGCATCAGCAGCGCCAGGCTGGCGATCACCCACACCACCCGCGCATGAGAGGTCACGAATGTCGCCACCGTGTGCCACAGCCCCGCCCGGCCCACGCCACCGGCATCAGCTCCGGTGTACCGGGGAATGCGGGGCCAGTAGATGGCCCGTGATCGCCGGCCCAGCACCAACAGCAGCGCGGGAAGCAGGGTCATCGCCGCCAGGAAGCTGGCAACGATCCCGATGGCGGCTACCGGGCCGAGGCTGGCGTTGGAACCCAGATCGGACAGCATCAGGCAGAGCAGTCCGGCGATGACTGTTGCCGCGCTGGCTCCGATGGGTTCCAGCGATTGGCGCAGGGCCACGGTCATGGCAGCTGCCGGGTGCCGGTGGCGGGTCAGCTCTTCCCGATACCGGGAGACCAGCAACAGCGAATAGTCCGTTGCTGCGCCGATAACCAGGATCGACAGGATCCCCTGACTTTGCCCATTCAGTTGCAGCAGGCCAGCTTCGGCCATTGGCTTGATCACCAGCGCCGCTGCGCACAGCGCGAAGACCGCCGTGACAATCACGGCGACCGGCAGGATCGGGGATCGGTACACCACCAACAGGATGAGCATGACCACGGCCAGTGCCACCACTAGCAGGATGCCATCGATCCCACCGAATGCTGTGACCAGGTCGGCCACGTAGCCCGCCGGCCCGGTGACCAGAGCCGTCAGGCCTACCGGCGCCAGTAGCTCGGGGGCGTCGTCTCGGATCGCCTCGACGACGGCGGTGCTCACCCGGTCTTCGTCAGGACCGATGAGGTCGTCGGCGAGGTCGGCATCGATGGCTACCAGCACCAGCACCGCTTGCCCATCCTGCGCGGGAGTTGCTACGACGGGCCCGGTGAGCACCTCGGCTACTGGGCGACCGCCAGGCAGGGTCAGATCGCCGATTCGGACGGCGAACGCTTCCACGGTGGCAACCTGGCCCGCTGTCAGCTGCCCCTGGTCCTCAGCGCTGACCACCACCAACGCTGGCAACGCCTGCGTGTCGGTGAACTCAGCGACAGCTGCCGCTGCGCGGGTGGACTCGGCGCTACTGGGAAGGAACGCGGCCGAGTCATTTTCCTGAACCTGCGAAAGCGAGCCCTGTGCCATACCGCCGAAGGCACCAATGGTGACCCAGATCAGCACCAGCAAACCGATAAGCACAATCCGACCAATGGGCCTGCCTGACGCAGGCGCGAGGTCACGGTGACTCATCAAACCTCCCGACACGATCATGTGCAGGGTGCATGCATGCACCCTTGCAGGCGGCATACTCGCACCGTGCATGAGTCGTCGGCAATCGTGTCCTTATTCTGGATCGCCTGCGTGATCGCCGCATCACCGCTGGTGGTCAGGCTGACCCGGGGCACCGTGCCAGATGTGGTGGTGCTGCTGGTCGGTGGCGCCATCATCGGACCCAGCGTGCTGGATCTGGCTGCGGTTGAGGGTGGTATCGGCCTGCTGCGTGAGGTGGGGTTGGGCCTGTTGTTTCTCATCGCCGGCTCGGAGATCAACCCGGCCTCCTTGAAATCCAGGCAAGGTCACCAGGCGGCGCTGACCTGGGTGGTGTGCGTCGTCATCGGATTCGGAATCGGAATGGTCCTGATCCCGCAGGCAGCAGCCTTGACCGCGGTCGTGCTGGCGCTCGCTATCACCTCGACAGCCTTGGGGGCGCTGCTGCCGATCTTGAAGGAGCGGGGCTTGATGGAGAGCAGGCTGGGAGCTGCGGTCTTGACCCATGGAGCGGTTGGTGAGTTGGGCCCGGTGCTGGTGATGGCCCTCCTGCTCGGCTCGCGTTCAACCCTGGTGACGGCCGTGGTCCTGGTGGCATTTCTGGTGCTAGCACTGGTGGTGGCCGTGGTGCCACGGGCCGCTGTGGCTCGGATTCCATGGCTGCGCACGGCCATTCTCGACGGCATGCATGGCAACCGGCAGACTGGGATGCGGTTGATCTTCTGGGTGTTGCTGACCTTGATGGCTGCAGCGGCGATTTTCGAGCTCGATGTGGTGCTGGGCGCATTCGCGGCAGGTTTCATCCTGCGGCAGGCGCAGCCCTCGAGTTCGCATTTCCTGCATGAACGGGTGGAAGTGGTGGCCTGGAGCTTCCTGGTGCCGGTGTTTTTCGTCAGCTCAGGTATCACCATCGATGTGTCAGCCATCCGGGCCCAACCGTTGTTGTTGGTGGCGTTCGTGGCGATGATCCTGGCGGTACGCGGTGGTGTGGTGCTGGTGCGGGAACAGCTGGGTGGCACTGGTTCCGGGTTGGCAACTTTCCGGGAGCGCCTGCAGCTTGGTTTCTATAGCGCCGCTGGCCTACCGATCATCGTTGCGGTCACGGAGCTGGCGGTGAGCCGCGATCTGATGTCGGCCGAGATCGCGGCGGTGCTGGTCGCTGCGGGCGCGGTTACGCTGCTGCTTTTCCCGCTGCTGGCACGTGCGGTGGGACCGCGCCAGCAGCCGGTGCTGGCCTAGGCGCGCTGTTCGGCTGCCTCAACGGCGTTGCGGAACAGCATCGCGATCGTGGTCGGTCCCACCCCTCCGACTCGGGGGGTGATGGCACCAGCGACCTGTTCGCAGGCCTCGTCGACATCGGGCAACAGGCGCTTGCCTTGGTACCGCACCCCGCCTCCGATCACGGTGACGCCCGGGGTCAGGTGTTCGGGCTGCAAGATCCCGGGTACCCCGGCGGCAGCGATGACAACCTCTGCGCGCCGGGTGTAGTCCGACCAGTTCGGAACCCCGGTGTGCACCACCGTCACCGCCGCGTCGGCGGTGGGGCGCTTCTGGGACAGCAGCAGCGCCAGCGGTCGCCCCAGGGTGGTTCCGCGACCCACAATGCACACCTCGCGCCCCGATATCGAGATCTGATAGTGCGCCAGCAGCGCTTCAATACCTGCTGGGGTGCATGGCACCGGCCCCGGCATTCCTAGCGCCAACCGGCCCATATTGACCGGGTGCAGCCCGTCGACATCCTTGTCCGGGTTCAGTTCCAGCAGGGCCGCGTCGAAGTCGATCTGGGGTGGTGTGGGGTGCTGGATGAGGACGGCGTCCACATCGTCGGCATCATTCATGTCCCCGATGGCAGCCATCACATCGGCCTGGGTCGCCGCCTGCGGCAGATGAATGTGCGGTGAGGTGAACCCGAGTTCTGTCGCCTTGTCCTGCTTCATCCGGATATAGCCGGCCGACGCCGAGTCGTCGCCGACCAGGATGGTGCCCAGGCCGGGTGGCCGGCCCGCCGCGGTCAATGCCGCGATCCTGGGAGCAAGGTCGGCCAGGACAGCCTCGGCTACCGGCCTCCCTGGCAGCATGGCGGCGGTCACTGGGATAGTCCTGGGTAGAGCGCAAAGGCGTCGGTCAGGACTTTCACCCGGGCGCGGGCCGCATCGATATCGGCGCTGCGGCCGGCGATGAGCAGCCCGGCGATGATGTCGGCGATCTCGGTGAATTCGGCGTCGCCGAAGCCCCGGGTGGCCAGTGCGGGAGTGCCGATCCGCAGACCGGAGGTCACCATGGGTGGACGGGGGTCGAACGGCACCGCGTTGCGGTTCACCGTGATTGCGGCGCTGTGCAGCAGGTCCTCGGCCTGCTGGCCATCCAGGGGGCTGTGGCGCAGGTCCACTAGGACCAGGTGGACATCCGTGCCACCGGTCAGCACCGAGACCCCGGCGTTGGCGACGTCGGTGGCGGTCAGTCGCTGCGCCAGGATGCGGGCGCCGTCGATGGTTCGCTGCTGCCGGTCGCGGAATTCCTGGCTAGCTGCGACCTTGAGCGCGACGGCTTTCGCGGCCACGACGTGCATGAGCGGGCCACCTTGTTGGCCGGGGAAGACAGCTGAGTTCAGTTTCTTCCCGAATGCCTCCTGGTCTCGGGAGAGCAGCAGGCCCGAGCGGGGGCCGCCCAGCGTTTTGTGCACGGTGGTGGAGACGACATCCGAATGCGGCACCGGATTGGGGTGCAGACCCGCTGCGACCAGCCCGGCAAAGTGAGCCATGTCAGTCCACAGGTAGGCGCCGACTTCATCGGCGATAGCCCGGAACGCTTCGAAGTCGAGTTGGCGCGGGTAGGCCGACCAGCCGGCGATGATCACCTTGGGCTGAGCCTGGATGGCAGCCTGCCGCAGCGCGTCGTAGTCCACCCGGTGGGTCTGCTCATCGACGCCGTAGGCCGCCACGTTGTACAACTTGCCGGAGAAATTGAGCTTCATACCGTGGGTGAGGTGTCCACCGTGGGCCAGTGACAGCCCCAGGATCGTGTCACCGGGGCTAGCCAGCGCATGCAAGACCGCAGCATTGGCGGTCGCGCCCGAGTGTGGCTGAACGTTGGCGTAGGCGGCCCCGAACAGGTTCTTCGCCCGTTCGATGGCCAGGTTTTCAGCGATGTCAACCTGCTCGCAACCGCCGTAGTAGCGGCGTCCTGGATAGCCCTCGGCGTACTTGTTGGTCAGCACGCTTCCCTGTGCCTGCAACACCGCCCGCGGGACGAAATTCTCACTGGCTATCATCTCCAGTGTTTCGCGCTGACGCGTGAGCTCTCCCTCCAAGACGGAGGCGATCTCCGGGTCGAAATCGGCAAGCGCGCTGTCGTGGGTGTGCTCGGTCATGGTCTCCTCCGGGCATGGTTGGGGTAGGAATGACCCTCGGCCCAGGCGGGCGACCAAGCAATCGGTGCGACGTCGCTCCCCGGTGGTAACCCACCTTGGCGCCAGTTGCGACGGGTCTCAGCCTAGCAAGCGTCGGCACCCCGACCTTGGCAGCAACAGGGGTGGCGGGCTAAGCCCCGGCGGGCTCGTCACCACTGGATTGTTCGCCGAGCAGCTTGCGCAGGTACGCGTAGGTGAGGTCGCCGGCGTTCTGGTCGTATTGGTGCTCAAAACCATTCTTGGTATAGAGGGAGAGATTCTGCTTGGAGTCCTGCCCCGTGAAGACCCAAACCTCCGTGGTGTCTTCCGGTAGATAGGTCAACACAGCCATCAGCAGCTTGGTACCTATTCCTTGCCCCTGCAGGTCCGGCACCACGGCGAGGCGGCCCAGCAGTGCCCGGTCCTGCTCCAGCTCAACCCGGACCGAACCCACCATCCGGGTCCCGATCCAGCCGGCGAGCGTGACGACGTCCGCGCGAGCTAGATCCTGGCGCAATTCATCCAGGGTTTGGGTCAGTGGCGGAATGTGCACGTCGTCATAGAGTTGCGCCTCGGTCACAAAGGCTGCCCGGCGCACCGTCAGCAGTTCACCGGCGTCCTCGTCGGTGACGACGTCAATCTTCAACTCCACGTCCATGCACTCATCCTTGCATCCAGGGCGGGGCTGGCCCACCTGATCGCCACGGCGCGGCGAGATCGCCTACCCTCACCCGTGTGACCGAACGTTCTGTTGCTAGCCAAGATCCCCGTTCTCGACACTGGGTACTGACCCTGTCCTGCCCGGACCAGCCCGGCATCGTTCACGCCGTGACCGGCGTGTTGGCCGGCCTCAAGGGCAATATCACCGAGTCTCAGCAGTTCGGCGACGCCGATACCGGGCTGTTCTTTATGCGGGTTCAGGTGGAATCTGGCGCATCGCAGGAGGAACTGGAGGGCGCGCTGGCACTGTTGGCGGCCCAGTTCTCGATGACCTGGACGCTGGATCTAGTCGGTCGGCCACTGCGGACATTGATCATGGTTTCGAGAACCGCCCACTGCCTCACCGATCTGTTGTTCCGCCAGCGCAGCGGCAGATTGCCCATCGATACCGTCGCGGTGGTGTCCAACCACACCGACGTAGCACCGATCGCCGCATTCGATCAGGTGCCGTTCCACCACATTCGGGTGACCAAGGACACCAAGACACAGGCGGAAAAGCAGTTGCTGGAGCTGGTGGACCACTGCGATATCGAATTGGTGGTGTTGGCCCGCTACATGCACATCCTCTCCGATGACGTGTGCCAAGCATTGGCCGGTCGGGTCATCAATATCCACCATTCGTTTCTGCCATCGTTCAAGGGCGCTCGCCCGTACGCGCAAGCCCACGACCGTGGCGTCAAACTGATAGGGGCGACCGCGCACTACGCGACGGCTTCGCTGGATGAGGGGCCGATCATCGAACAAGATGTCGAGCGCGTCACCCATGCTGACGACGCCGAGGAATTGGTGGCCATCGGCCAGGATGTCGAGCGTCGGGTCCTGGCCCGCGCGGTGCGCTGGCATGCCGAACACCGAGTCCTGTTGGACGGGCATCGAACCGTCGTGTTCCGGTAACCAACGATGCGCGCGAACTTTGGGAGCGCCCCGCAACCGCGCTAGGCGCTACTATTCGGCCGAGCCTAGGTAGCCGGGCGAGGGTGCGGGGCTTTCGATGATGCTCCCCGCCGTAGGCCGATGGATGAAAATCTGGTGCTAGGCATACCGTCGGTGAGAGGACAATCGGGATGAGTGGTCAACAGTCAGGGTGGTATCCGGACCCACGCAACCCACAGCTCCTGCGCTGGTGGAACGGGGCGCAATGGACCGACCGGGTCCAGCCGGTGCCACGTCAGCCGGGGCAACAGATACCCCCGGGGCACCCCCAACAAGGCCGCCCACCCCAGGGCCACCCACCCCAGGGCCACCCCGGCCAGCCGCACAGCCGACCGGCAGCAGGGGGGCCACAGCCCGCGCCCGCTGCCCACCCTGCCTCCGCCCGCGTTCCAGCCCAGCCGGGCCGGTTCCGGAAGGCATGGGTACCAATCGCCGTCGGCCTGGGTATCGCCATGGTCGCAGCCGTGGGCATCCCCCTGACACTCGATGCCGTCACCACCCCTGAGTGCACCGCACTGGATAGCCCGGTGTACTACGACGAGGACAACCCAGCTGGCATTACCGAAACGGAGATTGTTTGCACCGATAGCGAGCGCGAGCTCGACTTCACGGCGCCTATCCAAGGCCTGGAACAGCGCGATCTGGCCTTGACCTTCGCGACCGACATCGATCGTGGCGCACCCCCAGCAGCCGCCGACGTCGAACCGAACGACCCTTGGTGGGGTTTCGCCATCTTTACCGACCCGGCGCTCACTGAAAAGGTGCCCTTCGGCGTGCAGAACAATGCCGACGGTGACGGCTGGGAGATCCAACCCATGGAACGCCCTGCCGCATTTGCTGCCCTTAATGCTGACGACTACGCCAACCCGGACAACGCCTGGTGGCTGGTGGACAACTCCCTCAACGTCAATACTGCGCAAGAGCAACCGACCCTTTACAACTTCGCTATCGGTGACACCTACACGTTGTTCGATCCCGGCGATGGATCAGCGCAATCCCTGGACTTCCTTGGGGCTGGGTGGGGCACTCACGACACCTACTACGTGGTGCGATATGTGGACGCAGACGGCAACGAGCTCGAACGTCCAGTGGTATCGCAGATCAGCCTTGCTCAGCACCTGCAGACACCGCTGCTTTCGTTCTCACGTTCGGCCACACCTGGTTACGTGGACTATCAGTGGTCCGCGATCGAAGGAGCTACCGCCTACTACGTGGTGCGGTCGGTGTACAACGAAATCGCCGGGCAGACCGAGTACGCCGTGCTCGGGGTCACCACCGAGACGACCTGGTCGACCACGGACGCGCTCGGTAACAGCGATTCCACATTCGAGCAGACGCTGCGCTTCGACACCCGCCAGAACAGCGGCGCCCTCATGCACAACCCCCTCGAGTTCGTAGCAGATGTCGCCGACCCCACGCAGTACAACATCGGAGTTATCGCGGTCGAACTCAACGACGACCTGCTTCCAGAACGCGCGTCTAGCTTCGCGGCCGCCACCAGTATCGAGACTCTGGTGAACGCACCGATGCAGATTGACGGTGCAGCATTCGACGCCCAGATAGCTGGGGCCAGCGACGATACTGACTTCGGCCCGGTCTATACCCCTGACACCGCGCCGCTCACGGTACCGGTGATTACCGTGGGTGGCACCAGCAGCGACTTCGTCGCCATCGCCGATCCCGAGACTGTCGATCAGATCGGCCCCGGGGTCGCAGCCGGAACGATCCGGTTCCAGGTCAAGCTGTATGCCGCGGCGTCCCACTTGGTGGTGCCGATGGTTCTGGAAATCGGCGACGGCGACAACATCTACGACATCATCGACGCCTACAACGAGCGTGCGGCCGCCTCAGCCCCGCTGGGTGGAAGTGTTGAGATGACCGTCGGTATTTTCGAACCCAATGACGCCCAGGTTTTGGATTCGGCTCCCGACGTGGACTTTCCCTACTTTGGCAGTTCTGAGTTCGTTCAATTTGTCGCCCGACACATGGTGAATAGATCGGAGGCAATCGACGTCTCCCACTTCACCGCGCAGCCAGGCGCCCCAGGGATCGTCGATGTCGTTTTTGAAGCCTGGTACCAGAACCCCTACACCTACGTCCTGGACTTCACCTACCAGGGCAGCACCATCTGGTTTAACTATGCCTACGATGACGCTACCTACCAGGCCCACCAGCAGGAGCTGTTCGACGCAGTTGGTGTAGCCACCGACGCCGCCACCTCAGCCGGAATGTCCGATGCCCAGATTGCCACCGCAATCAACAACTGGATCGTGGCCAACACCGAATACGACTCGAACGCGTACGACCTCATTTTCTCGCCTGCAGCAAGCGCCGCGTCAAATTGGCGAGTTTTTGCCCAGGAGAACGGGATCCTGCACGCCTGGGAAGCCAACGGCGGATTCGTCCAAGGCCGTTTTGTCTGCGATGGCTACACCCGGGCGTTTCAGGCCATGGCCGCCCAGGCCGGCCTGAATGCGGTGTACGTCTCCGGGATCGTCACCCAGAGCGGGATCGGCCACGCCTGGAACAAGGTCTACGTGGGTGGCCAATGGCTCTCACTCGACGTCACCTGGAACGATAGTTCCTACGGCAATCGTTGGCTGCTCATCGACGACGCCGGTTTCACGGCCGAGGCCACCCGTACCGTGAACGAGTACTGGATTGTTGACGACCGGCTCGGGGACTACTTCTAGAGCCGGACGCGGAGGGCGTGCGTGCTACGGCATCCCATAGGGGGCCGCTCCGGGCTGCGCGGCCTGCGCTGCCCGCATGGCGGCCTTGGTCTTACTCCTGGCCATGAAGCCACGGACGATGGACGCGATGCCAACAATCACTAAGCCATAGGTAATAATTCCACCACGTCCATTGGTCAGGCTATAGAGCGAAATGCCGAGGCCAACCACCAACAGACACCCGCCGATGATCAGAGCATTGCGAGCAGTACGCAACTGTGCCTGCCAGTGGGCGTCGTTGGCCAACCCGCCGCCCGGTGGCACCGGTCCTGGAGCACTGCCGAATGCCTGCGGCGGACCATAGCTAGCTTCCGGGGCGGACGTGTCCTGGTGCGCTGCGGTGGGCTGTGTCGCAGCATTGAGGGAAGGCTGGCCGGGCATTGGCGCGTCCGCAACCCAGAAGTTCCATCCCGCTGGTGCTGGTGGCCAGGATGGATCCGGTTGCCACCCTTGCGGGGGGGTGAAGTTTACGGGCACCTGCCAGCCTGGAGGCGGATTGAAGCGCTGGTTCATCCTTCGATGCTAGAGCGATAGGCAGTGTCCGAACACCAAATTCCAGGGGACAACTACCCCACACCACCGATTGCGCTGCGATAACGAAGCCGCACCACGAGCGGCCAGGACTACCAGGAGCCCTGCGTCAGGTCCTGCCCACGACGGCTCAGCCGCACGTCCAGGTTAGATCAGACCAAGCGCCGCGACCGCTTCGCGTTCCTCGCCCAGCTCCGCTACCGAGGCATCCACCCGGGTGCGAGAGAAGCTGTTCAACTCCAGCCCCTGCACGATTTCTAGCTGGCCGTCGCGGGCCCGGACCGGGAACGAAGAGATGAGGCCTTCGGGCACCCCATACGAACCGTCGGACGGTAACGCCACCGAGGTCCACTGCCCTTCAGGTGTGCCGTTAACCCAGTCGTGAACATGGTCGATGGCGGCGTTGGCGGCAGATGCGGCCGAGGACGCCCCCCGGGCCTCGATGATTGCTGCGCCACGCTTGGCCACGGTGGGGATGAAGGTCTGCTCCAACCAAGATTGATCGTTGATCACCTCGGCGGCGTTGGCACCGTTGATCTGCGCATGGAAGATATCTGGGTACTGGCTGGCCGAGTGGTTGCCCCAGATCGTCAGGTTGCTGATGGTCGATACCGGCACCTCGGCCTTGGCAGCAAGCTGAGACAGCGCCCGATTGTGATCCAGTCTGGTCATCGCGGTAAACCGCTGGGCGGGCACATCTGGTGCATGACGTTGTGCAATGAGGGCATTGGTGTTGGCCGGGTTTCCCACCACGAGCACCCGCACATCGTCAGCGGCGCCCGCGTTGATCGCCTCCCCTTGCGGCGCGAAAATGCCGCCGTTTGCTTCCAGGAGGTCAGCCCGTTCCATACCGGCACCACGTGGACGAGCGCCCACCAGCAGAGCGATGTTGGTGCCCTGGAAGCCATCGGTGGGATTGTCCGCGATGTCGATTCCGGCAAGCAGCGGGAATGCGCAGTCGTCCAGCTCCATCGCCGTACCTTCAGCGGCCTTGATCGCCTGCGGAATCTCCAGCAGCCGCAGTTTCACCTTGGTATCGGGGCCTAGCAGCTGGCCGGAGGCAATGCGGAACAGCAGTGCGTAACCGATCTGGCCTGCGGCACCGGTGACGGTAACAGTGACAGGGGCGTTGCTCATGATGATCCGTTCTCGTTCGGCAAGGACATGTCCAGCCCTCATCCTGCCACCAATGGACCAGGACCTTTGGTGCGATCTGCGCCTTGGTCAGCCGCAGTTGTGCGCAGATAGATCAAGGCATCTGGTTCGCGGGAGGCGCCGAACAGGGCAGGATGGGTGACCGAAGGTGTTTCCTGCCCCTCTACCTCTGCCTGCGAAAGGGAGTCCGGCGTGTCCGACGCAACCATCATCTACACCTACACCGACGAAGCGCCCGCCCTCGCAACCGCCTCCCTGCTGCCGATCGTTGCGGCCTTCACCGGCCAGGCTGGGGTGCAGGTCCAAACCCGCGACATTTCGTTGGCAGGGCGCATCCTGGCACATTTCCCCGAGGCGCTTACCCCCGACCAGCAGGTTCCAGACACCCTGGCCGAGCTCGGGGAACTGGCCAAGACTGCGGACGCCAACATCATCAAGTTGCCCAACATCTCAGCCTCGATTCCGCAGCTCAAAGCAGCCATTGGAGAATTGCAGGCCGCTGGCTATGCGCTGCCCGACTATCCCGACGAGATTGCCTCCGATGCCGATGCGCAGGTCCGAGCTCGATACGACAAGGTCAAGGGATCGGCGGTCAATCCGGTACTGCGGGAAGGCAATAGCGACCGGCGGGCACCCGCATCGGTGAAGGCGTATGCCCGCACTCACCCACATTCCATGGGCGCTTGGTCCCCCGATAGCAAGACCAACGTCGCGACCATGGGTACAGGTGATTTTGCCTCCAATGAGCAGTCGGTCATCCTCGCGGCCGACGATGTTCTCAGCGTGGTGCACCAGGACACGGCAGGCAATCGCACCGTCCTGAAGGAGTCGATTCCGGTGCTGGCCGGTGAGGTCGTCGATGCCACTGTCATGGACACAGCGGCATTGCGCACCTTCCTGACCACCCAGATCGAGCGAGCCAAGACCGATGGGGTGCTGTTCTCGGTGCACCTCAAGGCCACCATGATGAAAGTGTCGGATCCGATCATCTTCGGTCACGTGGTTCGAGCTTTCCTACCGCAGGTGTTCGATCGGTACGGTTCGGTGCTGGCGCAGGCGGGCCTGAGTCCCAACGACGGGCTGGGAGCGATTCTGGCCGGGCTTGCCGACCTGCCCCAGGGGCAGGAAATCGCGCAGGCAATCGCCGATGGCCTGGCAACCGGGCCAGCACTGGCGATGGTGGATTCCGACCGCGGAATCACCAACCTGCACGTGCCCAGTGATGTCATCGTCGATGCTTCCATGCCGGCCATGATCCGTACCTCCGGTCACATGTGGGGTCCAGACGGCGCCGAGGCGGATACCCTCGCCGTCCTCCCGGATTCCAGCTATGCCGGCGTGTACCAGGCGGTCATCGAAGACTGCCGGGCCCATGGCGCCTACGATCCGACCACCATGGGTTCGGTACCCAATGTGGGTCTCATGGCACAAAAGGCTGAGGAGTACGGCAGCCATGACAAGACCTTCGAGATCGCCAGCGACGGTATCGTCCAGGTCGTCGATAGCGCTGGCAACGTCCTCATGGAGCACCAGGTCCGCTCCGGCGACATCTGGCGTGCCTGCCAGACCAAGGACGCGCCCATCGCGGACTGGGTCAAGCTCGCGGTTACCCGCGCCCGCGCCACCGCAGCTCCAGCGGTGTTCTGGCTAGATTCTGCCCGCGCCCACGACGCGAACCTCATCACCAAGGTCAGCACCTATCTAGCCGATCACGACACCACCGGTTTGGATATTCAGATCATGGCCCCGGTGGCGGCTACCAAGTTCTCGTTGGAGCGCATCCGCCGCGGAGAGGACACCATTTCCGTCACCGGGAATGTGCTGCGTGACTATCTCACCGACCTGTTCCCCATCTTGGAGTTGGGGACCAGCGCCAAGATGCTCTCCATCGTGCCGCTGATGAACGGCGGTGGCCTGTTCGAGACCGGGGCTGGCGGATCTGCTCCCAAGCATGTCCAGCAGCTCATCGGTCAGAACTACCTGCGCTGGGACAGCCTGGGTGAGTTCCTGGCGTTGGCGGTCAGCCTGGAGCACATGGCCACCACCGCCGGCAATTCCCGCGCCCAGGTTCTGGCCGATACTTTGGATCGAGCCACCGGCACCCTGCTGAATGAGAACAAGTCACCCGCGCGCAAGGTCGGCAAGATCGACAACCGGGGCAGTCACTTCTACCTCGCCCTGTACTGGGCTCAGGAGCTATCCCGGCAAGAGGTCGACACCGACCTGGCAGCTACCTTCGCGCCGATCGCAGCGGAACTGACAGCGAGCGAGCAGACCATCGCCGCGCAATTGCTGGCCGTGCAGAACCGCGCCGCCGATATCGGTGGCTACTACCGCCCCGATCCGGCCAAGGTTGACGCCGTGATGCGCCCCTCGGACACTTTGAATCAGATCATCGCGAAGCTGGAGCACCCGTCCTCGGTTCATGGGTGAGGGCTCAGATACCCATGAGAGGATGCCAACCGGTTCACCACAGCTGGCTCAACACTAAGGATTACTTATGCCCCCTCAGCCCTCGGATCGGCGTCAAGATGAGGACCACCTCGATCAGGACGACCTCGATCAAGACGACCTCGATCAGGACGACCTCGATCAGGACGAGGACGAGCTTGACGAAGATGAGCTCGATCAAGACGAGGACGAGCTTGACGAAGATGAGCTCGACGAAGAAAGTGGGCCTAGCACGGGTCAGCATTGGCTCA
>JBKEBC010000105.1:0-18169 GCA_047972965.1 Beutenbergiaceae bacterium | reverse complement strand
CCCGTCGCATTGGCAAGCGGGATCGCTGTCGGCGGCTACTCTCGATGGGAGAACAGTGCCCGACATAGGTGCCCGCGCGGATACCGGACACCACCGATACCGCCACCCGATCCCAATCATCGAGCGTGGAGTGTCGCAATGAGCCATTCCGCCGGATTCGGTCCGCAAGATCCGAATCAACCCCCACAGCAGCCCCCCGCAGGCCAACCACAATTCGGCCAACCCCCACAGCAACCCCCCGCAGGCCAACCACCATTCGGCCAACCCCCACAGCAACCCCCCGCAGGCCAACCACCATTCGGCCAACCTGCACCCACGCAAGTGTTCGGACAGCCAGCCCAGACACCGCCCGCTCAGCCCGGCTATGGTCCAGCCCCAACCGTTGGTGCCTCGCAGCCCATCTTTAGCCAGCAGCCTGGCTATGGCGGCCCTGCAGGACCAGGGGGCCCACAGCCGCCCAAGCGCAATACCGGCATCATCATCGGCGCTGCCGTCGGGGGGCTAATTCTGCTGGGTCTGCTGATTTGGGGGGTAAGCGCCCTCCTGACCGGGGATGAGCCCGATCCAACGGCCGCACCGACAACGACCGAGGAACCTGAGCCAACCGACCAGACACCGGAGCCAGAGCCGACCGACACTGAACCCACAAGCTCAGAACCAACCGATTCAGAACCTAGCGACGACATCGAACCAGGTTTGGCATCGGAAACCTGCTTCGGCTTGTGTGAACTCATGGCTGACAATAGTGAGCTTGAATTTGATGACGACCGTGGGAACACCTGGAGTATTAGTAGTCCATGGGAGAGCCCAGGCGAGGTTCCAACCGGTGCTGTTGATGTCGCAACGGCCATATACACCAGCGATGACGCCGGGGACATCACAATTGTTGCGACGGCCTATGAGGATGAACCCGCAGCAATGGCGGCCGCCGACGAGTTGGCCGAATCGCGCACGATGGGGGAGCCCGTCGAAGAAAACGTCTTTAACGATGGCAGCGGCACCCTGCGCGTGTACGAAGATACGAACAATGTCGTCTGGTTCTACCTCAGCAGCAACGAAACAACTGGCTTTCAATATTGGATCTCAGGTGCAGAGGCAGCCGATCTCGTATCGTTCTACAAAGAGCTGCCCTACTAGCACGTGAGGGCCCCAACGCCCGAGTTCGAAGGTTTACGCCAAAGCCGAACCCCACGACCCACGGTCTTGGCGTCAGCCTTCGAACTCGGCGCAAGCGGGTGGGCACTGAACTTGAGCCAACCCAGGTCGGGTAAAGAGCTAGCTGATCTCGGATCGAGAGACCAGGCCCTGCCCTCCTCACACGAGCTCTGGACGGCGTGGCCAATATCGTGCTCTGGACCGCGTGGCCAATATCGTGGATTGCCTCTACGGCATGGGCCAAGCACTAGGCGAGGCTCGCCCGCCGTAGGCGCCATCCTTGAATGAGGAGAATCACGCCCCAAGCAATCGCACCAAAGGCGATCCACAGGGCAATCGCGAGCGCCCCGGAGCCAGGGTTGGCGGTAAACAGGATGCCCACGACTATCCACAAGATTCCCACCAGCACCAGCAACCACTGAGGCCCGTCCTCGGTCGTGAAAGCGCTGATGATGAACAAGACTCCCCGGGCGACTAGCCAAATCCCCAGCACCCAGGCGAGCACGACCGCACTACCTATCGGGTTGACCAGGGCGATGATTCCTGCGATCACTCCGAGGACGCCTGCAGCCACCATCAGAATACGCAATGCACCGCTCATGCCCTTGCTGAAGGCACCGATCAACGCCAGGACGCCATCCACCAGGGCATAGGTGGCCCAAAGCACCACCAATATCAGCGCGGTTCTACCCGGCCACACAGCCGCCAGGATTCCGAATCCTACGGCGATCACACCAGAGATCATCAGGAAAAGCGATGACTGTTTGATCGATTCCATGTTACAAACCTCTATTCCCGACCCGGGGGACCCGGCTCGGTAGGACTGGTCACCCACAACCTAGTGGGTGACTGTTGGGTGTCGCTAGAGCGCCGACGTCGGGTCTGCGAGTAGCCGCCCGAAGGCGACCTCTGCGGCGCCAATGAGCAATCGCCCCTGCCCGAGCGCGGCTTCGCGTAGTTCTAGGTTCTCGGCAATAGCCGGTACCGCCTGCCGCGCCAGTGCCTGCCGTAGTTGGGACAGATCGTCACCAGCAATGGTTGCCAGAAACCCGCCCACGATGATGAGGGACGGGTTGAGCAGGTTGGCAGCGTTGGCTAGCGCGGACGCCAAGAGCTCGCATTGACGAGCCTGCTCTGCGCGCAGCTGCGAGCTATCCGACTCGGCTATTGCTGCTGCCAGCGCCGATTCATCAGCCGCTACTACGTCGACCTCTTGCAGCAGCCGGACCCGGTTAACCTCGTCCTCTAGCATCCCCGTCGCCGCGCGCCAACCGGTTGACTCGGGGATAGCTAACCGGATTCTTCCGATTTCACCCGCGAATCCACCCGCACCGGTGACCACCCGTCCACCGACCAGCACCCCAGCACCGATACCGCTGGGCCCGCCGTTGACGTACAACAGGTCGTCACATCCAACTCCGGCACCGAAAAGGTGCTCTGCGAGCGCCCCCAGGTTGGCGTCGTTGCCCACCGCAACTGGCAGACCCGTTGCTGCCTCTATCTGATCGCCGATGGCGACATCGTGCCAATGCAGGTGCGGCGCTTGGACGACCACGCCTTCATCAGCTCGTACCAGTCCTGGCACCGCCATGCCCACGCCCAACACTTGCGCACCGGCGAGCGGCCCCGTTCCCCATTGGTCGATGATGCGCGCAACCGCGGCGGTCGTCTGCTCGGCGGTCAGCGGCTGGTCAGCCTCGATCCGTTCCCGGGCCGTGATCTGACCATCTAAACCCACCACCGCCACGGTGAGGCAATCCACCTCCGGATTGACCGCCACAGCACAGACCGCGGGGTTGATGGTGACCAGCGGCGAGGGGCGCCCCACCTTGTCGGTCGGGGCAGGTTCACGTTCAAGGACCAGGCCGCGCTCGCTGAGTTCAGCAACCAGCGCTGCAACGGTCGAGCGATTCAAGCCCGTCGCGTGGGTCAATTGAGCCCGAGATCTGGGCCCG
The DNA here is from genome assembly GCA_047972965.1 of Beutenbergiaceae bacterium. GTDB lineage: Bacteria > Actinomycetota > Actinomycetes > Actinomycetales > Beutenbergiaceae > Pseudactinotalea. The sequence goes on along the minus strand of JBKEBC010000105.1, from coordinate 15,059 downwards.
TGAACATGCACGAGACCAAGCACCGTCGCGAGATTTCGGCGGCGCACGCTCTCGATGCCACCAGGTGCCGCTCGGTCGCTCACGCACACACTCTAGGCGGCTGGGTGGTCGCCATCGGTCGGGTTGGTGCGCTCGGGTTTACTCGACTCCGATTCCGAGGTGCCCGAGGGTGGCTCTTTCCCGGCAATCTCCGCTGCCACTTCCGCCGCTCGTTCGCTATAGGCCGAGGAACGCCGCAGTTCCAGGTCAGGCAGGAACACGATGATGGCGCACCCCACCACCATGACGATGGCCGCGACCAAGAACACCACATCCATCGCGTCGGCGAACCCTTCCAGGAAGGGTTGAGCCAGGCGTGGATCAAGCTCAATCAGGAATGAACTGTCATCGAGAACCCCACTGCCGTCGACCGCACCGCCGCTATCCTGCGCCTGCTGGAGCTGCTGGGCGAACGCTGCGTTATCGGGGTCAGCTAGGGCTTGTTGAAACTGCGGGCTGGGCGCAGCCCGCTCAAATGCAGCGGCGATCTTGTCGGGTACGGTGCTGAAGAGGACCGAGAGGAAGACAGCCGTTCCAATCGTGCCACCGATCTGGCGGGTGAAGGCAGCCGATGCCGTTGCGACTCCGATGCTGCGGGCGGGAACGGCATTCTGGACCGCTAGGGTGAGCGGCTGGAAATTGGATCCCAGCCCCAGGCCAAAGAACACCATGATGGTCATGGATTGCCACAGCGGGGTGTCAGCGTGGACATAGTGGAAGGCGAAGAGTGCGCCGGCCAGCAGAAACGATCCGACGACGGGGAAGATTCGGTATCGTCCGGTGCGCGAAATGATCTGACCGGACACGATGGAAGCGGTCATAATCCCCAGCGTCAGCGGCAGCATCTGTAGACCTGCCTGGGTGGGGGTGGACCCCTTGACGATCTGCAGATACAACGGCAGGCAGGCAAGTCCGCCAAACATCGCCATACCAATCGTCACCGACGCTGCAGAGGCGACGCCCACGGTACGAATCCGGAAGAGCGAGATCGGCAAGAGAGCCTCTTGTCCCATCGCCCGCTCGATTGCCACGAATGCAACCAGACTCACGCCCCCGACGGCGTAGCAGGCCAGCGCTGGCGTCGACGTCCACCCCCATTCGCGCCCCTGTTCTGCAACCAGCAGCAACGGGACCAAACCGAGGGCCAAGGTTGCAGCACCCCACCAGTCGATGCGGTGCTCCAGCCGGTGATGGACCAGTTGCAGGGTCCGGGTCACCAACACCAGAGCCAGGATTCCCACGGGCACGTTCACCAGAAACACCCAGCGCCAGCCAGCCACGCCGAGCAACGACTCCTGACCCGCAAAGAAGCCGCCAATGACCGGGCCAAGGACGCTCGAGGTACCGAAGACAGCCAGGAAGTACCCCTGGTACTTCGCGCGCTCTCGCGGTGCCACGATGTCGCCGATGATGGCCAGCGCCAGTGACATCAATCCACCAGCACCCATTCCTTGTACCGCCCGCGCGAGCGCAAGTTGCGTCATCGATACCGACAGTGAGCACAGCAGTGACCCCACGATGAAGATTACGATGGCCGCGATATAGAACCGCTTCCGGCCGTAGATATCTGAGAGTTTGCCGTACAGCGGCGTCACGATGGTGGAGGTGATCAGGTAGGCGGTGGTGGCCCAAGCCTGTTGGTCCAGGCCCTGGAGGTCGTCCGCGATGGTGCGGATGGCGGTCGCCACAATCGTCTGATCCAGGGCTGCCAGGAACATGCCGCTCATCAAGCCCGCCAGAATCACGAGAATCTGGCGTCGAGTCAGCGGTTCGTGCCCATGAGTTGCGGTCGGTGCCACGTCTACCTCAGTTCCTACCCGATCCTTCGCCGTCACACTCAACGCCTTAAATCCGGTCCGCGCAAGTTCACTGGTCACACCCAGGCAAGCGCTGCGCCCGATGGCGTGGAGATGACGTGTCCATGAACAGCCAGCGTCGGATCTTTACATGTCACATCCGCGCCCTAGGGTCAGATCATGATTGATCGACCCGCTGTGATTGCGCATCGGGGGAATTCAAGCGTCGCCCCGGAAAACACCATGGCGGCGTTCGAGACAGCGTTGCGCGTCGGGTCGGATGCTATCGAGCTTGATCTCCAGGTGACCTCGGACGGCGAGGCTGCCGTGATTCACAATCCGACCTTCAATGCCACCACCAACGGTATCGGCTTCGTCAACGAGCACCCGTCCTCGATGCTGGCCGAGCTGGACGCCGGATCGTGGTTCGCACCGGCATTCGCGCAGCAGCATGTGCCCACTTTGCCCATGGTGCTGGACTGGCTAGGCAACCATGAACGCATCGGGCTATTGGTCGAGGTGAAGGAAGATTGGCCACTCGAACCGCTCGAGCGGGTACTGGCCGCCCTCGGCGAGCCCGGAATCGCTGATCGGGTAGTGGTGCAAAGCCTGTCGGTCGTCACGATGGAACTGGCTCGCCAGCTCGCTCCCGCGAGCAACCGGGAACTACTGATTGATTCCTTCGATATGGAGGTTCTCGACCTGTGTCAAGACCTTCAGGTGGGAGGCTGCAATCCGCGTGGCGACTTGCTGGTAGCCAACCCTGATCTGCTGGAATACCTCCACGGAGCCGGGCTACGAGTCTCAGCCTGGACGCTCAATGAACCGATGGAATGGGCGTTGGCGACCGCAGCCGGGGTGGACGGGATCATCACTGACCGGCCGGGGCATCTCCTGGGTTGGCTAGCGGCGGCCCGGTCAACCATGTTTACCCACGAGTAAGGCCCCTGCCACACCTCGGGTTCTCGCCGATACGAACCCGCTGACCTTTGTCAGCACCCACCCAGCTACGGCTACCGCCGGCACGCCAGAGCGTGACCGCCGGGGCACTTGGGCTAATGGGTGTCGGTAGCTTCAACCTCTGAACGGTCGCCGGACCACAACGTGTGAAAGGTCCCTTCACGATCGACGCGCCGATAGGTGTGGGCACCGAAGAAGTCCCGCTGCCCTTGAATGAGTGCCGCTGGCAACCGGGGCGCACGCAACCCGTCGTAGTACGCCAGCGAGGACGCGAAGGCTGGCGCTGGGATCCCGGCAGTGGCGGCACCGGCGACCACGCGACGCCACGCATCCTGGGCGGCGGCCAGTGCATCCCGGAAGTAGGGGGCGCTCACCAGTGCGACCAGCGACGGATCAGCAGCATAGGCATCAGTAATCCGGTTCAGGAACTGCGCCCGGATGATGCAGCCGCCACGCCAGATCGCAGCGATAGCGCCCTTGTCGATCTCCCAGCCATATTCACTGGCACCGGCGATGATCTCATCGAATCCCTGCGAGTACGCGATGATCTTTGAGGCGTACAGCGCTTGGCGGACGTCCTCAATGAACGTGTCCTCGTCAGCGACCTCCCACCTTTGGTCTGGCCCAGGCAAATCGGCCGCAGCCCCACGCTGAGCAGGCCGGGAGGACAGCGATCGGGCGAACACTGCTTCCGCAATACCCGAGACTGGCACGCCCAGGTCCAGCGCTGTCTGCACGGTCCATGCCCCAGTCCCTTTGGCACCAGCCTGATCTGCGATCACATCGACCAGCGGCTGGCCGGTCTCGGCATCAACCTGACGCAGCACCTCAGCGGTGATCTCGATCAGATAGGAGTCCAGTTCACCGGTGTTCCATTGCGCGAAGATGTCGGCAATCTGGGCTGGGCTCCGGCCAGTGCCCCGCCGGATGATGTCGTAAGCCTCGGCAATCAGTTGCATGTCGGCGTACTCAATACCGTTGTGGATCATCTTCACGAAGTGCCCAGCGCCGTCGGTACCCACGTGGGTGACGCACGGCTGACCTTCGGCCACGGCCGCGATCGACGATAGGATCGGCCCCAGCGTGGTGTAGGACTGCGCGGTTCCGCCAGGCATCAGCGACGGGCCTTTCAGCGCGCCTTCCTCGCCGCCGGAAATGCCGCAGCCCACAAAGTGGATCCCGGTTTCGCGTACCGCCTGCTCACGACGGATCGTGTCTGTGAACAGTGCATTCCCGCCATCGATGATGATGTCCCCAGGTTCGAAGACCCTCACGAGTTCATCGATAACGGCATCGGTGGCCTTGCCTGCCTTGACCATGACGATGGCGGTGCGCGGTCGCACCAGTGAATCAGCCAATTCCTGGACGGTGGCAGCTTTGACGAATCCGGCCTCGGGATGCTCATCCAGCAAGGCGTCGGTCTTGGCTTCGGTTCGGTTGTACACGGCTACCGTGTTGCCGTCGCGACTTGCGAGATTGCGGGCCAGATTGGATCCCATGACGGCGAGTCCAACGACGGCGATATTGGCAGCGGGGGTGGTCATCGATTCTCCGATCGGGTAGGTACCAATCTCACACGCTAGAGGGCCCGGAGACTTCGCGCGACCAGTTGCCACCCGCTGTCGGGAAAACGCCGACGGTCAGTGCCGCTGCCCGCAGCACTGACCGTCAGGTGGAACCGATCGCTAGCGAGTGCCGACTGGCTCGGGCTCTCCCGCCTCTGGGGCAAGTTCGCCAGGCGATTCAATACTCGTGGCCGCGTCAGGGTCCTCATCGGAGGAAGCAGCCTCACCGCCAAAGAGATCTTCGGAGGATGCGGTCTGGTACTTGGCCTGATCCAGGATCCCTTCACGCTTGGCGACGATGGTTGGCACCAGGGCTTGGCCAGCTACGTTCACGGCGGTACGCCCCATGTCCAAGATTGGGTCAATCGCCAACAACAACCCCACGCCCTCCAACGGCAACCCCAGGGTGGACAGCGTCAACGTCAGCATGACGGTTGCACCCGTCACACCTGCGGTGGCGGCGGACCCGACAACTGAGACGAACACGATCAGCACGTAGTGCCACAACGTGAGGTCAATGCCGAAGAACTGAGCGACGAAGATGGCTGACAGCGCTGGGTAGATGGCTGCGCACCCGTCCATCTTGGTGGTCGCGCCAAACGGCACGGCAAATGCGGCATAGGAGCGCGGGACACCGAGGTTCCTGGAAACCACTCGTTCGGTCACCGGCAGGGTGCCCACCGATGACCGTGAGACGAAGGCGAGCTGGATCGCGGGCCACGCTCCGCGGAAGAACCGGATCGGGCTCAGGCCGTTGAGGCGGAGAACGATCGGGTAGAGCCCGAACAGCACCAATGCCAGGCCGACGTAGACAGCCACGGTGTAACTGCCCAGCGGCGCCAGGGATTCCCACCCATAGGTGGCGACGGCCCGACCGATGAGTCCAATGGTTCCCAGGGGAGCCAGCCGAATGACCCACCACAGCACCTTCTGGATGACATCGAGCGCGGAACGGTTGAATGCGAGGAACGGCTCGGCAGCAGACCCCACGCGTAGCGCAGCGATTCCGAGCACGATCGCGATGACCACCAGTTGCAGCACGTTGAATCCCACGCGCTCACCCGACACCTCAAGACCCAGCACGTTTGCTGGGATGATGCCGGTCAGGAAGTCCAGCCAACCGCCGGTACGGCCTGGTTCGGCGACTGCTGCCGCATCGACGGCGGTGTTCTCACCCGGGCGGAAGATGAGGCCGAGGGAGATGCCGATCGCCACCGAGGCGAGCGCGGTGATCGCAAACCAGAGCAGTGTCTGGCCCGCCAGGCGGGCCGCGTTGGTTACCTGGCGCAGGTTCGCGATCGAGGCGATGATCGCGGTGACCACCAGGGGCGGCACGATGGTGCGCAGCAAAGTAACAAAGCTGGAACCGATGGTGGACAGGGTGGTCGTCAGCCAGTTGGGCACGTCCGCACCATCAGCATCGACCCCGACAGGGCCCAGTTGCAGCGCGATGGCACCAAGGCCAATACCCAGCACCAGAGCAATGAGGATTTGGATCGAGAACGAGGGAAGCCGGAGCCGCCTGCGGCTGGGCTTGGGCGCGGATTCGCGCACATCGAGAGCAGACATAGTCACGGGACTTTCTACGGTGAAGGGACAGGATGAAACCAGCGCCAAGACATGATCGGGTCCAACCCGCATTGGCGCAGGTGTGCCGACGACGGGGCGTCGGTCAGCGAAAGGTCAGCGAGGGCAGTGACACATCGCGCTGGCGACCCGGAGCAGGTCGACGGCACGGCGGCTGGTAAGAAGGCGCTGAGTGAACATGACGGAGCGAGATTAGCGCCGGCAACAATTGCCGGTCACCTCACCGACCAGAGTGTCCACATGCCGGAACGAGGTCGACTCGCCCACGTCGGCGGCCGATCGCTGCACACCAGCGTTGACCTGGTCCGCGGGTGGGCGCGCCGCCCGCTGCTCACCCGAGCGGGTTAGTGGCCACCGGTCGCGACCGACAGGATGACCACGGCGTCGCAGAGCGCATCCAGCCGGTGGCGAGCATCCGGGATCGCGCTGTAGTCACCTGGCGCCAACTCGATCGCATCGTCAGCGGTAGCCAGCCGCACCCGTCCCGTAAGCACCTGCACCGTGGCATCGCCGGGACTGTCGTGGTCGGCAAGGCTGCTGTCGGCAGTCAGAGCGATGATGGTTTGCCGCAGTCGGCGGTCGCGACCGCCGTAGATGGTGTGGGCGCTGCGTCCGGCATGGGCACGGCGGGCACGCGCAAGTTGTTCCTGGGCCAGGGTGGTCAGCGACACCGATTCCATAAGCTCAGTTCCTGGTCGTGACGGGCCGCAGGTGTGCTCGGCAGAGATCTGGCTCCGCAAACGGTTCGAGGCGATCAACCACGGTGTTGGCCTGCCAGGTGCGCAACGCGCCGTGCATGAGACCAAGATGGACGGCGCAAACCGTCCGGTCGCCGGTCTCAGAAAGGTCGAGAAACGGGCAGTGGTGCAGGTCGATGCTGAAGCGGCCTTGGGTCGGCGCGAACCCGGAGTCCTCGAGCACCCGAACCAGGTGGCCCACGGGATTACCCGTGTCAGCCTCCTGGCTCGCGACCTGCTGGCCCCATCGCTGACCGGCTGCGACTGCGCGGGCCACCGATCCTGGTCCAGCGGCAATCTCCTCGACCAGCATCCGAGCCAGCAGGTGGTAGTTGCGCGGACCGGAGCGGTCCATGCTCCGCACCGCCCGGTAGCGCTGCGCGGGCCGACCGGGACCACCGGAATGGTGCTCAATCATCTCGACCAGACCCGACTTGGTGAGGTGGTCCAAATGAAACCTCACCGTATTGGGGTGGACATCGAGTTGATCGGCCAGTTCGGCGATCCCGATCGGGGCCTGGGAGTTGGTCACGACGCCGAGCACCTGCTCACGCCGCCTGCCACTGGGCCTGGTTCGCCCGCTGATCTGGCGGGCACCAGTGTCAGTCATGCGGACGCAGACTCACCCTGGGGCGGCAACCCCGCCACGAGTGGGGTATCCACCCCAATGACGCCCGTGCGAGCGGCTCCCCCCGGCGAGCCCAGCGGTGCGTCGCGACCGGGCAGTGTTTGTGAGAAGAAGGCGTCATTGTCGGCCAAGTAGGGATCAAAAGCGACCGGAAGGTCGTCTTCGTAGTAGATGGCCTCGACGGGGCAGACCGGTTCGCACGCCCCGCAGTCCACACATTCATCGGGCTGGATGTACAGAGCCCGTTCGCCCTCGTAGATGCAGTCGACTGGGCACTCATCGACGCATGCGCGATCCAATACGTCCACACATGGAAGCGCGATTACATACGTCATAACAGGAGTTTACATAAGGTCTGGTTTGGAGAATCCGGTAGATCGGAGGGCCGCTAGACTCCTGCTGCCCTCAAACTGCGCTCAGCCAGTGGCTAAGCCCTGGTAGCCGGTTCCGGTTTCGTCCACAATTCTGGGAGCACGAATGCCTGCCACCACGACGACCGCTGCCAGCGACCGGTACCGGATCGAACCAACGGTCCGGCAGGCACTGACCAGGCCGCGCTTGCTGACGCGGGAGGTGCTGGCCGGGCTGGTCGTCGCGATCGCGTTGATTCCTGAAGCCATCGCGTTTTCGATCATCGCCGGGGTGGACCCTCGGCTGGGATTGTTCTCATCGTTTGTGATGGCGGTGGCTATCGCTTTCGTCGGCGGCCGACCCGCGATGATCACCGCTGCAACTGGGGCGGTGGCCTTGGTGATTGCTCCCGTGGCCCGCGAGTACGGCATCGACTACTTCATCGCCACGGTGATCCTGGCCGGCGTCATCCAGATTGGGCTGGCAGCGGTGGGAGCGGCCCGCCTCATGCGGTTCATCCCACGCAGTGTCATGGTCGGGTTCGTCAATGCGCTGGCCGTGCTGATCTTCGCGTCTCAGCTGCCCCACCTGATGGGGGTGCCGTGGCTGGTGTACCCGTTGGTGGCGCTGGGGCTGCTGACCATGTGGCTGTTGCCCAGAATTACCAAAGCCGTGCCGCCGCCACTGGTAGCGATCGTGCTAGTGACCGGGATTGCTGTGGTGTTCGGCCTGGCGGTTCCCACTGTGGGAGATCAGGGCGAGTTGCCGCGCAGCCTGCCGCAGATGTTCATCCCGGATGTGCCGCTCACCATGCAGACGCTGACCATCATTGGGCCCTACGCCGTGGGCATGGCGCTCGTGGGTCTGCTGGAATCATTGATGACGGCCAAGTTGGTTGACGACATCACCGACACTCATTCGCGCAAGGGACGTGAAGCGGTCGGTCAAGGCGTGGCTAACGTCCTGTCTGGTCTCTTCGGGGGTATGGGCGGCTGCGCCATGATCGGCCAGACCATGATCAACGTGAAGGCCTCTGGTGCTCGCACCCGGATCTCCACGTTTCTGGCCGGGGTTTTCCTGCTGATCCTGGTGGTGGTTCTCACCGATGTGGTGGCGATCATTCCCATGGCGGCCCTGGTCGCCGTCATGATCATGGTCTCGGTTGCCACCTTCGACTGGCACAGCATCAAACCCAGCACCTTGCGCCGAATGCCGCGCGCGGAGACCACGGTCATGGTGGTCACGGTCGCCGTCACCATCTGGACACACAATCTGGCCTTGGGGGTAGCTGCTGGCGTGATCGCGGCAGCGCTGCTATTCGTGCGCCGGGTTGCCCACTTCGTGAGCGTGACCCGAACCACTGAGGACGGCGCCGTCCGCTATGTCGTCACCGGTGAGCTGTTCTTTGCCTCGTCGAACGATCTGACCACCTTGTTTGAGTACACCGCCGACCCAGACAGTGTCGTCATTGACATGGCTGCCTCACATGTGTGGGATGCCTCGACCGTGGCTGCTCTGGATGCGGTACAGACCAAATATGAACGGCTCGGAAAGTCGGTTGAGCTAGTCGGGATGAACGCCGTGACGTCGCAGCTTCACCATCGCCTGAGCGGGGGTCTGGGCGCGCAATAGCCCACCCGCCTGGGGCCACCCGCTTTCGCCGAGTACGAAGGGTCACCACGCCGCCCTAGGCCCGGACTTAGTGCACAGATCCAGCGCCGCCGCGCCGCCCCTCCTAGCTGCTGGGCCCGGGCGTTGGCCGGTGCGGGCGATGTGGGCTCAGCGTGGTTCCAGATCGTGCTTGTGCTGGAAGACGCGGACGGCTAGTTGCACGCGATTGTCGAAGCCGAATTTGGTGAAGAGGTGATTGAGGTGGGTCTTGACGGTGGCAGGGGTGAGGAACAGCTGCTGCCCGATCTCGGCGTTGGATAGGCCTTGAGCGACCAGCTCAGCCACGTCCCATTCCCGCTCGGTGATCGCCTCAGGGATCCCAGCCTGGGCACGTGGACGCGAAGCCAGGCCTACCAATCGCTGCAGGACCGGTGCCGAGAGCGTGCTGGCGCCATCGGTGGGTTCTAGAATCGCCCGTTCGATGACGTCCGGATCCTCGGACTTAAGCAGGAATCCGTCGGCGCCTGCAGCAAAGGCATCGACGAGGAACTCGTCGGTGTCGAATGCGGTCAGCATGATGATCCGGCAGGGCAAGCCTGCCTCCCGGATACTGCGAACGGCACTGATGCCATCACCGCCGGGCATCCGGATATCCATGAGCACCACATCGGGGCCGTGCTCGCGGACAGCCGTGACCGCCTCCACGCCCGAGGCGGCTTCGGCGACCACCTCGATCCCGTGCCCCGGATCGAGCACCAGCTTGAGTGCTGTCCGTACCAGCTTCTCGTCGTCAACGATCAGTATCCTCACCATGGAACCTCTACCTCCACCACGAACTCTTTGCCGACGGTACCGGCTTGCAGGGAACCACCAGCCAGACGGGCCCGCTCCGACATCCCTTCCAGTCCCATGCCCATGCCCATGTGTTGCTCAGGTGGCGAACCCGCATCCGGCCGGATCGGGTTGCGGCAGGTCAGGTGCGCCGTGTCGCCGTCGAACGTCAACGTCAGGCGAACGCGCGCTCCCGGTGCGTGCCGGGCGGCATTGCTCAAACTCTGCTGGGCCACCCGGAACAGCAGTCGCGAGGCCGCTTCGGTGTGCGGGCTCTCCTGGGGCAGGGCTGGATCCAGGACGGCCTCAACGCTCATCCCGGCTTCCCGATGCTGGGCTAGGAGAGTTGAGATCTCATCGATGCTGCCCGGTGGGGTGGTGGTCTCAGCGTCGGTGCGCAACACCCCCAGAATGCTGCGCAACTCCAACGATGCCGTGCGGGCCAGCTCGGCCACGGTAGCGCTGGTTTCCTTGATGGTCTCCGCAGGCAGGTCATCGCGGCGTCCTAATGCCCCGGCATGCAAGGAAATCAAGCCCAGATGGTGAGCCAGGGAATCGTGCATCTCACGAGCGATCCGGTGCCGTTCTGTGACGCGGGCTTGTTGAACCACCAGGTCGCGTTCGCGCTGGGCGGCGGCAGCGGTTTCCCTCAGGGAGGCCAGGAGCGCTCGACGCTGCCCGATGGTGCGGCCAATCAGGTACAGGATCAGCCATAGCACCAGATAGGCGACGACAGCCAACCACCATGATGGCTCCTGGATACCGCCCGTGCCTAGGTAGATCGTTTCTGCGGCCATGGCAGCGATGGCCAGCGTTGCTGTCGTCGTGATGGTGAGCCGACGCTCTCGGCGTGCAAATAACTGCACCGCGGCCACCAGTGCGGCGGGCATGGCCGCAGCGGCAATGAACCCGAGCAGGATGAGCACCAGGCCGGTCGCAGGCCGGCCTGCCCGCATGAACCTGTAGGCCAGCCCAGCGGCCAGAGGGCTAGCGATCAGTTCGACCAAGAACAGGGCGGCCATCACCGCATCGGAGGGAACGTGCGGGCCTTCGAGCCGCAGGCCCAGGGTTATGAGGGCGTAGAGCCAGCCCATCACCGTCGTGGCGGCGGCGATCGCGATGCTTCGGCCTAGGGAACCCACCCCGGCAGACTAGCCATCGCTTCGTCGTCGCAAATCAGCCTTTGGGTTGAGGGCTGGTCAACCTGTTGGCGCCAGAACTGGCTAGGAAGCTGATGTGGGTGGCGGTGATCATCAAGAATGGTGGAGTCATGACAACCACACCCGCCCAAGCTTGCACCTCAGAACTCCTTGCTGCAGAGCAATCGGCCCCCGCGCAGGCTCTGCCCTACCACCGCATGATGCGCACCCATCCGCGCTACCGATGGTGGCGACCGCTGGTGACGGCATTGCTGGCCGCGGGGATCTATCTCGGTTTCGTGCTGGTGATCGTGGTGGCTGGTCTCATCACGATCACGGTCAACCCCGCTGCCGAGATGTGGATCAATCGAGCCTTCGCCATGGACATGAATGACCCGGTCACGCTGGCGGGAACGCTGGCAGGCATCGCTGTCATGATGCCAGCGGTGATGATCGCTGGCCGACTGATGCGCGGTGGTGGCCGGGGTCTGACGGCGTCGGTGCGTGGCGGGCTCCGGTGGCCACTGCTGGCCCGGTGCCTGGGCTGGGCGGCGGTGGTGCTGGTGCCCTCATTCGCGTTGCTTCAGGTATGGAACGGGCAGCTCACCCTCACCGTCGATCGCACCGCCGTGATCATGCTGGCGATCGTGGCAGTGCTGGTGCCGTTTCAGTCAGCTGCGGAGGAATACGCATTTCGGGGCCTGCTGATGCAGCTGGTTGGTAGCTGGTTGCGGCATCCGGTGTTCGCGATTGTGCTGCCGATACCGCTGTTTGTGATCGGGCACAACTACGACGTCTATGGGCTAGCAGATGTGGCAATCTTTGCCATCGGAGTGGCCTGGCTGACCTGGAAGACCGGAGGGCTGGAAGCCGCGATCGCCCTGCACATTGTCAACAACGTGGCCATTTTCGCGATGGGGGCAGTGGGGCTGGTCGACCTGAACAACACCCAGGGAAGCCTGATCGGTGTCGCCATCACGGTGGTAACCACGGTCGCGTACGCCTGGTTGGTCGCGACCCGTGAGCGCGCAACCGCTACTCGCGAGCCGGACGGCAGCTACCGAGCCTAGCCCTGACGACCTTTCCACCGGGGGCTGGCCTGATTGGCGAGGTAAATCCTGCCGCGCTGCGCACCACCCTCGCCAGCACCGACCCACTCGAGCGCGATATCGCGATCCTCACCGCACGCCTCGTCGCTCCCGGGTGGGTCGGGATCAGGCCCGGCTGGCGGGGACCATGACTGCACGCTCCACCGAGCACCTACTGGACGCACTCCACAAAGGAGACGACGCCGCCATCGTCGTCGTCGTCCAGATCATAGGTGCCGAAGTCCTCATCGCCACAGGCACTGGTCAGCAAGCACGGGACGTCATCAACGCCCTGCGCTGCCCAGCCTCCCTGGTGGGTAAACGATCCCTGCGAGCCCTGGCTCACACAAGCAGTTTCGTGAGTCGCGTCGTCAGGTACCGCTTGCCACGTTCTTCTCCTACACTGTAAGTAATCGATTACACTATCTAGAGGATCGCCGTGTCTCTCGTCTTCGCCATTGATATCGGAACATCGAGCAGCAAAGCTGTCGTCGTCGACGAACACGGCACCGTACTTCGGTCCGCAGCCCGCTCCCACGAGGTCTCCCGCCCGGCCGCGGGCCACGTCGAGATGGACGCCACCATCTGGTGGTCCGAGTTCACCGAGCTCGCCACCGAACTCACCACCGATCTTCCCGAGCCGATTGCCGCCATCGGCGTCAGCGGCATGGGGCCGTGCCTGCTGGTCGCGACCGAGGACGGCGAACCACTGCGGCCAGCCATCCTGTATGGGGTGGACACCCGGTCCACCGAACAGATCGCGCACTGGAATGCTCAGCTTGGCGCGGACCGGATTCTGCAGCGCACCGGTTCGGCGCTGTCATCGCAGGCAGTGGGCCCCAAGATTGCCTGGGTCCGTCAGCACGAGCCAGAGATCTGGGCACAAACCCGCCGGATGTTCATGCCAGCATCCTGGCTGGCGTTCACACTGACCGGCGAGTATGTGCTGGATCATCACAGCGCCAGCCAATGCACGCCCATGTATGACCCGCACAATCTTTGCTGGCTGGCAGACTGGGCGCCGCAGATCGCACCCGGGTTGGAACTACCTGCGCTGCGCTGGGCGGGCGAGCAGGCCGGGGTGACGCAATCAGCCCTCGCAGGCATCCCGGCAGGTACCCCGGTCATCACCGGCACCATTGACGCCTGGAGTGAGGCGACCAGCGTCGGGGCCATCGAGGTTGGCGACCTGATGCTGATGTACGGAACCACCATGTTCTTGGTTGCCACCGTTGCCGAGCCGATCCGGACACCATCGATGTGGGGCACCGTCGGAGCCTTCCCCGGCACCCGGAACCTTGCGGGCGGTCTGGCCACGTCCGGGGCCATCACCAGTTGGCTGGCGGATCTGACCTCCAGCGACTACCCCACCTTGCTTGCGGACGCCGAATCCAGCGGCCCAGGCGCCAACGGGCTGCTGATGCTGCCCTACTTCGCGGGTGAGCGCACCCCGATCATGGACCCGCAGGCACGGGGGGTGATCGCCGGACTCACCCTGGATCACGGTCAAGGCGACCTGTACCGGGCCGCCCTGGAAGGCACCGCGTTCGCCGTCCGCCATAACATCGAAACGATGCAGCAGGCAGGAGCAGAGATTCGCCGGGTGGTCGCCGTCGGCGGTGGTACCACTGGTGGCTTGTGGACGCAGGTGGTCAGCGACATCATCGGTCTGCCCCAGGTGCTGCCGCAGACCACCATCGGCGCCAGCTACGGCGCCGCGTTCCTAGCTATGGCCATGATTACCGGCGCCGATATCAACACCTGGAATCCGGCGCAGACCACGGTGACTGCGAACACCTCACTGGCCGCCTTCTACGACGAGCGGTACCAGCAGTATCGATCGCTCTATCCGGCCACCCGGGACATCGTGCACACCCTCGCTCAGCCCAGCACCACCTGAGGTCGATATGGCAGACAAACTACGCGTCGGCTTCCTCGGGGCAGGCCCGGTCACACAAGCAATTCACCTCCCCAGTCTGGCTCGGCTACCAGAGTTCACCATCACGCGGGTCTTTGATGTCAACGACAGGACGGCGACGGCGGTCGCCGATCAGGTCGGGGCTGTTCCGGTCAGCTCTGCGGACCAGCTGCTGAACTCCGGGGATGTTGACGTGGTGGCCATCTGCAGCCCCCACCAGTTCCATGCCGAGCAGGTCATCGCTGCTTGCGAATCTGACGTCAAGGCCATCCTGTGCGAGAAACCATTCGCTGTGGATATGGACCAGGCGCGGGCCATCGCGACCGTCGCGCACCAGACCCAGACCCCGATCCAGGTGGGGGCGATGCACAGCTTTGATCCTGGGGTGGAAGCCCTGACCCAGTCGTGGGGAGATTTGCCTGGCAGTGTGCATCGGGTTCACTCCTCCATCGTGCTGCCTCCCAATTCCCGATTCGAGGACGTCGCCACCGAGATCATCGGCCGCGCACCGTCCAAGCCAGCCAAGCTCAACGATCACGAGGCTGCTGCTGTGACGGTCCGCATGGGAATGCTGGGCTTGGCAACCCATGATTTGCCGCTGATTCGCCGTCTTGTCGGCGATGGCCCCCTCACCGTGCGCTCGGCTCGTGCACTGCCGGCATTCGGCTACCGGGTCGTGGTTGAGGCCGGGCAGACGTCGGTGGTGCTGCATGCGGCGATGACCCAGAACTGGCAGCCGGATTGGCGGTTGCGGGCCTGGAGCCAGGAGGCCATGGTGGATATTGCGTTCACGCCCTCCTACGTCCACG
>JBKEBC010000010.1:0-9406 GCA_047972965.1 Beutenbergiaceae bacterium | reverse complement strand
TTCCGCCGCGAAGCTCAGGCCGCGCTGAATCGTCAGCAGGGTGCGCATCTCCGTGAACAAATCATGCCCGTACCCGGTCTCGTTGTCGCTGCTGATACCGATCTGGATGCCGTGCCGAATCGCATCGAGCATCGTCGACATCGCATACGCGAAGAACCAGGCACTCGCCGATACGTAGCGCGGTGCCGAGGAGCACTTCGATGATGTCGCGCACCTGACCGTCAGGCTTGGGCCACTTGACGTCAGGGCCAGTCCACCAGCAACTGGCAGCGTCGCGGATTGCACGGATCTGCTCGATGTTCAGCGCCTGCCGCTCGCCCTTCGGCCGCCGCAACGGACTCGTCCCCTGCACGGGATTCCGCGGGATCGCATCATGCCGCAACGCAAACGCGAAGAGCTGGTTGAGGACGGTTCGTGAGTGGTGTGCGCGAGAGAACGACGCGGCGCTTTCGGATCGGAGAAACCACTCCACGCGGCCCGTGGTGATCTCGCCAAGTGAGAAGTGCTCGAACTGCGGCCTCACCCGGAGACGGAGATCGTCGCGATAGTTCTTCTTGGTCCCGTCCGACAGCTCGCGAAGCTCCAGATCCTCGAGCCAGAGGTCTGCGAGGTCTCGGAAGGAGCTGCTGAGGTCGAGGAGGCCGCCGGCACCAAACCCGGGCCTGTCGAGGAGACGCTCCTTCAAACGGGCCCGAGCTGCGGATTCGGTGCGCGCGGCCCCGGTCACTCTGCGCAAGCGACCGTCTGCGTCACGAATGCGCGCGAGCGCCACGTAAGAGGTGCCGCGCCTGGTGACGCTGATTGTCCCGTAGGAACCGATCAGGGTCCGTGGCCGTCCCCCGTTCATGCTGCGCCGCCGGCGTGGCGCTGCTCGTCGGCTTGTTCCATGCGCTCGACCCACGCATCGATCTCGGTCTTGCGAAACCTCAGCTGCGTGCCGACACGGAATCCATGCGGCCCACGCCCCTTGCTTCGGAGGTCGTAGATCGTCTGAACGGAGACCTTCAACTCGGCGGCAAGCTCAGCCAACGAGACATAGTTGCCGAGTCCCGATTCTGAGGTGCCACCGCTGTCCATACAGCGAAGGTGCACGGGCGTCACCGCGTACCTTCCAGATAGCTCTAGAAGGCTCGAGAGCGCCCTACGGGTACTCGGCGAAGTGTCCAGTAAACGACTACCAAACATTCAAACTCCCTGATCAGGGAGTGTAGTTTCGGTGCTTTACCGGGAGTTTTGGTGGGCCCAGAGGGACTCGAACCCCCGACTCCCACGGTGTAAACGTGGTGCTCTAACCAACTGAGCTATAGGCCCTGGTGCGAGGGCACAGCTTAGCAAATGGGCCTCGTCACAGCAGGACACGTCATCGGGCTTGACGCGCACCACGACCACACGCCCATAATGTCAAATGTGCATTGCCGCACATATGTGATGGGAGAGCCGTGTCCTTTCTGCTTGGCATTGACTCAGGATTGACCGTAACGAAGGCAGTGTTGTACGACGCCAAAGGCACTGTGCTGGGATTGGGCCGGGCCAATGTCGCCCAGCACAAACCCAAACCCCACTGGGTAGAACGCGACGTCCATGAACTACTACGCGCTACCTCTCAGGCGATCATCCAGGCACTGGGAACACACGATCCGCACCTGGTCCGCGCGATCGGCGTCACCGGGCACGGCGACGGCCTCTATCTGCTCGACGACCAGCTGCAACCAACGCGCCCAGCTATCCTCTCGCTGGACTCACGGGGGCAGAGCGCCATCGACCAGTGGCGAGCCGACGGCTCCCTTGCGCAGATTTTCAAGGTCACCGGACAGGTCCCATTCCCGTCCACACCGGCCGCACTATTGGCCTGGTTGAAAGCACATGAACCAGCTACGTTGGCTCGCTCGCGGTGGGCGCTCTCATGCAAGGACACGATCAAGGCCTGGCTTACCGGCGAGGTCTGCACCGACGTCACCGAGGCCTCCGTCTCATTCACCGATGTGCATAGCCAGCGCTACAGTTCCGAGGCCTTCGCAGCCTATGGCCTGGAATGGGTTCAAAACCTAGTCGGCGTCGTTGTCGATAGCTGCGAGATAGCGGGCTCGGTCCGCACCGAGGCCGCCGCGCAGACCGGTTTGGCAGTCGGTACACCGGTTATCGCCGGCATGCACGACGTCGATGCCTGCGCTGTCGCAAGCGGCAGCCTCAACGTTGGCGATCTTGCCCTTGTTGCCGGTAGCTACAGCATCAACGAGGTGATATCTGATCGAGCGCACCCCAGCGAACTGTGGAACGTCCGCAACTTCGTGCAGCCCGGCATGTACCTGAATATGGCTACCTCCCCCGCTTCGGCAACCAACCTCGAGTGGTACGTCGCCAACCTTGCAACCGCTCAGATGCTGGAATCAAGCAAAGCCGAGGAATCGCCATTCGCCACCCTGCTGCGTGAAGTTGAAGCGCTACCCGTCGGCGAAGACGACCCGCTCTACCTTCCGTTTCTCTATGGCTCACCCATCGGCCCACACGTCTCGGCCGCCGTGCTGGGACTTCGCGGCTGGCACACCGGGCTGCACACCGCACGAGCTGTTCTCGAAGGAGTGGCCTTCACCCACCGCTGGCACGTGGACGATCTCGCCACCACCTTTGCGATATCAGCGACCACGCTGACCGGCGGGGCGACCCACAGCCGGTACTGGTCACAGATGTTCGCCAACGCACTCGGCAGGAGCATCGATATCAAGCACATTCCCGAAAGCGGCACCCTCGGCGTTGCTATGGCTGCGGGAGTGGCCGCCGGAGAATTTGCCAGCCTTGCCGAGGCTGGCATCGCAACCACGCCCGCTGCTATACGGCTGGAACCACAGCCCGCGGAGCGGGACCGATTCCAGCTGCGCTATCAGCGGTTCCGGCAGGCTACCGCGGCCACCCTGCGACTGGCTCAGGAGTGGGATTCGGGCGCCACAGCGCCATGACTGGGTGCTCGCTATACCCGAGCGACCTTGCGCTGTAGCGCACGTGCCAACGACTGATCACAGACCAGCACATCGACCAAACTTCCCCGGGCCGCGCCCAGGACGGCATCGGCCTTTTCCTCACCAGCACACACCACCAGGATCGTCCCGGCCTCGCGCACCTGCGGTAGCTCCAGCGATACCAACCGGCGATGGATGGCCACATCCGGCTGCTGCCCAGCGCTATCGAAGAAACGCCCGGCCAACTGTCCTACCACCCCGGCCGCAGTGAGCTCGGCCACCTCACGGTTCGAGGCGCCTGCCTGTTCCAGAAAGACCTCCGTGGTGCCGAACCCGAAACTCCCCACACCCACGATGTGAAGGTCCGCACCGCGAGCGCGATCCAACGCCAATGCCACCGGTGTTTGAGCAAGGAAAGCGTTCGCCTGCGCGGCGCTGCTGGTGAAGGCTGGCGCTGAGAAGTAGCTATAGCCTCCGCCGAGCTTGCCCGCGAAATCACGCACGAGTTCATGGCCCGAGTGCTTGGGAATGTCGCTCCACTCCCCCGCCATTTGAGTCACCTGAACGTCATGATGTTGGTCGAAGTGAGCCACATCGACCATGGCTCGCACCGTCGACCCCCAGAACATGCCGACCGTCATTCCATCGCGCAGGTTCGCGTCCAACCACTCCGACGCCGCTCGCCCCGCCGCCAGCACCCCGGAGTACTCGGTCGCAGCGTCAGCAGTGGGATCAGCCGCCACGATGACCTCCCGGACTCCCAGGTCGGCCAGTGCTGCTTGCACCACCTGCTCGGCACCCAGATCACGCCGGGTGGGGTAGGTGATTTCGAATCGAATAATTCCCTGCTCGCGTGCCGCCCTGAGCATTCGGGAAACATTGGACCGACTGGTTCCGAGCCGTTTGGCCACCTGATCCTGGCTGAGATCGTGGATGTAGTACCACACGGCAGCTTGCGCTAGCCGTTCCGGAGTCAGCTTTTCAGCCACCGAACTCCCACTTTCCTCTCGAGATCCCTTGGTCAGCTTAGCGAAACCGCAGGTCGGAACCGTCTGGCCACCAGGCCCGGCAAAACCCGATCCTCAAACCGCTTGACAAACCTTCAGGCCTCCCGCAGTGTATCTACACAAACGTGCAGTGTTGCACATATGTGAGGAGACACAGTGGCGATCATCACCCTTCCCGAACTGCTGTCGGACGCAGAAGCGGGACGCTATGCGGTTGGTTACTTCGAATCCTGGGACGTGTACAGCCTTGAAGCTGTACTCGAGGCGGCGGAAGCTGAGCGTTCACCCGTCATCATCGGAATCGGCGGACTATCGGCCAACCACGCGTGGCTGAGCAACATTGGTGTCGAGATCTACGGCGCGGTCGCACACGCGCTTGCCCGGCGGTCAACGGTACCCACCGCCATCCTGTTCAACGAGGCCGAGTCCTTCGAGGAAGCCGCCGCCGCACTGGGTGCCGGATACAACTCGGTGATGATGCACACCCAAGGATGGGGTTGGGACCGTCTCGTGGGTGATACCAAGGCCCTCACCGCTGCTGCACACGGCCTCCACATCGCCGTCGAAGGTGAGGTTGGAGCACTTGCCGAGATGTCCATTGACGGCAATATCGACACCTCCATCGGCGCCATGACCAGCGTGGAAGACGCCGAGAAGTTCGTCGCGGAAACTGACGTCGATGCCCTGGCTGTTGCGGTAGGGAACGTCCACTTCGTCACCTCTGACTATGTGCCGACCATCCGAGTCGACCGCATCCAACAGATCCGGGAAGCGGTCAACGTTCCACTCGTGCTGCACGGCGGCTCCGGCACCCCAGCCGATCAGATGCAACAAGCCATCGCAGCCGGGATCACCAAGGTCAACGTTGGCACTCGCCTCAAGCACGTCTACGGCAACGCGCTGCGGGAGGTCATGTCGGACGGCGACCCGAACCTGCTCTACGGATCACGCCTCCCGCAGGACGTCAACACCGTCGCGGCGGCAGCCCTCACAACCGAGGTGCAACGCCTGATTCAGATCTTCGGTTCGAGCGGACGGGCCTGACCGATGACGCACCAGCCTCTGGACCTGCTCGAACAGATGCAGCGAATCCGTCAATTCGAACAGGTTGCCTACCTGCGCTACCTGCAGGGCGAGATTCCAGGAACCCTGCACCAGTACCAAGGCCAGGAAGCAGTGGCTGTCGGGGTGTGCGCCAACCTGCGCACCTCAGACTGGATTACCTCCACGCACCGTCCGCATGGGCACGCCCTCGCCAAAGGCATGGACACCACCGCCGCCCTCGCCGAGATCTACGGTCGCGACATCGGTGCGCTCGGAGGCCGGGGTGGGTCGATGCACCTGGGAGACCCCAGCATCGGCGTGCTCCCCTCCATTGCCATCGTCGGCGGAGGCATCACCATCGCGCCAGGGTTGGCGATGGCACTTGAGAAGATCGGCAATCAGGACGTGGTCGTGTGCTTCTTCGGCGACGGCGCCGTGAACGAGGGCGCATTTCACGAAGGCGTGAACTACGCGGCGATCAAGAAGCTGCCCGTGGTCTTCGTCTGTGAGAACAACGGCTACGGAGCCTCTACCCCATTCGCTGAAACCACCCTCAACGTCGAGGTCGCCTCCAAGGCCTCCGCCTACGGCATACCTGGCGAACGTGTCGACGGCATGAATGTACGAGCCGTCCAAGAGGCCGCGCAACAGGCTGTTGCCCGGGCACGCAACGGCGAGGGTCCCACCCTGCTGGAAGCCATGACCTACCGCTACGTCGGCCACTCGCGCGGGGACGCTCGCGGCTACCGAACCAAGGATGAGGAAGCCTCCTGGAAGGAACGCGACCCCATCACCACCTATTCGCAGTGGCTTGTTGAATCGGAGACAGCCACCCAAGACCAGGTCGATGAGGCCATTGCGCTGGCCAAAGCCCGGGTGAAGGAATCGCTCAAGGCCAGTCAGGATGCCGCCAAGCCCGCACCTGAATCCAGTCTTGACCCGACCGCGGTCTATGCCAACCCACCCCAGCCCACCGCCGCCGCACCAGCGCTCCCGACCGGGCCCGCGGATCGTCACCTCAGCATCGCCGATGCACTCCGCGAGGGGATCGGGCAGGAGTTGGAATCCGATCCGAGCGTGGTGCTCCTCGGTGAAGATGTCGGCGTACCTGGCGGATTCGGTGGAGCCTTCGGCATCTATCTGGGCATGGCCGAGAACTTCGGACGCAACCGGGTCGTCGACACTCCCATCAGCGAGAAGGCAATCATTGGTGCCTCGATCGGCGCTGCCATTGGTGGGCTACGCCCGTTGCCGGACCTGCAGTACTCCGACTTCATCTTCGAAGCCATGGATGAGCTGGTCAATGAGGCAGCCAAGCTGCGCTACATGTCCGGCGCCAAGCTCAGCGTTCCCATGGTGCTGCGCTGCCCAGTCGGAGCCAGCCAGCGGGGCGCACAGCACGCGCAATGCCCCGAGAGCTATTTCATGCACACACCAGGGCTCAAGGTGCTGTGCATCTCGGACGCATATACCGCGAAAGGGGCCATCAAGGCGGCGCTGCGCGATCCGGACCCGGTCCTGGTGTTCGAACACAAGCTGCTGTACGGAGCCAAGAAGCGCAGTGAAGCCGGGTCCATCAACACCAAGACCTATGTGCCCGAGGACGACTACGTCACCGAGATCGGCCAGGCCCGGACCCGCCGCCCCGGGACCGACGTCACCGTCGTCGCCACCTTCACCGAGCTGTACAAGGCCCTGGAACTAGCTGAAGAGTTCGCCAACGACGGCATCAGTATCGAAGTGATCGACCCGGTCTGGATCTCCCCATTCCCGTGGGAGGCGGTCCGCGAGTCCGTGGCCCGCACTGGCCGTTTGGTCATTGCCCACGAAGCCAACCTGACGGCAGGCTGGGGCGCCGAAGTGGCCGCACGGATGGGCTCGCAGCTGTTCACCACCTTGAAGGCCCCCGTGCAACGGGTGGCCTCCAAGGACATCCCCATGCCCTTCGCACCCTGGCTGGAAGAGGCTGTCCTGCCCAGCAAACGGGATCTACGCGACGCGATTTCCTCGGTCCTTTCCCAATGACCGAGCCATCACAACGAACGGAGGAACCTCACCGTGGCTGAGGCAATTTTGATGCCAGAACTCGGGCAGACCGTGTCCGGCGGAATGATCAGTGGCTGGCTTATCGAGGTAGGCCAACTCGTCGAACTCGGCGATCCGCTGTTAACCGTGGAAACCGACAAGACCGAACTGGACGTGGAAGCCGCCGCCGAAGGAGTGCTGCTGGCTCAGCTATTCCCCGTTGGAGCCGAGGTCGAATCCGGAACGGTCATCGCCTATGTCGGAGAGCCCGGCGAAGACATCCCCAGCAGCTAGTAGTACCCCACCCACCCAACAACCGGCGCAACGTGGCGCCACAGAAAGGGAACGAACACGATGACTGGCACCCTCACTCGTAGCAAGATCGGCGTCCTTACGGCACTGGCCGCCGGCTCGTTGGTCCTGGCAGGATGCACCACCTCAGATAGCGACGGCGGATCGACCGGTGGTGACTCTGACGGCGGTGGCCAGACCTACACCGTGGCGCAGGTCCGTTGGGAAGCTGGCGATCTGTTCTTCAATGGCGTGGCTGCTGGCGAAGCAGCTGCCTTCGACCAGATCGCTAGTGAAAACGGCGTGAGCTTCGATATCCGGACTGTGGCCGCTAACGATGCGGGCCAACAGGTCAACGGTCTGCAGCAGTTGCGATCTGCCGGAATCGATGGGGTCTCATTGGTGGCCTGGCGCGGTGAAAGCATGGTCTCGGTGGTCGAGCAGCTCGCCGGGGAAGGTATCCCGGTGGTGGTGCACAACGTCGCGGTACCAGGCAGCAGCGTTCCCTTCGTTGCTTTCGACAATGTCGAAGCTGGGCGCCTCGCCGGGGAGGCCATGGTCGCGGCGATCGAGGAGGCCCGTGGGCCCAACTGGGCCGCAGACGGCGGGACGATCTTGCTGCTCCGCGGTGACATCACCGCCTCATTCGATGTGGACCGCTACGACGGCTACATGTCGGTGCTGGAACCGCTGACCGAAGCGAACCCCAACCTGACTATCGAAGTACAAGCAGACCTGGGCTACCAGGGAGAGCCCGCACGCACAGCGGTCGCGGACCAGATCACAGCCGACGGGGCCGACAACATCCTCGGCATCGGCAGCGTGGACGGCACCATGGCTGTCGGTGGGGCTATTCCGGCTTTGAAGACCGGCGGAGCAGTCGTGGGCACCGGAAGCGAAAACGCCGTGGCCATCACTTCGGTCGACTGCTCCCAGGCCGAGCTGGACTCCATCACCGCCAATGAGCTGACCCACTGCTCCGAGCAGCCAGCATTGGCAGAGGGTGAACTCGTGGCCCGACTGCTGTGGGACATGATGTCCAACGAGTCGACTGAACCCTCCGACGGCATCGAAGCCATCGCTGAGTGGGACGCAATGCCCTGGGCCCCGGTTGAGGTCACCAGCCGCGACGGTATTGATGGCCCCTGGTACCGCACCCAAGCCTTCGCGGTTCCCGGTGATCTGGACCCCGCCGCGCCCGAGCACTGGGCTATTGCTGCGGAAGCCAGCGGCGAGTAGCCGCGGCCCCGCAAGCAGACTCCGGATCAACGGCGAATTCACGGAGGCACCATGGAAATCTCGTACTCGGCATCCCAGGTCACCAGGACCTTCCCTGGCATCACTGCGGTCGCGGACGGCACCTTCGAGGTAGAGGTTGGGACCGTGCACGGCGTCATCGGCAAGAACGGCGCAGGAAAGTCGGTGATGATGAACATGATCGCGGGAATTCTCCCGCCATCAAGGGGAACCCTCACCATCCGCGGGACAGTGATCGACCCCAAGAAGTGGAATCCACGGGTGGCTTCCACCCTCGGAGTGGAGCTCATTCCTCAGGAACCACCCAAACTGCCAGATCTGACAGTGGGTGACTTCCTGTTCTTGGGCAATAGCAAACTCGCCAAAGGCGGGCTCGTCCAAGGTGCGCGCATCCGCAAGATGACGACCGAGATTGATGAACGGCTGGCCCTGGGAGTGCGAGTCACCGATCCAATGATCTCGCTGCCGATCGAAGTCCAGCAGCTCCTGGCCTTTGGCAAGGCCGTCTGGTTGCAGGAGGCCAAGGTCGTGCTCCTGGATGAGATCACAGCCAGCTTGTCCGGCCAGCGCCGCGAGGCCCTGCTGGAACAGCTTCGCCAGCTGCGGGAAGGCCGGTCCTTCACGCTGATCAGCCACCGCATCGCGGAGATCAAGGCTGCCTGTGACCAAGTCACGGTCATGCGCGATGGTCGCAGCATCGACACCATGGAGGTCGCCCAGGTCACCCCTGAAGACCTCGCGGCTGCCATCGTCGGCGATGCCCACGTGACCATTCCACCGGCAACCCAGGCGGTCGAGCTGGGCAACCCCGTGCTGGAGGTCAAGGAC
>JBKEBC010000036.1:0-2984 GCA_047972965.1 Beutenbergiaceae bacterium | reverse complement strand
GCGTGAGTCCATCATCAAGTCGGTGCTGTACTTCGAGGCGTAAACAGCGAGCAGTTCTCCGACACATTCAGAATTGAGGGATCTATGTCCACTACAGGACGAGTCGTTGTCATCACCGGCGGGGCCTCCGGTATGGGTCGAGCCATTGCGCAGGGTTTTGCTGCCGACGGTGAGCGGATAGTGATTGCCGATATCAACCTCGAGGCTGCCACCGCGGTAGCCCATGGCCTTATTGCTGATGGTGCGGTAGCTGAAGCGAGGCAGTTGGATGTCACGGATGCAGCCGCGTGCAGCGCATTCATCGAGCAGGTCCATGCCGATTTTGGCAGCGTCGATGTGCTGGTCAATAGTGCTGGAATCGGGCAGGTGAAGTTGCTGGCCGATGTGACTGAGGGCGACTGGGACCGGATGCTTGGCATCAATACCAAGGGTGTCTTTTTCCTGAGCCAGGCCGCCATCGGGATCATGAAGCAGCAGGGTTCTGGACGAATCATCAATATCGCCAGCATCGCTGGTCGTCGAGGCGAGGCGCTGGTCGCCCCCTATTGCGCGTCCAAGGCAGCTGTCATTTCGCTGACGCAGGCTTTCGCCGAAGAAGGCGCGCCGGACCAGGTCACGGTCAATGCCATCGCTCCGGGCATTGTGGATACACCGTTCTGGGTGGCATCCGATCGTGAGTTCTCCGAGATCTTCGATACTGAGCCTGGCCAGGCGCTGGCTCAGAATGTGGCACGAGTGCCGTTGGGGCGTGTGGAACAACCCGCCGATGTGGTGCCCATGGCGTTGTTCCTGGCTAGTGAAGGGGCCAGCTACATCACAGGTCAGTCCATCAATGTCGATGGCGGAATCAACTTCGCCTAGTTGGATCTGGAGACCCGAATGCCTATTGCACTGGAAAGTGGGACCACTGCCATCGTGACCGGGGGCGCACGAGGCATTGGCCTGGCTATCGTGGAAATGATGGCCGCCGATGGCGTCAACGTTGCGTGCGTCGATGTGCCGACGGCGGACTTCTCACAGTTCGAGGCGGTATGTGCACAAGCAGGCGTGGCGAGTCAGGTGGTGCCCGTCGACGTCCGGAATCAAGATGACGTGCGGTCATCATTCGCTGACGTCGCACACCTCGGCCCGGTGCGCTACGCGGTCAACTGCGCCGGTATCGATAGCCCTGGTGACTCCGATCAGGTGACAGCATCCGCCTGGAGCAGGGTGATCGATATTGACCTCTCCGGTGTGTTTTTCTCCTGCCAGGCCGAGTACGACCTGATGCGAGAGCGGGGCGGCTCCATCGTGAATATCGCCTCGATGTCTGGGCACATCATCAATCGCGGTGGGGCTGCGCACCCGGCTTACTCGGCGGCCAAGGCGGGTGTGATCCACCTGTCCAAGGCACTCGGTGTGGAGTGGGTTACTGCTGGAGTGCGGGTGAATTCGGTGAGTCCGGGCTACGTGAAGAGCGCCCTGACCGATCACAACCCGCCAGAGTTGAACGCGACGTTCGCTGCGCAGACACCAGCGGGACGCCTGGGTGAGGTTGAGGAAATTGCTGGGCCGGTGCTGTTTCTGCTGAGTTCGGCCGCTTCCTATGTCACTGCCGCTGACCTAAGTGTTGATGGCGGCTTCACTGCCTGGTGAGCGACCATGACGACGGCCAGATTGCACCTGTGATGAGGCGTTTTGTAGACCAGGTGGTGCTGATCACCGGTGCTGCACGAGGGCAAGGTCGTAGCCATGCGATCCGGTTCGCTAGCGAAGGTGCGCACATCATCGCGATCGATGTTCCACCGCAGGTCAGCAGTGCATCGGTTCCGATGGCGCTGTCGCAGGAGCTGGAGCAGACGGCGGCTGCCGTGCGTGCTCAGGACCGGCGGGTAGTCGCCCGGCATGCCGATGTGCGTGATTTGGAGCAGTTCGCTGCTGTTGTCGCGGATGCGGTAGCCGAATTGGGGCGACTGGATGTGGTCTGTGCCAATGCCGGCCGGTTCACCGTTGGTGAGCTTGCCACCATGACCGACGACACCTGGGATGAGGTGATCGCCGTCAATCTCAGCGGAGTGTGGCGCACGATCCGCGCCACCGCTGCCTACCTGGCCGAAGGAGCAGGTGGATCGATCGTTATCATCGGATCGACGTCCTCAACCCGAGGCGCGACCAAGAGTGGCCACTACGTGGCAGCCAAACATGGGCTGGTCGGGCTGATGAAAAGCGCCGCCCTTGAGCTCGCCGAGCAGGGTATCCGCGTCAATATGGTCAATCCGGGATACGTGGATAGTCCGATGATCCACAATCGCATGCACTATGAACTGTTGGCACCAGACCTAGCGCCCGCAGAACGAACCCGCGATCGCATGCGGGAGCGGTTTGCGCGACCCAACCTCCTGCCCGTGCCGTGGGTGCAAGCCGAAGATGTTTCAAATGCTGTGGCATGGCTGGCCAGCGATGAGGCCAGGTACGTCACCGGATCATCGATAGCAGTAGACGCGGGATCGCTCCTGACGTAGATCAGTTCGCTACTCGGAAGCCACGCAGATCATCGGTGATGACGTCTGCGCAGATGTCAACGTAGGTGTCGAATCCACCTGTAAAGACGGGGAACGGCCGGGATTCTCCGGTGATGTTGGACCCGTTGTACCAGGAGGTCTTTGCGTGCGGGTACATGGTGGACTGTGCTAGCTCATGGACGTGTGCGATCCACTCCTCTTGGGCTTGCTCCTCTGCTTCAATCTGGGTCACTCCCCGCTCCCGTAGTCCGAGCAGGCACTGCAAAATCCACTCTGCGTTGTGTTCCAGGGTTGGCGGCACATTGGATATGACTCCGGGACTACTGGGCCCGCCGATGGTGAAGAGGTTTGGAAAGCCGGCGGTCGCCAATCCCAGGTAGGAGCGCGGACCGTCATGCCAGACCTCACGCAGGAGCGCGCCGTCTCGACCGATGACCTCGATGGCCGATAGTGGACCGGTGATCGCGTCGAATCCGGTGGCGA
>JBKEBC010000096.1:0-8816 GCA_047972965.1 Beutenbergiaceae bacterium | reverse complement strand
CCCCACGACGCCCGAATTTGGCGTAAACCCTCGTACTAGCGGCGGTGGGCAGCGCACGCACGACGGGCAGCGGCGCACCACCCATCACCCATCACCCATCACCCATCACCCATCACCCATCACCCATCACCCATCACCCGAAGGCTGTCGGTCATACGCGCCACCACCAACCCAAGTCGTGATTGGGCGACCAAGTCGTGATTCGCGCATCACGACCCGGCGGCCCGATCACGACCCGGCGGCCCGATCACGACCCCGTAGTCCAATCACGACCCCGTAGTCCAATCACGACTTGGTGCTCTCGGAGGCTGCGACTGTGGCGGTAGATGGATAGAAATCAGGGAACGAATCGACACATCCCGTGGTCGACACCAAGGACGTGGTGGACCTCACCCATGCTCGATTCGCTCCCGACCTCGGAAGGCTGTACCCTCGTTCTCCGTTGCCCCGATAGCTCAGTCGGTAGAGCGTCTCCAGGGTAAGGAGAAGGTCTAGGGTTCGATTCCCTATCGGGGCTCTGCTCCCGCGGCACCTGCTGCGGGCACGCGGCGGGGTAGCTCAGACGGTCAGAGCGCACGACTCATAATCGTGAGGTCGCGGGTTCGATCCCCGCCCCCGCTACAGAACAACCAAGACCCCGCCTATCGCCTGCGGCCCCCGGAGCCGCAGCACACGTGAGGAAAACCAGTGGCCAGCAAGTCCGCGGACATCCGCCCGAAGATCACACTCGCCTGCGAGGAGTGCAAGAGCCGCAACTACATCACCAAGAAGAACCGTCGGAACACCCCCGACCGCTTGGAGATTGCGAAGTACTGCCCGCGTTGCAAGACGCACCGCAACCACCGCGAGACTCGCTGACACCGCAGTCGCGCGTGGTCGACCTCTCCCGCCTTGGTGCGGTTTTCACGGGAACCGAGCCCTACGTCGTCTCCCGGGCCAAGATCCGCGAGTTCGCCGACGCTGTCGGCGCTGAGGCGGCCTGGCACCACGACCCCGGAGCTGGCGTAGCAGCCGGATACGCCGATGTGCTCGCGCCGCCGACCTTCGCGGTGGTGATCGCACAACGTGCCGAATCTGAGTACATCGCCGATCCGGCGTCGGGCATCGACTTCTCGAGAGTGGTCCATGCCAACGAGAGCTTCAGCTTCGACCGGCCGCTGGTCGCCGGGGACATCATCAGCACTGAGGTGCATGTTGATTCCTTGACCGAGCGGGCCGGCATCACCATGGTGACCACGCGCACCGAAATGACCGATGCCGACGGCGCACATGTGGCATCGGTGGTTTCCACCCTGGCCGTCCGAGGGGAGGGGCGATGACCATCGATGGGTCAACCGAGGTCGGCACCGAGCTGTTTGCGCTGACTCGGGTCATCGACCGTGCTCGGCTGGTGCGCTACGCCGGGGCTTCAGGTGATTTCAACCCGATCCACTGGAACGAACGGTTCGCCACCGACGTCGGGCTTCCAGGCGTCATCGCGCACGGCATGCTCACGATGGGGCTCGCTGGTGCCGCGCTCACGGACTGGCTCGGTGAGCCGGGCAGGCTGGTTTCCTACGGCGTCCGTTTCACCCGAACGGTTCCGGTCCCCGATCCCGGCGAGGTCGCGGTGGACATTCGCGCCGTCGTCGGTGCCGTCGATGTCGACGCCGGAACCGTGCGCGTCGACCTGACCGTGAGTGTCGAGGGCAGCAACGTGCTGGGCAAAGCCCAGGCTGTCGTACGTAGCCAGTAGCGCGGCCAGGCTGCCCTGGGCCCGACGTGGGCGCTAGGTGGTGGTACCAAGACGCAGCTTGGTGTCGACCAGCACGGACTCAGCCTTCTCGCCTTGCGCGAGTTTTAATGCGGCCGCTGCGGCTTGGTGGCCCATCTCGGCAATGGGCATCACGATGGTGGTCAGCGTTGTTTCCCCGAGCCATGGCAGGTTCACGCCGTCATATCCGGCGATTGCGATCTGATCCGGGACGGTCAGCCCTGCTTCCTGCGCAGCGAGCAACAGTCCCGCCGCGATGAGATCGCTGAAACCGACCAGTGCCGTTGGCTGGTACTCCAGCAGCGCCTTGCCAGCGGCGATTCCCTCTTCCACGAGCGAGCCGCTGCACTCCCAGGCCGCGACCGGATCGATCCCTGCGGCACGCAGACCGTCCAGGCGTCGCGCGGTAAAGGGGGAACTGGGTCGGCGGGCGGTCGCTAGGTCGATGGGGCCGGACTGGCGGGTGGCGTGCCACGGCATCGTTGCTACCGCAACCCGGCTGTGGCCGCGGGCCCGCAGATGCTCGCCCAGCTGGCGCATGGCCTCCTTTTCCCGCGCCCGCACGGTGATTCCCTGGCGCCCACTGCCACCGATCTGCACCGTCGGAAGGCGACGAGCAGCCAGCACATCCATGGTGCGTCGGGACATGAAGGCACCCCCCATGAGCACCGCCGCATCCATCGCCCCATGACGCACGAGGTCTTCCACCGGGCTATCGCCTTCGGCGGCTGACAGCAGCAGTGTCCCGTAGCTGTGAGCCGCGAGCGTGGTGACGACCCCGTCGAGAAACTGGATCGACACCGGATCGCGGAAGGAGCGTCGCACAGCACCACCCATCATGACGCCCACAACCCCGGAACGTCCGCGCCGTAGCGACGCGGCCACCGGGTCAGGCCCGTGGTAGCCCAGCTCTTCAGCTGCGGCGAGCACCTTGGTGCGTGTGGCCTCCGCGATGGGGCCAGCGCCCGAGAAGGCTAGTGAGGCAGTCGAGAGCGATACTCCTGCGGTACGCGCAACATCGGTGAGGGTGGTACCGCCACGGCTCATGCTGCCTCCTCTGCTCAGGCAGCCGCCAGCCTAGCCCGTACCCTGATCTGCACAATCCGAAACGTTTCGCCCGCGAGCCCTACCTGCCATCAAGGAATCCCATGACGACCACCCCACGTCCGGTCCGGGTCGCGGCATTGTGCGTCTTCATCTCGTTCGTCCTCAGTGGCGTGACCTTCGCCAGTTGGGCGGCGCGCCTGCCAGCGGTTCGAGATCAGCTGGGCTTGTCACCGCAACAGATGGGCTTGGTACTGCTGGTTGGGTCGCTTGGGTCCGTGCTGGCGTTGCCGCTGAGCGGGCGGATCGTCGGCATGATCGGCTCGCGCAACACGATCGTGGCGGCCACTGCGTTAGCGGTCGCTGGCTTTGGCGGTGCGGTGTGGGCGGTGAACCTTGGTTCGGTGCTGCTCGTCGCCGTCGGGCTCTTCGCAGCCATGATGGGGATCAGCGCCTGGGATGTTGGGATGAACTTCAGCGGCACCGTGGTGGAGCGGCGCCTCGGCCGTTCGATCATGCCCTGGTTCCACGGTGGATACTCGATCGGGACGGTGGCCGGAGCAGCTGGCGGCGCCCTGGCGAGCCGGGTTGGCCTGACCCTGTCCATGCACGTGGCAGTGGTGCTACCGGTGGTGCTGATCGTCACGTTGGTAGCTATGCGGGGTCTTCTGCCCGACGTCGAACCAGCCGAGCAGGCCAGCGGTGCCACAACCGCGCAAGCCGGGTACGGGCGATCCTGGCTTGAGCCCCGGACACTGATGGTCGGATTGGTGGTGCTCGCGGCTGGCCTGACCGAAGGGGCGGCCAATGACTGGCTGGCGCTTGCCGTTGTCGATGGGTTCGGGACTAGCAACGACGTCGGGGCCTTCGGTTTCACCATCTTCGTGGTGGCCATGACCGTGATGCGGTTCGCAGGCACTGGGCTCATCGATAGGTTCGGGCGGTTGGCTGTGCTGCGGCTCAGCACCGCCCTAGCTATCCTCGGGTTGCTGATCTTCGTGTGCGTGCCGTGGCTGCCGGTTGCTTTGGTGGGGGCGCTGCTGTGGGGGTTGGGTGCAGCGCTGGGATTCCCGGTGGGGATGAGCGCGGCATCGGATGAGCCGCTGAAGGCCGCAGCGCGGTTGTCGGTGGTCGCAACCGTCGGCTACAGCGCCTTCCTGGTGGGCCCGGGCTTGCTGGGACTGCTCGCCGAACAGGTCGGCTACCGACTTGCGCTCATCGCCGTTGTGTTGCCGCTGCTGGCCAGCCTGCTGGTGCTTCGCGCCACCCGACCGCCGCAGGTGCAGGATCGGCAGCGATGATGGTTACGCTGCTGAGGTGAGCATGAGCTTGGCCGACCTGACCACCTTCCGCGTCGGCGGTGCTATCTCCAGGCTGGTGCAGGCGCAGGGCGAGGCCGAACTGATCGAAGCCGTCCAGAGTGCCGATGCCGCTGGCGAGCCGGTCCTCCTGCTGGGTGGTGGCTCAAACCTGTTGGCTGCTGACTCGGCATTCGAGGGCGTGGTGGTACGTGATCAGCGTCAGCAGCTCACCGTTGACAGCGCCGATGCCTGCGGTGGGGCTGTTGTCGACGTGAGCGCGGGGATGCGCTGGGATGATCTGGTCCTGCGGGCAATCGCCGAAGGCTGGTCTGGCGTCGAAGCACTGTCGGGAATTCCTGGAACGGTCGGGGCGACGCCGGTGCAGAACGTGGGAGCCTACGGTCAGGAGGTCGGTGAGGTCATTGCCGCGGTACGAACCTGGGATCGGCAAGACAACCGGATCCGGACCTTCGCTCGGGCCGACCTGCAGTTGGGGTACCGCACCTCGTTGCTGAAGCAGTCGCTACAACCTCCCTGGCACCCCAGTCCCAGATACGTGGTACTCAGTGTGCGATTCCAGATGCCGCTGGCTACGCTCTCCACACCGATTGCCTACCCCGAGCTCGCTCGAGTTCTCGATGTCGAGCCCGGTGCGCGAGCCGATATCGGCGACGTCCGACGCGCGGTGCTGGGGCTGCGGCGCAGCAAGGGCATGGTCTTGGATGCCCTCGATCATGACACCTGGAGTGCGGGGTCCTTCTTTACCAATCCGGTGTTGGGGCGTACTGTGCCGCTGCCACCGGGGGCACCCCGATTTGAAACTGGTGGCAAGGTCAAGACCAGTGCCGCCTGGCTCATTCGCAGCGCGGGCTTTGAGCCTGGCTATCGACTTCCGGGTGGTGGCGGTGCGGCGTCGTTGTCGACCAAACATGCCCTCGCCCTGACCAATCGGGGCCATGCCTGCGCCGAGGACCTCACCGCGTTGGCGCGGGCTATTCGGGACGGAGTCCGGGAGGCGTTCGCGATTGTGCTCGAACCGGAGCCGGTGTTGGTCGGGCTCAGCCTGTAGTGGCGTAGACACCGGGCGAGCGGTGGTGCCCCGCAGCCCAGGCCAGCGCTGACGGTGGGCAGACCGCCCCGCCTGGGTCGCTGACCCCTGCTGCTCGCTGGCGGTTCGCTGCATGACGAGCGCGCTGGGGCCGTTCGTTCGACCGCGGCGGTCAAGCCAGGTACACTCGTCGCGGTGGTTGCTCCGCCATGCTTGTTGCTGCCCGGTTTGGACCGGCGGTAGGCGGTCGTGGTGGAGGAGCTCAGTCCGTAGGGCAGTGGCGCAATTGGTAGCGCACCGGTCTCCAAAACCGGCGGTTGTGGGTTCGAGTCCCGCCTGCCCTGCCAGGGTCGTTGCGTGTACTCGCAGCTGATCCAGGCCCGGGTATTTCTGGCACAGCACGCAAGAGCTAGTGCTGACACCACAAGTGAGGAATGACGAGTGAGCACGTCCGACAGCAAGTCGAAGGGCACGCCCGACGACGAACGTCGGCTTGACGACGACGGAACCGATGAGGTGAAGGACGCCGTCACCGACGACCTGGACGCCTCTGCGCACGCCGATGAAGAGGTCGCTTCATCGGAGGTTGACGACGCCGAGGAGGCCGATTCCTCGACGGATGGTTCCGCGGATGCTGACGACGCCGCGGATGCTGAGGACGTCGAGGATGCTGAGGACGTCGAGGATGCTGACGACGCCGAGGATGCTGAGAAGGTCGCGGCTGTTCCGTCGCGAGCTGCGCGTGGACAGGTAAAAAATGCTCGCGCGGGCAAGGACAGCGGCAACCAGGGGAGCGCTAAGTCAGGTGCGACCAAGGCGCGTCGTCCCAAGGGTGCGGCAGGTCGCAAGCCCAGCGGAACCGGACGTGACAAGAAGAGCACTAACCCGATTTCTGCGCTCGTGCTCTTTGTTCGGCAGGTCATCAACGAACTGCGTAAGGTGGTCACGCCGACTGGCAAGGAACTGGGTACCTACGTTGCTGTCGTCGTCGTGTTCGTACTGATTGTGATGGCCTACGTCGGAGCGCTGGACTTTGCGTTCGGCCGCCTCGTCCTGTGGGTCTTCGGCGGCTAGCGCAGTCCTCAAGCAATTTATTCATAGGAAGCAGGTCAACGTGTCCGAGCAGCACCCCAGCGACGAGGCCGAGGTCGACGTCGCGGAGGTCGACGTGACAGCTGATGTCGCTGATGACACCACCGCAGTGACCGAGGACGCGGCCGATGACTCGTCGTCGGAATCCGAGGATGAGGCGGCCGCCGAGGTGCCTGAGGAGTTGCAGGCCGAGGTGGAGGACCCGATCGAGGAGTTCCGGCGCGAGCTTCGGGCGATGCCAGGCGACTGGTATGTCGTGCACTCTTACGCTGGCTACGAGAACCGTGTGAAGGCCAACCTGGAATCTCGTATCCAGTCCCTGAACATGGAGGACTACATCTTCCAGGTCGAAGTGCCGATGGAAGAGGTCGTCGAGGTTAAGAACTCGGTCCGCAAGGTCGTCAAACGCGTCCGCATTCCAAGCTACGTCCTGGTTCGGATGGAGATGACCGATGAATCCTGGGGCGCGGTGCGCCACACGCCTGGGGTGACCCAGTTCGTGGGTGCCTCGCACTCACCGCCACCGCTTTCGTTGGACGATGTGATGAAGATGCTCGCGCCGACCATCGAAGCCAAAGCTCCGGCTCAGCGCAGCGGCGGCACCACCGAGGCTGCGCCCATCGAAGTTGACTTTGAGGTCGGTGAATCGGTCACGGTCACCGATGGCCCCTTCGACACGTTGCCGGCCACGATTTCGGAGATTAGCGCCGAGAGCCAGAAGCTCAAGGTGCTGGTGTCGATCTTCGGGCGAGAGACACCGGTTGAGCTCTCGTTCAACCAAGTCGCCAAGATTTGACGACTAGATCACCACACATCTGAATCACACTGCCTTCCGGCCGTAGCGGCCAGGAGTTCCCTGGGATCGTTTGATCCCGTGCAACCGGGTCATCGCCCACGGCGTCGGCCCATCACCAAGGAGAAGCAATGCCCCCCAAGAAGAAGGCCGTTGGCCTCATCAAGCTCCAGATCCAGGCTGGCGCCGCTAACCCGGCTCCGCCTATCGGCCCCGCGCTTGGTCAGCATGGTGTCAACATCATGGAGTTCTGCAAGGCCTACAACGCGGCGACCGAGTCGCAGCGCGGCAATGTGGTTCCGGTTGAAATCACCGTCTACGAAGACCGTTCCTTCACCTTCATCACCAAGACGCCGCCTGCAGCTGAGCTGATCAAGAAGGCTGCTGGTGTGCCCAAGGGCTCCTCGACGCCGCACACCGCCAAGGTTGGTTCATTGACCAGCGCTCAGGTGCGTGAGATCGCCGAGACCAAGATGGCTGACTTGAACGCCCGCGATCTCGACGCCGCATCCAAGATCATCGCCGGCACCGCCCGGTCGATGGGGATTACCGTCAACGACTGATCCCCGACGGTCCTAGCAACTGCTGGGGCCATCCACCTAGTGGCAGGGCCGCGCGGGCCCGTACCACGACTGCTCACACAAGGAGAAGCAGATGACAGCGCGCAGCAAGAGCTACCGCAAGGCCGCCGAGCCGATCGACCGTAGCCAGCAATACACCCCGGCAGAGGCGATTAGCCTGGCCAAGAGTGGTGTGAGCACCAAGTTCGACTCCACCGTTGAGGTGACGTTCCGTCTTGGCGTCGACCCCCGCAAGGCCGACCAGATGGTGCGCGGCACCGTCAACCTTCCGCACGGCACCGGCAAGAGCGCCCGCGTGATCGTCTTTGCCAACGGCGAGCGTGCCGAGCAGGCGATTGCCGCTGGTGCCGATGAGGTCGGTGGAGACGAATTGATCGAGAAGGTCTCTGGCGGCTACACCGACTTCGACGCTGCCGTGGCGACCCCGGACTTGATGGGCAAGGTAGGACGCCTGGGTCGGGTGCTCGGCCCCCGAGGCCTGATGCCCAACCCGAAGACCGGTACCGTCACCATGGATGTGGCTAAGGCCGTCAATGACATTAAGGGTGGCCGGATCGAGTTCCGTGTGGACAAGCACGCCAACATGCACTTCATCATCGGCAAGGCTTCCTTCGATGAGGCGAAGCTGAATGAGAACTATGCGGCTGCGCTGGAGGAGATTCTTCGGCTCAAGCCCTCTTCGGCAAAGGGCCGCTACATCACCAAGGCCACGCTTTCGACGACGATGGGCCCGGGCATTCCGCTCGACCCCACCGCCACCAGTGAGGCCTGAGTACTTGCACCGAGCTGGTACCAGCTGACTCGAGCAACGGGGCTGCACTCTTGGGAGTGCGGCCCCGTTTTCTCTGCCTCCACCGTGCGAAGTCGTGATTGGGAGACCAGGTCGTGATTCGCGCATCACGACCTGGTCTCCTGATCGCGACTTGGCCGGGGTGGGTGCTGGAACTTTCCCGATTGCGACGTGGTCTCCTGATCGCGACTTGGCCGGGGTGGGTGCGACCGGCGTGGGCGAGGTGGCCGTTTACGGGTTGTCGCTGCTCGTCGATAGCGCGATTTGGTGATCTGGGTGCTGGTTCGTACTATGGAAGCTGCCCAAGACCGCCGGTCGCTCATCACCTGATGGGTCCAAGTCCACAAACGTGGAGCCTGCGTAGGTAACAGTTCGAGCCTCACGTTCGCGTGTGCCAGTCCGAGCCCCGTGCCT
>JBKEBC010000069.1:0-2334 GCA_047972965.1 Beutenbergiaceae bacterium | reverse complement strand
GGCGAGCCCTGCTGGTGAGGTCGGGCAACCTGATCACAGCGTGAGCGGGACGGCTGTTGCACAGCCTCTCCTCATTGCGCGGCGTCCTGGTAGACCTGCACGCAGTGTAGGTAGCCGTCGGTGATCTTCGCGGCCGCTTCGGCACGGTCACCGCCGTCCAACGCCCCGGTGACCCTTCCTTGTTTCGCGGGCAGTTTTCGTGAGTCTCGTCGGCGGCTTGTGACCTAGATCATACTCTGTTAGCCTGCGGTGGAGCACTAAAAGAAGAGTCGATCCGGGCGTATTGGGAGGACGCTATGCGGCACCACGCAATATTGTTGGCTACCGGCATTGTCGCCGCCATGGCGTTGGTGGCGGTATCGGCCTTTGTGGGCCAGACCAGCCAAGGTGGCCGGCCCTCGCCCGAGGCCGCGATTCCGTCCCAGCCTGACGAGGGCGACGCACTGTCACACAAAGATGCGCTGTCGGCTGACGCGGAGCAGTACGCGCAGGAGTACGACGTTTCGACCGATGTCGCCTATGAGCGCCTGGCTTTCCAACTTGAGAAAGAAACCGTAGTCGCGCGTTTGGCGACACTGCCGTCGTACTCGGGTGCGATGCTAACGCACGAACCAGAGTTCTCGCTCGATATCTATCTAGTTGGCGAACAAGACCTTAAGCAAGCGAACGCCATAGTTGCTGACCTTGAGGCCTCGAGTAATATTCGCATTCGGATGGATACAACGAGGGTGCTTACCCAACCGCAAATACAACGGATGGTTGAACAAGTGGACCTCAGCGAGTTAAAACAATTGGGCGAGATTCAAGGTGTCGGCTACCTGCTGCGAGAGGACGCACTGGTCGTGTCCGTGTTGCCGAGCGACGACGGCGCGGCGAATGACGCGGGATACCGGTCGATCAACACAGGCGGCATGGAAGGTGTGCCGTCGGTCGATGTTCCTGTCATAGTTGACTATCTGCCTGCGCCGCTTGCGGACGGCTATCGCGGGGGCTTTCGATGTCCTCATGTACGGCTGGATTCAACGTCATTGTCAACGGCGTGCGCGGCATGACGACGGCTGGCCATTGCAGCAGTTCGCAGAGCTATCGAGCGTTTGGTTCGACAACTTGGGTAGGGACCACCTATCGATCACAGGCATGGAATCGGCTAGCCGACGTTCAGTGGCACTCACTCGTCGCCACGCCTGGCACGCTGTTTCATGGACAGTCTACGACCACTACGACAACACTAGTTGGGCGGCAGTTGCGGACGGTCCAAGGTGGAAACTGGGCTTGTCACCGAGGTAAGACAACAGGCTATTCGTGCGGAACGGTTGTCCAGATTAACTATCAGCCAACTTATTCGGGAGCCTGCAACGGGCAAACGTGCGCCGCTACCTTCATGGTGGTGCAGAGTTCATCCCTGAAATGCTACCTTGGCGATAGTGGCGGTCCCGTATTCTCGGGTGGGTATGCCTACGGGTGGTACAAGGGCCAATCCTCCTCTGGGACCACCGCCGCAGATTGCAACTCAATGCACTACATGGCCGTCGACTACCTAAGCCAAATTTCTGGAGCCACACTGCTTACATCACCATGAACGGAGTTTGCACAATGGTGAGCGCTGTTCAACGCAAACCTCCTTCAAAGGTCTTGGCGCTTCTGGCCAGTCTTGTGTTCGCCCTTGCGGCCCTAGTCGCATGCTCTGCGCTTACTGACCCCGAAGAGGACGCCAAGAGCCCGATGGCGACCTACCCCGCGCCCACGTCAGGAGATGCTGGTGACACTGGGTTTGGTGCGGCTATCGAGGGCGAGTTGGTAATCGACGCAGGGTGTCTCCTAGTACTGAATGTAGAGGCCTCAGAACAATACTTGCCTGTGTTCCCCGACAATGCTTCCTGGGACGCTGAGCGGCGGACTGTAACCACCCGCTCCGGCGGGTCGTATGCGGTCGGTGAAACAGTCCTTATCGGCGGATGGTCAAGTGACCTTTCCGACGAGGTACATGTCCCGGTCGGCTGCCCCGATGTGACGGAGGTGTTTTATGTCAACGCATCTGACGGGTCTTGATCCACGTTCGCCTTTCTCGATTCGACCCAGTGGGGGCTCTTCCGAGTTCCGGTGGGGGTGCGCGGCGCGCCGGGTGAGCGTGGCTGCCGGGTGAGGGTGGTCGAGGCCCTCAGGATCAGTGGCGACCAAGCACACCGTTCCGAAGGACCTCGACGTTGTCTGAGTCAGCCAGCGGCGACAGACTCACCGGTGACCGTCCTCTACGGGCCTGGACTTGCTGCGTTCAAGTCCGGCTCCGCGCAAGAAGAACTGGCTTCCTGGTTGTTCGTCAAATACCTGACCAGC
>JBKEBC010000023.1:0-18280 GCA_047972965.1 Beutenbergiaceae bacterium | reverse complement strand
CGCAACGGGCCATTGTTGAGGCCGCTACTGGTCACCTCGGCCTGAGCGAATCCGCCATCCTCGGTGCGCACCAGAGGTTCGGCGCATCCTTGCCGGGAGTAGGAATGCCGGTTGGTCTGCCGGTGGTAGAAGACATACCACTGGTCGCCCAGCTGCACGAGGCCACCGTGGGTATTGCCCAGGTAGTTCACGGCGTCACCTTCGGTTCGGCCATCGAGGAACACGTCACCGATATCCACCAGCACTCCCCCGAACTCGAACGGGCCCGTGGGCGAATCTGAGATGGCGTAGCACAGGTCGTGGTTGTGCTCAGACGAGTAGACGAAGCAGTAGCGGCCATCGATCTTGCGGATCGAGCTTGCTTCGAAGAATGCATGGTCGGTGAAGGCCCCCTCGCGGCCTGCCTTCGGGAAAAGCAGGGTCGGGCCGGTGCGGATGGTTAGCATGTCCGGTTCCAGGTGCAGGACCACGCCGCCATCATGGGTCAATCTCCTGCCACGGGTCAGGAGCGAGGGCACCGTGGGAGCGAAGCCGGAGTACAGGTACACCGAGCCGTCGTCGTCGACCAGCACACCCGGATCGAACGGGAACGGATCCCCAGAGCGTGAGCCCCACAGTCGGCCGTCGGGAAAGCGCACGTGCCCCAAGAACTGGTACAGCCCGGTTGGGGTGTCACAGACCGCCACCGACATCAGGCCCACGAAATCAAGGGCGTAGTAGAGGTAGAAACGAGCATCGGGTCCCTGGACGACATCGGGGGCGTACATCGCGTGGAGCCCGAGCCGGTTGCGCGGGTCTTGTCGTTTGCGATAGATGACGCCGTCGTAGCGCCAGGCGCTCAGGTCATCAACGGGGGTTGACCAGGCCACATAGTCATTCAGGCAGAACAGCGGACCGCCGAACCGGTCGTGGGAGCCGAACAGGTAGAGCCGATCGCCGAAGACGCGGGGCTCGCCGTCGGGCACGTATTCCCAGTTGGGCAGGTACGGGTTGACAGCCTGCCCTTGGCTACCCACCAGAGTTACTCGCCTTCGGTGTACTTGGCGCGGGAGACGATGAGCGGGTCCGGGTCGTAGACCACCTCAGGGTTCTTGCCCTCATAGTCGAACTGGTGGAGAAATGCCCGAATGGCGTTGACCCTGGCACGCTTCTTGTCATTGCTCTTGATCACCATCCAGGGGGCGCGTTTCTTGTCCGTGTGCTCGAACATCGCTTCCTTGGCCTCGGTGTAGTCGGGCCACCTATCCAAACTCTCCAGGTCCATGGGCGAGAGTTTCCAGCGGCGCACCGGGTCTAGCTGACGCAGCGCGAACCGGGTGCGCTGCTCCTGCGGCGTGACCGAGAACCACAACTTGGTGACCGTGAGCCCGGCTTCGACCAGCATCCGTTCGAACATGGGGGCCTGGTCCATGAAGGTGTCGTATTGCTCGTCGGTGCAGAACCCCATGACGCGTTCGACGCCCGCCCGGTTGTACCAAGAACGGTCGAACAGCACCATCTCGCCGGAGGTGGGCAGATGGTTGACATATCGCTGGAAATACCACTGTCCCCGCTCGCGCGAGGATGGCACCGTCAGGGCTACCACCCGGGCCGAACGCGGATTGAGGTGTTCGGTGAACCGTTTGATGGTTCCCCCTTTGCCGGCGGCATCACGCCCCTCGAAGACCAGCACGTGCTTGGCTCCGACATCCTCGGACCAGTACTGAAACTTGAGCAGTTCAACCTGCAGCTGGTACTTCTCCTCGTCGTAGATGTCCCGACCCATCAACTGCTCGTACGGATAGTCCTCTCGCCAGGTCTGTACCGCGCTGCCGTCGGGGGCCAGCAGGACCGGATCCTCATCCTTGGCGTCTCCCACCGAATATCCCTGCTCACGCAGGTGATCGATGTACTCCCGGAGATTCATCTGCTGGCCCATGCCCCTATCCAACCGGGTCTTGGGCGCTCCGAGAAACCAAACTGACTGAGACGTTGCCTACGTCATCACCAAGGTGCCATGGGTGCCGAGGTAGTGGTCCATTGCTAATCCGAGCCGCCGACCTCCTTGCTCATGGCCCTGGGGCTTGCCTAGGTCAATGCGGTAGACCGCCCCCCGGATCGCCAGGCCTGGGGTTCATCATTGATGATCTTCATCGGCGTGCACCTGCCCATCCGCACGGAATTGGTCCAGCCAGCGTTCATGGTCGTGTCATCGCAACGCAACACCTCGGAACCGGACGGTTCCTCCTTGTCGAAGTTGTGCGAGGGCATCATTGGCAGCCTGGGTCAGGACGGCGATCACCGGGTAGCCACCGGTGGTGGGGTGGTCGGGTCCCAGGATGACTGGCTGCCCATCGGGTGGGATCTGGATCGAGCCGGTGACGACCGGCTCGGAGGGCAGTTCTGCGGTGATGGCACGCTGCAATCCGACGCCATGGAGTCGGGTTCCTACTCGATCACCGACCCCGACTCGCCATGGCTGGTGAAACAGCTCTTCGGGGTTGCTGACCCAGTCTGCTCGTGGTCCCCATCCGGCATCGAGCATCACCAATGCCCCCGACGCCGGGGCTTGCGCCGGCACCGGATCGACAGTGGGCAGTGGTCCGCGCACCGCACCGACTCGTAGCTGGTCCCCTTCGGCAGCTGGTGCGGGCCCCAAACCAGACAACGTATCGGTAGAGGCTGAGCCCAGCACAGCAGGTACCTCCAGGCCCCCTGCCACGGTCAGGTAGGTGCGCCACCCATGGGCGGCTGGGCCGATCTGGAATTCTTGCCCGGCCAGAACAGCAGTCACCGAAGGCGTCATGGCAGCGCCGGTGATGGCGACCAGCAAATCACGATGGGGCAAGATGGTCAGGGATCCGATGATCTCCAATCCGGGGGCAGCCACCGGGTTTCCCAGCGCCGTGTTGCCAGCGACCAATGCCCCACGGTCAGCGGCACCTGAGGGTGAGATACCCAGATGACCGAGGCCGGGGCGTCCCAGGTCTTGGATGAGAGTGGCACCGGCTAGGGCAGTGATCTCGATCATTGCGGAACAAACCTGACTCGAGTCCCTGCGGCGAGTAAAGCGGGAGGGTCGGCATCGACGTCGAAAAGTGTGGCGGTGGTCCGTCCCAGTAGTCGCCATCCTCCGGGTGAGGAGCGCGGGTAGACGGCGCTATACCCGCCTGCGATAGCGACCGACCCGGCTGGCACGCTGGTGCGCGGGGTGTTAAGCCGGGGTAGGTGCAGCACGGGATCCAGGCCAGTCAAATAGGCGAACCCGGGGGCAAATCCGATGAATTCCACGGTGTAGGCGGCCTGGCTATGGCGGGTGATGACCTCGGTGCTCGTGAGGCCGGTGGTGCAGGCAACGTCTTGGAGGTCTTCGCCGTCATAGGTGACGGCGATCTCCACCTCGGTAGCGGGCGCCGACCGAGGTGGGCTCGTTGACTGCGCACGCACGAGGGGCGCGATCCCGGCGAGGTCGTCGCGACTGTGGGTAACCACTAGGACCGTGCGGGCACCATTAACCACATCCTCGATTCTTGGGTCAGCGACCACGCGAAGCCGCCCGGCCAGCCTCTGGGCCGCCGCAGCATCGGCGACTTCAACCAAGACGGCGCGCTCCCCTGATGGCAGCAACCGCACCGATCCGGTCATGGTGCTATCACCTGGACCCCGGCCTGAGTCAGGGTGGCGCGAAGGCGCTGAGCGATGCTGACGGCGTCGGGAGTGTCCCCGTGCACACACACCGAATCAGCGTCCAGAGCAATGGCTGCGCCGTCGATAGCGGCGATCATTCCGCTGCGGATCCAGGCCAGCATGCGGTCCGCGATCTGGTCCTGATCATCGAGCACGGCACCTGGTTGACTACGCGGGACCAATCCGCCGTCAGGGAGATAGGCACGGTCGGCAAAGGCTTCAGCGATGGTTGGGATCTGCGCTGCTTGGGCGCAGGAC
Source organism: Beutenbergiaceae bacterium (assembly GCA_047972965.1). Classification (GTDB taxonomy): domain Bacteria; phylum Actinomycetota; class Actinomycetes; order Actinomycetales; family Beutenbergiaceae; genus Pseudactinotalea. Next base: position 14,356 of record JBKEBC010000023.1, on the reverse strand, counting down.
AACAACGCCGACCCAGGCAGCCCCATCACTGCCAGTCTGTGCGCAACGGCCACATCGACCAGCACCCGGGCCTGAGCTTTGTTCCAGCTCACCCGGTGATAGAGCGCCCCGTGGGGTTTGAGATAGCTGACGGTGGCACCAACCGAGCGGGCAGCAGCTTGTAGCTGGCGTAGTTGGGTTGTGATGTGCATGCGTAACTCGGTAAGGCTGAGATCCATATCTTCACGCCCAAAGCGGTCACGATCAGGAAATGACGGGTGGGCGCCGATGCGTACCCCCCGCCCGTGCGCCGCTGCACAGACCGAACGCATCGTTTCCTCGTCACCGGCATGCCCACCGCAGGCGATGTTGGCTGACGTGACGACCTCCAGCATGGCGGCGTCGTCCCCTGCCCCCTCCCCGAGGTCGGCGTTCAGGTCAATCCGCATACCGTCATTGTCGCCGAACTCGTGATCCTCCGGCCAAAACCGACTCTCAATGGCGAAACTCACCTCGGTGAACCAGAAATCGGCTTCGAGTGTCGGTTTTGGCCGACTAGGTGGCTGAGAGTCGCACTAACTCCAACACAGCCAAGGCGTAGGCGTCAGCCACATCGGCCGCTGCTGCCTGGATCGGCGCATGCCCGGCCACGAATGCCACGACCACGTACGCATCCTCACCAGCAGTGAGTGATCGAAAAGCACCACCGAGCAGCGTGCGCAGTTGATCCTCCCGCGGCAACCACAACGTGTCGGAGCTGGGGACCGAGTCCAACGCCCATTCAGTGGTGCCGTTGAAGCCAAAGAAATTGCCGCCTTCGTGGTGGTGTTCCTCGATCACCATGTCCGAAACGGTAAATATCTCCTCGGTCAAGGCTTGCTTCATGATGCGGAATCGATCACCCGAGTTCGGCTGCCACCGCACGCCAGACTCGCGCAACGCCAGGGCGAGATCGTCGGAGATCATCACCCAGAGTATCTCTTGTTCACGTCAGCGCTTGTGTGCCTTGCGGCGCAGCAGCACTAGCACCCCACCCAGACCGAGCAATACCAGCAGGATGACTACCCCTCCCACACCAATCAAACCAGTACCGGGCTCAGATTCCCCGCCCGGCGCTGTGACGGTGTACCTGAGCGTCCCAGAGAAACTGGTGGATGGCGAAGACCAAGACAGTGTGGACTCACCCGCCGTATTCCACGTCACCATGCCATCAGATAGCTCTCCATCCCTAGTGTCCACCACTAGTGGAATCAGCGACCCGTCCACATCAACAACCGAAGGCACCGCAACCGCAACACCCACAGACGCCACGTCAACCATCCCGTTGTCGACGAGATCCAGGTAGGTGAGGTTGGTCAAACCTGACAACGGCCCCGCATCGACAATCTCATTTCCGGAAAGGTTGAGGTCCGTGAGGTTAGTTAAACCTGACAATGGCCCCACATCGACAATCTTATTTCCGGAAAGGTTGAGGCTCGTGAGGTTAGTCAAACCTGACAACGGCCCCACATCAACAATCTCATTTCCGGAAAGGTATAGGCTCGTGAGGTTAGTCAAACCCGACAACGGCCCCACATCAACAATCTCGATGCTGCCGAGGGACAGGTGGGTGAGGTTGGTCAAACCCGACAACGGCCCCACATCAACAATCCCATCACCGTTGAGTTGGATATCGGTGAGGTTAGTCGCATACTGCAACCCATCAATATCAGAGATAGCGGTATCAGAGCCCCAACAGACGAGCATAGTCAATGTGGCCATATCCGCTTCCGTGATCAGATCACCGGCCGAAACGCCAAGCGTCGATTCGACGCATGACCTCAGAGCATCATCTCCAATGACGACCTCATCACCCGGATCAGCAAACGCAGCGGCCGGCGCAACTGCCAACCCCACCACAGCCAACCCAGCCGCAGCTACGACACGGAACGAGGCCCGCTTCGAAGCCCCCGCCCCGGGCGCAGAAACCCTCATGTATCCCAACCCTTTCACCACCTCAGGAGAAAACACCCCAAAGGCCTCAATCGAAGACCCCCGAACAACAGCAAACCTAGAACCACTGAACCAGAGACCGGCACCGACACTAGCAAGAACAGCACACTGTGCACCCTGGAACGAAGCTCATCACCGGGTCCATCCACAAACTAGGATCAGTATCGTGTGAGCCCCAGCAACCGCTGGTGGCCCATTGTCCTCCCGGAGGTGAATCATGACCTATTCAATCGGTGGCGGCTGCGGATGCGGATGCGACTGCGGCTGACTCACTACTCAGCTATCACGGCGGCCGGGCCGCCCTCCAAGAGCTGCTGGAATCCCGCCTCGTCGAGGATCACGAGGCCGAGGTCGCGAGCTTTCACTTCCTTGGAACCAGCACCGGGACCGACGACCACGAAGTCAGTCTTCTTCGAGACCGACCCGGCCGCCTTCCCACCCCGAGAAATGATGGCTTCTTTAGCGCCATCCCGGGTGAAGGTCTCCATGGAACCGGTCACGACCACCGTCAGTCCCTCGAGCGTTCGCGAGATGGAGTCATCGCGCTCGTCGGCCATGCGCACTCCAGCGGCGGCCCAGCGGTCCACGATTTCCCGATGCCAGTCCACCGTGAACCAGTCGATGACTGCCTCAGCAATCGTAGGACCCACTCCGTCGACTGCGCTTAATTCCTCGCTCCTAGCGGCTCGGATCGCATCCAAGGAACCAAAGTGCGTGGCTAGCGCCCGGGCCGCAGTCGGCCCTACGTGCCGAATAGACAAGGCCACCAGCACCCGCCACAACGGCTGGTTCTTGGCTTTCTCCAACTCTGCGAACAGCGTCAGCGTTGTCTGCGTCGGCCGGGACGCCTCACCACTGGTCCAGAAATAGGGCTGTCGTTCTTTGGCCTGGCTCTGAGCATCTTTGCCGCGTTGACGGCGCCACACCTGCACAGGCTGCAGTGCGTCCATCGTGAGATCGAACAGCCCACCCTCATTGGCCAACACCGGGGACTGGAGTGGCGCCACCGCGTCGGCCGGGCGGTCTAGTTCCGGATCGGTCAACGCAATTGCTGCTTCCCAGCCCAGGGCTTCGATATCGAACGCACCACGCCCCGCGAGCGCAAATACCCGTTCCCGCAACTGAGCCGGGCAACTACGGGCATTGGGGCAGCGGATGTCCTTGTCGCCTTCCTTGGCTGGGGCCAGTTCGCTGCCGCAGGAGGGACAGTGGGTCGGCATCGCGAACTCTCGTTCGGTGCCGTCCCGCAATGCCACCACCGGGCCCACGATTTCTGGGATCACATCTCCGGCCTTACGCAGCACCACGGTGTCGCCGATGAGCACCCCTTTGCGCTTAACCTCTCCGGCGTTGTGCAGGGTGGCGTTCTCCACCCTCGATCCGGCCACCACCACCGGCGCCATCACTCCATAGGGGGTCACCCGGCCGGTGCGACCCACACCGACGCGGATATCGACGAGCTTGGTATTGACCTCCTCAGGCGGGTACTTGTACGCAATCGCCCAGCGGGGTGCCCGCGACGTAGCTCCCAGCTGGCGCTGTGCAGAAATCTCATCGACCTTGATCACGATGCCATCAAGTTCATGCTCAATGTCGTGGCGGTGCTGCCCGTAGTAGTCGATCATCTCGGTGACACCGGCGAGGTCGTCCACCACCCGGTTGTAGGGCGAGGTCGGCACGCCCCACTGAGCGAGCAGGTCATACATCTGCGATTGCCTGGTCACATCGACGCCGCCGGGGGATCCAGCAGCCCAACGCAGGACACCAATGCCATGGGCATACATGCGCAAGTTGCGGGACGCCGTCACGCGGGGGTCCTTCTGTCGCAACGATCCGGCCGCGGTGTTGCGCGGGTTTGCAAACGGCGCCTTTCCCGCCTGCACCAAGGAAGCATTGAGCGCGTCGAAGTCGGCCACCGGGAAGAACACCTCTCCCCGGATCTCCAACACTTGCGGCAGGTTCGCTCCGGTGAGCTGGGTAGGGATGGGGTCGATGGTGCGGGCATTCAGCGTGACATCTTCACCAGTGCGACCATCACCTCGGGTGACGGCTCGGACCAGGCGGCCATTCTCGTAGACCAACGAGATCGCCAGCCCATCGATCTTCACCTCACACAGATATCCAGGCTCCCCCACCTCTTTGTGTACCCGCTGCTCCCAGGCTTGTACATCCTCGACTGAGAAGGCGTTGTCCAAGCTGAGCATCCGCTCGATGTGGTCCACGGCGTCAAACTGGGTCGAGAATGTGCCCCCCACCTGCTGGGTCGGTGAGTCCGGCGTGCGCAGGTGCGGGTGCCTGTCTTCCAGGTCCTGTAGCTCCCGCAAGAGTTCATCGAACTGGGCATCGGCGAGCGTGGGGGCATCCTTGACGTAGTAGGCGAACTGCGCATCTCGGATCCGCTCGGCTAGTTGCTGCCACCGCTGGGCTACTGCGACATCGTTCACCGCTCTATTCTGGCCTGAGACACCGACAATCAGGAAAGGGGCAGCTATGAGCCAGCCCTGGGCACCGCCACCGGACCCACATGCTCCGGAATCCCAGGCTCAGAGCACGCATATCGCTCAGGTTGGAGCAACGCAGCAGCACTCGCACAACGGCAACTCCTCCGCCGTGCCCGCCCCCAAGCCACGCGGCGGCGTGCCACCGTTGCTGACCGTGGGCGCCGTCATTCTGGTCATCGCCCCGTTCTTCATGTTCAGCAATGTCTTTGGCGGCTGGTTCATGACCTGGTTCGTAGCCACGAGTACCTGCTTCGAGGGCGGCGGTGCCTGGTCGTGCCTGAACACCGAGGCTACTTGGATGCAGGCGCTCTATCCGGTTATTAGCGCGGTGGTGGCCCTGAGCATGGCTCGTGCGGCATGGATTGAAGGCAGGCAAGGGCGGGCAATCGGCTTCGTGTACCTCATCGTCGGTCTGGGTGCACTCCTCACCGCCTGGAGCTTGGGGGCAGCATGAGGATCTTCGACCCCTACGACAAGACCGAGTCCGCAATGCCGGGCCTGAACACGGGCTCGGCTCCCGACGTCTCCACCCTGTCCTCGTCTCCCGCCTCTGAAGCCAAAGTGAACTACCGATCCGGTGGGCTCGCTGGGGTAGCCACTGCCTTCGGCCTGACCTGCCTGCTACTGGGTTTCAGCATGTTTTGGTTGGCCGTGACCTGGGATGGTCTTTGTCGCCAGGGCGATCTCTCAGCGACGGTGTGCGCCAGCAGCCAGTCGGCGATCTTGACTTTGATCGGTCTGGTTCCCTCGCTCGGTTGGTTGATGGCAGCAATCATCGGTTCCCTGGCCAAGAGGCGGAAAAATGGAGCGGCCCTGATCGGGTTGCTACTGGGGCTCGGGCTAGCCACCTTCGCGCTCACCCAGTTCACCGCCATGATCGGGCTTGGTCAGTAGTTGATGGATGCCTCCTTCGGCTGGACGACTTCACCCGGGCCCTCCGATGCGCCGCCCCCAGTACCCACAACACCCCTGACCAGCACTCCAGTCGAGATCGTCATCGTCGCCACGCGGCATCCACGTTCTAACGGCAGCGAAGATGTTTCCATCTCGCAAGAGTTCATCTGTGCTGATGGGACGCGGGCGATCGTCAACAACGATCGGGGCTATAGCTCCAGCAGCAACTTCATGGCAGACGCCGACGGCGTCAGGCCGACCCCACAGCAGCACGGCACCCCAGTGGCGCAGATCAAAGACACAGTGACCCAGTGGTGGAAATTTGGCGTCATCGATGATCTGCTTGGCATGTTCAACGCCTCGATGTGGGGAATGATGACACCGTCCGAGCCGAAGTCAAGGGCTTTCTGAATCGGCCCCCGGTCTGGACCTTGAAGACGTCGCGCTCAAACGCACCGTGGCACAACACAGCAAGCGAGTCCTCGTTCTCGCCGACTCATCCAAGCACGGTGTTGTCGGACGATTTAGCGTAGGAAACTGGTTCGATGTCCATGGCATCGTCACTGAGCAACAACCACCCGGCGGGCTAAGAACAGCCATTGCGGCTACTGGGGGTCAGATCTACTCGCCCAACCCCTAGCAGGTCATGGCAGGAGCGACGGTCGCCAACTCACGCCGAGTGCGAGCGATCGTCGCCTGCGCCACCACCTGCGTACCTGCATAGGCCACCAAGGACTGCCCTGCGGCCACCCCTCGCACCGTCCTATCCAGACGTGCGGTGAGCTGGTCACCATCACGAGTGAGGGTCGCTGGGATCGGTTCACCGTGTGCCCGGATCTGCACCTGCGTGGGCTGCACGCCAGGAGCCAGCCACACCACCTGGTCGCCGATGAGGGTGTCAACGTCCAGGAGCTGCGGCGGGCCGACCATCACCTTGTTGGACGTCGGATCGGTCGCCACTACGTAGCGCGGCTTGCCATCAGCCGCAGGCGTGCCTAGACCCAGGCCCTTGCGCTGCCCCACGGTGAACCCGTAGGAACCCTGGTGCTGCCCGACCACCACGCCGTCGGTATCGACCACCTGCCCGGGCCGCTCCCCCAGCCGCTGGCGCAAGAATCCCCGGGTATCGCCGTCAGCCACGAAACAAATGTCATAGGAATCCGGCTTGGCGGACACACTCAGGCCGCGCCTAGCGGCCTCAGCCCGGACCTCATCCTTCGATCCCACCTCCCCCAGCGGGAACAGCGAGCGAGCTAGCCGGTCTGGCCCCATCACCGCCAACACGTAAGACTGGTCCTTCTCGGCGTCGTTGGCCCGATGCAGTTCCCGACCCTGCTCCGTTTCGACAATCCGGGCATAGTGCCCGGTGGCAACGGAGTCAAACCCCAGCGCCAGCCCGCGGTCGAGCAGGGCCGCGAACTTAATGTGCTCATTGCACCGGACACACGGGTTGGGGGTACGCCCTGCCTCGTACTCAGAGAGGAAATCCGCGACCACGGTCTCCTCGAACTCCTCCGACAGGTCCCACACGTAGTACGGGATCCCAAGCACATCGGCGGCGCGACGAGCATCGGAGGCGTCCTCGATCGAGCAGCACCCCCGGGAGCCATTGCGGTGCTGGGCACGGCTGCGAGACAGCGCCATGTGAACCCCCACCACCTCGTGCCCAGCATCGACGGCCCGCGCCGCCGCCACCGCGGAGTCCACTCCACCGGAAAGAGCTGCCAGAACCTTCACGACACACCTACCCGTGCGGCGGCCCGGGCTCGCTGCACCACACCCGGCAATACCGCGAGCACATGGTCGACGTCAGCGATAGCGGAGGTACGTCCCAGCGTCAATCGCAGTGCCGACCGAGCCACTCGAGCATCCTCCCCCATGGCCACCAGCACATGCGATGGCTGGGTGACCCCTGCGGTACAGGCCGAACCAGAAGAAGCGGCAATCCCGGCGGCATCCAGTCCGAACAACACGGCATCGGCATCGGTGCCAGCAATGGTGAGCAGCAGGTGTCCGGGAAGCCGGTCGACGGCAGCCGACCGTACCTGCACGTCGGGAACTGAGGCCACGATCCCGTCCTGGAGCTGGTCACGCAGCCCAGCGAGGCGAACAGCTTCGGCCCCCTGCCCGGCCACCGCCAGCCGGATCGCTAAGGCAAGCGCATGCGCACCGGCGCTATTGAGCGTGCCGGAACGGACTCCACGTTCTTGGCCACCGCCATGCAGCACCGGCGCGATCACGGCATCGCGTTTCGCGAGCAGGGCACCCAGACCAACCGGAGCCCCAAGCTTGTGGCCGCTCAAGGCTAGAGATGTCAATCCCGAAGCAGCGAAATCAATCGGAATCCGGCCCACCGCCTGCACGGCATCGGAATGCACCGGTATGCCGTGTGCCGCAGCAAGCTCCACCACCTCAAGAATGGGCTGCAATGCCCCAGATTCGTTGTTCGCCCACATCACAGCGACCTGGGTTACCCGCGAAAGGTGCGGCTCCAAGGCTGATGGCTGCACCACGCCGGACTCGTCGACGGCTACTTCGACAACCTGGGCGCCGTGGGTGGCCCCCAGGGCGTGCGCCGCTTCCAGGACGGCGTGGTGTTCAACGGCACTGATCGCTACCACCTGGCTATCGGGGCGACCGAACCAGGTGCCCAGCACCGCGAGATTGTCTGCCTCGGTACCGCCTGAGGTGAAAATCACCTCCGTGGGGTGCGCCCCAAGATCCGCGGCGATACTCTCCCGAGCCTCCTCGACAACCTGGCGACTGCGGCGACCTGGGCCATGCATCGACGACGGGTTACCGAGTCGGTCCAGCTCCTGCAAGTAGGCTGCCGCGACCTGCGGGTGCACTCCAGTGGTCGCGGCATGGTCGAGGTAGGTCACGACCAGCAATTCTAAATCGCGTTACCGGCAGGACTGCGCCTGACCCTCGAGATGGCGCAGGACCGCGGCCGACAAGTCCGATACCGCGGGCACGATCCCCACTGCCCCCACAAGCTCGCCAGCAGTGGCGTAGCCCCAGCCGACCCCCAGGCAAGCGATGCCATGGGCGGCGGCGCCATCGACGTCCTGACGCCGATCCCCCACCATCAAGGTGGTGGCGGCGGTGGCATCGGCAGCATGACCGGGATGACCCAGCGCACGGGCGATAACTCCCGCTTTGGTCGAGCTGGTGCCATCATCGGGTGCACCGTAGATGCCGTCGAGGTGGGGCGCCAGTCCCCAATGCTCACACATCGCTTTGGCGTAACGCTCCGGCTTCGAGGTGGCCAGCAGCAGGGAACATTGCGCTGCGCGCAGCGCGATGAGCTGGTCGACAATTCCCGCGAACGGCCTTGATGACCACATGCCGTCGGATTCAAACTCCCGCCGGTAGGCAGCAATCACCTCCGGAATCCGGTGTTGCGGAACTCCATACGCGGCAAGCGAGTCGGTCAGGGGCGGGCCGACCTGGCTCCGAATCACCTCGTCCTGCGGTACCGGCAGGCCCAGACCAGCCATCGCGGTCTGCATAGCAGAGGTAATACCGGGGGCTGAATCGCACAGCGTGCCGTCGAGGTCTAACAACACCAGCTTGGCCGGAGTCGTCACCGTCGTTGTTCCGCCAGGACTTGCGCCGCGTCCGCGAGCACCGACTGCAGGTCGCCGATCACCGCAAAATCAGCGATCTGGACCAACGGGGCGTCGGGGTCGACGTTGACCGCAACGATAGTGCTGGAGGCTTGCATTCCGCCATGGTGGTGCGGGGCACCGGAGATCCCGGCACCGATGTACAGGCGCGGCGCGATGGTGACCCCGGTCTGTCCAATTTGAGCATCGTGTGGCTGCCAACCTTCATCGACACAGTCTCGGGTGGTTCCGACCGCTGCATCCAGGACATCGGCCAGCTGCTCAACGGCCGCAAAGTCCCCTTCGGTGCCCCGCCCACCAGCAACCACCGTCCCGGCCTCGGCGAGCGCTGGCCGACTGCCATGGTCGGCGTGCACCTCACGACTGATCAGCTCCAGGCCTGCGGGCGAGGCGGCCTCGATGTTCAGATCCACCTGCTGCGGGTCCGTTGGAGTTGCGGTGGTGGCGACCACGGCATTGGGTCGCACGGTCACCACCGCTGCCGGGGTGGTGACGGCACAGCTGGTGTCCCAGGTGCCCGCGAACGCCCGTTTGCTGCCCACAAGATGGCCGGTGTCCCGGTCGCGCCACAACGCGGCGATGTCGATGAGCAGTCCCGCCCGCAGGTGATAGGCCGCATGTGCCGCGACCTCCTTGGCGAAGAAAGAGCTGGGGATGAGCACGGTGTCGGTGGCATCGGCTGCCGTGGCCACGGCTCTCCCAACAGCGGCCGGGTTGAACTGAGCCTGCCCGAGGTCCGCCGTCATGATGGCGCTGACCCCTGCGGCAGCAAGCGCCGAACGCTGCTGCGGTGGCAATGGCTGCAGCGACAGCACCACCACATCTGCCAGCTCCCGAGCCAATGTCACTGCTTCCAATACTGGGGAGCGAACTTCACCCAAAGCCACCACCAGATTGCGCTGGGTCATTTCCTTGCCCCCATCAGGTCGTTCTCGATCAGGTATGACGCTAGGGCTGCGCCGCCAGCGCCGTCGTCGTCGGTCACCAGCACCGGGCCCGGGTGCGGCGGCCGTCGCTGCGCGGTCAAGACGGTAGTTCCCGAACCCGCCCGACCCACCTCCTGCGAGTTCAGCCCCAGATCGGCCGGGGACCACACGATGATCTCCGCACTGCGGGCAGCCAGTAGATCCTTCATCTTCGGCAGGCGAGCCTGGTTTGCCAGGTCGGTGACCGAGACGACAACGGGCGTGGGACTGCGCCAGACTTCGGTGACACCGTCCAGTTCCCGGCGCGCCTGCACGCCCTCACCGCAGGCGTGAATCTCTTCTACCACGGTCAGTTGCGGCCAGCCCAGTTCCGCCGCCACCAGCGAGGGCACCACCGCCCCCAACCCGTCCAGCGCAGCGAGTCCAGCCACCACGACATCGAGGGTCGAGGAGTCGTTGACCTTTGCGATGGCGGCACCCAATACCCGGGCGGTTGCGATGGCATCGGAGCCGGCGAAGGCATCGTCGAGCAAGTGGATAGCGCGGTCAGCCCCCATGGCCAGCGCCCGGCGCAAAGCGTCGGAGGCAATGGCCGGCCCCATGGTCAGGGCGATGACCTCGCCGCCGTCAGCCAGCTGGAGCGCCGCCTCTACCGCATTCTCATCGACCTCGTTGAGCGAGGAATCATCGACGGTGCGGCGAGTGTGACCGGCCTCGGTAAAACCCCGATCGGAGACCAGTTCTGGAACGTGCTTGACGCAAACGAGAACTCGCATGTGCTCAAGCTTGCCACGTCTCTGACCTGCGGGGGCGACACACATGTAGTGCACCACGATCTACAGTTGAGGCCCACCATCCGAGCCTTGAGGATCTATGACAACCATCGGCGACGCCAGCGACGTGACCGTCACAGAGGTCAGCACTGCCATTGAGCCCGCGACTCATCGACACCGCTTCGGCGTGCACCTGGTCGGAGATGGTATTGATGTCGTCGTCAGCGCTCCCCATGCCGATACCGTCTGGCTGTGCTTGCTGGACGAGCACGAGGGCCGCCTGCATGAACGCCGGATCGCCCTGCTGCCACGCACTCATGGTCGCTGGCATGGGCATATCCGTGATGTCCAGGCCGGGCAACGATACGGATTGCGAGTCGAGGGGCCGTGGGACCCAGCGCGCGGGCTGCGCCACAATCCGAACAAGCTGTTACTGGACCCATACGCCCGTGGAATCACCGGGCAGATCCAGCTCCGGCCAGAGATCTACGGTCACGCCGTCGATGGCCATCTACGGCCCATTGACGGCGATGAGCCCGATTCTGCTGACAGCGCCCCGTTTGTCGCCCACGCAGTGGTGCTGGCCGATCATCCTGGCGGCGGTACCAGCAACCGGCCCTGTGTCACCTGGTCTCGCACCCTCATCTATGAGGCACATGTGCGTGGCTTGACGATGCAGCTACCCGGCGTGCCCGAGCATCTGCGTGGAACCTACGCCGGGCTAGCACACCCGGTCACCATTGAGCATCTACGCAGTATCGGTATCACCAGCCTGCAACTACTACCGATCCATGCCAAGTTCAGCGAACCGGCCTTGTCCGCACGGGGAAAGGTCAACTACTGGGGCTACAACACCCTCAGCTACTTCGCGCCCGAGCCCACCTACGCCACTGACTCCGCGCAACAGCACGGACCCGCGGCCATATTGGATGAGCTGAAGGGCATGGTGCAGTTGCTGCATGAAGCCGGAATCGAGGTGCTGCTCGATGTCGTCTACAACCACACCTGTGAAGCTGGTCCTGATGGCCCCACACTCTCGCTACGAGGGCTAGACGACCTCGGCTACTACCTCCATGAGGGAGCCGCCGCGTACTTCGATGTGACTGGATGCGGCAACTCCCTCGACTTCCGCAATCAGCGCACGGTCCAGCTTGCCCTGGACTCCTTGCGCTATTGGGTCCAGCAAATCGGGGTGGATGGGTTCCGGTTCGACCTGGCAACCACACTTGCCCGGCACGGTCGGATTGTCGATATGAACCACCCATTCTTGGTGGCATTGGCGACCGACCCGGTGCTCAGTGGCACCAAACTGATCGTGGAACCATGGGACTTAGGGCCGGACGGCTGGCAAACCGGCAACTACCCGGAACCGATAAGCGAATGGAACGATCGCTACCGCGATGCCGTCCGCACCTTCTGGTTGAGCGATTCTGCCGCCATTGCTGCCGGAGAACCGGGGCATGACACCCGGGAGATTGCTACCAGGTTGGCAGGGTCCGCGGACCTCTTCGCCCGTTCCGACGCCCCACCGGGCCGCGGCCCGGTGGCCTCGATCAACTACGTCACCGCGCATGACGGGTTCACGCTGGCCGATCTGACCCGCTACGACGTCAAACACAATGATGGGAACGGAGAAGACAACAGGGACGGTACCGACAACAATCGCTCCTGGAATCACGGAGCGGAGGGGTCCGCTACCGATGCCGACATGAGTGCTGCGCGACGCCGCACGATGCGGAACCTCCTGGGCATGCTGTTCGTCTCGGCAGGGGTGCCGATGGTGACCGCTGGCGATGAGTTCGCCCGAACTCAGCACGGCAACAACAACGCCTACTGCACCGACGATGAGTCGGTGTGGATCGATTGGAACCTCGATGAGGACCAGCACAATCAGCTGGCGACCCTGCGCCACCTTGCCGCCCTGCGTCGCGACCACCTGGCGTTGCGACCGTGGCGCTTCCGCCGACCTGAGGAGCTAACGTCCGGGGAGCCAGCCTTGGCCTGGTTCGACGAATACGGTCGGCCTATGACCCCTGCAATGTGGCACAACCGGCACCGCCGCGTCTTACAGATGTACCGCCGCGGCCTAGAACCCGGCGGCCGTGACGTGCTGGTGGTGATCAATGGTGCCGGCAATTCCGTCGACGTCGCGGTTCCAGATATCGATCGTTTCGAATTGGTGTGGGATTCGGTATGGGAACGGCCGCAACCACCCATTGACTCTAGTAGCACAATGTCCGCCCACAGTATGAGGATCTACTTAACGCACTCGTAGGCCTGACCGGGCTGGTGGTTCGAGGCCGAGCGGGGGTTCGGCGGTCATCTTGGTCCCCAATCACGACGCTGTTCGATAGTGATCGTGCTAGCGTTCGAATCACTGGAGTTTCTTGTTAAGAGACGTTAGGGCAAATGATGATGTTGGGGATACCTGCTTTGCGTTCTGTTGGGGTTGCGGTGTCGGTTGCAGGTTTGCTGCTAGTGCCGGTTGCTGCCAATGCCGCCCCTGGTGATGAGGTCGTTTTCCCTGAGGCTGAACTGAAAGACTGCGTCGCCGCTAAACTGGGGGTAGACCCTTCCTCGGCGATCACTGAGGCCGATATGGCATCACTGACCTCACTTTTCTGCTTCCCCCAAGAGGGAGAGCCTGACATCACAAATCTGACGCCGCTCGTCTATGCAACCAACCTCGAATCTCTGGGGCTCGGTGGCAATGGGATTGTAGATGTCACACCGCTAGCAAACCTGACCAACCTCGAATTTCTGGGGCTCGGTGGCAATGCGATCGAAGATGTGACACCACTAGCAGGCCTGACCAACCTCACCGAGCTGTGGCTCTACGACAATGCGATTGTGGATGTGACTCCACTGGCTAACCTGACCAACCTCGCCGAACTGGGGCTCGGTGGCAATGCGATTGTGGATGTGACACCGCTGGCTAACCTGACCAGCCTCGCCGAGCTGGCCCTCGGTGACAATGCGATCACGGATGTGACTCCACTGGCTAACCTGACCGACCTCGAGGGGCTGTGGCTCCACAACAACGCGATCACGGATGTCACACCCTTAGCCAGCCTGACCAACCTCACCGATCTGGGGCTCGGCAACACTGCGGTTGCGGATCTGACACCCCTAGCCAGCCTGACCAACCTCACCGATCTGGACCTCGGCGAGACTGCGCTTGCTGATTTGACAGGACTAGCCAGCCTGACCAACCTCAATTGGCTGTGGCTCAGCGACAATGCGATCGCTGATCTGACACCCCTGGCAACCCTGACCAATCTCGAATTTCTGGGGCTCGGTGGCAACGCGATCACCGATGTCACACCCCTTGCAAACCTGACCAACCTCAGCTCGCTGTGGCTCAGCGACAATGCGATCGCTGATCTGACACCCCTTGCAAACCTGACCAACCTTTTCGATCTGGGGCTCGGTGGCAACGCGATCACTGATGTCACACCACTAGCCAGCCTGACCAACCTCGATGTGCTGGGACTCAACGACAACGCGATCGCTGATGTGGCACCCCTCGCCAGCCTGACCATCCTTACGTCGCTGGAACTCAACAACAATGTGATTGAGGATGTGACAGCGCTGGCAAGCCTGACCAACCTCACCTGGTTGTGGCTCGACAGCAACGAGATTACTGATGTGGCACCGCTAGC
>JBKEBC010000063.1:0-1566 GCA_047972965.1 Beutenbergiaceae bacterium | reverse complement strand
TGGCGGGCACGTCAAGCGGGGACGGCAGGTAGTCGATCACCGCGTCCAGCATTGGCTGCACCCCCTTGTTCTTGAACGAGGTACCGCAGACCACGGCGGTCAGCTTGTTGGCCAGCACCGTGCGTCGGATGGCCGCCTTGATGCTCTCGACACTCAGCTCGTCGCCGGAATCCTCAGCCAGCAGCCATTCTTCGGCGAACTCGTCATCGTTGTCGGCCAGCACATGGACGAGCTCTTCGCGGGCTTCGGCGGCCCGGTCAGCCAGGTCTGCCGGGATCTCTTCGACGGTGTAGTCCTCGCCGATCTGGGTTTCCCCACGCCACGTCAGCGCCCGCATGCCAACCAGGTCGACAACGCCCTGGAAATCAGCCTCGGCGCCGATAGGCAACTGCAGAATCGCGGTGGTGGCGTTCAGCCGCTCCTTGATGGTCTTGACGCAGTATTCGAAGGAGGCGCCGGTCCGGTCCAGCTTATTGACGTAGCAAATCCGCGGCACGTTATAGCGGGTGGCCTGCCGCCACACGGTCTGGCTTTGGGGCTCAACCCCGGCGACACCATCAAACACCGCGACCGCGCCGTCGAGCACGCGCAGCGAGCGCTCCACCTCAACGGTAAAGTCGACGTGTCCGGGGGTGTCGATGATGTTGATCTGGTGGTCTTTCCAGAAGCAGGTGGTGGCCGCAGACGTGATCGTGATCCCGCGTTCCTGCTCCTGCTCCATCCAGTCCATGGTGGCCGCACCCTCATGCACTTCACCGATCTTGTAGTTGATGCCGGTGTAGAACAGAATGCGCTCGGTCGTGGTGGTCTTGCCCGCGTCGATGTGGGCCATGATGCCAATGTTGCGCACACTGGCCAGGTTGGTCGTGATGTCAATGGCCACGGGAGTGGTCCCCTTCAGTTCTGTAGGTGGTTCGTCGACGCTGGGCAAGTCATGAAGCTCTCCCCCACTCACGGAGGAGAGCTTCAGCTGGGACTACCAGCGGTAGTGGGTGAAGGCGCGGTTCGCTTCGGCCATCTTGTGGGTGTCTTCGCGCTTCTTGACGCTCGCACCAAGACCGTTGCTGGCATCCAGCAACTCATTCATCAGGCGCTCGGTCATTGTCTTCTCCCGACGCTGCCGGGCGAAGCTGACCAGCCAGCGCATTGCGAGCGTGGTAGCTCGGGCGGGCTTCACCTCGACCGGCACCTGGTACGTGGCACCGCCCACACGGCGGCTCTTAACCTCGACGGCTGGACGAATGTTGTCCAGTGCCTTCTTGAGGGTCTGCACCGGATCGACACCTGTCTTGGTCCGGGTGCCTTCCAACGCGCCGTACACGATGCTCTGTGCAGTGGTCTTCTTGCCGTCGAGCAGGATCTTGCTCACCAACTGCGACACCAGCGGGGAGCCGTACACCGGGTCGATCACTATCGGCCGCTTCGGAGCGGGACCCTTGCGAGGCATTACTTCTCCTTCTTCGCGCCGTAGCGGCTGCGAGCCTGCTTGCGGTTCTTCACACCCTGGGTGTCCAGCGAACCGCGAATGATCTTGTAGCGCACGCCGGGAAGGTCCTTCACTCGACC
>JBKEBC010000048.1:0-59585 GCA_047972965.1 Beutenbergiaceae bacterium | reverse complement strand
TGGTGCCGCGACCGCAGTACTGACCGCTCCGGCACCTGCCGTGGATGCTGGCGGGCCCGGCTTGGGCATGCCGCCCACCGATGGCAGCGATCCTGCCGAACCCTCCAAGCCCCGGCGTGGTTCGAAGGTGGGAATTGGTATCGGAATCGGTGTCGTGGTGCTTGCTGGCGCCTACTTCGGTGCAGGCTGGTACTTCAGCGGCAAGGTTCCGCCTGACGCCAGCGTGGCGGGGGTCGATCTGTCCCGGCTCAGTATTTCGGATGCGCAGCAACGGCTGGATGCCGAGCTCGCAGATGAGGTGTTGGACCCGATACCGGTTGACCTGTCTGGTAGCTCAGGCATTGTGGATCCAGTCGCGGCCGGACTGGAGCTGGACTCTGGCGCCACGATCGCTTCGTTCACCGGATTTCCGCTAGCGCCCCAGGAGTTGTGGGGACACATCGTTGGAATCGGCGAGCAGCCAGCGGTAGTCGATGTCGACTCCGATGCGCTAGCCACCGCGTTGGAAACGGTCGCGGCCGAGTTGCAGGTGCCGCCGGTCGACGGCGCGATCGAATTCGTCGATGGGCAGGCCACCGTGGTCACCGAGCCGGCCGAGGGCATTGCGCTCGATGTCCCGGCAGCGGCCGAACAACTGGAAGATACCTGGCTCACCGGCGCACGACCCATGGAACTGCCCGCGATCACCGCGGCTCCGACCATTGACCAGGCAGCTCTTGACCAGGCGATGACCGGCATCGTGGAGCCGCTGATGTCCGGCCCGGTGACCGTCGTCCTCAATGAGGTCGAAGCATCGCTAGAGCCAGCCGACATGGTGGCGGCGGCCGCCCTTGAGCCGACCGATACCGGACTACAACTGGTGCTCGATGGTGCCGCACTAGCCGCAGTTCTGACCGAACGCGCGCCCTCTGTCGGTGAGGTGCCGCAGGATGCACAGATCGTGCTGGAGGGTGGTGCGCCGACCATTATCCCCGCGGTGACCGGGACCGGTCTGCAGCCAGACCAAGTCGCGCAAGTCGTTGGTGTAGCAGCGCTCGGCAGTTCGCCGCAGGAGCGCACCGCAGATGCCGAACTAGCGCAGACCGAGGCCGAATTCAGTACTGCTGACGCTGAAGCGCTTGGGGTAACCGAGATCATCTCCGAGTTCTCCACGCCCTACCCCTACAACCCCGCCCGTACGCAGAACCTCATCAACGGTGCCGAACACATCAGCGGCACACTGGTTCTGCCTGGCGAGACGTTCTCCCTCATCGACGCACTCGGCGCGATCACCACCGCCAATGGTTACCGAGTCTCACCCGTGGTGATCGACGGCCGCGTTGACGACGCGATGGGCGGCGGCCTGTCGCAAATCTCAACGACCACCTTCAACGCTGCCTATGAAGCCGGCATGGAGGATGTGATGCACCGGCCGCACACCCGCTATTTCGACCGCTACCCGGCGGGTCGGGAGGCCACCATGTGGCAACCCGACCTAGACATGCAGTGGGCCAACAACACCCCGTATGGGGTACTGGTCCAGGCCTGGGCGGCAGACGGCCGGGTCAACGTTCGATTGTGGGGTACCCCGTACTGGGACGTGGAGATCGCCTCCTCCAATCGGTACAACCACACATCCCCCCGCACGATCAATGAGTCAGGAGCGGGGTGTGAAGCGCAGTCGGCCGGGCCGGGTGGATTCAGCATCGATATCACTCGCACCGTCTCGCTCGATGGTGAAGTAAACGACACCTACTCTGACAGCTACAGCTGGACCTACCGCCCGGTTCACCGGGTGGTGTGTGATGCACCCGAAGGCGACGGCTAGCCCACCCCAGGAGCACTGAGGTCGGCTGCGCGAGGCTGCGATAATGGGGCTTAGTGACGGAGCCTTCTGGCAATAGAGGAGAACCAACCGGTGACATATGTGATCGCTCTGCCTTGTGTGGACATCAAGGACAAGGCCTGCATCGATGAGTGCCCCGTCGATTGCATCTACGAGGGGGAGCGCTCGCTCTACATCCATCCGGATGAGTGCGTCGACTGCGGTGCCTGTGAACCGGTATGCCCGGTGGAGGCGATCTACTACGAGGACGACGTCCCCGAGCAGTGGTCGCAGTTCTACA
This sequence comes from Beutenbergiaceae bacterium, assembly GCA_047972965.1. Classification (GTDB taxonomy): domain Bacteria; phylum Actinomycetota; class Actinomycetes; order Actinomycetales; family Beutenbergiaceae; genus Pseudactinotalea. The sequence continues at coordinate 57,480 of JBKEBC010000048.1, read as the reverse complement.
ACGCGAACGTCGAGTTTTTCGACGATCTCGGATCACCGGGCGGGGCCGCGAAGATGGGCATGATCGCCAAGGACCACCCGATTGTGGCGGCGCTGCCACCCCAGGGAGCGTAATAGCCGTGGGGTTCGTCCCGATCACCCAGGACTATCCCTGGGATCAGATCGCACCGTATATCGAGACGGCCTCCACTCACCCCGACGGGATCGTCGACCTTTCTATCGGGACGCCCGTCGACCCGACACCGGACTTCATTCAACGGGCGCTGGCTCAGCATGCGAATGCCCCTGGCTACCCCACCGTCGCCGGAACACAGCGGCTGCGGTCCGCCATGGCGGACTGGTTTGCACGTCGCCGCGGCGTCTGCTTGACCGAGGATGCGGTGCTGGCCACCGTTGGCTCGAAGGAACTAGTCGGGCTGTTGCCATCGTTGCTGGGCTTGGGGCAATCCGATGTGGTGGTGGTTCCAACGACCGCCTACCCCACCTATGCCGTGGGTGCACAGGCAGCGGGTGCGCAGGTGCTGGCCACCGATGATGTCCAACAGTGGGCGGGGCGCACGGACGTGCGCCTGGTGTGGATCAACTCGCCCAGTAATCCCACCGGTGAAGTGTTGGGAGTATCCCGGCTCCGGGAGATTGTCGATGCTGCTCGGGCCACGGGAGCGGTCGTGGCCAGCGACGAGTGCTATGCGGAGCTGCCGTGGAGCCAACCATGGCGAAGCGAGGGCGTTCCCTCGGTCCTCGATCCGCGCGTCGTCGGGACAGATCATCACGATGTACTAGCGGTGTACTCGCTGTCCAAGCAGTCCAACCTGGCTGGCTATCGCGCGGGTATGGTCGCCGGTGACCAGGAACTGCTGGCTGGGATGGTCCTGATGCGCCGTCACCTGGGAATGATGTTGCCCGCACCGGTGCAAACGGCGATGGCGGTGGCGTTGGCCGATAGCGAGCACGTGGACCTGCAGCGTCAGCGATACCAGCGGCGCCGGGAGTTGTTGCTCCCTGCACTCCTTGGAGCTGGATACCTGGTCGACCATTCCGAGGCGGGCCTGTATCTCTGGGCACGGGCTGCAGATGGCGCCGACTGCTGGCAGATGTTGCAGCGTTTGGCCCAGCTCGGCATTGTCGCTGGTGCGGGGCAGTTCTACGGGAGTGGTAGTGCTGATCACATCCGGTTGGCATTGACCGCACCTGAGGAACGGGTAGCCGCGGCAGCACGCCGATTGTCGGCCTAGTACCGAGCCCTGGAACCGCACGATCGCGGGTCCGGGAGCTGGGCATTTCGCACAGCATCCGCTTCTCGCCCGGTAGACTCGCCCGGTTCCTGGTCAGCGCAGCCTAGAGGGGTTCCCTTCGATGTCCGACGACACACTCACGCCCGCCACCTTCAGCGTCGATGGCGCTCAATTGAGCTTTCCCCGGGTGGCCGCGGTCGAGGGCAACGACGGCGTCATGATCCCCAATCTGCTCAAGGAGACCGGTCTGGTCACACTTGATCCCGGATTCATGAACACCGCCAACTGTGAGTCGCAGATCACCTACATCGATGGTGACGCCGGAATCCTGCGCTACCGCGGGTACCCCATCGACCAACTGGCCGAGCAGTCCTCGTTCCTGGAGGTGGCCTACCTGCTCATCAACGGGGAACTGCCGAACGCCTCCGAATTGGACGCGTTCGTGGCTCGCATCAACAAGCACACGTTGCTACACGAGAACTTCCAGAAGTTCTTCACGGCGTTTCCGCTCAATGCGCATCCGATGTCCGTGCTGCAGGCAGGGATCGCTGGGTTGGCGACCTACTACGAGCACACGCTCGACCCTTTCGACTCGGAGCAACTTGATCTGGCGACGGTCCTGCTGCTGGCGAAGGTGCCGACGATGATTGCCAACATCGCCAAGCGAGCCAAGGGCATGCCGCAGCTGTACCCAGACACCCGTTTGGGGTATGTCGAAGACTTCTACCGGATGACCTTCGGCCTGCCCTACCAGGACAGCACCCCAGATCCAGACCTGGTGGCGGCGCTGGACATGCTGCTCATCCTGCACGCTGACCATGAGCAGAACTGCTCCACCTCCACCGTACGGATCGTCGGATCCTCACAAGCCAACCTGTTCTCGTCGGTTTCGGCCGGTGTGGGCGCACTATCGGGCCCCTCTCATGGCGGGGCTAATGAAGCGGTCCTGGCGATGCTCTCGCAGATCCAGGAATCCGGGGATGATGTCCGCACCTTCATGACCAAGGTTAAGAACAAGGTGGACGGTGTCCGATTGATGGGCTTTGGCCACCGGGTCTACAAGAACTACGACCCGCGCGCAGCGATCGTCAAGAAGTCCGCCGATACGGTGCTGACCAAGCTTGGTAAGTCTGACCCCATGCTTGGTATCGCGCGGGAGCTCGAGGAGATCGCCCTGAGCGACGACTACTTCATCGAGCGCAAGCTCTACCCCAACGTGGATTTCTACACCGGTCTGATCTACAAGGCGATGGGTTTTCCGACCCAACTGTTCACCCCGCTATTCGCGCTGGGGCGGCTACCGGGGTGGATCGCACAGTACCGGGAGATGGTTGCTGACCCCAGCACCAAGATCGGCCGACCACGGCAGGTGTACACCGGTGCTCCCGAGCGTAGCTACACGCCGCTGCAGGCTCGCTAGCGCACCACTGCAGGCTTGCTAGCGCACCCACTACCACTGCAGGCTTGCTAGCGCACCACCACGACGCCGCTGGGGCTAGCCTGAGCAGCGGCTGACCAGGCCCCTGTCCCGTCCTCGTCCCAGACCCATACCTGATCGCCGACCTGCACCTGGCTGATCCCGGTCAGGGTTGCTGTGGCGATGGCCCAGTGTGCCACCGCCCACTGCCGGGTCTGGTCGTCACCAGCATGCTGTAGCTGGCTGCCATCAGCATGTTGGGTCAGTGATACTGAGGGATAGTCACGGGCCAACAACACGGCAAGGTCCACCGTCGGGTCTTCTCGCTCTGATTGACAGCTCAGGGCGGCCGTGGAGTTGCCGGTGAGGGCGGAGGCAAACAAGCGTGCCATATCTTCATGCTGTGCATACGCTTGCGCAAAGGCGGAGCGTTGCACCGCCTGAGCGGCATCGGTGACCTCCATGTCGAGGTAGCCACCCACGCGTGTCAACGCGTCGTAGAACGTATTCGTGGAATAGATCGGATCCATGATCTGCTCCGGGGTTCCCCACCCTTGCGAAGGGCGCTGCTGGAATAGTCCGATGGAATCCCGGTCGCCATAGTCGATATTGCGGAGCTCAGACTCCTGCATGGCGGTTGCCAGCGCAATCGTCACCGCGCGTGCAGGCAGACCACGCTCCTCGGCAACGGCCGCGATCATGGCTGCGTTGGCTGCCTGATCCGGATCCAGGGCGGCGGTGACGCCGTCGACGGTAGCCGTACAGTGGGCGCTTTGGGGCATGCGAATGTCAAGGGACTCCAACAACAGCACGACCCCGCCAACGGCAACTGCCAGCAGCACCAGCAGCCCAACGACAGCGACCCCGACCCGACGTGTCATTGAGCGTGCAAAGCCGCATTCAGCGTGACGCCGGTGCCGCGACGCTCCATCGCTTCCACGATCCCTGAGGTGGAATTGCGCCGGAACAACAGGTTGCTGGTTCCAGAGAGTTCACGCGCGCTGACGATCTGAGGGTGGGGTTGCTCGGCGGTACGCAGCGTCACCTTGGTGCCGGCCGTCAGATATAGCCCGGCCTCCACCACGCAATTGTCGCCCAAGGAGATACCCAGCCCGGAGTTGGCGCCGAGCAAGCAGCCAGCACCAATCTCGATTCGATGAGCACCGCCGCCCGAGAGAGTGCCCATGATGGAGGCTCCGCCCCCGATATCGCTACCTGGGCCAACGACGACGCCCTGGGAGATTCGCCCCTCGACCATGGATTCGCCGAGGGTGCCAGCATTGAAGTTGACGAACCCCTCATGCATGACGGTGGTGCCCTCAGCCAGGTGTGCCCCTAGTCGCACGCGGGCGGCGTCGGCGATTCGCACACCAGTGGGGCAGACATAGTCGGTCATCCTCGGGAATTTGTCGATGCTGAGCACCGTGACCGGGCCGCCGCTCCGCCCGGCCCGCATCGCCAACCGAACGTGTTCGAAATCCTCCGGTGCGCAAGGTCCTTCTGAGGTCCACACCACATTGGCCAGTACCGTGAACAGCCCGTCCAGGTTGATCGAGTTGGGCTGGGCCAGGCGATGCGAGAGCAGATGCAGGCGAAGGTAGCCGTCACTAGCATCGATCGGGGCGGCGTCGAGGTCAATCTGGGTATGAACCACCTCGGATCGGGTACGCCGAATCGGATTCTCCACCGCGAGCGCGGCAAGCTCGGCCGGACTGCCGTAGGGCCCCTGGGTGGCGGCCGGGGCAGGCCCTAAACCCAGTTGCGGGTACCAGGTGTCCAGCACCTGACCAGTCAGTGTCGATGTTGCTAGTCCAACGCCCCAGGCAATACGTGCGGTCATGGTCGCCAGCCTACGCGAGCAGGCACGCCCAGCCCTGTCGCCCGGCCGCCATAGACCGCAGCACTACATTCGCAGTAGTGTGGACGGAGCAAAGCTGCTATCACCAATGGGTCAAAGGGGCGCCATGGGGAAGCACCGTATCGAGAACAAGCGCCGGTGGCGCTGGCTGGTCGTTGCGGCGGTCGCACTGATCGTCCTATCCGTCCCGCTCGTGGGACCAAGGCTCATGGCGCGCTTTGTGCAGCCTGCCGATGACAGTATGGCGATGACGCCAGTCGCCTCGATGACCAGCGGCGCCGACGAGTGCGAGCAGCGACAAGCATTGCGCGTGCAAGCTGCCTCCGGAATCGCGGAGGTCTTGCGCAGTGTCGGTCCGCCCGAATGCGTGGAGCTGGAGCTCACCGTGGATGACACGGCTGCACCCGCGAGTGCCTTGGCTCGTGGGGAGATCGATGTGTGGGTGCCCGATAGCCGTGCTCGAATCATCACGCCGGCGGCTGTGCAGGCGCGGTCGCTAGCCCTCAGCCCGCTGGTCATGGCTGCGGATGCCTCAACCGCGCAGGCACTGGCCACCCAAGGGGGCACGAGCTGGGCGGCGCTCCTGGGGCGGGCACACGGGCAGCTGGAATTGCGGATGCAGCCGCCCGCGACGTCCTCGGCTGCGCTGCTGGTGGCGCAGACACTGGTTCCGCTCGCAGCCGCAGCAACCGGTGATACCTACCTTGGCTACGCGGCCATCGCCGGGACCATGAAGGGCGTGCCTGCCTTGGACCCCGGTGCCGGGCAGGGCGGTGTGGTCGTCGCGGAGGCTCGACTTCTGCCCGATGATCTGACTGTCATGCCCGTGCTTGAGGGGTACCCCGTCCTGGACTACCCGTGGCTACCGGCACCGGACCTGAGCCCGAGTGTGAGCTCAGCCGCCGAGCAGGTGCTGGCGGCGCTGCTCAGCGACGATGCCAACCAAGCTCGTGCCGACGCCGGACTGCTTGCTCCAGAGGCTACCGAGGTCGAGGCTGGCGGTGTGACCGGTCCGCTGCTTGCGGGTCCGGAGCTCGAGCAGATCCCGCTGTTGTACGCCTTGGCTGATGCTGGTGGTCAACGCGGCTACGGAACCATCGTCGTCGATATCAGCGGGTCCATGGGCATCACCGACGACGATGCCGGACCCTCCCGTATCGATGCGGTCAAGGCATCCATGCAGCTGGCGCTCGCCGTGCTAGCCGACGATACCCAGATGGGGCTATGGGTCTTTGGTAACGACCTTGAGGGGTCTGCCGACCACCGTGCCCTGGTACCCCATGGCCCGATGGTGCAAACACGCAGTGCCGTTGCTGCGGCCATGGAGCCCTACACCTCCGAGTTTTTGAAGTCGCAGAACTACGGCACCGCTCTGTACAACGTCGTGCGCGATGCCTACGCATACGCGGTCGACAACTGGCAACCGGATCACAACAACCTGGTCATCGTTTTCACTGACGGCACCAACGAGGATGCACCGGACAGCCTTGATCTGGCTGGATTGGAAGCACAGCTATCAGATCTGGCTGATCCGCAGCGTCCGGTCCAGCTTGTGTTGTTTGCCTACGGGGAAGCCGACGTCGCGGCACTGGAGGCCATTGCCGCCGTCTCAGGGCAGGGGATGGTGTACCCGATCTCCAGTACCGAGCAGATAGTCGGGGTGATGGTGGATGCGATTGCGCGTTCGGTGCTGGCGCAGATTCAGGCGTCCAGCTAATCGCTGGTGCTCAGCTGAGCAGGTTGAGCAGCTTGCGGGGTGAGGCGATAGCGGCCCCCGCCTGCCTGAGGCGCGAAATCAGCTCCCGATCCGCGGTGACGGCGCAGACCGTGAACCCTTCATGCGCCAGCGAGAGTGCCCGGGCAACCAGCGTGTCATCCCCGGAGCCGGGCGCTGGGTGCACCTGGACCCGATCGGTGCCTGCGACCCCTCGTGCGGCCCCCTCCACCACCACGTGCCAGCTCGGCCACCAGTGCGTGCCAGCGAGCCCTAAGAAGCTAGCTGGGACGGTCGTTGATGCGAGTGCATCGAGGCTGGACACCAATCGGGCGTTCGCTCCAGCCCGATCGCGCCACCAACCATCGGGCCGGGAACCGACCACATTGGCCGCGTCCACCAGGACGGCTGGGCGCTGTCCGATCATGGTTCGCAGCGTCGGCCACGCCTGGGCGAAGGCCGGCAGCAGCGGAAACTGCTCGACCTGGTCGAGTTCGGTCCAGATGACCTCGATACTCTCGGCGTCCGCAGCGGCTACCTCCACCTTGGCGGCGATGCGGGCGAGCACTGTGGTGTAGCTCCAATCTGGATGGCTCAGCACCGAGGTTGCTACCGGCTGGACGGCTGATGCGGGGATGCTCGCTTCCTCCTGCGCTTCTCGCAGCGCGCCGGCCAGGGCGGTCTCACCCTCGGCGATGGCGCCACCGGGTAGTGCCCAGGTACCGCCCTGATGACTCCACGTCGCACGGTGCTGCAACACCACGCGAGAACCATCGCTGACGAGCAGGCCAGCGGCGCCGAAGCGCCCCCAATGGCGCGAACCGCAGCCGCAGTCCACCCAGCCTTCGGGTACTGACGGGAGGGGCCGGGACATCCGATTCTCGTCGTCGCCGACGTCAGTGACTATTCTTCGACCTTGTCGATCTGGCAGATCACGGTGCCTGCGCCCACGCTTTGACCGATCGTTGCGCTCAATCCGTGGACTCGGCCAGCCCGATGGGCTACCAGCGGCTGTTCCATCTTCATTGCCTCCAGCACCACCACCAGGTCGCCTTCAGCCAGCACATCGCCGTCGGCCACTGCCACCTTCACAATGGTGCCTTGCATCGGTGAGGCGAGCGCGTTTCCGGTTGCTCCGCCTGCCACCCGCTTCCCGGTGCGGCGCACGGGTTTACGAGCAGACCGTGGCCGCCCCAGTCCCAGGCCCGCGGGCAGCACCACCTCGAGGCGTTTGCCGCCAACTTCAACGACCATCCGTTCCAGGTTTTCCGACTCTGGGGCGGCGGTGGCGGCTGCAGCGGTGGCCGGTGTGGTGGAGAGCCCAGTGAACTCTGACTCGATCCAGGTGGTGTAAACACCGAAGTCGCTGGCAGCCGCTGCAGCGAAGGCCGGATTGTCCAGGACAGCCCGATGGAATGGCAGCACCGTGGCCAGGCCGGTGATCTCTGCCTCGGCCAGCGCTCGGCGTGCGCGCTGGAGTGCTTGCTCCCGGTTGGCGCCAGTGACGATGATCTTGGCGAGCATGGAATCGAATGCGCCGGATATGACGTCCCCGGCTACCACGCCAGAGTCGATCCGAACCCCTGGTCCGGTGGGCCAATGCAGGGTCTGCACCGTTCCCGGTGCGGGGAGGAAATTGGCTGCTGGATCTTCACCATTGATCCGGAACTCGATCGAGTGCCCTCGGGTCGGTACCTCGGTGTAGCCCAGTGGATCCCCGGCCGCGATTCGGAATTGCTCTCGCACCAAATCGATGCCGGTGATCTCCTCCGTGACGGGGTGTTCGACCTGCAGCCGGGTATTGACCTCCAGGAACGAGACCGTGCCATCGGAGCCAATGAGGAACTCGCAGGTGCCAGCACCCCGGTATCGCGCCTCAGACAGGATGGCTTTGGAGGCGCGGTGCAGCTCAGATTCCTGGGCCTGGGTCAGGAACGGTGCTGGAGCCTCTTCGACCAGCTTTTGGTGGCGGCGCTGCAAGGTGCAATCGCGCGTTGATACCACCACCACGGTGCCATGGGCATCGGCTAGACACTGGGTCTCCACGTGCCGGGGGCGGTCTAGAAACCGTTCCACGAAGCACTCGCCGCGGCCGAAAGCAGCCGTTGCCTCGCGCACGGCAGAGCCATAGAGCTCGGCGATCTCGCCAGGTTCGCGAGCGACCTTCAGCCCGCGCCCGCCGCCACCGAAGGCGGCCTTGATGGCGATGGGTAGTCCGTGTTCGGCTGCGAAAGCTTCGACCTCGGCGGCCTCACGCACCGGTTCCGGGGTACCTGCCACCAGTGGGGCCCCGGCCCGTTGGGCAATATGCCGGGCGCTGACCTTATCTCCGAGTGCTTCGATTGCGGCCGGGGGTGGTCCGATCCAGATGAGGCCGGCATCGATGACGGCTTGTGCAAATTCGGCGTTCTCGGACAGGAAGCCATACCCAGGATGGACCGAATCGGCGCCAGATCGGCGAGCTACGTCGAGCAGCTTTCCCATATCGAGGTAGGTTTCGGCCGCCCGGGTACCGCCCAGAGCGTATGCCTCATCCACGAGTTTGACGTGCTGGGCAGTGCGATCGGGGTCGGCGTAGACACCCACACTCGCCAGTCCCGCGTCGCGACATGCTCTGGCCACGCGTACCGCGATTTCACCCCGGTTGGCTATGAGCACCTTTCGCAACGGTGTGACCGCTCCGTCCGTGCCCGTCATAAATCGCTCCTGTAGTCCTTGCCCTGCCAATAGTCCGTCGGCCCACGCTAGTACTGGTTGGGGCTGGGAATGGCATCCGCCGTCCGTGGTCTTGCAAGTCTGTGATCCGGGGCAATCGACTCCGAGGTATTTTGTAGGACTCCTACAATGCCAACCTGGCCAGAGGTGGGCTAGGCGGCCTCACCTAGTGGTGGGTAGACAAGCTTGCTTCACCATTTCGTGACCATAGCGATGTCCACTGGATGCCATGTGAGTTCAGAAGCTCGCGCAGCAACGGCAAGCTGATCCCCACGACAGCGTGCGGGTCGCCGGTGATCGTGGTGATGAATGCTGCTCCTAGCCCATCGATGGTGAAACCGCCTGCGACGGTGAGGGGCTCCCCGGTTGCGACGTAGGCATCGATCTCGGAGTCGGTGACGTCGGCGAATCGGATAGTGGTGCGAGCAGTCGCGCCCGCGGTGGTGCCATCGGGGAATATCAGCCAATGCCCGGTGTTGAGGACGCCGGTGCGGCCACGAAGCTCGCGCCAACGCTGCCTGGCGCGGGCTGCGGTGCCGGGTTTGCCGTGCGGTTGGCCATCGAACTCCAACAGCGAATCGCAGCCGATGGTCACATTCGCGGTGGTGGCGACGGCCTCGGCCTTGGCTCTGGCTAGCAGCAGCACCGCCTCGGCGACCGGCACTGGCCCGGTCCTGCGCGCCTGAGTCAGGACCGCATCCTCGTCGACGTCAGAAACGACGACGCGATGGGCGATGCCCGCCTTGGCCAGCGTGGCCGACCGGGCAGGTGAGGCAGAGGCGAGGACGACCTGGGTCATGACCGCGGTTCGCACACGAAGACGGGGATCTCTCGCTTGGTATTGGCCTGGTAGTCGGCGTAGTTGGGGAAGGCGGTCACACAGCGCTGCCACCACTGCTCCCGCTCGGCACCGCTGAGCTCGCGGGCTCTGAGCTGGTGGTAGTCGGTGCCATCCTGAATGGTCACCTCGGGATGGGCCAGGATGCTGTGGTACCAGGCCGGATGTCGGGGTGCGCCCCCGTTGCTCGCGACCGCGGCGTAACAGCCATCGTGGGCAACCCGCATCAGCGGGATCCGGCGCCACAGCCCGGACTTGGCACCCTCGATTTCGAAAACCACCACCGACATGCCCTGCATGTTGACGCTGCGTGTGTCACCGGTCTGGTCGATCAGTTCCAATTGATCCCGGACCCAGCCCGCTGGTGGAGTTCGGAATCGCCGATCACTATTCATGGCGAGATCCTAAGCCGAAAGTTCCTGATAACTCTGAGACGGCCGTGGCTAGAGCTGCTGGTGCGCGCGCCACATTGCTTGCCGCACCGGGATGTGCCAGGTCGTGGTGGGGCGGCCGGGTTGGGAGGTGGCCAGGTCGTGATGGGGAGTCCAAGTCGTGATGCGCGCATCACGACTTCGCTGCCCGATCACGACTTGGTGGTTGGTGTCGGTGGCAGGAAGTGCTGGGGCTGGCGCGCGGTGCCGGGGGCGGTGGGTCGTTGGTGCCGGGGGTGGTGCGGGATGGCGGTAGTGGTGCTACCAGGCCTGGTGGGTCGTTGGTGCCGGGGGTGGTGCGGGATGGCGGTAGTGGTGCTACCAGGCCTGGTGGGTGCTCCAGCGCCAGGCAGCGCGGGATGCTTTCGGTGCCACGCCCCAACGACGGCGGGGGTCGCCCCACACTGAGCTGTTGCTGCCGTCGTCGATCTCCTCACCGAGCGAGGCAGCGCGGGCGGCCACGATACTGGCGACCAGTGCTGCCAGTTCCTCGTCGCCGACGTTGCCGCGCACCACCTTCACCAAGCCGGACAGGTCGCCAAACTCGCCGACGCGGGCGGCCTCATCGGCGGCGCTCACAGGGGGATGTTCCCGTGCTTCTTGGCCGGCAGCGAAGCCCGTTTAGTTCGGAGGGCACGCAGCCCGCGCACGATCTGAACCCGGGTATGCGCGGGCTCGATCACGGCGTCGACGTAGCCTCGTGCGGCCGCATCCCATGGGTTCACGATGGTCTCCTCATATTCGCCGACCAGGCGCGCCCGTTCCGCCTCCACATCCCCACCAGCGTCTGCGACCGTTTTCAAGGCGCCTCGCTGCAGGATATTGACCGCTCCGCTCGCGCCCATGACGGCGATCTGTGCGGTCGGCCAGGCCAGGTTGATATCGGCTCCGAGTTGCTTGGAGCCCATCACGATGTAGGCCCCGCCATAGGCCTTGCGGGTGATCACGGTGATCAGTGGCACCGTTGCCTCGGCGTAGGCGAAGATCAGCTTGGCTCCCCGACGGATGATCCCGTTCCATTCCTGGTCGGTGCCGGGTAGGAACCCCGGGACGTCGACGAATGTCAGGACTGGAATATTGAAGGCATCGCAGGTGCGAACGAACCGTGCCGCCTTTTCCGCGGCGTTGATATCCAGCGTGCCTGCCATGGTCTGAGGCTGGTTGGCAACGATGCCCACCGGGTGTCCCTCCACGTGCCCGAACCCGATGATCACGTTGCGTGCGTACAGAGCCTGGATCTCGAGGAACTCACCGTCGTCGAGTACCGATTCGATCAGCGTGTGCATGTCGTAGGGCTGATTGTCCGAATCCGGCACCAGCGAGTTCAGGGTGAGGTCGTCGTCGGTGATCTCTAGTTCCGGTTCTGCCGGGAAAGTCTCCGGGTCGGTGAGGTTGTTGCTGGGCAGATAATGCAGCAGCGCCCGGACGTATTCGAAGGCGTCATCCTCGTCGGCTGCCAGGTAATGGGCAACCCCGGATCGTTCGTTGTGGGTGCGGCCACCCCCGAGATCCTCAAATCCCACATCCTCACCGGTGACGGCGCGAATCACGTCCGGGCCGGTGATGAACATATTGGAGGTCTGATCGGCCATCACGATGAAGTCGGTCAGCGCCGGGGAATAGACCGCGCCTCCGGCGCTCGGACCCAGGATGAGTGAGATCTGCGGAATCACGCCCGAAGCGGCGACATTGCGGCGGAAGATCTCAGCGAACTGAGTCAGCGCTGCCACACCCTCCTGGATGCGAGCACCACCGCCGTCGGAAATGCCGATCAGTGGGACGCCGGTGCGCAAGGCCAGATCCATGACTTTGGTGATCTTCTGACCGTGGACCTCACCCAGGGAACCACCGAAGACCGTGAAGTCTTGACTGTAGAGCGCTACCTGGCGGCCATCGATCGTGCCGTAGCCCACCACTACGCCATCGCCAGGAATGCGCTTGGCGTCGAGGCCGAAATTCGACGAGCGGTGCGTGGCAAAGGCATCCAGTTCGGTGAAGCTCCCCTCGTCGAGCAGTTGATCGATCCGCTCCCGGGCTGACTTCTTGCCGCGCTTGGCCTGCTTGGTGGCTGCCGCCTCTGCCAGAGCCTGCGGACCTTGTGCAAGTCGTCGCTGCAGGTCGAGAAGTTTATCGGCGCTACTTGAGGTGCTCACCCACCGCAGCGTAGTTGCTCCGGGCAAGCCGCCGCATCGAACCCTCGAGTGTTCCCGTGGGTCGACCTCACGCGCTCCTGCGGCCAGGCGCAAGCTGGCAGGCTAGGGGTATGAGCGAGCCGGCATTGCCACCGATCAAGGTGGTCGCTCGCACCGCCTCGACCCAGACGGATCTGTTGACCCAGGTCAGCGACGAGGCTGCCTGGCCGCACTTATCTGGAATACGGGCGGTGGAGCAGACTGGGGGTCGAGGGCGTGGACAACGGCGCTGGGACACCCGCACCATGCGGGCGATGACCGCCAGCCTGGTGCTCCGGCCGGCGATGGCGCAATCGCGGTGGTCCTGGCTGCCGCTCCTGGCCGGAGTGTCCGTGGTGCAGGTGCTCACCGAACTGGGAGCACCGGCGGCGATGAAGTGGCCAAACGATGTGGTGGTGCCTGCTGATTCGCCGGTGCCGGGCTGGGGTCCGCTGCGCAAGGTCGCAGGAATCCGCATGGACGTGGTGCCAGAATCTGCTGTCGTTCTTGGAATCGGGATCAACCTGGCGGGCACCGTCCCGGTGCCCTGGGCGGGGACACTGGATCAGGTGGTTAGCCAGGTTCCCGATGCGGCGATGCTGCTGGAGCAGATCCGCATCCAGCTGGACGCCCTGTTGGCCTTGCCGTGGCACGCTCAAGTCAGCGGGGTCACCGAGCACTGCCTCACCTTGGGGTCGACGGTGCAGGTCCAGACCCCCGGCGGCCGTGAATTTACCGGCCTCGCGGAAGGGCTGGACCCAGCCGGTGGCCTGCAGGTTCGCCGGCGCGACGGCCAGCTCGAGGTGGTGTTGGCAGGAGATATCTCGCATGTCCGGACACCGACCCCGTTGGCAGAGTAGTTTGCTCATCGATGGATCGTTCTCGTGGTCAATCGACGTACCAGGAGCTCCTGGTACAGATTCTTGGTGCGCAGCCAAGCCTCAGCCTGGCCGACCTGGCACGCCGCTCCGGCCAGAGCGTGGAAACCGTGCGCGGGTACTGGCGCACCTTAGGTTTTGCTGACCTGCCGGACGACGAGCCGCACCTCACCGAATCTGATGCAGCTGCGTTTGCGGCCATCACTGAACTGGTTGATTCCGGTGAGATCGGCCTCCCCGCAGCCCAGGCGTTGGTGCGGGCACAAGGCCACAGCGCCGACCGGCTGGTGCTGTGGCAGCTGGAGGCGCTGGTCGACGACGTTGCCAGCCGACTCGATCTGGATGACATCTCGGCGCGGCTGGTGGTGCTTGATCGAGTTGCCGCGCTGGCGCCCGTCCTGGAAATGCAGTTGGTGCACATCTGGCGGCGCCAGCTGGTGGCCCTGCTGGGTCGCCTCGACCGTGACGTGGGCAAGGCGCACGCGCGAGCCGTCGCCGACGCCGACGCCGAACTGCCACTAGAACGGGCTGTTGGCTTTCTCGACATGGTCTCGTTCACCGAACGCACGGCCCGGCTCTCACCCTCGGAATTGGCGGCGCTGGTGACGGCGTTCGAAACTGCGGCTCGTGACACCATCGCCGCTCGTGGTGCCCGGGTGGTCAAGACCATCGGCGATGCGGTGCTGTTTGTGGCTGACGATCTCTCCACTGGGGCCCGGGTTGCGCGCGACTTGCTTCAGGTGATGTTGCACGCTGGCTTCTCGGTCCGAGGGTCGTTGGTGTGGGGCCGGGTGCTTTCTCGGTCCGGCGATGTTTTTGGCCCGAGCGTGAACCTTGCCTCGCGCCTGGGAGACGTTGCTCCACCCGATGCTGTGGTGCTGGATGACGTGAGCGCGGCTCTGTTGGATGCTGCTGAACCTCACGTGAGGCTGGTACCGCGTGAACCGGTTGTGGTGCAGGGTTTGGGGACCATCCGGCCGGTGGAATTGGCCTGGGACGACACGACGAACTGAGGTTCCACCCTGAAACGGGTGATCATGGCATTAGCATGGCCCAGTGACTCGCGTTCTATTAGCAGAGGATGACCCTGCCATTGCTGAACCGCTCGCACGGGCACTGACCCGTGAGGGGTACGACGTATCGGTGCATGGCACCGGTGGTGGTGCGATCGGTGAGGCGGCAGCAGCCGACCTGGTAGTGCTGGACCTGGGATTGCCCGACATGGACGGTCTGGATGTCGCGCGGTGGGTCCGGGGGCAAGGGCTGGCCACTCCGATCCTGGTGCTCACGGCACGGGCGGATGAGGTCGATCTGGTCGTCGGGCTGGACGCAGGTGCCGATGACTACGTCACCAAGCCGTTCCGGCTCGCTGAACTGCTGGCGCGGGTGCGGGCGTTGCTGCGCCGGGCGGGATCCGACGGCGAAGACGCCGACGAGCTCAACGCCCAGGACGTCAAGATCGACGTCGCGGCTCACCGGGCCTTCCAGGGCGAGCGGGAACTGCAGCTCACCGCCAAAGAATTCGAGCTGCTGCGGGTGCTAGTGCGCGAAGCTGGGTCGGTGGTCGGAAGAGACTCACTCATGCGAGAAGTGTGGGCATCTGACCCCAGCGGCTCCACCAAAACCTTGGATATGCACGTTTCTTGGTTGCGCCGCAAGCTTGGCGATGACGCCAATTCGCCACGGTATATCTCCACCGTGCGCGGCATGGGATTCAGATTCGAGACCGGGGAGAACTGAACTGCGCCGAAGGGTCCTGTTCGCGACCATCGCGGCGGTGACCGTCGCGGTCTTGCTGCTTGGCGTGCCAATGTCACTGTTCGGCGCGCTCTTCGTGCGCGACTCGGTGCGTTCGGATTTGGAACTGCGAGCCCAGAGTGTGGTGCGCTCGGTCGAGACGCGGATGGACTTTGGGCTACCCATCGAACCTGCCTACCTGGAGCGTTGGATCGACGACTCCGATGACATGCCGATGCGGGTGACCGTGACCTTGCCCGACGGGCAGATTGTCACCGGCGGTTCCACCATCGGTGATGACACCTACGCGGGACCCTCGCAGATGACCGGTGACGGCGCCCAGGTGGTGGTCGAAGTCTCCGCGACCGCGATGACCTGGCGCAGTATCCAGGTCGTGGTTCTGGTGATCATCGCCTCTATGGTCGCCTTCGGTGTCGGAGCGCTGGTGGCTGGTCGGCAAGCCCGCAGGTTGGCGGCGCCGCTGATCTATCTGGCTGCCTCCGCGACCCAACTGGGCACCGGGAAGTCCCGGCCCACCGTGCGCACGTCGGGGGTGGAAGAGATCGACCTGGTGGCCACCGAACTGGTTCGCTCGGGGGAGCGGGTGGCCGCGCGGCTGGCATCGGAACGGGAGTTCGCAGCCAACGCCAGCCACCAGCTGCGTACCCCATTAGCGGCCCTCTCGATGCGGCTGGAGGAGATCGAGATGATCTCCGACGATCCGCAGGTGGCAGAGGAGGCGCGGATCTCCCTGGAACAGGTAGAACGGCTGGTAGGGGTGGTCGACGATCTGCTGGCTGCCGCCCGCAAGACCGACGGTGGCACGACCCAGGCCCTTCCGCTAGCTGAGGTCTTCGAACAGCAGGAACGGGAATGGCTGCCCACGTTCTTGCGTGCCGGGCGCGGGCTGAGTTTCGGTGATGTCAGTGACTTGGCGGTGCTAGCCACACCGGGAGCGCTAGCGCAGGCATTGTCCACGCTGCTAGAGAACTCGCTGAAATACGGGGCTGGAACCACGAGTGTGCGCGCGCGCCCCTCCAAGTCCAACCCGGAGGCGGGCCTGGTCATCGAGGTGGCCGATGAGGGCGATGGGGTCAGTGACGAACTCGCCGGCCGGATATTTGACCGTCACGTCACCTCCGGCAAGGGCACCGGGCTAGGCCTGGGACTAGCCCGAGATCTCGTCGCTGCCGACGGCGGCAGGCTGGAGCTCGCCCAACGGCGTCCAGCTATCTTTGCCATCTTCCTGGCGGCCGTGCCCAAACGACTAGACCCGGATGAGATCCTGCCACCGGGCTCGATGGTGGTCACCGGCAGGCGACGGCGGCGCTGGTGAGGGCGCCGTGCTAGTGCCGCACCGCCTCCGCCAACGGTTTCCCATCGCGGGTCCGGACTCGGCGGAAGGTCCACACCTTGTTCAACACGAACGACATCGGCGTCACCAGCAGCACCGAGATCAACTGTGCCCAGTAGAGCTTGGTCACGAGCGGGGAACTGTCGTCGAAGATCGCCGTGGGCAGCGTCACCGGTGAATGCGGGTGCATCAACAGGGTCAGCAGGCCCAGACCCACCACCTGGGCCGCCAGGCCGACCAGCAGGAACGGCGGATACTCGTGCCACCACGCTGCATGCTTGGCGCTGCGGAAGGTCCACCAGCGGTTGAGTTGAAAATTCCACAGATTGGCAATGGCGAATGCCGCTGTGGAGAACGCGTGGTACCAACGGACGTTGAAGTCGGTCAACGGCAGGTTGAGTACCACGGCTTCCGGGTCTGGACCCAGTTGCTCGCACAACACCAAGACCATCAGATTGACCACCACACCGGTGCCCCCGACCAGTGCAAATCGCCCCAGCTTGATCCAGTTGCCGCGGTGTCGCACCAGCAACCACTGTTTGAGTCGATCCACGCCTGTCAGCTTGCCACGTGGCGTCATCGCCCGTGACTACGCGGTAGGTCAGCTCTGCCCATGCTGGCGTAGGCGCTCGCCCTTGTCCAGGGCGACCTGGCGTAGATCTGCCTGAAACTGGGTCATGGCCGGGCGCAACCGCTGCGCCAGCTCGTCACCTCCGGCCGCCAGCATCCGCACCGCCAATAGGCCAGCGTTGCGTGCCCCCCCGATGCTGACCGTCGCCACCGGTACCCCGGCGGGCATCTGCACGATCGACAGCAACGAATCCATGCCATCGAGGTGGCGCAGCGGCACCGGTACTCCGATCACTGGTAGCGGCGTGAGGGCGGCAAGCATCCCCGGCAGATGGGCGGCCCCACCGGCACCGGCGATCATCACCCGCAGGCCGCGTTCGGCTGCGGACTGGCCGAACGCCACCATCTCCTGCGGCATACGGTGAGCGCTCACGACATCAACCTGGCAGTCGATATCGAACTCTGCGAGTGCGTGAGCGGCGCCCTCCATCACGGGCCAGTCAGAATCTGACCCCATGACGACGGCGACCAATGGCTGACTCATATGAGGATTCTCTCAGGTATCGACCGTGCGCAAAATGGTGACGGCAGCCTGTGCCTGTGCGCGGCAGCGCTGTAGATCCTCACCGATGACGGTCACATGCCCGAGCTTGCGGCCTGGCCGCACCGACTTCCCGTAGAGGTGAACCTTCGCCTGGGGGAACTGTTCCAGTAGTTGCCGGTAGCCGGTCGTGGGATCCTCCCGCTGCGAGCCCAGCAGGTTCACCATCACCGCCCAGGGGGCGGTGGCGTCGGTATCGCCCAGAGGTAGGTCGAGAACCGCCCGCAGATGTTGTTCAAACTGGCTGGTCCGGCTGCCCTCAATGGAGAAGTGACCTGAGTTGTGCGGGCGCATGGCTAGTTCGTTCACCCAGACGCCATCGGCTGTGGCGAACATCTCCACGGCCAAGACGCCGGTGACCTCCAGGCCTTCGGCAATGGTGGTGGCGATCTGTTGTGCCGACTGCGCGAGCCCTTCATCAAGGTCGGGGGCCGGTGAGATGACCTCGGCGCAAACACCGTCCTGCTGGATGGTCTGGACGGTCGGCCAGGCTTGGATCTGTCCCGAACGATTGCGTGCGATCAGCACCGCCAGTTCCCGTTCGAAGGGTACGAGTGCTTCCGCTAGCAATGGGCCGTTGGTCAACCAATCGGAGACTTCACCGGGCCGGTGCACGACTCGCACACCCTTGCCGTCATAGCCGCCGACCGGCACCTTCACCACGACCGGGTATCCCACCTGCGTGGCGAACCTGTCCAGGTCGGCGGCGGTGTTGATCTGTGCCCACGGTGGCACCGGCACCCCGAGTTCGGTCAGTTTTGCCCGCATGGCTAGTTTGTCCTGGGCATAGCGCAGGGCCTCGGGGCCGGGTTGGACGTTGACCCCAGCTGAGACCAATTCCCGCAGCAACCCCTCTGGGACATGTTCATGCTCGAAGGTCAAGGCGTCGGCACCAGCGACTAGCTGTTGAAGGGTCGCCAGGTCCTGCGGGCTGCCCACAGGACTGTCTGGTATTACCTGTGCGGCCGCGCCATCGGCGGCTTCCACCAGTGCCCGCAGCCGGATCTGCAATGCCTCGGCAGGCGCGGCCATCATGCGGGCCAGCTGCCCGCCCCCAACCACTGCAACGACGGGACCCACGCCCGCAGCCTAATTGCTAACGCTGGTGAGCCTGACCAGTGGTTGCCTAACCGAAGGCAGCGTCGTTGGCAGTGATGGTGCCCTCGGCGACAGCTGCGAAGAAGGACGGCGCTCGTTCAGGGTCCAGTTGCACCGTGGAGCCGACGTTCCCGGGTCGGTAGTCCGGATTGGAAATCGGGGGAGTGCCCCGGACGCCGTCGGGCCCGGTGGCATCACGGAACGCCAAGGCCATCATCCCCAGGTCGATGATGTTGGTGCCCTCGCTGACCAGCAATGCACCCAGCCCGGCCTCGATGAGCCGGACCTGCTCTGCGGGCTTAGTCAGCAGCGAGGGCTGCACCACCGCGCCGGTGACGGCTTGGATGACCTGCTGCTGGCGCTGAGTGCGGCCAATATCGCCCAGCGGGTCCGCATACCGCATCCGCGCGAATGCCAATGCGGTTATGCCATCGACCACCTGACATCCCGGTTCGCTCCAAACCAAATTGCTGTTGGGGTCATCCACCGCGTAGTCAAGGCACAATTCGACACCACCGACCGCATCGACCAGCCCGGCGACCCCGCCCATGCCGATCTCCACGTAGTGATCCACCTGCAGGCCGGTCAGCCCTTCGACGGTCTGCACCAGCAGTGGTGGACCGCCCCAGGCGA
This sequence comes from Beutenbergiaceae bacterium, assembly GCA_047972965.1. Taxonomy (GTDB): domain Bacteria; phylum Actinomycetota; class Actinomycetes; order Actinomycetales; family Beutenbergiaceae; genus Pseudactinotalea. The sequence continues at coordinate 38,231 of JBKEBC010000048.1, read as the reverse complement.
AGGCGGCGTTGAGTTTGTTCGGCCCGTGGCCGGGAATGTCGGCGTAGGTGTCGCGGGGGAGTGAGATGAGCGACGAGGTGCCGTTGGGGGGCACGGTCAGCACCATGATGGTGTCGGTTCGTGCGCCCGCGGTCTGATCTGCGGTCAGCACCCCATCGGCCCGCGAATCGGACCCGGCAAGCAGGTAGGTCGTGCCCGGGGTGGCAGCGCTGCCACTGAGAGCCTCGGTGTGCTGAATCTTGCCGTTGGCCCAGATCGCTAATCCGATGGGCCAGGCCAGCAACAGCACCAGCATCACCACCGTGGTGACCAGGATGCGCCGCCCCCACCGTGGCTTACGGGCTGTGCGTGGCGGGGCTGGGACCGGCGGGCGGCTGGCTCGCTGTGGTGGTGCTGCAGGGGGGTGCGATGAAGAGGGCCGACTCGAAGACGACGACACGGATCGGGGTGTCGCGGCTGGCCGCGCCTGGCCTGAGGCCGGCATGGCCCGAGTGGCAGGGGGCCGGGGCGGCAACGTGGCTGGACGGCGAGGAGCGGGCGCCTGTGAACCTGCGGGGCTGCTGGTTCCGGGCTGAGCGCCTGGTTGCGGATGTCGCGGCCGACTGATCGCCGAGCGTCGAACGGGGTTGGCCGGTGCCGCAGCAGTTGGTGACGGCAGCGGGCGGGCCGACCCTCCGGCCTGGGCGCGAGATCGCAGGCGGGGTGCTGGGCTGCGCCCAGGGGCTTGGCTGCGCCCAGGCGGGTTGGCAGTGTCGGCGTCTTGCCGACCACCTGACCGTGGGCGCGGCTCGGCCTCAAAGTCAAATGGTTCGTCTGAGGTCATGGCCCGCTCTCATTCAACGTAGGACCTATTCAGGCTAGGGGATGGTCGCGCGCGGCCGGGTGAGCGCCGGGCGTGTCGTCGGCTCCAGTGTGGGTGATCGGGACCAGCGGTCGGGGCCTCTGCATGAGGGGCCAGCGGTTGGAGCCGCAGCATGATGAGTCTGAGCGGCTGCGGTAGGTGAGCGGCTACTGGTCAGTGGAGCTGGTGCTGACCGGGTCGGTTGGGTCGACCGCCGGGTCAGCCTGGTCGGTGGTCTCTGGCGCCGGCGGTGCGATCGAGACTCCATCGTCGACCTCGTCTGCCGCCGCATCGGGCAGCACCATGGGCAGATCGGCGCGTAACGATTCCCATAGCGCTTCGCCGTCCTGATTTTGCACCACGACGTTGCCGGAGTAGTTGAACGGCATGGTGGTGAAGGTGACATCGGCCAACTGCAGATCGCGCAGTGAATATCCCAGCCCCACCAAGGTGGGTAGGTCGGCGAGGCGTTCGCTGGTGGTCAGTGAGGAGGTCGCGGCATCGAGGAAGTTCAGCAGGGTGACTGGATTCGTCGCGACGTCGCGGCTGGTGATGCTGGCAACCATGGCCTGGAGCAGTTCCTGCTGGCGCCCCATGCGGCTGATGTCACTACCGTCGCCTAGGGACTTTCGGGCTCGGGCTAGGCCGAGGGCTTGCTCGCCGTTCAGAACCTGGCACCCAGCCTCCAGCGACAGGTTGGCATCGTCGTCCTCGATCGCTTCCTCGAAGCACAACTCCACCCCACCGATGGCGTTGACCATGTCCTGGAACCCGACGAAGTCCACGATCACGAAGTCGTCGATGAACAGCCCGGTCATCGTCTCGACGGTGGCGATGGTGCAGGCTGCGGCTGCGCCCAGGTCACCGCCGAGTGCACCGGTGGAGAAGGCGCTGTTGAAGCGCACTCCGGAGTGCTCGTCGTATCCCAGCGGCTGGGCGCGTGAGAACGAACCACCGGGGAGCGCGCAGGAGGGAATTTCCACGATGAGGTCTCGCGGGATGGAGACCACATCCACCCGAGAGCGGTCGGCCGAGATATGTACCAGGAGGGTGGTGTCCGAGCGCATGCCGTCGACATCGCCAAAGCTGGCGTTGGCACCCTCGCGCGAGTCCGACCCCATGACCAGGATGTTCACATCGCCCTCGCTGAGGGCATCGATGGGTGGCTCATCCTCGGTCGTCGGACGATCGGTGGGTAGATAGGTGCTGATGGAGGGGGTGGTGATGTTGCTCTGCAGCTCGTACCAGGCGGTGGCGGTACCCGCACCAGCGAACATCAGCAGACCAGTGGTGACGGTGGCCGCGACCCGCAGCAGTCGACCGCGCCGCCGAGCGGCATGGCGTGGTGGGCCGGGCCGGGCAGTCGCTGGTGAGCCAGAGGCCGACTGACGGGTCGCGCGCAGATCCCGACGGCGAGTCGGGAAGCGGGATCGGCTGGTGTTTGGCATCGGCTCCCCAGCCTAGAAAGGCTCGCTGGATATCGAGCGCAGTAGGTGCGATAACAGCGTGAAGAGTCTGTGGAGGGCAATGATGCGCATCACATATCGATCGTGGCTACGATCGCTGTGCCCGCCATCGCCGTCCAAAGGACCACCTACGTTGACCACACACCTTCGCCCCAACGATCGGGTTGCTGTGATCGGTGGGTCCGGATTCATTGGCTCACATGTGATTCCGGCGCTGGTCGGTGCCGGTCACGAGGTGCTCAACTATGACCTGTTCGACGCCGAACACCGACTCCCCGATGAGGTCACCGACGTCCGGGCGGACCTGCGTGACACCGCGACTTTGACGCGAGCACTCGCCGGCTGCGACGCCGTCCTCAATCTGGCCGCCGCCCATCATGACTTTGGCCTGACGCCAGCCACGTTCGACTCGGTCAATGTCGGCGGAGCCCGCTCGCTGGTGCGCGCCCTGGAGCACCACCGGATCGACAACTTGTGTTTCTACTCCTCGGTCGCGGTGTACGGAGATCACTGCACCCGACCCGATGAGAGCACGCCGGGGCGGCCGGTTAACGACTATGGCCGGACCAAGCTCGAAGCCGAGGGGGTCTACCGCACCTGGCGTGATGGGGATGTCGGGCGCAGGCTGCTCACCATTCGCCCGGCGGTGGTGTTTGGGCCACGCAACTACGCCAACGTCTTTCGGATGATTCACCAGATATCTCGACGACGCTTCTATCCGGTCGGGCCGGGAATAAATCGAAAATCAATGATTTATGTCGATAATATTGTTGCAGCAATAATGCATCTGTGGACGGCCCCGGAGAATCGAGAAGTCCTCGGCGAGGAGGTCGATGAAATATACAACTGTGTCGACCAGCCCGACCTGGCCTCGCGCGAGATCATTGCCCACGTGTATCGGGCGCTGGGGCGCCGCGTGCCGCGCGGGCATTTGCCGCTGGGACCGATGGTGCTGGCAGCCAAACCCGTTGACGCCATAGCGGCGCTAACCGGCAAGAATCTGCCAATCACCAGCGCTCGAATCGCCAAGTTGGGTGAGGCTGAAACCTCATTCGCAGCGGATCGAATCCGGCGAACCGGCTACCAGCAGCCGGTCACCCTGGCCCAGGGGCTTGAGTGGATGGTGCAGTGGTATCAGACGCAATCCGGGGTCAAGCCCATCGAGCATTTGCCGCCACAGGAGCCCGTGATCGCACCTGCGCCGTAGGTCCCCGTCCTCGGGCGCGCCCGGGCAGGTTAATGCGTAAATCTTGAAAACCTGTCACACTCAGAGTTGTTTTATCGGTGAGTGCATTCCGTCACTGTGCGCTCACCGTTCACTTCCCCAGTATTAGAGGTTGTCGATGAGAGTGTTCCGCGTCGCCGCGGCTCTAGCCGCCGCTGCCCTGATTCCCGGCCTGAGTATTACGGCCGCTGCGGCGGTCTACGCCACACCAACTGAGCCTGCCGCATCCGCGAACGTGCCGCAAACCGCGACCGACGATGGTGGAGCTGACCCGGAGGAGACTGAGCCAGAGGTCGAGGTCCTCGACCTTGAAGATCCAGATGTGGTGGTCGATGACCCCAGCGCGGCGCCCTCCGAGGAGTCGACCGATCCGGTGACGCCATCACCAGATCCTGACAGCGATGACTCCTCCGCTGACCCCGACGCAACCGGCGACCCGGCCACCAGTGATGGCGGCGACGCCGCTGATGGCTGGGCTCGAGCCATCTTTAGCTCACAGACGCCCGGGTTAGCGATCGTCGGCGTGAGCTGGCAGATCGGTACCGGACCCGAGGATCTCCAGCTTTCGTTCAGGTCGCGCTCAGAGGCCGGATGGAGCCAATGGGAAGAGATCCACGTTGAGATCACCGAGGCGCCGGACGACGGCGAGCTGCCCCCTGATGCTCGGGATGGCTCCTCACCAGTGGTGGTGATCGATGCCACCGAGGTAGAGATCCAGGTCGAGAGCCAGTCTGGAACGCTTCCCGAGGATGTGTTGGTCGGAGTCGTTGATCCTGGGGCTGCGGCAGCGGACGTCTCCGATGTCGACGATGCGCAGCTCGATACTGGCGGCCAGAGCGGCGATGGCCCCACCGACTCCGGCGCGCCCGAATCCAGCGCGCCCGAATCCTCGGAGACCGCCGGTACCTCCGGGCCTGAACCGCAGGGCATCAGCGGTGTGCCCGGGTTGGGCTCGGCCACCGCTGGCTCTGCCGCCATGGCAGCGCCAGCCCCAGTGGATATCGCGGCAGCTGTTGCTCCGATGGCATCAGCGCGCCCGGTGATCTATAGCCGCGCGCAGTGGGGAGCCGATGAGTCCCAGATGACCTGGACGCCCCGGCAGGGAACCGTGCAAGGTATCGACATTCACCACACGGTGAACGCCAACAACTACACCTCGGCGCAGGTTCCCGGCATCATCCGCGGGATCTACCTCTACCACGCCCAATCCTGGGGGCGCGGCTGGGGCGACATTGGCTACAACTTCCTGGTGGACCGCTTCGGACGGGTATGGCAGGGCCGTGCCGGTGGTATCGAGAACGCTCCGATCGGAGCCCACGCCAGCGGTCTCAACTCTTATATGTCCGGGATATCGCTGATCGGCAATTTCGAACAGGTCGCCGTACCCTCGGTTATGTTCACGGCTGTTGCTCAGCTGGCAGCATGGAAACTTACCCACCACGGAATCCACACCGCCTACGGGACACTTTCGCTACCAAGCGGAACATTTAGCCGCATTGTTGGGCACCGCGATGCCAAGAACACCTCTTGCCCAGGCCGGTACATGTACAACCGTCTCGGTGAAATGCGCGCTCTCATCGCGAGTTATATGGCTGATTCTGCTGGCCAGCCGTTGGACCGTGACCTGACCGGCAATGGCAGATCGGACCTGGTGGTCAACAACAATGGTGCGATCTCATTGTTGGCCACGACCAATCGAGGTTTCTGGACCACGCGCACTATCGGCACGGGTTGGTCGCGGACCCGCACGCTTAACGCTGGCGACTTCAACGGCAACGGCTACCAAGACCTCATCCTGGTCGATGCCAACGGGCGGATGTTGCTCTACCCAGGAACCGCCTCCGGTGGGGTCAATGACGGCTCCCGGACCCGGATTGGCCACGGCTGGGGTATTGCCAACCTGATCCTGGGCGGCACTGATTGGGACAACGATGGCAACGCCGACATCTTGGCCCGGATGCACAATGGCGACCTAAGCCTCTACCGCGGTAACGGCAGCGGGCGATTCGTGGGTGCTCAGCGGATCGGTGTTGGCTGGCAAATGATGTCCGAGATGACGGTGGTTCCCGACTTTGTTGGTGGCCGGGACGCCATCCTGGGCAAGGTCGCCGCGACGGGTGCGTTGCGCATCTACCTTGCGGACGGCCACGGAGGATTTGCTTCGGCCCCTAGCAGTCAGTCCTGGTCTGGGTTCCGGCAGACAGTGGGCATCGGTGATGCGACCTCGGATGGTGTAGGCGATGTCCTAGCCGTCGACACCGCTGGGCGGCTGTGGCTCTACCCCGGCAGCGGGGGCGGCGGGCTTGCCGCCAGTGAACGGGTGCGGTTCGGTACCGGTTGGGCGAACCTGAGAATTGTTGATCGTGGTGCGATCGGGAGCGAAAGCTTGGCGATCGGAGCCATCGGCACCGATGGGCGCATCCTGCGCTACGCCTACGAAAGTCAGTCGGCCTTTAGTTCCGTTTTTGACACCGGTGCACGGACAGCGGCCAATGCCCGGGTCTTTCCGATCGGTGACTGGGATGGGGATCGCCGCCCGGACTTGGCAGCCATCGCCCCCAACGGTGACCTGCTGCTCTTCCAAGGGCTTGGCAATGGGCGCTTCGCGACCTCTGGAACCAAGATCGGGAACAGCTGGGGCAGCTTTACCGCAGTGGTCGGAGCAGGTAGCTGGACTGGCTACGGATCCGGAATCGTTGCCCTGCACGCAGCCACCGGCAACCTATGGCTCTACCCCGGAGACGGCTCGGGTGGTTTCCGGCCACGGGTCCTGCTGTCCAGCGCGGTCGGCGGCATGGATCGACTGCTGAATGCCGGACTCTGGGACGGAGATAGCCGCCCTGACCTCGTGGTTCGTTCATCCGGTAGCTCGGCCCTGATGCTGCTGGCGGGCAATGCCGCCGGAACCGTCTCTGCGCCCACGCAGATTGGCCGAGGGTGGGGCGCGATGTCCGCCATCGTCGGCGCCAATGACGTCACGGGTGATGGGCACGCGGACCTGGTGGCCGTGACCGCTGCCGGTCAGGTGCTGCTCTACCGCGGTGACGGGAACGGAGGATTCCTCAGCTCAGCGACCGTGGGTCAGATTCCGGCTGGGTGGGCGGTGAGTTAGGAAGCAGCGCTGCTGGTCTGGGCCAGGCGCTCCTGGGCATAGGTCAAGGCCCGCATGAGCGCGGGCTGCAACACGCGCTCACGCCGGTAGTTGTCGGCGACCTCGCGCCGGGCATCGATATCGGCGTCGCTGGAGCGTTGCCATAGGTGCCAGCTGGATATCAGTGCTTCTCGGATCGCGGCCGGGTCGGTGGACTGCACCTGCGCCACGCCCGGGTAGCCCTGGAGCACCTCTGCGGCGGGATTGTCCGGTGGGCAGATCGCCACGATGGGCTTCGCGGTGGCGACGTACTCATACACCTTGCCACTGGTGACATATAACCCCGACCCGATGGCCATGACCAGGATGTCGAGTTCGCTGTAATACTCGCCGACCTCCCGTTTGGGAACCGGTCCGCGTACCTGTACCCCCTGCTGCGCCGCCGTAGCCAGGGCAGTGCTGACCCGGGAGTCGGAGTCGGCGAAGTAGCCAGCATGCCCTGCGATGATCAGCTGGGAGTTGGCGGGCAGATCCGAAGTTGCCTCACTCCACGCCTGGGCGAGCTCAGCGATGGGTACCTGTGCGCTGATGGTGCCCAAGTAGCCGAACACGGGTGGGCGTTGTTCTGCGGGCATAGAACTCACGGGCCCGAGCAGGTTGGCATCCCAGCCGTTGCGAACCACTTCCATACGCTCAGCCTGTTGCGGATAGCGGCGGCGGTGCCAGTCCCGGATCTGGCTGTTGACGAACCACAGTTCGGTGGCTTCGGCCACCATGCGCTGTTCCCACCGGGCCTGTCGGGACCACCGTGGCTGGGTGGTCTCCCCAGAGAAGATATTCAGCAGCCATGCGTCGCGTTGGTCGAGGACATAGGGCACTCCCCGGCGTCGGAACAGATCGTAGGCGGCAGCGAATGTGACGTTGGGGTTAGCGGTTGCAATAGTCAGGTGCACCGGATCTGCCTCATGGATAGCCAAGGCTGCCCGGTTGAGTGGGCCACGCCAGCTGCCGTAGTGCGTCTCCGGGAACAGGACCCTGGAACCCATAGCGGCGAGCTTGCGCTGGACTCGGCGCCACTGGTCAGCCACGGATCCATCCCCGCTGACCTGGATATCTCGCGCGGGCCAACGGAATGGAATCCGGACGACGTTGACCGCTGGGTCGACCAGGCTCTCCAGGCTCTCATCGGTGCCGGTATAGCGTGCGAATGTGGCGTGCTCGGCGGTCAATACCGTGACCCGGAAACCGAGCTTGACCGCCTCATTCGCGGTAGCCAGCGCCCGATACACGCCACCGCCACGCGATGGCGGAAAACCCCAGACGATATAGAGCAGGTGCGGCAGTGCTCGTGCTTGGTCCGGCGGCATCGGCGGTAGTCTACGGGACTGAGGAATCCCCGACGGGCAGTGCGATATGCAGAAGGAGTGACTCCTTGCTCGGCAGCTTGAAGCGGCGCAGTATCGAATCACTGCGGCTGCTGAGCCACCGGATCCCCGCCCGGTTGCGTACGTTCCTGCTTGCCATCTCGTGGTACCTATCGGGGGCTCCACGGGTGCAGCAGCAGCGACCCGGTGTCACCGGCGGCTCCACGCGATTGCTCATAGCTCCTGCCAACTTCGCCGGCCAGGGATACGCCTGGTCTCGTGCGGTTCGTGCTCAGGGGGTCGCCAGCATCTGTGTCGAGGTTGGCAGTGGCACGTTGGCGATGCCCACCGACTACCGGGTGCCAGCCGCGGCGGTTCGCGGCGATCGGCGCTGGGCGCGTGAGCAGTTCGCCTGGGTGAGCGAGAATTTCACTCACGTGCTCGCAGAGGCCAGTCGACCGCTGTTCGGCCCGTTGTTTGACCGAAACCCCCTCGCTGAGATCCGGTCGTTGCAGCAGGCAGGGCTCACGGTTGCGATTCTGGCCCACGGAACCGATATCCGGGTCCCGTCGGCTCATGCCGCCCGAGAGCCGTGGTCTCCGTTCCACACCGACATTGGCGACCTGGCTCTGCGGGAACTGCGGGCCAGGGCAGGGTTGGGTTTCTTCAGTGACTTCGATGGAACCCGTTTCGTATCCACCCCCGATCTGCTTGAGGATCTGCCGCAGGCCACCTGGTGTCCGGTGGTGGTGGACTATGACCGCTGGGCCGACCTTGAGCCAGTGCCCGAGCAGGCGAGCGTGCTGCATGTGCCCAGCAAGGCATCTATCAAGGGCTCGGAACTCGTGGACCCGCTGCTGCGTGAGCTCGCGCAGGCGGGAACCATCCAGTATCAGCGTGCTGCTGGTGTACCAGCAGCTGACATGCCGGGCCTGGTCTCACAAGCGGACATTGTTATCGATCAGTTCCGCATCGGCAACTATGGTGTGGCCGCCTGTGAAGCCATGGCCGCAGGCAGGGTGGTGGTCAGCTATGTGCGTACCTCCGTGCGGGACAGCGTGCGGGAGCTGACCGGGTTTGACCTACCCATCGTGCAGGCCAGCGCTGCCGATGTTGCCAACGTGGTCACCGAACTGGTCCACGATCCAGGCAGATGCGCCGAGATCGCCGCAGCTGGGCAGAGGTTTGTCCGTGCCGTTCACGATGGCCGGTGGTCGAGCCGCGTGCTCATGAGCTGGATGCAGTCGCAGGGCTAGCGGGCCAACTCCTGGACCCGGGTTGCGAAGTCAGCCAGATCGGGGGCCTCCACAGGGCAGCTAGCGCGCCAGGCTCGGGCGGCAGCCCGCAGGCGTTGGAGCTGGGCCGGGTCGGCTGCCAGCTCCCGCAAGCTCGCGGCCACCTGTTGCGGGTCGGAACAGATCACCCCGTTGCCCCAAGCGTTCAGACGTTCTACCACCCGGGGCAGTGGGGTGGCGATGACCGCCAGACCTGCTGCGGTGTACTCGCTGAGTTTGCTGGGCACAGCCGCTCGGAAAGCGGGGGTGTCATCAAGCAACATCAAACCCACCCAGGCGCCTTGGGCGTGCTGCCACGCTCGCTCGGGAGGCAGGTGTCCGTAGCTGTGTACCCGGCCCTGCAATGCGGGATCCTTGGCAACATCGTCAAGAAGTGCTCGACCCTGTGCGGTGCTGACCCGACCAACCAGGTCCAGGTGCCATCGCGGTGCCGCGGCGACCGCCGCCAGCATGGCATCGAGACCACGGCTGGCACGGATATCTCCGATGTACAGGGCCCGTGGGACCTCAGCTAGCTCGCTGGGGTCCGGCACCAGAGTCAGATCAGGGCTGTTGGTCAAGACCAGTCGCTTCGGAGCCTGCGGGAGCAAGTGGGTATCGGCGACCACCGTGACGGTAGCCCGGGTGGCTGCCCACGCTCCCAGCCGTGCCCACAGCCCGGCAATCGCGCCCACGAGCCCCCGGGCCCAGGCCCGGTCCTTCAACAGGGCGAGATAGTCCTCGTGAACATCGGCGACCAATCGACGGCGAGGTGACAGAGCCCGCCGCAGCCAGGCGGTCATGGTGATGTCGGGGTCGAGCGTCACCATGACGCGCGCCTGCGTTCGCCAGGGAAGCATTGCTGCCAGCCACGCCCGAGAAACGGGATTGCCGCGGGGCCAGGTGCGAACCAGCGCGCCGTCGGGGCCGTCAGCGGCATCGCCCAGGCCTAGGACTTCGACCGTGAGGCCGCGCCGCTGCAGGGCTCGAACCTCACGGTGCAGCCGGGCATCAGCGACGTTGTGCCCAGAAGTGAGAATGGCAATATCGGGCCGGGTCACGGCGCCCTGCTAGAGGTCTTCGAGTGTGAAGGCGTTCTCGCCGACCTGGAGGAACTTGGTGTAGGCCTTGACGCAATTGTCAGGTGTGTCGTGCAACATGACCTTGCCCTTGTGGATCCACAAAGCGTCATCGCACATGTCCCGGATGGCGTTGAGTGAGTGCGAGACCAGGAACATGGCTCGGGCCGATTGCATGAGTTCGTTCATCTTCTCGTTGGCCCGAACCTTGAAGCTGGCGTCTCCGGCCGACAACGCTTCGTCGATCAACAGGATGTCGGGGTCCATGTGGACCGAGACGGAGAAGGCCAGCCGCTGGTACATACCGGAGGAGTAAGTGCGCACCGGCACGTCGATGGCCTCACCGATATCGGCGAAGGCGGCGACCTCTTCCGCGCGGGCTTCAACCTGCTTGCGGCTCAAGCCTGACGCCAGGCCACCCAGGATCACGTTCTCGCGGCCGGTGAGCGCCCCATTGAAGCCAACTCCCAGCGCCAGCAAGGCGCTGATGCGTCCGCGGACCTCGATCCGGCCCTTCGAGGGCGGCAATACCCCGGCGAGGGCGCGCATCAGCGTTGACTTACCAGCACCGTTGGCTCCGATGATGCCCATCGACGTGCCGTGCTGCACATCGAAGGACACGCCCTTCAAGGCTTCGACCACGTGGACAGCGCGTTCGCCGCGGCCAAACCTGACGATCGCTGACTTCAGGGTCGGGACCTTCTCAAACGTGGTCCGATACGTGATCGAGAGGTCGCGGACGCTGACGACGGGCGGCTCACCAGGGGCAGGGTGCTCCTGGGAGTGAACCAGGTCTAGCTGGGCGTCATCGAATTGGTGGTCAGAGGCGGACAGCGAAATCACGCTCCCGGGACATAAAGACGAGTGATCCGACCACGACGGCGAATGCGGCCCAGAGGGCACCGACAATCCACATGGCCGGTGGCGGCATGATGCCGCGGAGGCTGAGATCTGTCCAGCCACCGATGATTGAGTACAGCGGGTTCAAGTAGACGAGCTTGCCGTAGATCGGGTCGTACTTAGAGATCTCGCTGGCCTCCCACAGGATGGGGGAGAGGTACAGCCAGATGCGGATGAAGTACGGCAGGAAGCTGGAGGTGTCGCGGAAGTAGACCTGGGCGGTGGCGAACAGCGCTGCGGCGCCCAAACAGAACACGACCGAATACCCGAGGAACACCACCGACAGCAGCATCAGGGGGCTCCAGCCGGCACCAGAGAGGATGTGCAGCAGCAGGTAGACCGGGATCGTGGGTAGGAACCGGAAGAAGGCGGTCCGCACGGCGGCAAACGGCATCAGCAGCCGCGGAAAGTTCATGTTCATGATCAGCCGACCGCCGCCGGTGACCGATCCGGCACCGTTGGTGATGCTTCCGGAAATGAAATAGAACAGGAACAATCCACCGGTCAGGTGTGCCAGGAACGCAATTCCGCCGGAGGAACCGCGCAGCACCGAAACCAAGATGTAGTACACCAGTGCCAACAGCAGCGGGTTCAGCACCAACCACAGCTGACCAAAGACGGTCTGCGTGTTCGCAGCACGAATACCAGACTTGGAGAATTCGGCGGCAAACTCCATCCGAGCCCACAGGTCACGGAAGTAAGGCCCGATCTTCGGTAGGCCGACTCGGTGCGGTTCGTAGACGTGGACCTCATCGTTCTCCACGGCCGACTTAGCCAAGTTACCCATTCCTTCCGACCCAACCTCGGATGGCAGGTCCCCGGGTAGCATAGCTGCTGATCTGCTAGTTCTGACCGGCTGGCCAGCGATGTGGTGACCCCCACAGCCAAGCTGCTACCGGCGCAACTATGCGCGCGACTAGGCTCAAGGCGGTAACCAATGGGCTCACCCCTTGACTGGTGCCATCAAAGGACACCGTCGCTCTTGCGCTGTCGAGGAAAGGACGGACTGCGTGAACGTCAGGATCATGCCTTCAGCCGACGTCGCCGACGGCGCCCAGATCGGAGCAGGTAGTTCCATCTGGCATCTGGCGCAGGTTCGTGAGGATGCCCAGCTCGGTGAGAACTGTGTGGTCGGGCGCGGAGCCTACATCGGCACCGGTGTGCGCATGGGGGCGAACTGCAAGGTTCAGAACTATGCCCTGGTGTATGAGCCGGCGGTGTTAGAGGACGGTGTCTTCATCGGGCCAGCTGCGGTCCTGACCAATGACACCTTTCCCCGCGCCATCAACCCGGACGGCTCGCTCAAGAGTGGCAGCGACTGGGAAGCGGTGGGGGTCAGGCTCCGGACCGGGGCCTCGGTCGGTGCGCGGGCCGTGTGCGTGGCGCCAGTGACCGTGGGACGCTTCGCCACCGTTGCGGCTGGGGCGGTCGTGACCAAAGACGTTCCAGATTTCGCCCTGGTAGCTGGGGTCCCAGCCCGTCGCCTGAAATGGGTTGGCAAGGCTGGTGTGCCGTTGCAGCAGGTGGGCCAGGGTCGCTGGCAATGTCCCCAGACGAACGAGATGTATGAGGAACGCGGCGACCGCCTGGTGCCGCTAGACGAGGAGCAAGTGTGAACATCATTCCGCCCGCCAAGCCGATCATCGGCGCGGAAGAACGTGAAGCCGTCGACCGCGTCATGCGCAGCGGGATGGTCGCTCAAGGTCCCGAGGTGGCCGCCTTCGAACAGGAGTTCGCTGAGCAACTGGTGGCCGGGCGGACCTGCGTGGCGGTGAGTTCGGGGACAGCCGGGTTGCACCTAGGTCTGCTCGCGGCCGGAGTTGGTCCCGGTGACGAAGTCATCGTGCCGTCCTTCACCTTCGCAGCCACCGGAAACTCGGTCGCTCTTACCGGTGCCACCCCGGTTTTCGCCGACATTGAGCCCCAGCAGTTCACCCTCGATCCGGCGTCGGTGCGAGCCGCGATCACCGAGCGCACCAAGGGCATCATGCCGGTTCACCTCTACGGGCACCCAGCCGCGATGGGGCAGCTGCGAGCCATCGCCGACGAGCATGGGCTACGCCTGTATGAGGACGCTGCCCAGGCTCATGGCGCGACCTTGGATGGTGCGCCGGTCGGATCCCTCGGCGATTTCGCGATGTTCTCCCTCTACCCCACCAAGAACATGACCTCCGGTGAAGGGGGCATGGTCAGCGCAGCCACCGACGAGATTGCCCGGAACCTGCGCCTGTTGCGCAATCAAGGCATGGAGAAGCAGTACGCGAACGAGCTCGTCGGTTTCAACGCCCGCATGACCGACATCCACGCGGCGATTGGCCGCGTGCAACTGGGCAAACTGGCCGATTGGACCCAAACACGCCAGCGCAACGCTGAATTCCTCAGCACCAATCTTGCTGGGGTCCAGGTGCCGACAGTGCAGGCTGGAGCCACACACGTCTATCACCAGTACACGATCAGGGTGCCGCAGGATCGCGACGGTTTCGTCCAGGCGTTGCGCGAGGAGCACGGCGTGGGCTCGGGCGTCTACTACCCCATTCCCAACCACCGGCTCTCATCATTGGCACCGTATGCGCCTGGGCTGGAGCTGCCCGAGACCGAGAAAGCCGCTCGGGAAGTGGTGTCACTGCCGGTGCATCCCTCACTCTCCCAGCAAGACCTGGAGCGGATCGTCACCGCGGTCAACACCGTGGCCGGGGCAGGTGCGTGATGTCGAATCTACGTGCTGGCCTGTTCGGCCTGGGAATGATGGGCCGCCACCATGCCCGAGTATTGCGGGCACTCGACGGCGTAGACCTGGTGGCGGTGGCCGACCCGGGCGGTGATCGGCATGGTGTAGCGGGCGGATTGGATGTTCTGGGTGATGTCGAGGCACTGATCGCGGCTGGAATCGACTACGCCATGGTCGCCGTACCGACGCAGTTCCACACGCAAGCTGGTCTGGCCCTTGCCGACGCCGGAGTGCACGCGCTCATCGAAAAGCCCCTCGCCAGCAACACCGAGGATGCGCAGGCGCTCGCGGATGCTTTCGAAGCCAAAGGGCTGATCGGAGCGGTGGGGCACATCGAGCGTTACAACCCTGCCCTGCAGTCCTTGCGCGCCCGGCTCGACCAAGGTGAACTCGGTGAGGTCTACCAGGTCGCCACTCGGCGCCAAGGCCCATTCCCGGCGCGCATCGCTGACGTCGGCGTCGTCAAGGACCTAGCGACCCATGACATCGACCTCACCGCGTGGGTCACCCGACAGGAATTCACCGCCATCTCCGCACGGACGGCCTTCAAGAGCGGGCGTGAGCACGAGGACCTGGTGGCCATGACTGGCATGCTCTCCGGTGGAACGATCAGCAACCACCTGGTCAACTGGCTTTCGCCGATGAAAGAACGGCTGACGGTGGTGACCGGTGAACGCGGCACCTTCGTTGCAGACACGCTCCTCGCCGACCTGACCTTCTTCGCCAATGGTGTGGTGCAGACCACCTGGGAGGATGTCGCACAATTTCGTGGCGTCTCCGAAGGAGATGTGATTCGGTACGCCATTCCCAAGCCTGAGCCGCTGATGGTGGAACACCAAGCGTTCCGCGATGCCGTTCTGGGTAAGGAATCCGACATCGTTACGATGCGCCAAGGCTCGACCACGGTGACCGTCGCCGAAGCTGCGCTGCGCTCCTCATCCGAGGGTCACACCGTCACGCTCGGATAGCAAGTCCAGGTAGCTGTCGACCGCCGATGGGTCAGCGATCCGGTCGCGGACTGGTCCCAGGAGCGAGGCAGTATTGACCATGTCCGCCGCCGGTACTCTGGTCGCGGTTCGTGCCACTCGAAAGGATCACTGTGAAGATCGCCGTCGTTGCGCTGGGAAAAATCGGGCTGCCACTGGCTGTGCAGTTCGCGACAAAGGGGCATGAGGTCGTCGGCGTCGATGTCAATCAGGATGTCGTTTCGTTGATCAATGCTTCCACTGAGCCGTTCCCGGGGGAAGACCATCTGCAGGAGCTGATCAGCGAGACGGTCGGCAACGGCACCCTGCGTGCCACCACCGACTACGGTGACGCGATCCCGGGAGCGGACGCGGTGGTACTGGTGGTACCCCTGTTCGTCAATGACGAGAGCTGGGAGCCGGACTTCGGCTGGATGGACGCGGCCACCCGGTCGCTGGCGCAACACCTGACTCCCGGCACCCTGATCTCCTACGAGACCACGCTTCCGGTCGGGACCACCCGTACCCGGTGGAAGCCGCTCATCGAGGAGGTTTCCGGGCTCACCGAGGGCCAGGACTTCCACCTGGTGTTCTCGCCGGAGCGGGTGCTCACCGGGCGGGTTTTCGCCGATCTACGCAAATACCCCAAGCTGGTGGGTGGACTCAGCGCTGCCGGTGCTGCCCGGGCGGTCGAGTTCTATGAAGCGGTGCTGGACTTTGACCCGCGGCCCGATCTGGAGCGACCCAACGGGGTGTGGGACCTGGGTAGCGCGGAGGCCGCTGAAATGGCCAAGCTCGCCGAGACCACCTATCGCGACGTCAACATCGGGCTGGCCAACCAGTTCGGACGATTCGCGGCCGAGAACGGAATCGACGTCTTCCAAGTCATCGAAGCAAGCAACTCCCAGCCCTACTCCCATATCCACCGGCCCGGTATCGCCGTCGGCGGGCACTGCATCCCGGTGTACCCGCGGCTGTACCTATGGACCGATCCAGACGCCACGGTGGTGCGGGCTGCCCGGGAAGCGAATATGGGCATGCCCGAGTACACGGTGGGGCTGCTGGACACCGCGCTGGCTGGGTTGGCTGGTGCCCGAGTGGTGGTGTTGGGTGCTGCCTACCGCGGACGGGTGAAAGAAACGGCGTTCTCCGGCGTGTTCCCCACGGTCGCGGCCCTGCAAGCTGCCGGGGCGCAGGTGCTCGTGCACGACCCCATGTTTAGCGATGATGAATTGGCGGGCTACGGATTCACCGCCTATCACCTGGGCGAGCCGGTAGACGGCGCCATCGTGCAGGCCGACCATCCGCAATATTCCCGCATCTGCCCGGCTGACCTTCCCGGAATCCGGGCCCTGGTGGACGGGCGAAACCTCACCAGCGCCGCGGACTGGGACGGCGTGACCCGGATCAGCGTCGGCGTCGACCCGGCTGCCCGCCACACCTAGGCGCGCCGAGGGCTCAGATTGGCGGCCAGGCCAGGCCTCCACGGCTGGTCAGATCCGGCTGTTGCGCATCGACGCTGGTCAGATCCGGCTGTTACGGACCGACCGGATCGTGGAGGTCGCCAGGGAAAGCGCTGAGCGCGGCACCGAGAGCCCTTCGATCTCGCGATACAGCTGCCAGTTGTAGCGCACCAGTGAGCGCTTATTGCCCGACAACGAGCCCGGCCGCGACTCCCGGTACAGGGCGAGCGGGCTCGACAGGCCACGTGCCACGTGCCCTTCCCGCAAGATATCCAGCCACAACGCGTAATCCTGCCGTTTGCGGATGGTGGGCATGAGCCGAGTTCCTACCTGCTCCCGGTCATAGATCGCCGTCAGGCAGCCGATGTAGTTGGCCTGCAACATGGTGGCGTAGTTCACCTGATCACGAGCGGCAATAATGCGACTGTTCGGAGTGAATTGCGCGGCATCCCCACTGTAGTCAGCGGCGACCTTGTAATAGGAGCTGAACGTCAACGGTGCGCCGGTATCGACCATGAAGCTCAATTGTCGCTCCAGTTTGTCCGGTAGCCACAGGTCATCGGAGTCCAGAAACGCCACCCACCGTCCCTGAGAGCGTTCGATCGCCAAGTTCCGTGCCTGGGCGGCCCCACCGGCGCTGTCGGTCCGTTCGGGTTTGACCCGGTCGTCCTGCTCCGCAAACTCGGAGAGCATCGCCCAAGAACCATCGGTGGAGCCATCGTCGGTCAGGAGCAGTTCCCAGTCTGCATAGCTCTGCGCCAACACCGAGCCGACGGCTGCGGCGAGGGTTTGGGTAGCGTTGTGCACGGGCATGATGATGGATACTCGACCCGCGCTGTTCACCCGGCCAGCATAGGTGCGCCGAGGTGCCCTTGGGTATGTGCGGAGCTAGCGGCGTCCGACGCCTTGATAGTGCCAGCCCGCCTCGCGCCAGCGCCCGATATCGAGCGCATTGCGGCCATCGAGAATCCGTGGTGAGCGCACCCATTGGCGGGCCTGGACCGGATCGAGCGCGACGTACTGTGGCCATTCGGTCAGCAGCAACACCAGCTCGACATCCTGGAGAGCATGCTCGATGGTGTCGGTGACCTGCAGCGTCGGGTAGGTCCGCCGGACGGCATCGCTGGCCTGCGGATCGGTGATCCGCACCTGCATTCCCTGATCGGCCAGTGCCTGGGCAACGGCCAGTGCTGGCGAGTCGCGCAAATCATCACTGTCGGGTTTGAAGGAGGCTCCCAGCACCGCGACCGGCGTGCCCGCGATCCTGCCATCGAGCATGCTGACCGCCTGTTCCAGCAGGCGCTCGCGTTGTCCGGTATTGAGCGCGTCGACCTCCCGCAGGAAACCCACCGCATCGGATTCGTCCAGCTCGTCGGCCCGCGCAATCAGCGCACGAACGTCCTTGGGCAGGCAGCCACCGCCATATCCGACACCGGCTCGCAGGAACTTGGCGCCGATGCGCTCATCGAGACCGATCGCGCCCGCGAGTTCGGTGACATTGGCACCAGTGGCATCGCAGAGCCGAGCCATCGCGTTGATGAAGGACACCTTGGTAGCGAGGAAGCCGTTGGCGGCGACCTTGACCAGTTCCGCGGTGGCGAAGTCGGTATGAATGACCGGATGGTCGGCGGTCGAGCCAAACACCCCTTCTAGGACCTGCACGGCGGCTGCGGCGGGTCCCGGCTGCGGCGGCAATCCGTACACCGTGCGGTCGGGATGCAACGTGTCGGCAATCGCGGTTCCCTCGCGCAGGAACTCGGGGTTCCACACCAGGACAGCGTGATCGGCTTCGGCTTCGATCCGGGTAGCGAGCCGGGCGGCGGTACCCACCGGAACCGTGGACTTTCCAGCAATCACCACCGGTTGGCTAGCTGTGCCGGACAGCACCGGCAGCAGCGCTTCCAGTGCCGCGTCGAGATAAGAGGTATCCGCTGCACCACCATCGCGTGCCTGCGGTGTGCCGACACCGAGGTAGTGCACCTGCGCGGAGCCCGCCTGTGCGATGTCGGTGCTGAACCGCAGGTTCCCGGCCGCGATGGCCGACTCCAGCATGTCGTCGAGTCCAGGCTCGTAGAACGGAGCCTTTGCGGTATTGAGCGTGGTGACCCGCGCGGTGTCGGTATCGATGCCGATCACCTGATGCCCAAGCGAGGCCAGGCACGCCGCATGCACGGCTCCGAGGTAGCCACATCCAATAACGCTGATTCGCACACCCTGACGTTACTTGCACAAAACCGTGACTCGCGCCACGGCTCGCAGACTCCTCTGAGTGTCCGGGCCTGTCGGTGGACGATTTCAGCGATGATGGCAGCCATGGTCACCACCACGGCTGCAGATGTCGTCGATGAAGCACGTGCGCTCGGGATCCGATGGGTCGAGCAGACGGTGCAGCACCAACGTGGTAGCGAGCGCCGGGCGACCGAACGCCTCGCCCAGATTGTGGCCGACCCGGCCGGTATGGACTTCCTGGTGCGGTTCCTGGACCGGGTGGCGCGGCCCTCAGATGCCGCCGTGGCGGCGGCCCAGATGCGCGGGCTTGCGGACCATCCTGGCGCCGACAAGGTGCTCTCCGCCGCGGACCGCGCGATGCTGGGAGTGGGTGGCCCTATGGCGAAGGTGGCTCCTGCCAGTGTCTCCCCGGCACGGCGACGACTACGCCAGCTCCTTGGTCACCTGGTGGTGGAGGGGACCGATCAAGAGATCGACAAGCAGTTGGCGGGGGTTCGCGCGGACGGCTACCGGATCAACCTCGCTCTCCTCGGTGAAGCAGCGATCGGCCAAGCCCAAGCAGCCGCTCACGGTGACCGGTTGTGGGCACTGTGTCAGCGAACCGGTGTTCACCAGGTCAGCCTCAAGCTGTCAGCGCTGCTGCCGCAGATCTCCCCATGGGACGTGGCTGGAACCATCGACCGGGCAGTTGCGCGGCTGCAGCCGCTCTACGCTGCTGCAGCTGCGGCCCAGCAACCCACGAGCATCACCCTGGACCTGGAGGAGTACCGGTTGCTGGAGCCGGTCGTGGGTGCCTTTGAGGCACTCCTGGGCGAATCCGAATTGGCTTTGCCGGAACTGGGTATCGCCGTGCCGGCCTATCTGCCGCAGAGCCAGGCAATCCTGGAGCGGCTCATCGGGCTCGCGCAAAGCCGAGTTGCTGCTGGTGGCAGCCGAATTCGAATTCGCCTGGTCAAGGGAGCCCACCTAGCAACCGAGATGGTGGATTCGGAGATTCACGGTTGGCCGCAAGCACCATTGCTGACCAAGGCTGAGGTAGATGCCAACTTCGTGCGCCTGCTCGAGACAGCCCTGCAACCCGCTGTCTGCGCAGCGGTGCAGTTCTCGATCGGTTCCCACAACCTGTTCGATATCGCGCTGGGCTACATCCTCGCCCGCCGACGAGGGGTGGAACAGGCACTGGAGGTCGACATGCTCTACGGCATGGCGCCGGCGCAACTGCGTGCGATCCATGAGGTCGGTGCCAGCAGTGCCGTCAACGTCTACACCCCGGTGATCGAATCGGGCGACTACTGCAGCGGTATTGGCTATCTGATGCGCAGGCTGCAGGAACTTGGGGGGGCGGAGAACTTTCTTCGGGCCCAGCATGGCGGGGCGCCCAGGGCCATGGAGCAGCAGCAGACCCGGCTGGGGGAGGCCGTCGCGGCGTCCGCGCAGCAACCCGCCGCAGTGCGCCGAGATGGACGCCGCCGTGAGAGCGGTGAGCATTTCGTCAATACCCCTGATTCCGATCCCACCGCCGCCCTGGTGCGCGAGCGGGTACGCAAGGCTATGGATCGGCAGATTCAGGCCCCGGTGGCAGCCATGGCAGATTCTGAGGGCATCGACGCGGCGGTTGAGGTGGCCCGGACCACGGCGGCGGAGTGGGGTGTCCGGTCCGGCTCGGACCGGGCGCGGGTACTGCGTGCTGCGGCCCGAGGTTTGGAGGTGGTGCGCACCGATCTCATCGCCGCTTTGGTGCATGAGGTAGGTAAACCCGCCCATGAAGCCGATGCCGAAGTGACTGAGGCCGTGGATTTCGCCCGTTACTACGCGGATCAAGCCAAGGAGCTGGACAATCTGGCGCTGTCCGAGGGGCTGCAGGCTCAGCCGGGCCAGGTGGTGGTGGTGGCAGCGCCGTGGAATGTGCCGGTCACCACGGCTGTCGCGGGGGCGACCGCCGCGCTGGCAGCTGGTGCGGCGGCTCTGGTCAAGCCCGCACCGCGCACTCCGCGGTCCGTGGAGATTGCCGTCGATGCCATTCGCACCGGTCTGGCCCATGCAGGTGCAGACCCTGATGCGGTTCAGCTCACCCGCACAGATGACGAGACGGTCGGCAAGGCGCTGGTAGCTCACGATGGCGTGGACACGGTGCTGTTGACCGGTTCGGCGCAGACTGCGCAACGGTTCAGCCGGTGGCGGGCACACCGATCGCAAGGGCCACGAGTCTTCGCTCAAACCAGTGGCAAGAACGCGATGGTGGTTACTGCGAGCGCCGATTTTGACCAAGCGATCGCCGATGTGCTCAGCTCGGCATTCGGCTATTCCGGGCAGAAATGCTCTGCCGCTTCGCTGCTGATCCTGGTGGGATCGGTGGCCACATCGGAGCGGTTCCGGGAACGGCTCATCGACGCCGTCTCCACGCTGAAGGTGGGAGCTCCCAGCGATATGGGCGCGGCCATGGGCCCGCTCATCGAACCCGCCAGCGGAAAGCTCGCGGATGCGCTCTCGCAGTTGCAGCATGGCGAACAGTGGCTGGTGGAACCTGCTCAGCTTGATGACGATGGCCGGTTGTGGTCGCCGGGTGTGAAGGTGGGAGTGGCACCGGGCTCCTCGTTCCATGTGACCGAGTGCTTCGGGCCGGTCTTGGGAATCATGAGTGCCGCTGACCTCGACCAGGCCATCGCCTGGCAGAACGCCACCGGGTACGGGCTCGCAGGATCGATCCATAGCCTTGACGATGCTGAGGTATCTCGCTGGATTGATGAGGTCCACATCGGCAACGCCTATGTCAACCGGCCGACGACCGGTGCCAGAGTCGGACGGCACCCTCTAGGCGGCTGGAAACGCTCCGTCGTCGGCCCCGGAGCTAAGGTTGGTGGCCCACAGTTCTTGCCGCAGCTGGTGACCTGGCAACAGCAGGCCAAGCCCACCGTGACCGCGGAGGTCGGGCCTCGGGTTGGCGCTGTCGTCGAGGCAGTCAAGCCGTGGCTGGCGGATACGGACTGGCAATGGCTGGCGCAGGCGGCGCAATCGGATGCCCATGCTCGCGATCGCTACGCCGCGGAGGATGACCCAAGTGGCCTGGCCGCGGAATCGAACGTGCTGCGCTATCGGCCACTTTCCCAGATCCAGCTTCGCGCTGGACGTGAGGTGAAGCCGGTATCGCTGCTGAGGGTGCTGATCGCAGCCGAATGCGCGGGAGTTCCAGCGACTGTCAGTATCGATCCCAGCGTTGACCTTGGTGATGCGATGGACAGTTGGGCCAGAGGCGAGGGTTGGTTGTGGGAGTCCGATGAGGACATTGCAACACGGGTTGCCGATGGGCAGCTTCGTGGCCGGGTCCGAGTGCTTGGTGATGCCAGCCAGCTGTGGGCCGCCAGTATCGAACCGCAAGCTCACGTGAGGCTCATCGTGGGCGAGGTGCTGACATCGGGCAATCGTGAGCTCATGAGCATGCTGCGCGAGCAAGTGGTCAGCAGCACCGAACACCGTTACGGGTATTTGGCTTCCACGGTTCTCACCAGGTCGTGATTGGGCGGCGAAGTCGTGATTCGCGCATCACGACTTCGTCGCCCAATCACGACTTAGCGGGCGGGGACAACCAGCACCCAGACACGACTAGCGGCCCGGGATGACCAGCACCCACCACGACCAACGCAAAACGGATGAACCCCCACCTTCGGGGGTTCATCCGTTCCCGATGTCTGCAGACATCACAACGCGGTAGCGGTGGGATTTGAACCCACGGTGGACTTTCACCCACACACGCTTTCGAGGCGTGCTCCTTAGGCCGCTCGGACACGCTACCCAGCCGGGACAGGGTACCCGGAGCACGGGTCTGCTCTCAAACTGAGCCGATAGCACCAGGTCGCGCCGACCCGCCGCCAAAGGGGTGACGCCAGCGCCAGTTCGCAATACGGTGAGGCATGGCAGAAATCGCAGTCGTCGGAGGTCATGGCAAGGTCGCGCTACAGGCATTGCCGCTGCTGGTACAGGCCGGATACGGGGTGCACGCGATCGTGCGAAATCCCGATCAACAGGATGCCGTCGCCCAGACGGGAGCGCATCCAGTCATCGCTGATATCGAACACCTCGATTCCAGCTCGATCGCAAATGTGCTGCGCGGTCGCAAGATGGTGGTGTGGTCCGCTGGTGCCGGTGGCGGAAATCCTGCGCGCACCTACGCCGTCGACCGCGACGCCGCCATCAGAACCATGGACGCCGCAGCCAGCGTGGGCGTCAATCGCTTTATCATGGTGAGCTATTTCGGGGCTGGCCCCGAGCATGACGTCGAGCCAGACGATTCATTTTTCCCGTACGCCCAAGCCAAGTCGGCTGCCGATGGCCATCTGGCGCTGACCACCCTCAGCTGGACGATCCTGCGGCCCAGCCGGTTGACCGACGGCCCCGCAACCGGTGCGATCAGCGTGGGTACAGAACAGGCATTCGGAACCGTCAGCCGGGCAAATGTCGCGGCAACGATCGCCGCAGCAATTGCCGACCCGCACACCATCGGCAAGATCTACGAGTTCAACGACGGCGATGTACCCATCGCGCAGGCGCTGGCAGGTGATGGCTGGAAGCCGCCCCACCCCGGTGCCGTGGGGCCAGCCGGGCCATGACGCGCTGGCGCCATCACCCGATTGGCTAGCGGGCGGCGCGCCGGGCGGCAAAGAACTCTCGTAGTAACCGACCAGCCTGGGCCGCCTCAAGACCGCCGCTGACCTGCGGCTGATGATTGAGTCGTTGGTCTGCCAGCACGTTGGTCAGCGATCCGCAGGCACCAGCCTTCGGATCAGCTGCCCCGAATATCACTCGTTCAATTCGAGCTAGCACCAGCGCCCCGGCACACATGGTGCAGGGCTCCAGGGTCACCACCAGGGTGCAGCCACCCAGATGCCACCGATTCCGGGAGCGACCTGCCTGCCGCAGCGCCAGCACTTCAGCATGAGCTGTGGGATCTCCATCGGCTTCCCGCCGATTGTGAGTCGCCGCAATCACATCCCCGGATTCATCGAGAATGACCGCACCGATAGGCACATCGCCCACCGCGGGTGCACGGCGAGCCTGCTCCAATGCCAGCGCCATGGCTTCATTTTCGTTCACTGGACCAGTCTGCCCGCACTAGGGTGCCCCCATGCACTTGCACGTGGCCGACCACCCACTGGTCTCACATAAGTTGACCCTGCTACGCGACGAAGCGACACCGTCGCCGACGTTTCGGCATCTCACCGAGGAACTGGTGACGCTGCTGACCTACGAGGCGACCCGGAGCCTGAACACCGATCCCGTCGACATCCAAACCCCTGTTGCCCCCATGACCGGGGTGCGGCTTGCCGAACCCCGCCCGATGGTCGTCCCGATTCTTCGGGCTGGCCTGGGAATGCTGGAGGGAATCACCAAGTTGCTACCCACCGCTGAAGTTGGGTTCCTGGGCTTGGTGCGCGATGAGGAAACCCTGGAAGCGGTGACCTACGCAAACCGGCTACCGGAGGACCTTTCGGGTCGACAGTGCTATGTCATCGACCCGATGCTGGCGACCGGCGGCACCCTCATCGCCTCGATTCAGTACCTGCTGGAACGCGGTGCACACGATGTCACCTGCATCTGCCTGCTTGCCGCTCCCGAGGGCCTGAGCGCCGTGGAGCAGGCGGTTGGCGACGAGGCGAATGTCACCGTGGTGGTGGCTGCCGTGGATGAGCGCCTGAACGAGAAGGGCTATATCGTTCCAGGTCTCGGGGACGCGGGCGATCGACTATTCGGGGTCGTCTAGCCCAGACCCGACACGACCAGCGCCTGCGTGAGGTCGGCCCGCAGATCATCGGCATCCTCGAGTCCAACCGACAGCCGCACCGTCGACTCGGAGATCCCGCATGCGGACCGTCCCTGCGGTCCCAGCTTGCGGTGGGTCGTGGTTGCTGGGTGAGTCACCAGCGACTTGGTGTCACCAAGGTTATTCGAGATATCGACGATCCGAAGCGCATCAAGGAACGCAAACGTACGCTCCCGCACGTCATTGTCGGTCCCCTCGCAGCTCAGATCGAAGGTGACGACGGTGCCTCCCGCGCTCATTTGATCTTGGGCCAACTGGAACTGCGGGTGGGACTCCAAGAACGGGTAGTACACCTGCGCAATTCCCTGGTGCTGTTCCATCCAGCGCGCCAGCTCCAAAGCAGCCGCAGACTGCGCCCGCACTCGCAGCGACATCGTTTCCAGCCCCTTGAGTAACACCCAGGCATTAAACGCTGACAGGGACGGTCCGGTATTGCGGACGAAGGTCGTCACGGGCCCGTCGATGTAGTCCTGCGGGCCGAGGATGGCGCCGCCCAGGACCCGACCTTGCCCATCGATGTGCTTGGTGGCGGAGTACACCACTACGTCGACGCCGAACTCCACCGGCCGCTGCAACACCGGGGTCGCGAAGACGTTGTCCAGGATCACGATCGCTCCGGCAGCATGCGCCAGCTCGGTGATGGCGGCGATATCACACAGCTGCTGCATGGGATTGGACGGCGTCTCGAACAGCACGACGTCGGCTGGCTCAGCCAAAGCTGCTTGCCACTGCGCTAGGTCGCAGCCGTCGACGTAGTCGGTCCGCACACCCCACTTGCCTAAAATGTCGTTGAGCACCACAAAAGTCGAACCGAAGAGTTGCCGAGCCGCGACCACCCGGCTCCCCGACTGCACCACAGCGGCAATCGAGCTAAAGACTGCTGCCATACCGGTCGCCGTGGCATGGCAGGCCTGCGCGCCTTCCAACAATCGCAATCGTTCCTCGAAGGCGTTGACCGTCGGGTTGCCGTATCGGCTGTAGGTGAATCGATCCAGTTCCTCAGCGAACGCAGCATCCGCGTCGGCGGCCCGCGGGTAGGCATAGCCCTGAGTGAGGAAGATCGGTTCGGCAATCTCCTCAAAACCAGTGCGCTGCTGGCCGCCCCGGACGGCCAGGGTGTCTGGCCCGAGACCGGGAGGAAGATCGGACTGCGGGCGGGGATTGCTCATGACGGCATCCACCGCCCGGTGGAACATCGACGATCCGCTCGCCAATGCCGCTGGTCGGTCGCCGAGCACGAGCGCACCCCGACCGGCGACGCCGGTTCCAAAGACTCGTCGATCTCTTGCCAGTCGGTCGCCGAGCCCGAGCGGGCACGGGTGGGCTCGGTTGCGGGTAACGCCCGTGCGGTAACTCTTGCCGTCATGTGTTGCCTCCATCGGTTCTGGCAGTAGCACCGTATGGGCGGTTGCTGCAGCGTCAACGAGCCAGATCTCTCGGCTGCTCTGGATGGTGTCCGACGGTGAGCGTAGCGCCTGACGGTCGTATGACCACATCCAAACGCCACTCGTCCCACGCTATGGGCACCGAGCGGTCACACGTGCACCGCCAATCTCACCCGCGCCCCAGCGGCGCTCACGTGGATAGCTCTGGGCCAACCAGCACCTGCTCACGGCGACCTCCGTGGCCACACCTGGGGCATGTGGCGATAGCGGCCCCCACTGGTGCAGCCCAACCAGTGTGCGGTTGGATAGGGCCGTGCATTGGAGCGAACCCGAACCCGATGTCCTGCCCGGCTGGGTGCACCGGACTCTTCTGTTGGGCACGGACAAGGACGCCGTCGCCACCCTGGTACACCGTTCCGATGCCGGAAACCAGTCCCGTGCCATGCTGCACCTGCACGGATACGTGGACTACTTCTTCCACACCCACCACGCCGATGTCTGGGCTGAGCAGGGCTATGACGTGTACGCCGTGGAGCTACGCGACTATGGCCGCTCCATCAGGCCGGGCCGGGTTCCCAACTGGATCGCTGACCTCGGCGATTACCACACCGAGATCGATGCTGCACTGTCGTTCCTCAAGGCTCAGGGTTACCAGAAGATCGTGCTCAACGGGCATTCCACCGGCGCTCTGATTGCCAGCTTGTGGGCACACGAGCACCCGGGAGAGGTCGATGCATTGGTGCTCAACAGCCCGTGGTTCGACCTCAACGCCTCCTGGTTTGACCGCGTCATCAGCACCCGCCTCATCGACTGGCTAGGCTCGCTCCGGCCACACCAGGTGGTAGCCCAGCTCGGAGAGGCCTATGGCCGCTCCATCCACCGTTCCACTGGCGGAGAATGGGACTACAACCTGGACTGGAAACCACTGGCTGGTTTCGGCATTGAAGCAGGGTGGTTACGCGCAATCCGCCGCGGGCACGCCCGGCTCGCCTCTGGGCTAGCCATCACCATCCCCGTTCTGGTTGCCACCTCGGGGCGCACCGGAGACCGAAAGAAACCCTCTGCCTTGGAGCTAGCCGACGCTGATTGCGTGCTCAACGTCAAGCAGATGTGGGCGCGAGCACCACTGCTCGGGCCTCGCGTCCGGATCATCAAGGTGCCCGGCGCCCGTCACGACCTGACGTTGTCGCAACCACGAATCCGCCAGATCTATGACCACCTGTTGTTCGACTGGCTCGAACGCATCCTGCCGTAGTCAGGCCCACCGGTGACCGCTGTCGGTGAGGTTCTCCACCTCCACCAGTACGCCAAGGTATGCCTGCGCACCCCAGTACTCCAAGTCGAACCGGTTGGTTTCCGCCGAGACGAAGAACGCCGTCGGACGAATGATCAGCGGACCGAGATCGACAGCTTCACCCGCGGGTATGTCCTGGCTGTGCGGATTCGCGAAAGCAAAGCCGCCCAGCACCACGACCAGCACCGGGATGAGCAGTAACGAGCCCACCACGATTCGGCGCGGCCAGGTGGCGAGCACGCTCCCGATGACGGTCCGAGCCGTGATTGCTCCTGCCTGCCTCACCCCCGGAGGATATCGACTTCGTCTCTCACACGGGGCACGGGGCACTCACGCCTTGAGTGGTTCCCCGGCACACCCAGCGACATCTGCTACAGCCTGCGTGCGACGGCGGCAGCCGCTCCTAGCCACGCCCACTGTGCGGCTGGCCGCAACGACCCGTGTCGCAGCAAGCCGTCAACCATGGCCGGGTCGAATGGCACGGTCACGGTTTCGCGGCCCATGGCTCGGTAGCCATGGGCGATGCGATCGACATCGGTTGCCGGGGCGCGCGAGTCAGCCTGGGTGACGATGACGATGGCGCGATCGGCAAGATCGGCTGAGCGCTCGTCCCGTTCGGCCAGGCCTTCGAGGAGCAGCGCGCCCGCCTCTGCGTGGTCATCACGCGTCGTCGTGGCAACAACAAGCTGATCGGAATGCTCGATCATCCGCAGCCACATCGGGTCCGATTCATCATTGCCGCTATCGATAAACACCAGTCTGTAGTACTTGCTAGCCACCGCATGGATCGCGTCCACATCCTTGGGTTCAACCCGTTGCTCGTCGGCGAGAGCAGTGGGTTTGCTCCGCAGCACATCGAACCGGTCGCGGGTCTGGTGATGGACGTAGCGTGCGAGATCGGCGGCTTGGGCGCTGGGACTGAGGAGCTGTTCGACCTGGGGCAACAGCTCGAGCAGCGTGGAGTCGTGCGGCCCTTGCTCGGTTCGCCAGCCCAGGGTGCCGCGGGTCTGGTTGTTGTCCCATGCCAGTACCCCGGCACCGCCATAGCGTGCGAACACCGCCGACAGCAGCACCGTTGATGGTGTCTTGCCCGCACCACCTTTGGAATTGACGATCGCAATGGTCCTCGGGCCAGGCCAGTGCTGGGAGACTGCGGCCGCATCATCACGTTCTGCGCGCTCGGCGTCACTGGGACCCAGTCGAATGCCAAGGCGGCCGAGTGTCCCACGCCACCCAAGAGCAGCGGGCTCTTCAACCTGCTCCTGGGTGAGGAATGACTGCCGAGGTTCCAAGGGAGCTGGTGAGCTGGCTGGTGCACCTGAACTGCAGTTGGACTGGCCGACCTCGGGCCGGTCACGACGCTACCTGGAGACTGCGCAGCATTGGTTGCGCCACCAGCAAGACAGGCCCCGAGCCCCGGGGTGCGGTCCGGACAAGGGCGACCGGCCGGGATCCTCAGGCCAGCAGCAGTGCAGGGGCGAAATGTGTGGGACGGGCGTCATATTGATGGACTCACCATTCGGGTATTGCCCGAATGTCATATTCAATGACGGATCCGAATTTCGCGAACATTGTCACCACTGCGACTATCACCACCTCCTGGTTTCTCATACCTAGCCCCTACGCTCCTGCTCCATCGTCACCGATGCTTGTTGCATGGATGCTGCTGCAGAGGTGATAGAGATCTCGGCAACGGGTTTGAGCTGAGCGGTGCCCGCTGGCCACCGGCTGCCGCCCGCACCATTCGAGCAGCACCAGCAGGTAGTATGAGGAATGCGGGGATCCACCGCCACAACGTGATAGTTGTGCATACGCACGTTCTGACATCAAGGGGATGTCCATGGCACACAAGCCGGTGACGGTACTCGTCGATGACATTGACGGGGGAACCGCTGACCACACGGTGCAGCTGGCCCTCGATGGCGAGCGTTACGAACTAGACCTATCCACGACCCACCGGCACGAGCTGGTGCGGAATCTAGCCCGGTACATGGCGGTGGCGCGACGAACGGGAGGATCCGGCTCACCAACGCCGCACTACACGCAGACCAGCGCTGATCCTCGTGCGGTACGAGAGTGGGCTCGCGCACGGGGCATCCAAGTCCCCACCGGGCGCCGGGTTCCCAAGGACGTTATCGAGCAGTTTCACGCCGCCGGGAACTAGCACGAGCTAGCCGGATCTGCTGGCAATCGGACCCAGACCATCGTGCACCCCCGGAGAATTCACCTACTCCCGCGTCACTGCCCAGGATCCCAAGCGCGAAGACGCGCGGATAATCCCGAAGCACGTTGCGCATTCACCGCAATCGCCGCTCTCACTGCCTCCTGGGAACCGACGATACGAACGGTCGTCGTCGCGCGAGTAACCGCGGTGTAAAGCATCTGCCTGGTGAGCAGCCGGGAATCAGACTCCGGCAACAGCACCGAGACTTGATCGACCTGGCTGCCCTGACTTCGATGCACCGTCATCGCGTGTGCAGAGCGCACCCCGGAAAGTCTGGCGACGGCGATCCGGCGGCCATTGGCGTACTCACCGTCATCGACAATCGCCGCGAGCGCACCGGGCCGATGCGGATCTGGCATCACCACCGCGGTATCACCGTTGAAGAGCCGTAGACCATAGTCATTGGTGGTCACGATGATCGGACGCCCCACGTACCACGTGCCCAGGCCCGCGAGCCGGTGCTCACGCTCAGCTAGCAGCCGCTCCACTGTGCGGTTCCAGCTTCCCGCACCGAAAGGGCCCTCCCGGTGTGCGCATAGGAGCCGATGCTGATCCAGCGCCCGGAGCGTGGCTTCCACATCACCAGAACTGGCCAACTCTCGCAGCCGCACCGCATGTTCGAGCACCACTGACTCCAGGTCCGCCAGGTCGATGAGCTGCACCGCGTCCGAGTCATGCAGCACCTCCAGGGCGCCATCGGGGTCACCCTCACGAATGGCCTGGGCAAAAGCATTGATGTCCGGGCCGAATCGCCGACTTGGGCCAAGCTCGCTGACTTGGTCAGCATCGGCGCCCCCCAGACCGGCCACCAAGTCCCCCAGCACCGCTCCGGCATCCACCGAGGCCAACTGGTCAGCATCGCCGACCAGCACCAATCGCGTATGGGGGCGAATCGCCTCGATCAGGCGGGCCATCAGGGTCAGGGAAACCATAGATGTCTCGTCCACCACAATGACGTCATAGGGAAGACGGTTGCTGCGGTCGTGTCGGAACCTGTTTCCCCCCAGCGGATTCCAGCCGAGTAGCCGGTGCAGGGTGGTCGCGGGCAGGTCAGCCAGCCTGGTCACATACTCGGGTGGGAAAGTTGGATGATCGGTAGCTTGGCGAATAGCTTGAGCGAGCCGGGCTGCGGCTCGGCCGGTCGGTGCCGCAAGCGCAATCCGCAGGTGAGGGTCGTTGGTTAGCAAAGCACCCAGTAGCCGGGCAATTGTCGTTGTCTTACCCGTTCCTGGTCCACCGGTGATGACCGATGTCCACCGCTGGCACGCTGCTTGCGCAGCTCGGCGTTGGTCCGCGTAGGACGGATCTGGGAAGTACTGGTCGAGCATCTGTTCGAGATTGGCTACACCGGGAGGCTGCTGCTGCTCGCGACGCATCAGGTCCTCGCACACCTGGCCCTCCTCCAGCCAGTACCGATCCAGGTAGAGCAAGGTGCCATCCAGCACCAGCGGAGTCACCTCATCGGAGCCCGGTTGTCGCACCAGTGATGAATCCAGCAGCACCTTGGTCCAGCTCGTTGCCGTGGGCCACGGCTGATCGGGGAGCACATCAGCGGCCCGCTCCAGGTCGAAACACACCGATCCATGGCGTACCGCACGAACCGCAAGCGCAACCGCCGTCAAGACGTCGACGTCCTCGCATTCACCCAACCGGGCTAGTCGGACGGCAACGTGAACGTCGGCGGCCGTCAACAGGCCGCTGAGGTTGAGCTCGGCCAGCCTCCCAGTCGCACCTTGTGCCACGTCCCGGCTGGGGATCGGGTCCGAACTCAGGTTCGCTGTCACAGTCATGATCTGCGCACCACACCATCGAGCAGATCGGAGAGTTCGGCCACCAACTCGCCCGGTGGCTGCCAGCCAAATACCCCACAAGGCTGCCCGGCCACCATCGGTGTCTTCGGGCCGCACATGCCGCGCACATACAGATACAGCACCCCGCCCAGGTGGTGTGCCGGGTCATAGTCCGGGAGCCGCCATCGTAGGAAGCGATGCAGCACCACCGCGTACAGCAACGCCTGCAACGGGTAGGAGGAGTGCTGCATCGCCTGCGCAAGCCGAGCGGGTGTATAGGAACTGGCACGCAACTCAGGTTCAGATCCGAGCCAGTTGGTCTTGTAGTCGACCACCAGGTACCTGCCACCAACCCGTAGCACCACGTCAATGGAGCCGGTCAGATACCCGCGCAACCGTTGCTCGGCGTAGGCAGGCTGTTCGACGACGTCGGCGTAGGGCAGCAGCGGGTCCCCCTCGGGCAAGTGGCTGCGCAAGATCGGGGCGAGATCAGCCAAGGTCGGCTCTCGATCAACGTCGGTGGCATCACCGCCGGCCAGTGGAAGCTCAAACTCCAGCTCCATCAGTCGATCTGCCCACGGAATCTGGCGCAGGGTGGTTCCGACCAGCGGGCCCAACGGTGAATCCAGGACCGCTTCCAGCGCCGTGGCAAGTACCTGCGGGTCTAGTTCCACCGGCCACCGAGCACGAGACTGCGCAATCAGATCCAGCAGGTACGCCGACTGACCATGGTCGAGTGCTGCCGGATCGGCATGCTCCAACACCTCATGCACCAGCGAGCCGAAGGCGGCTCCCGCGGGCAGCGTCGCCATCGGTGAGACCACATCACCGGCGATCGACTCCGGTTCCACGGCGATGTCGGGTTCGTCGTCACGAGGAGCAATCTCTGGCTCACTGACAACCAGGGCCTCGCCACGGGTCTCGGCGGCCTCCATCCCAGCCTGTGCGGCAGCTGACAACCCGGAATAGGAGGTTCGACGCCAGGTTTGATCAATGGTGCGGCTCCATCGTCGAGCCAATAGTTCACTCATCGGCCGCGATGGACGCCGTGGGCCCAACGGTGCCGGATCAGCCGTCTCGATACTGGCAGCGCCAGCCTTTTCCCATTCAGTGGCAATCTCCATGGTGCGAGCGTCGTCATGCATGGGGGCGGTAGCCGGTACCAGTGCAGTGCCAGGACGGCGCCCAAACATCAACCGATGCAACGGCGCGGCTTGAGTGTTCCGGGCACTGGGCAGCCACCACATCACCACCTGGGATCGGGCTCGGGTCAGGGCCACGTAAGCCAAGCGCAAACTCTCACCGGCCGCTTCGGCTGCCGCACGGCGTTGGTGGTCGCTATCGAAGGGTTCCCCACCTACATCCAAGCAACGCTGACCGCCATCATCGTGAAAGAGTGGGAATTCCTCCTGGTCTGACACGTACCGGTCAGCCAAGAACGGGAGGTAGACAACATCGAATTCCAGCCCCTTGCTCGCGTGAATGGTGAGCACCTGCACCGCAGCGCGGTCGCTGTCGAGGCGCCTAATTCGCTCGTTGGCGGCGACCACGACGTCCCTGGCCATCTGCTCTCGCAACCAGTTGACCAAGGCGACGACGCCGAGGTCGTCGGCACGGGCGCGCGAGTGCAGCACCTGCGCGGTATGACGCAGGTCGGTCAGCAGGCGCTGCCCACCAACCGAGGCAAGTACTCGGGCCGCCAACGTGCGATTGGCAACCTCAAAGACCGCCGCTATCCCACTGGAGCGCAGGATGCCCGCCCAATCTCGCAAGGTCTGGGCGAGCGCATCGGTGAGCGAATCCCCACCTGCGTCCAGACTTGCTGCGGTGTGCCCGAAGAATGCTGTGAGCCCCGCAGCCCGCACCCGGCCGGCCACTTGGGGCTGTTCCATGGCTTCCAGCACCGTCAGCCAATCCTGAGCACCCTGACTCTCCAGCACTCCCCCGCCTCCGGAGTACACCGTCGGAACGCCCGCATCCAGTAGCGCCCGCTCCACCGCATGCGCCTGTTTGCGGGTAGCGCAAAGCACCGCGATATCGCTGGCCCGCAGCAACCGATCTTCCTCATCAGCGCCAGAATGCTCCGGTTCACCCGTCCGCACCCGAACCCCAGCATCGAGCAGTTCCCGGATGTCGGCGGCAACGTCAGCAGCAACGTGTCGGCGCAAGGTATCGATCGCGGGCCCGTACTTGCTGTGGGGGAAGCGGGCTCGATCTACCATTCGTAGCCGTAGGGCGGCGGTATGCGGGGCATGGAGCAGACGTGAGGATGAGCGCTGTGCTGCCACCTCCCGGACGACGATCTCCGGTTCACCCAGTTCGGCACCTCCCAGCAACGCGTGCAACCGATGCAAGAGCGGTTGATCACTGCGGTAGTTGGTGGTGAGGGTGGCGCGCAGCTGGGCTGTTCGAGCGGCCTGCAGGTAGGTGGTCACATCCCCACCACGAAAGGCGTAGATTGCTTGCTTGGGGTCGCCGATCAACACCATGCGAGCATGGCCGGAGAACGCCCGGTCTAGTACCTGCCACTGCACCGGATCCGTGTCCTGGAATTCATCGACCAAGACCACGGACCACCGTTGCCGCATGCGCAATCGCGCTGGCGAATCATCACCGGCGAGCACCTGAGCCAGCTGGCGTAGCAGGTCGTCGTAGGAGAGCACCCCGCGTTGACGCTTGCGGGCATCCACCTCGTCCCGCACTGCTTGCGCAAACCGGCGGCGACGTGCAGGCAGGCTTTCAGGAGCAGCCGAGCGCGGTTCAAGCCTGGCGGACGGATCCGCGATGGCTGCCCGAGCGATACTCAGGGCATCCGCACGGTCAAATGCTGGACCGTCAGCACTGGTGGCGAAGCCCCGCAGGTAGAGGTCATCGACAACCTCGACCGTGAGGTCATCTAGATCCTCGACCAGACGGGCTCCCGGATCTGTATCAGCAGCAACCCCGAGGCTCTTGAGCACCAACTGGCAGAACTGATGGGTGGTTGCGATGGTGGCGGCATCGAAGTCGCTCAGCGCTTCCCGCAACCGCTGCCACCGTTTGCGCTGCTCATCGGCGTCGACAGCGAGGAGAAACCGGGTCAGCTGGTCGGAGTATTGGTCCGGCTGGGCCGGTTCATCACCCGAACCACGAATTGTCGCAGCGAAGGCCCTCTCCACCTGTACCAAACGCTCGCGGACCTTGGCGCGCAGCTCCTGCGAGGCCGCCCGGCCAAAGGTGATCACCAACATGTCCTGCAAAGGTGCAACCCCTTGCGCGACCATGCGGGCAACCAACGCGGCTATTGTCCAGGTCTTGCCCGTTCCGGCACTTGCCTCAAGCAGCGTGGTTGTGGCTGGCTGCGGTAGCGCTCCGGTGACCTGGAACGGCATCGGTGTATCCGGTGCGGCTGCGATGGATGGGCTCATGCGGGGCCGGCCTGCTCGTGCTCCAGGATCGGATCCCACAATCGCAGCGCGTATTGCCCTAGGCGAGTGGCCTGGGAATTCCAGAGCTCACCGTCGCGAGGGTAGGCAACCAGCAAGCCGCGTTGCCGCCCATCTGATTGGGTCACCTCGGGCCTCAACGGCAGACCCGCCCCCCACACCAGTTCGTGGTAGCGGTCGTTTTGCTCACCGTCGAATCTGCCCTTGCGCCAGTCACGATCTGCCGCACGGGCGCGGACGTCGTCGGTTCCAGCGGTTTCTGCCCATCGGTTGGCCGTCTTCAAAGGCATGGGCAGTGGCTCCGTCATGCCCCGGTCGTATAGGTCCAGCAGCTCCGCCAGAACCGCCCGGGCACGGGTCGGCGATACCGGGCCAAGCTGTGACCGCTGGGGAGGCCGACGCCCACCACCACGACCAATCACCAGGGCCGTCCAGGATATCTGCGGCTGCGCAGCCGTCAGCATCACCAGGTCAATCCACGCGGCCAGGCGAGCCTTGGGTCCCAACCGGGAGTATGAGACCCGGACGATGGCACCTCCCCGGACGTCGGGCACCTGACCGGTGATGCGTCGTCCCTCGAGATCGACAGTGACATCGACGGTTTCAGCTTGCTCACTACGGTGGTTCGCGACTGCCTGCAGCAAGGGATCGACCTGGCTTCGTACTTTCTCGAGGACCCGTTGCCCCAGCGCCAATGGTGGAACAGCACCCCTCGAGCGCTCGGCGGCTTCGGCATCGAGCAGATCAACCCCGGCAAGCGCCTGACGCAGCATGCGTTCCCCGATCCCCCATTCGGTCAGCGCATCCAATTCCACCGGGATTGCGTCGTCTGGCTCGTCCTCATCCCACGGCAATGACACCTGCAACCTACCCCGGACGAATGCCCGCACCGGATGCGCCGCCATGGCGTGTAGCTGCGCCAGGGTGAGGTCAAGTGGCGGCAGTGGCGGCAGTGGCTCAGCGAGAAATTGCGTCGGAACAACCCGTTGACCTCGGGCGGCACGCGCTCCCGCCAAGGCTGATGAGTCAAAGCTGAAGGGGCGGTTCCGTTCCCCGCCAAGCAACTGCCCGGGTGTGAAATTGCGATCATCGAAGGGTTGCAGCGGATGGTGGACCAAGACTCGCTCACGCACCGGTGCCGCGGTGGTGATATCGAGCGCGTCCAGCAACTCGCCAACCGGAACCGCCGGTGGTCGCGGCTCCCCTTTGATTTCGTCACTTCCGGCATAGGTGATCACCAGGTGCTCCCGACAAGCAAGCACGGCATCCAGGAGTAGCTGTCGGTCCTCCGATCGTGGGTCCCGCTCCCCGGTGCGCGGGTGCCGTGCCAAAGCATCGTCACCATCGATAGCCGTCACCCGCGGGAACGCGCCGTCATCGAGTCCCACCATTGCGATGACGCGGTGAGGCACCGAACGCATCGGCATCATCGTGGCAACCGTCAACGCGCCCGTACGGAAATTTGCCCGACCGGGCCGACCCTCCAGCTCATGTTGCAGCAGCCGACGAACATCGGCCAAGCCCAACGGTACCGAGATGCCTGCAGCAGCATCGGCTACCCGTGCCAGTACCCGGTCCGCATGCGTGCGTTGCCACTCATTCCGCAGATCCGGTTCAGCGAGCCCGTCGATCGCCACCCTGAGCGCCTCGATCCATTCAGGAACCACGGCAGCTGCGTACAGCGCTCGCACCGCGTTCTCGATTCGCTGGACGAACTCGGCAAATTTTCCGGCGAGGTCTACCTCACCGCTGGCGACATCGTCCAGGGGCAATGTCTGACTGAAGCGGCGTTGGCCGTCTTCGCTCATCGCTACCCCGAGCAACAGGCGGTCCATACCCAGGCTCCAGGTGTTGTGTGGGAACCCGCTGAGGTCGTAGCGCTCACGCAGATCTGGTGCCAGCCCCCATCTGGTGTAGCTGTGTTGTACCCACTGTGCGAGCTGGGCGAGGTCGTCGTCAGAGAAGCGGAATCGGCGACGGACCACGTCCAGGTTGGCTAGGTCAAGCACCTCGGTCGCGGTGGCCCGGCCATTGGCTATCGACAGGAGGCGCGCTGCAACATCCAGCACCGGGTTGGTCTGACCCGGCGCTCGATCTGCCAGGCGCAGGCGCAACCCGTGACCGGGATGGGCGCTGGGATCGCCATCGTGACCGATCGTTGCCAGCCCAAAAGCTGCTTCGAAGATCGGGGCGTAGGTGTCAATATCGGGACACATCACCAGGATGTCGCGCGGAGCCAAGGTGGGGTCGTCCTGCAGCAGCCCTAGGAGCACGTCGCGCAGCACTTCGATCTGCCGCGACGGGCCGTGGCAGGCATGCACCTGAACCGACCGGTCGGTGGCACCCAGTGACCGGCGCGCGCGCATGGCGGGGGTGGCTTCGGCATTGGAGCGCAGATCTGCTTGCAGGTGGCCCAGCAGCGTCGGCCCGGTCTCAGCGGCTCGCTCCTCGCCTTCGGCACCGGAATCGAGTGCGTTGTCGGTGGTCGGCTCCAAGGCCACCAGTGTGCGCTGTAGCTCTCGCGCGTCCCTACCCAGGCTGGCCAGCAGCGGGTGACCGACCGTGCGGGCACTGACATCATCGCTACGCGCCACCACGCCCGGCGCTACCACCGGACCGAGCTCCTGCCACAGTCTGGTCGATGCTTGCGGCAGCCAGAGATGGACATCTCGCACCGCCCCCACCGCTGCTAGTAGCTGCACCTCGGTCTGCGGCAAACGGGTGTGCCCGAACAATGAGAGCCGCTCCGGTAGCGCCAGTGGCATGCCGTCACGGATCTGCTTGACGATGGCATCGTGGCGTTGGTCTGGAGCTGGCCCTTCGATCCGCGCGAGGAGATGGCGATAGAGCTCGGGCTGCCAGCGCAGGTCCGGCTCTACCGGAAGCTGACCGTCATTGTCATTCCCGGCGCGCCATTGTGCGAGCATCGAGGGACGTTGAGCGGCATAGCTGGCGAAGAGCCCGGCGAGACGTCGAGCTAGCGAATACCGCCTCCCTTGCCGTGAATCGCGGCGATCAGCAGCCCCCAGATGGGCGGTCAAACTACTCGCCCAGGACTGGCCGACCGACTCATCGATCGTGGCCAACAACGGCCACACCAGGCGGTCGGGTTCCCACGGATCGGTCCGTTCAGTGCCGGTCAATAGCGCCACCAGCGAATACGGCGAGTAAAAGCGGACCCCCGCGCAGACCCCATCGGATCGATGCGCACTAGTTCCGAGGTGATGTGCGAGCTGCTGGGTAAGCCAGCGTTCCACACCGGGAGTAGGTACTACTACTACCTCTTGAACGAATGGATCTGGCAGCGGCATAGCCAGCAACGCAGCCAGTTCCTGGGCAAGCGCGTCGGTGCGATGCGCGCGGTGTAGATGAACGGCCACCCCCGCAGGCTAGCGAGAACCACCGACATCTCCGGCTCCAACGGTGCATCGGCCCTGCCTAAGGCCCCGGAAACCTGCATGACCTGCCTTGGGACACGGGGGCGTGACCTGCTGGGGATCCCGGAATCGGGCAAGGCCCAGGTTGCCACAGATATTGGGTAGGACAGCCCTACCCGTCGCATTGGCAAGCGGGATCGCTGTCGGCGGCTACTCTCGATGGGAGAACAGTGCCCGACATAGGTGCCCGCGCGGATACCGGACACCACCGATACCGCCACCCGATCCCAATCATC
>JBKEBC010000044.1:0-19986 GCA_047972965.1 Beutenbergiaceae bacterium | reverse complement strand
AGTAGTGGGATCACCCGCCGCCGGTACAAAATTGACTCCAGTGAGTTCAGCGACCTGTTTTTAGTGCCGCAACTGCCACTGGTGTCAGGTTTGTACTCGCTATTTGATCGCCGCAAGCAGGACGTGGGAGTTGGGCTAGACCAGTCGCGACCACAGGAACTCATACGCCAACGCTGACATGTGCGCGGCCTGCTCGTTGGTGGCTGCGCCACCATGTCCACCCTCGATATTCTCGTAATAGGTGACGTCCTTATCGGCCTCCAGCATCAGCGCCGCCATCTTGCGGGCATGGCCCGGATGAACCCGATCATCGCGGGTGGACGTCGTGAATAGCACCGGTGGTACCTCGACGTCGGGATCGAAGCGGTGATACGGCGAGAACGTGCGGATGAAGGACCACTGCTGCGGATCGTCCGGGTCGCCATACTCATCGACCCAAGACGCCCCGGCCAGCAGGTGGCTGTACTGCTTCATATCCAGTAACGGCACCTGGATCACCACCGCGCCAAACAGCTGCGGGTAGCCGGTGAGCATGTTCCCAGTGAGCAAACCGCCATTGGACCCGCCCTGCACGCCCAGATGCTCAGGTGAGGTGATGCCCGCGGCGATCAGATCTTTAGCCACGGCCGCCATGTCCTCATAGGCCCGGTGCCGGTGCTCACGTAGCGCTGCCTGGTGCCAGGCTGGCCCGTACTCGCCGCCGCCGCGGATATTGGCCACGGCGTACACCCCGCCGCGCTCCAGCCAGCTTGCACCCATCCCGGCCGAATAGGACGGCGTCAAGGAAATCTCGAACCCGCCATAGCCATACAGCAGGGTGGGGGCGGTGCCATCGAAAGCCAGGTCCTCGCGGTGCACCAGGAAGTACGGCACCCGGGTGCCGTCGTCGGAGGTTGCGAAGTGTTGGCGCGCCACCAAGCCGGTGGCGTCGAAGAAGACCGGCATCGCCTTCAACGGCTCAGGGGTGGTGAGGCCGCCGTCGGCGGTGATGCTTGCCAACGACAGCGTGCTGGGGGTGAGGAAGTCGGTGGTGGTGAGCCACAGGTCGTCGCTGTCGCGGCGATCCACCGCCCCGACGGCGACCGTTCCCACCTGTGGCAGCCCGGTGAGATCGGTGCGGGTGAAACTGCCATCTACGGGGGTGAGCACCTGCAGCCGGTTGCTGACGTCGTCCAAGATATTCAGCACCAGGTGATTCCTGGTCCAGGTGGCCCCAGCCAGGGAACTGGTGGGGGTGGGCTGGTACAGGGTGGTGAACACCCGGTCGCCAGCGAGGAAATCATCGAGCTTGATCGCCAGCAGCGCGCCTGCGGGATAGGTACCTTCGGCGATGATCCAGTCCTCGCGAAGCTCGACGGTGAGCCAGTCCCGGTAGATGCCCTCCTCCGCGGAGCCAGGTGTATCCAGCCAGGTGATGGCGCCAGCGTTGTTGAGGATGCCGAGTTCGCCGTCCCGGAAGCTGATCCGGCGGATCACGTAGCTGCGCTCGAACCCGGGAGTGGAGTCGTGGCCGCCGCCGATGTACATGTCATCGGGTTGGCCCTGGTACAGGGTTTCGGCCTGGTCCACGGTGGTGCCGCGGCGCCAGCGTTTCACGATCCGGGGGTACCCGGACGGCGTCATGGTTCCCGGCCCGAAATCGGTGAAAACGATCAGGGTGTCCGCGTTCTCCCAGGAGAATCCACCCTTGGATTGCGGCCGGAAGAACCCGCCGTCTTCGGGCGGTACGAACGACTTACTGTGCAGGTCGAACTCGCGCGAGACATCGGCGTCCGAACCGCCCCGGGACAGGTTGATGATCGCGTGGCGCCAGGCATCGGGAGAGTCGGGGTCACCGCGCCACACGCTGGCCCCATGCCACACCCAATTCTCACCTTCGGCCTCGTTGAGGGCGTCTAGATCGAGCAGGATCTCCCAGGTGGGCGAATTGGTTCGGTAGCTGGCCAGGGTGGTGCGGCGCCAGATGCCCCGCTCGTGATCGGCGTCGCGCCAGAAGTTGTACAGGTGATCCCCGCGCTTGACCACCTGCGGAATCTTGTCGTCAGAGTCCAGGATCGAGCGGATCCTGGACTTGGTGGCGGCGAACGAATCGGTACTAGCAAGCTGTGCGGCCTGCTCGCCGTTGCGGGCCCGTACCCAGGCCAGGGCGCGCTCGCCGTCCACATCTTCTAGCCAGCCGTACCGGTCGCCGTCGTCAATATCCACGCCCACACCCTAGATCCGGACCTGTGGTGTCCCCTGCACCCGGCCGGGATCGGGTTCCTATCTCTGGTGTGCGGTCGGATCCCTCACCGAGAGTCGCAAGCGAAGCTGGAATATTCGAGCCTGTCGGAATCGTGCGTAACGTTTCGCCGGTGTGCGGGTCCCAGATCCGCACCCTCTTGTCGATGCTGGTGGTGGCGAGTCGGGGTTGTCCGGCCTGGGTGAACGCCACCACCCCCGGCGGGGTGCTTCGTGGCCGAGTACCACCTGCCTGGGGCCGCCCGCTTTCGTCGAGTACGAAGGGTGACGCCAAAACCGTAGCTCGTGGGGTTCGGTTTTGGCGTAAACCCTTGAACTCGGGGGGTTGGGGGTGCGGGGTTGGGGGTGCGGGGTTGGGCTTAGATGAGCTCGAACGTGACCGATAGCGCTGAATATGTTGACTGGGCTCGGCGGTCACATGAGAGCAAAGGCAGCTGGGCGTCGACGGCGGCGAGCGCCACAAGGCCGTCGTAGACCGCACCTCCTGCGATTCCGACGGCGGCCAGCCTGGGCAGTGCGCCAAGGGACTGCCGTGGTGACAGCGCCACACTTGCGGGGAAATTCGTCGAGATGACCTCCGTGGCAGTGGCGGCGCTCACTCGTCGCGACCCTGGCAGTCTCGTCAGTACCGAGTAGGTCTCAAACAGTGCGTGCCCAGACAACCCGAGCGTCAGCCCAGCGGTTCGCTGCCAGACCTGTTCATGGTGCTGAACAGATGGTGACATCAAGGCGATGGCGGCACTGGTGTCAAGGAGTAAGTCAGCGCTGATCGGCAAGACGTAGCTCCCGGATATCGTCTGCAGTCAGGGTTGGCCCATCGGCGTCGATGAGCATGCGGCCCTCGCGTTCGACCACATTGTCATGGGCGAGGGCTTCGATTCGTACGCCGGTTCCTTCCACCACGAGTTCGACCGGCCCAGGCACCAAACCGAGACGACTACGCACAGCCGCGGGAACGATCACACGACCTGCCTTGTCAATGGTAGTACGCACGGTATCAAAATACCATTTGCATGCCATATCCGGGCGACGCGCTCGTGCGCACGTGGTTCCTGGGGCAGACGGGGATGTGGATCAACCCATTCAAGCGGCAGCGTTCCTGCAGAGGATGTGCCTAGGCTGGCCGAGGTCGGCGAACTCGAAGGGATTCTGATGGCTCAGTACTCCGATGGTCAGGCGCTCCAAGCGATGCTCCGCGATCCCAACGTTGATCCTCGATTTCTATCCCAGATAGCCCAGGATCACCCAGAACTGCGTGCCCAAGTAGCGGCCCATCCTCATGCTCGTGCAGAACTGGTGGAGTGGATCAACAATCAATTCCCCCCGGCTCCGACTGCTCAGCCAGTATCTGACTCTGCCGGGTCGACGTCGACACCCAGACGTCGGATGGTTCTTCCAGCCCTGGCGGGGTTCTTGGCGGCGGCACTGGTGACCGGGCTGCTGCTGGGAACCGGGGTGCTACGTCTTGGTGGGGCGGGTAGCTCGGAGGGCCAGGGCCCAGGATTCGAGACTCCGGAGGAAGCGGCCATGGCCTTCGTCGAGGGCCTGCGCGAAGGGGACATCGACGCTATGGCCGGGGTGTTTGCCATCGAGAGCTTTGCAGAAAGTTGTGACAACGCGGCTCTCTTGGAGTTCACGAGGGCCTACTCGCCCGTCGGTGGGCTTTGCCCCTACCCGGCGACGACCGATCTCGGGGCTGCTGCCAATCTCGAGGCGCGCCGGGTCGATGTTCGATCCACCGTGGTACAGACGGTAACCATCCACACCTCACCTCAGCTCTGGAATGACGGCACGCCCGAGATGTTGACCGATGAGCAGGCTATCGACGATTTCATCCAGCAGACCGCGTCCGACTTCGAGAACTACCCCTTTGCCAACCTCGAGAACGCCACGTCCGTTGAGCCAGGGACGTTGTATGACGAGTATGACAGCGTCGCTGAGCTCAATGAATCCGCGGCTGCGATGGCAGGCCTGGCCCCGGATGACTACGTCGATGTCGCGATCACCTTTGAGATCGACGGCGAGACTTGGCTCTTTGCCCCCAGCGCCGGCCGTTACGACGGCCGCTGGTACCTCACGCACCAGGGTGGACGGTTGGCTGAACTTGTAGGAATGGAACGTATCCAAGGTGGGTTGGGCCGGACCAGCGAGCTCGACCTCACCTAATCCCAGCAACCCCTCACAGGTTTCGAACATCCCGCTGCTGTCGAACAGCTCGATGCTCAACAGCGGCTGGGACGATTCGAAAGCGCGGCGAACGGGCTAGGGGATGAGGACGGCGCGGCCGGCTAGGCGCCCGTGCTCCAGGTCCTCAAATGCCTGTGCCCAATCTTCGAGCGGGTACTTCTTAGTCTCGATCTCGATCTGGCCCCGCTGCGCCAACGCGATCACGGCCAGCTGATCGGAATGGGTGCCGCCGAAGGAGCTCTGGATATTGACACCCCAGGGGAATCCGACCGGCTGGGCGGCGCTGTAGGTGAAGTTGCCACCACCTAGCCCCACGAACCGCAGCATGCCTTCCGGGGCGATGACTGCCCGAGCCAGATCGACACTAGGCTGCACCCCCACGAAGTCGAAGACCGCATCGACGCCGTAGCCGTCGGTGGCCGCCAGGATCGCGGCTGCGGCAGCGTCATCGCTGAGCATGGTGACGTCGGCACCCAGGGCAGCGGCCATATCCAGCTTCTCCTGCGTGGTGTCCAGCGCGAATACCTTGGCGCCGGTCGAGGCCTTGAGAATCTGCAGACCCATATGGCCTAGACCGCCCAACCCGAGCACCACCGCCGTCGAACCGGCCCCCAGGCGGTCGCCGACGGAGCGGATCGCATGCATCGGGGTGACCCCCGCGTCTGCCAGCGGTGCTGCCGTGGTCGGGTCCAGATCCCCCAGGTGGTCAATGTTGCGGGCGCCCACCAGGACATACTCGGCCATCGAACCATCGGGACCGAGGCCGGGAGTGGTGGGGAAGTTGAGCCGGCCGGCCTCCATGCATGCGTTGCCTCGTCCTTCTGCGCAAGCGCGGCAGACGCCACACTCCCACAGCACCGATAGCAGAACTGGGTCCCCCTCGGCGTATCCGGTGACCCCCTCGCCCAGCTTGGCGACGGTGCCCGCGCCCTCGTGTCCCATCGTCATGTCGAACACTGGCCACACGTCGCCAGCCTCCAACACGTGCAAGTCCGAATGGCACAGGCCAGCGCCAGAAACCTTGATCAAAACTTGACCTGGACCTGGCTCTGGCACGGGAACATCTTGGAGTTCAAGGGTTCCTGGCCCGGTTAGTCGCAATGCGCGCATCGTCGTACCTCCGTTGGTATTGGGTTCTTACCGCTATTTGGGCGCGAAACGGTCATGCTGAGCCTACGCCGGGAGATGGCCTGCGTGGTGGGGTTTGCTGGATTGCAGCACTGGTTAGCGGCGGCGCAGCAGCACCAACACCTCGGCATGCTGATTGTGGGGGAACATGTCAAAGAGTTGGGCGCGTTCAGCCACCAGAGCGGGCATGGCCGCCAGGTCTTGTGCCAGAGTTCGGGGATTGCAACTGGAGTACAGCACCGACCGGGCGGTACTGGCCTCAAGCTGGGCTGCGAGGCCGGTCAGGCCCCGGCGCGGTGGATTGACCACGACCAGGTCGATGTCGCGATCGAGGTGGTGCTGGGTGGCATCGGCTACCTCGAACCGCGCTGGCGCACCCATCTGGGCAGCGCCAG
Source organism: Beutenbergiaceae bacterium (assembly GCA_047972965.1). GTDB lineage: Bacteria > Actinomycetota > Actinomycetes > Actinomycetales > Beutenbergiaceae > Pseudactinotalea. The sequence goes on along the minus strand of JBKEBC010000044.1, from coordinate 14,035 downwards.
CCTGTGCAGCAGCGACCGCAGCAGCACTGATCTCCACTCCCCGTACCTGACGGCCTGGCCTGACCAGGTGCAAGGCGAAGGCCCCGACGCCGCAGTACAGGTCGAGCACCGTGCGTGCATCCTCGTCAGCCCAGTTCGCAGCGGTTCGGTACAACGCGGCGGCAACCGCGGTGTTGGTTTGGAAGAAGCTACCGGGCAGTAGGTGGAGTTCGATGCCGTTGACCGGCAACTGCAGATGCTGCTGGGGTGTCAGTGCCACCTCGGTCTCGCCCTCCAGCACGGCTGCGTGCACGGGTTGCACGTTGGCTGAGATCACGTGGGCGTTCGGCAATGCTGCTTGCAGGGCGGGTAGGTGCTTGCGCAGCCGGGGGAGGGCCTCGGAGGAACGCAGCACAAACCGGATCATCAACGATCCATCGGGGGTGCCGGTCACCAGCACCGCCTTCAGCTCGCCGCGACGTTCGGGCACCGAGTACGGCGTCAGGGTAGCCACGGTGATGAAATCGCGCAGCACCGGGAGCGCCGCCAGGATCGCCGGCTCGTGCAAGGGGCAGTTCACCAGATCGATGCCGCTACCCGCATGGTCAAGAATGCCCAAAGTCGGTGCCTGCACCGAGCCTGCGGCCACCATCTTTGCCTTGTTGCGAAACCCGGACTCGGCGCTGGGAACGGCGGGTTCCCAGGGCAGGGATGGCAGTTGAGCGGCGACCTGGTCCTGCTTCCGACGCAACTGCTGCTGGTAGGGGACCGGCAGCAGGGTGCACGAACGGCAGGTGCCGCCGTGGTAGTAGTCGCAGTGCATCGAGCCCAGCTTGCCAGGGTCCGCTCCACCCCCTCCCACCGCGAGTACGAGGGTTGACGCCAAGTTCGAGTGTCGTGGGGCTCGGTGATGCCAGTTTCCTTCGAACTCGGCGGTGGGGTGAGTGGCTGCTCGGCGGTGGGGTGAGTGGCTGCTCGGCGGTGGGGTGGCTGGCTGCTCGGCGGTGGGGTGAGTGGCTGCTCGGCGGTGGTGGGTGGTGTGGCGCTTCTAGAATGTGGCGTCCAGCTATTTGGTTGTGCCGCTTGGCGGCTGCGAATCTCGGGGGCACTATGACTGATACGAACACGCGCGCTCCGGACAATGCCAAGCCAAGATCCGGGCCCGGGCCGGCGCCATCGCGCTGGTATAGCCGCGCGGTCCTGGGCCGATGGATCGAATCCACTCGGGTGCAGAACGTGATCGTGGCGGTGATCGTCATCAATGCCGCCACCCTGGGTTTCGAAACCTCCGAGACCGTGATGTCCCGGTACGCCGATCTGCTGCACACCATCGACCGGGTGTGCCTGGTGATCTTCGTCGGGGAACTGCTGGTGAAGCTGTACGCATTCCGGCTCGGCTTCTTCAAAGTCAGCTGGAACGTCTTCGACCTGGTGGTGGTAGGCATCGCCCTCATCCCCGGTTCGGGTGCGTTCGGGGTGCTGCGCTCGCTGCGGGTGCTGCGTGTCCTGCGGCTGGTGTCGATGGTTCCCCAACTTCGGCGTGTGGTTGAAGCGCTGGTCCGGGCCATCCCCGGCATCCTGTCGATCGGGGCGCTCCTCATCCTGCTGTTCTACGTGGCCGGGGTGATGGCCACCATGCTGTTCCGCGACGGCTTTCCCGACGAGTTCGGCAGCCTGCCCCGCACGCTCTTCACGCTGTTCCAGATCATGACCTTGGATAGCTGGGGCGGCCTCACGCGCCGGGTGCTCGAGGTCTACCCGTGGGCCCTGGGGTTCTTCGTTCCGTTTGTGCTACTCAGCGCCTTTACCGTGCTCAACCTGTTCATCGCGGTGATCGTGGATGCCATGCAGCACCTGCGCACGGGCGAACCAGCGACGGAACCGCCGACACCGGAGCACCCTGCGGCAGAGCACCTGCAACTCGAGGTACAAGGTCTGCGGGCGCAAATCGCGGAATTGACTGACCTGGTGCGCGCCCAACACCGCGATGACCAATAGGCTCCGGCATCGGTCTACCTGCTCGCCGATGCCCTCACGGGTCGCTGATCGTGCCGAGTTGCGCAATCGATCGCGGCGCAGCAGTTTGCCGGTAGGAGTCCTCCAGCAACTCGGCGACCTCCTGCCAATCGGTGTGTTGGTGCAGGTGCAGCGCTAGCCAACCCCACGGCCCCCAGTAACCAGGAACATAGAACCGGTCATCGCGCTTGAGTGCTTCGCGTTCGTTGGGGTCCGGCAGGATCAGCAGCGATTGTGGATACTGCACCCAGCCTCCCTCGACCTTGATAGAGCCGCCGTAGACGGCGAAAACCTTCTTGGTGAAGAAGGCCGGGCGCCCATGGCTGATCTTCTCGGCAGCATCCGGTAAGGCGAACGCCAGACGCCGCACCTGCGCTAGGGCTGGATCGTCATCATCGAACAGCTGCTCGTGTGCCACCCCCGGAGCATCTCACGGGCGCGCACGCGCCAGAAGGTCCTAAGCTGCCCTATGACCCAGATCCACGAGCTGAGTGCCGGTGAACTCGCGACCGCGGTGCGGGCGGGGGAGCTATCTGCTACCCAGGTGCTGGCGCATACCCTGACTCGGGCACGTCAGCACGAGGAGATGGGTGCGTTCGTACGGCTGACCCCCGAGCTAGCCCAGGCCCAGGCTTCCGTGCTGCCTGGGTTGCTGCGAGAGTTCCCCGCTGCCCGATTGGCTGGGGTGCCGGTGCCGATCAAGGACCTCAACGCCGTGGCCGGAGTGGAAATGAACGCCGGAAGCACCGCGCTATCGGGATTTGTGCCCGAGCAGGACGACGGCGTGGTGACCCGGTTGCGCGCCGCCGGTTCCCTGATGGTGGGCAAAACCAACACCCCGGAGTTCGGGCTGCCCTGCTACACCGAGCCGGACAATGCCCCGCCCGCCCGTACCCCGTGGGACCCCAGCCGTAGCGCCGGTGGTTCATCGGGGGGTGCGGCGGCGGCGGTTGCCGCCGGGATCGTTCCAATGGCTCACGCTAGCGATGGTGGTGGCTCGATCCGGATACCGGCTGCGGCCTGCGGGCTGGTGGGGCTCAAGCCCAGCCGCGGCCGGATCAGCGCCGGGCCGACCGGTGTGGACGGCGCTGGGCTGGGCACCCATGGGGTGCTGACCCGCACGGTGCGCGATAGCGCACTCGGTCTTGACGTGCTCAGCCCCGGCTGGCCTGGCGATGACCGCGAGCTCCCAGCCGCTGTGGCCGGCTCATTCCTGGCGGCCTGTGAGCAGCCACTGCCGCCGCTGCGGGTGGGCGTGCTGACCGAGCCGGTGATCGTCCCGGATGCGCCGGTGCACCAGCAAGCCCTGGCTGCGGTGGAGCGGACCGCTGGGCTGCTGGCGCAGCTAGGCCACTCAGTGGTGCCGGTCGCCGTGCCGTTTGCCGCGCAGCGGTGGTTGCCGTTCCTGGATGTGTGGTCGGTGATGGCTGCGAGTGCCCCCCTGCCGGATGGGGTTGAGCCGATGCTGGTGTCGCTGACCCGGTGGATGCGCGAGCGTGGCCGAGGGGTCAGCGGGGTTACCTACGCCAACGCCATCGCCAACGGGCAGCAGCTACAGCGGGCTGCCGCAGCAGCGTGGGCGGACGTGGATGTGGTGCTCAGCCCCACGCTGGCGCAACCCCCGCCACCGATCGGGGCTATGCGCAATGACGATGACCCCGAGGCCGACTTCTGGGACCAGTGCGCCTTCACCCCGTGGACCTCGGTGTGGAACATTCTGGGTGCACCAGCGATCAGTCTGCCGCTGCACCATGCGCCAGCCGATGCTGGTGGTCCGGTATTGCCGTGGGGGGTGATGCTCGGGGCGCGAACCGGGTGCGAAGAGGTGCTGCTGGGATTAGCGGCAGCGCTGGAGATGGCGGCACCGTGGCCGCGGGTGCCACCGGCCTACGCGTGAGCGGAGCGGCGACCTACTCCGGGTCGTGGTAGCTCAGGAGCGGGATCGCAATGTCGTCGACCACACTCACCAGCACCTCCTCGTCGGGGTTCCCACGGGTGAGGAAATAGTTCTGCAGGACCGAGGGTGCCGCCATGAGCTGCAGCGGCGTGATGTTGTCCCGGACCGGCTCGCCGCGATCCCGGGCCCGCTGCACCACCAGTGACATGTTCCGCAGCCCATTGCCCCGGGAAAGTCGTGCGACCCTATCCGCATCTGCCTCGTTGATGGCTTCGGCCACGATGCCCCGCAGTGCCGCTCCGCCGACGTCGTCGGCCTGCGCAGCCAGGAACCTGAAGATGGCCAGCAGGTCCTGCCGCATGGTGCTGGGCTCGGGTGGAAGCTGCACGTCGCCTGCGGCTGCGTATGCGGCGGCCAGTGCTAGCTCAAACCTGTTGGGCCAACGCCGGTAGATGGAAACTTTGCCCGCCCCCGCACGTTTGGCGATGGAATCGATGGTCATGGCGGCATAGCCCACGTCGCGCAGCTCGGCGATGGCGGCATCGATGATGGCTGCCTCCAAGGCGGCGCCGCGCCGCCGGGGTTTGGACCGAAAATCCTGGTTCATACCTGCTCCACGGTGCCATAGTCGCCGTCGACCACCACGTGCATGCCGGATGTGAGAACGCGGGAGCCATTACCAGTGCCCATGACGGCGGGGATGCCATATTCGCGTGCGACGATGGCCGCGTGCGATGCCAGCCCGCCGTGGTCGACCACAACTGCGGCAGCCCGGGTGAACAGCGGGGTCCAGGCCGGGTTGGTCGCCGGGCACACCAGCACCTCCCCGGATTGCAGCTGCGCAAACTCGGCGGGAGTGTTGATCACCCGCACCGGCCCGGTGGCCCGGCCATTGCCGCCGCCGACGCCGCTGACCAAGGCATTGCTATCTGGGCGCTTGGGGTACAGGGTCGTCGAAGCGATCAGGGGGGCGCTCGCCAGCTCGGTGTAGGCGGCTCGACGGCGGTCAGCCGCCTGTTGCAGGTCGGCACCGGCGGCGTCAGGATCAGCGATGGCCTGGACCTCCTCCCAGCTGAGATACCAGAGGTCCTCGACCTGGCGTAGTGCCCCAGATTCGGTGAGTCTTCGACCCAGCTCCAGCGCCACATTGCGGATGGCGGGCATCGTGCGGGTGAGCTCAAAGTGGGTGTCTTCGCGCAGCGCCACGCCCACCGATGCCTTGCGGACCAGCTCTTGCCCGCGTTGGCGGGCGCGCTGATGCTGCAATCGCGGGTGGGCCAGCAGGGTGGTGAGAGCTTGCTGAGCGCCATCGCTGTCAGGCTCAGCTACCCCGCCCATCAGCACCCGAATCAGTGACGTCACGGTCTCGGGAGAGGCCGACCAGGTGGGATCAGCCGCGAGCAGAATGCTCCGGGTTTCCCGATGCCCATAGCGGTGCAGGAACTCATCGAACCGTGCCTTCAGGGTCGGGTGTTCTTGGATCTGCTGCCACAACGTGGCCGGATCGTCCGAGGGCTCCACCACGGTGGCGCCGACCTGCACAGCGAGCTCGGCCAGGTCGTCGTTGAGGTGCTGCGTCGCTGTGTCTGCTTGCGTGAGGAGGTCGCTGAACAGCTTCGTCAGCCCCAGTCGTTTGAGCAGCAGTCGCAGCCGAATCATGGGCCCGAATCCGCCTGGGAGGTGTTCCACGCGCAGGTCGGTCATCACGCCAATCAGCTCGTGTACCTGCTTGGGCATAGCCAGTAGCTGTGTCCAGGTCAAAACCTGGACATCGGCATGGGACAGCGCCTGCGCCTGTTTGCGGTAGTCGTGCAGCCGGGGGTCGTTGTTCCAGTCCGCCGGATCGTTGCGCGAGCGTCGCAAGCTTCGCAGGATCCGTCCCGGCGTCTTCGGGGTGGGGTGTGGATTGGGGGGTATGAAACCCTGCACCACCCAGTCCTGCTCGGGAACGATGTCGGTGTAGCGCACGTTGATCCCGGCCAGCCCATCGGCCAGCCCTTGCACATGCTCGGTGATCACCAGCGTCCACATCCCCAGTTCCAGCGGGTAGGGACGGCGGGGCAGCAGTTCCAGGATCACTGGCCCGAGGATGCGCTGCCGCCGCGTGAGCTTGATGGGAGCTGGTGGCAGCGCTGTCATCGGACGTGCCTGTAGCAGCCAGATCTGACCATCGGCGATGGCCCACTCAATATCTTGTGGGCGGCCGAAGTGTGCGCAGACCTTGCGGCCTAGGATGGCTAGCTCTCTCAGAGTGGCATCCGCGAGTGGTTGCGGCCGGCCGGGGCTTGCAGTGGTACCGCCCTCAGGTCGTGCTCGAATCACGGTCTCGGCTTGGCCGGCCTGGCGGTTGAGCACCTGGTTGCTGGCATCGAGGATGGCGTGATCGGGGGTGACCAGACCGGACACCACCGCCTCTCCTAGGCCGGGGCTGGAGTCGATGACCGTGTGTTCGCGGTGCCCGGTCACCGGATCGGCGGTCAACATTACCCCGGCGTGATCGGCGGGCACCATGGTTTGCACCACCACGGCGATGGCAATCGTGGCCGGGTCGATTCCTCGTTGTTCGCGATAGCTGATAGCCCGCTCGGTCCACAGGGATGCCCAGCATTGCCGGACTGCTGCGAGCACCTCATCATCGCCGGTGACCGCGAGAAAGGTGTCCTGTTGGCCAGCGAATGCCGCCCCGGGGAGGTCCTCGGCGGTAGCGCTGGAACGGACCGCGACCTGGCCGCCCACTGGCAGGTAGGCGGCTCGGATCGCCCGTTCGACCTGCTCGGGGATGGTGGTGGCGGCCACTGCTTCCAGAGTGGGTACCTCAATGCTGTGGGTCGCCAAGCGATAGGCCGCGGTCGTCACTACAAAGCCCGCTGGCACCGGAAACCCGGAACCGATCAACTCGCCTAGCTGTGCTCCCTTCCCGCCAGCGGTTGCCAGGTCACGCACGCGTGGATCGGCTAGGGGCAGCGTCAAGGGGGCGGAGTCCATTCCCAGATAGTAAACGTATCGTTTACTATCTGTCCATGACTTCGTGGCGTACCCGCAGCGCGACGGTGGCGGTGATGCTGGGCATCACGACGTCGGCGTTGATGCAGACCGTGCTGGCGACGGCCATGCCGCAAATGGCCCAGGAATTGGGGAGTGAAGGCCTGTACGGCTGGGTATTTGCCTCCTATCTGCTTGCCTCCACGATCACGCTGCCGACCTTCGGCCAACTGGCCGATCGGTGGGGTTCGCGCCCCGTCTTCCTCACTGGAATCGGTTGCTATGCACTGGGTACCGCTCTGACCGCAGCGGCGATCTCGATGCCGATGTTGATCGCGGCGCGCTTGATTCAAGGCCTGGGAGCGGGTGCATTGGTGCCCGCAGCACTGGCTGTAGTCGCTAGTCTGGCGGGGCGTGAGGGGCGCGGATCCCTTTTTGGGACGATCGGCGTCATCCAGGTGCTCAGCAGCATCGTTGGACCAGTGCTCGGGGGCTGGTTCACCGATGGCCCTGGATGGCGGTGGTCGCTCTGGGTGGTCGTGCCGTTTGCGGCTGCGGCGGGAGTGCTGGCGCGCTTGAGTTTCCCGCGTGCGCACGCGCGCACGATGAGGTCGGCGGTACGCGGACTGGACCCCTGGCAACCGCTGCGCCAGTTGTGCCGCGGCCGGACTCTGCAAGGGCTAACCGCCAGCGCATTCGCCCTGGGCATCGTGCTGGTGAGCGCGACGGCCCTGGTTCCGCTGCTGGCCCAGAATGGCTTGGGCCGGACGGCCACCGAATCCGGGGTGGTGCTGGTCCCATTGATGGTCGGGGTGGGTCTGGGAAGCATCGTTGGTGGCCGACTGGCGCAGCGTGCTGGCCCGCTCATGATGCGGCTGGGTTGGGTGGCCATTGCCCTGGGAGCCTGCACCCTGGCAGTGGTGAGCGCGGATGCCCGCCCGGCCTCGCCCGTGCTGCTCACCGGGATCGGCGGCGCTGTGGTGGGGCTGGGAATCGGTTCGATCCAACCCACGTTGCTGATCCGCACCCAGGATGAGGCCGCGCCCGATCAGGTGGCTGCAGCAGGAGCGCTGGTGCCGTTCGCGCGCAACCTGGGCGGTGCCGCCGGCACTGCTGCCCTCGGCTTGGTCATGCTAGCTCCCAGCCTCACCGTCGGCATTGCTACCGCCTTCGCCGTGCTGGTGCTGGTCGCCATCGTTGGTGCGAGCCTGGGTCGATGGCGGCCGGTGTGACCTGGTCGGTGCGCCCTCACTGTGATAGTTGCGCCAGCGTCGGTATGGGGGTGTCGTGCCCCCCAGCCATGGCGGAGTCATGTGCCGCCATGCACGCCAGCGTCAAATCCGCGGCACCTTCGATAGCGAACTCTGGGGATCGCTCGCCGAGCGCGCCAAGCACGAATGCGTTGGCCAGGTGTGGTTGAAAGCCACCGATGGACAGGTAGTCGAAGCAATCATCTGGGTCGGTCATGCTCGTGAAGCGCTGAGATTGCGTCAAGTGCCCGATGGCTGCCGGGAGCAAGTCCAATTGGTCCGGGGGGTCTACCCGCTCTTCGCTCACCTGGCGGCCCATCGTGGTAAAGGTCTCCAAGCGCATGTCGGGATCGAAATCGCCATTGTCCAGGTAACGCCACACCACTGGCAGATCGCTGTCCAGCTGGCCGGTCTCGAAGGTGATGTTGTCACCGGCGATGGTGAACGACTCGGTGTAGCCGCGCGGGTTGTGGAACAGGGTGCGGGTCACCTCGCAGAGGGTGTCATCCTCCATCTGAAACAGTGCTGTCTGCATCGGGAACGGGTTGCCGTAGGGCTCGTGCAGCCCGGCCCGCATCTGGCCTGAACCGAAGCAGACGACGCGCTTGGCACGCAGACCGGTGGCGGAATAGGCCGGTGCGAGTGCATGCGTGGCGTAGTACATGGGCGGCATACCACGCCAATACTGAGGCCAGCCATCCATATCCTGGTAGTGAGCGCCCCGCATGAACTGGATCCGACCCATCTCGCCCGAATCCAGCAGCCGACGCACGTAGAGGAAGTTCCTGCTGAAGGTAACGCTCTCGCCGAGCAGGTAGAGCTTGCCCGACCGAGCCTGCGCGGCGGCCACACGCAAGACACCCTCGCGTGAGAGTGCCATGGGTACCGCACAGACGCAGTGCTTACCCGAATCGAGCACCGCGACGGCGTGATCGACATGGAGGGGGATGCTGGTCAGCAGGTGCACGGCCTCGATCGTCGGGTCGGACAGCACCTGTTCCAAGGAATGGGCGCGGTGTTGGATGTCCCATCGGTCTCCCACCCGCTGCACCAATGCCTGGTTGGTATCACAGATGGTCACCTCACCCACGCGCGGGTGAAATTTGTAGCTCGGAACAAATGATGCTCCGAAGTTGAGCCCCACCACGGCGACGTTCACGCGGGGTTCGGCGCTGCCTGGTCCAGTCATCGTGTCGGTCCTTTCGGGTTTGGTGCCGCCACAGCGGGGTCGGGCGGCCTAGCCGTTGCAGCTGAATTAGGTGAAGGTCCGGCCGCCATTGATGGTCAGGGTCTGACCGTTCATGAATGAGGCATCGCTTGAGGCGAGAAAGGAGACCCCGGCCGCGATATCGGCTGCCTGTCCCATGCGGTGGAACGGTAGGTGAGGTAGGTAGGCCTCGATCATTCCTGCCTTGTCCATATCCTCGTGCCGCTCCACGGGGATAAAGCCGGGGGCTACCAGGTTCACGGTGATCCCGTGGGGTCCCAGATCGCGAGCCCAGGAGCGCGTCAGCCCGACCATGGCGGACTTGGCGCCCACGTAGTGGGCGAATTCGGCGTTGCCGATGTCGTGAACTTCCGAGCCAATATTGATCAGTGTGCCCGCGCCGCGCTGTTTCCAGGGTCTGGCGATGTTCTGCACCATGAGCACGGGTGCTTTGACGCAGAAGCGGATTTGTGCCCAGTGATCGTCCCAGGTCTGTTCCTCCAACGGGATTGTGTCATGGGGGCCGACGGCGTTGTTCACCACAATGTCGGGCTCGCCTAGGCCGTCGCGCACCGCAGCCATCCCTGTTGACAGCGCTGCTTCATCGGTGACATCGAAGCGAAAGGCTCGGGCCTGTCCGCCGGCCGCTGCAATGTCGGCTACCACCCGATCCGCAGCGGTGGTGTCATGGGCGTAGTTGATAGCAACCTGGTGTCCATCGGATGCCAGTCGCATCGCGATGACGCGGCCAAACCCGCGGGAACCCCCGGTGACCAGTGCTGTTGGCATGGCGTCTCCCATCCAAGCTGATTCGGTCCCCATTGACCCAACGGGAAACCGCTGATATTTGCGGACGCTAGCACCATGAATTCGACCCTGCAAGCGTTTGCATTACCGATTCATGGTAAACGCCCAAGAAGTGTTTGGCGGTCCCAAAATCAGCACGTTCCTACCGGAGGCAGGCTCGCCTGGTGTGTCAGGTTCCGGGGGTGACGAAGCCGGTCTCAAAGGCCCACACCACCAGTTGCGCGCGGTCATGGGCGTCTAGTTTGGCCATGATGCGGTTGATGTGGGTCTTGGCTGTATGGGGTGAGATGACCAGCCCGTCGGCAATCTCATCATTGGATAGCCCGCGTGCCACCAGTCGCAAGATCTCCTCTTCCCGTGGAGTCAGCGGATCGGGCAGCGGTGGCACGTCTGCCGGGGAATCGATGGGGGCGGCCAAGTACTTTGCAATCAACCCTCGCGTGGCAGCTGGCGACAGCAGCGCGCCACCGGCGTGAATGGTGCGCACACCTTCGGCGATCTCCTCCGGTTCGGCGCCCTTGCCCAGAAACCCACTGGCACCAGCGCGTAGCGCAGCTGCCACGTTGTCGTCGTCCTCGAAGGTGGACAGCACCAGCACGCGGGTCTGGGTGAGCCCGGCATCACTGCAAATCTGCCTGGTCGCCTCGATCCCATCCATGACCGGCATGCGTATGTCCATCAACACCACATCAGGGCACAGTTCCTGGGCTAGCTGTACGCCCTGCGCGCCGTCGGCGGCTTGGGCTACTACCTCCACGTCAGCGTAGCGAGCCAGAATCTGCGCGACCGCTTGCCGAATCAGCACCTGGTCATCTACCAGCAACACTCGAATCACAACGGCTCCTCCCGTGGAATGACCGCTTCCAACCGGAAAGTGCCTTCCTTGGATCCGGCTTGCAACATCCCGCGAACGCTCTCCACCCTCTCACTCATGCCGGTGAGTCCGTGACCCCCCGTTCCGGCGATCACCCCAGTGGTGGGGTTGGTCACCACGATCTGCACCTGCGCGGACGTCACCCGCAGGTGCAACTGAGCCTGCGGGCGTGACCCATGCTTGAGCGCGTTGGTCAGGCCTTCCTGCACCACCCGGTAGAGGACCACGTCGACAGCGCTCGATAGTGAGCTGAGGTCGCCCTCAATCTGGGCGTCGGCATCGAGGCCGGCGTCAGCGAAATCAGCGAGGAGCTGGTCCAACAAGGCTGCACCGACCGTCGGAGTTCGCTTCTCATTCTCAGGTGAGCGCAGTGTCGCCAAGAGGTTGCCGATGTCACTGAGCACCGTGCGGGAAGCTGCTCGGATCGTGCGCAGTGCATCGCGGGCTGCGGCGGTATCGGTATCCAGGGCAGCGTTGGCTACTCCGGCGTTGAGGCTGATCACCGAGATCTGATGGGCGACGGCGTCATGCAGATCCCGGGCGATGCGGAGGCGATCCTCGGCTACGGCCCGGGATGCTTGGGCCTGCAGGGTCTGCTCGGCCCGCTCTGCGCGCAACCTCAGCTCAGCCGTATAGGCGCGACGGCTTCTTACCGCGTCACCCCACGCTGCGGTGATGGCGGTGACCAGCACTGCCTGCACCACTGCAGGACCAGTCATGCCGGCAGCATTGATGGCGTTCAGGCCAGCCACAGCGGTACCGGTCGCGGCGGCAATCCAGAATCCGGTGCGACGTCGCGAGGTCACCACCGCGCTATAGAGCGCGAACAGCACGGCCGCAAAGGTGCTGAACTCCGACTGAGCGATGAAGGTGGCGATCCCATAGGCCAGGACGGTCGTAACCAGGACAGCTACTGGATACCGGCGGCGCAGGAACATCAGCGGCACCGGAATCAGGGCGCAGATCGTGACGGCGACTAGCTGAGCCGGAGGTAGCTGGAAGGACAAGAATCGGGAGGTGGCCAGTGCGGCGAACAGCACAATGGCTGCCACCACGGTATCTACCAACCACGTTGGTATGCGCAGCCCGGGTTCCGACCTCTGTTCCATGGTTTAAGCATGCCGTGATTGCAGCCTCGCGGCATGGTGCCACCGGGGTATCCGGCATACCCCGGACGCGGTACTCCAAGTTGCTCTGTTTGGGCGATGTGTCAAGACCGTTGATCGCGAAGACTTATTTCAGCGGCGCATCCGACGCCGAGACCTCAAGGAGATGACATGAGCACACCAGTCTTGGCGGCCCGTGCCCTACACAAGACCTACGGCCGTGGCCCCAGCGCCTTCGAAGCCCTCAAGGGGGTGAACCTCGATGTGATGGACGGCGAGAGCCTGGCCATCGTCGGCAAGTCCGGCTCGGGCAAGTCCACCCTGATGCACCTGCTAGCGCTCATGGATGAACCAACCTCGGGTACGTTGATGCTCGACGGCGCGCGGGTCTCCAGCATGCGCACCAAGGAACTCAACAAGGACCGCAACCAGACCTTCGGATTCGTGTTCCAGCAGTTCTTCCTCACCCCGAACCAGACCGTGCTGGAGAACGTGGTGTTGCCGCTGAAGATCGCCGGAGTCCCGGGTCGGGAACGGCGTCGCCGGGGTATGGCTGTGCTGAAGCAGCTAGAAATGGAAGATAAGGCCAAGAACAAGGCCACCGACCTGTCCGGTGGGCAGAAGCAGCGGGTCGTGATCGCGCGGGCTCTGGTCAACAACCCACGGGTGATCCTGGCTGATGAGCCCACCGGAAACCTGGACACCCACACCGGCGCAGTCGTCGAAGACATCCTGTTCGGGCTCAACCGCGACCAGGGCATCACGCTGATCGTGGTCACCCACGATGAGGACCTAGCCGCCCGTTGCGACCGGCAGATCTTCATCCGGGATGGCCGCATCGTCACCGATGGATCGGCCGACGACGCCCTCCACGCAGAACTCAACGCAGCAACCCAGGGAGCATTGGCATGAAAACCGCAGATCTGATCGGCAGCGCCGTCAGCAACACATTCCGTTCCAAGGCCCGCACCACCCTGACGGTGCTGGCTATCTTCGTTGGCGCGTTCACGCTGACCATCACCAGTGCCCTGGGCGCCGGGATCAATTCCTTCTTGACCGACACCATCGGGAACCTGGGATCCTCCAACGTTCTCAATGCGGCTAAGTCCAATGCCGACACCGATGGCCCGCCCGTGGCTCAGGCTGAGGAAGAGGAGGGCCCGCAGGTTTACGATCCCGACGCCCAACCAGCCGCAGCGGCCTCCGATGCCGACGTGACGGCGTCCTACATGAACGACGCCGACATGGACGAGATCGCCGCATTGGGCGGCGTGGTGTCGGTGAAGCCGGACCGCCGTCTGGGCATCGACTACGTGGCTTACGACGACGGCGACCCCTATGTCATCGGGGCCACCCAGTTGATCCCCGGGCAGCAGATGCAACTGGCTGCCGGAGCAACCCCGGAGTTCGATTCCGATGAACTGGAAGCGCTGATCCCCACTGAGTTCGTGGAAGCCCTTGGGCATGACGATGCTGAGGCCGCTGTGGGAACCACGCTGGAGATCGGCCTGACCGATGGCAATGGTGAAACTCAGGTTGTTGAGGCCACCGTTGCCGGCATCAGCGAAGGGTCGCTGGCGATCGGCAGCGCCACCGGGTCGCTGGTGGTCAACGAGGCGCTTGCCGTCGAACTGCTGGACCTGGCCCAGGCCGGGCTCAGTGACGACGTCAAGGGGCTGTACACCAATGCCTTCGTCACTTTCGACGAGAACCTGACCGAGGAGGAGATTACAGCGCTGCAGGATGAACTGGTGGAGCTGGGCTTCCAGTCCAGCACGCTGCAGCAACAGCTAGGCGTGATCACCGCCGTCATTGATGGCATCGTGTTCGTGCTGAACGCGTTCGCGATCATCGCGTTGATCGCGGCGAGCTTCGGCATCATCAACACCCTGTACATGTCGGTGGCAGAGCGCACCC
>JBKEBC010000046.1:0-51707 GCA_047972965.1 Beutenbergiaceae bacterium | reverse complement strand
CTGCACGACCGGGCGCACCTTGACCCGGGCCCGGTTCCCGCAGGCCAGACACCACGGATCGGTCACGACCTGCTCAATCACCAACTCCATATCCCGAGCCTGACGGGCGAAATACAGGACTCGGACATCCTTCAACCCCACAACAACCTGGACGATCTCGCTAGGCCCGCACACGAGGAAGGCGTTCCGTACTTGCTGACCAATACCTCAAGCGTGCAGCGCCTTCGTCCCATCTCAAAGGAAGACACCCCGCCAGAATCCGAAGGGCCGCCATAGCGCCGACGACGTCGGGCTCCGTATGGCTGGGGTACCAGGACTCGAACCTAGACTAACTGAACCAGAATCAGCCGTGCTGCCAATTACACCATACCCCATGGGGGTATAACCCTGACGGTGCCTTCGGCTCCGGGGGTCGTACCGGCGAGCAACGATACCCGAGCCTGGCGCTCCTGCCGAATCGAGCACGTGCTAGGCGGGCGCGGATGGCGCAATATCGCCAAAACCGTTCTCGGCGTACAGCTCCACACTCTCGCGTAGCGCCTTGAGCACATAGGGCGGGAACTCCATACCGTTGCGGTTAGCCCACAGCAGATTCGCCTCGATCCGCCCCACTTCCTTGGCGTAGCGCTCCAGTTGTTGATCGAACCCGAGCGTGGAGATCACATGCCCCATCTGGGTGGCGGTCCGCTCATCTTTGACCCCCACCAGGTGGTAGGAGCGCGCACGCAACGTGCGGGCGAGGAAGAGCTGCCACGGCCGCAGCGCACCCGATTGCACCATCTCCTCGGCCGACATCCGGTAGAACGCGAAATGCCCGGGCTCCTGCCGCTTGATCGGTCCGATGATGGTCTCGTTGATCTCAGGCTCGCCGATGTCCTTGAGCCCTTTGGTGAGCACGTTGTAGGCCAGGACGGCCTGCCGCTCAGTGCTGGCACCGGTGAGGTAATACATGAACTTGGCGACGTCCTGTACCGCGGAGAAGTTCGACAGCGCGCCCATGGCCTTGATGCCGAAATTCACCTCGAGCACCGGCGTGGCCGGTGGCCGCCCCAGGTCCTGTTGCAACCGGTCCAGGATCAACCCATGCTGAATCTCCTGGGGCTGCCACACATCGGCATAGAACATCTTGTTGACATCGTCCACATCGGGCAGCAACGTCAGCAATTCCAGCACGTTACGATCGACCTCGAGTTCAACCCTGGCCAGAAAATCGATGACGTAGCCATATTTGGACACCACCTCCCGCGGGTGATGGATGGTGCGATCAACCGTCTCGAGTGGAATCGGAGGGAACTGCTCCCCGAGCCGCTGGACGTGCTCAAGGATCCGCTGGGTGGTAACGCGCTCAGCCACGACGTCAGTGTGTCACCTGCGACTGGCAGATCGCAGGGTTGTTCAAAAAGAACAACCATTCTGTGAATGATGTCACGATGTTGGGCTACAAGGTGTCGCGTAAAACACGCATCCGAGCGATCGAGGCCTCTCGTCCCAGAATCTGCATCGATTCGAACAGCGGTGGCGATACCCGGCGTCCGGTCACCGCCGTACGCAGCGGGGCGAAGGCAAAGCGCGGCTTGATGCCCAAACCATCCACCAGCGCCGCACGCAAGGCCTGCTGCTGCGCTGCTGGCGAGAAGTCAGCCAGCTCCGCCAGCACACCGATAGCGGCATCCAGCACCTGGGCGGCCTCCTCGCGCAACGCTGACCGAGCCTGGTCCTCGATCACCACCGCCCCGTCAGCCAAAAACAAGAACCCCAGCATTCCGGGGGCCTCACCGAGCAGGGTCATACGCTCCTGCACTAGTGGCGCGGCCGCCGTGAGCAGGTCCTGATGGTCCGGGCTCAGCTCGGAGAACGTGGGAACCGGCACCAACGCAGCTGCATGCAGATACGGCACCAGCCGGTTCCGGAAGTCCTGCGCGGACAGCAATCGCACCTGTGCGGCATTGATCGCCTCGGCTTTTGCCAGGTCGAACCTGGCCGGGTTGGGGTTGACATCAGCGACGTCAAAAGCCTGAATCATCTGTTGCGCGGAGAAGATGTCGTTATCTGGCGAGATACTCCATCCCAGCAGGCCCAGATAGTTCACCAATCCCTCGGGGATGAAGCCGCGCTCACGATGGGTAAATAGGTTGGATGCTGGATCACGCTTGGAGAGCTTCTTGTTCCCCTCCCCCATCACGTAGGGCAGGTGGCCGAAAGCGGGCATGACCTGCGCCACCCCGATATCCAACAGCGCCTGGTAGAGCACCAGCTGGCGCGGAGTGGAGCTGAGCAGGTCTTCTCCCCGCAACACGTGGGTGATCCCCATAAGCGCGTCGTCGACCGGATTGACCAGCGTATATAGCGGTGCTCCATTGGCGCGCACGATGACGAAGTCCGGCACCGAGCCAGCCTTGAAAGTGATCTCGCCACGCACCAGGTCGGTAAAGGTGATGTCCTGGGCGGGCATCCGGATCCGCAGCACCGGTTCCCGTCCCTGAGCCCGAAAAGCGGCTCGCTGATCGTCGGTAAGGTCGCGATCGTAGCCGTCGTAGCCCAGTTTCGGATCGCGGCCTGCGTCGCGATGGCGCTGTTCGATCTCCTGCGGGGTGGAGAAGGACTCATAGGCGTGCCCAGCCGCCAGCAGCCGCTGGGCCACATCGGCGTAGATCGGCATGCGCTGGCTTTGCCGGTACGGTTCGTGCGGACCGCCAACCTCGACGCCTTCATCCCAGTCCAGGCCCAACCAGCGCAACGCATCCAGCAACTGGTGGTAGGACTGTTCGCTGTCTCGGGCGGCGTCGGTGTCCTCGATGCGGAACACGAACGTGCCGCCGGCATGCCGGGCATATGCCCAGTTGAACAATGCGGTACGGATAAGCCCAACGTGGGGAGTTCCGGTGGGAGAGGGACAGAACCGAACTCTCACCGCGCTGGACGATGCCGGGTCAAGGGAAGGTGCGCTCACGAGCGCTCAGCCTAGTTGGACCTGCCTGCCATCATCGCGCCATCACCGGATTGGAAAAGTCTCCGATGCCTTCGATCTCGACGCGAACCCGTTGTCCCACACTCACGGTGCCCACTCCGGCTGGCGTGCCCGTCAAGATGACATCCCCGGGCAGCAAGGTGAATATCTGGGACACATAAGCGATCAGGTCGGGCACCGAGGTGATCATGTCCGAGGTGGACCCATCCTGCCGCAATTGCCCATCCACCCAGGATCGGATCTGGAGGTCGCCGACGTCCAGATCCATCACCAGATAGGGGCCAAGCGGGCAGGAAGTGTCCCAGGCCTTGCCACGGGTCCAGGTCTTATCGCTGCGCTGAACATCGCGGGCGGTGAAGTCATTGGCGGCGGTGTATCCCAGGATGACCTCGCTGGCTTTGCTGGCCGGCACGTCTTTGCAGATACGTGAGATCACCACCGCGAGCTCGGCCTCATAGTCAACCTGGGTGGTGTAGACCGGTGGCACAACTGGATCGTCGGGTCCCACCACGGCGGTATTGGGCTTGAGAAAGACGATCGGTTCATCCGGCACCTGGTTTCCCAGCTCGGCCGCATGATCGGCGTAATTGCGGCCGATACCGATGACCTTGGACCGAGGTATGACGGGGGCTAGCAGGCGGGCACCCTCCAGCGGGACTCGCTTTCCGGTCGGCTCCAGCGGGGCGTAGAGGGGGTCACCCGCCAGCACAACCAGGTCGTCGCTGCCTTCCTCGACAACAGCGTAGGACGGGTCGCCACCAGTGGTGAATCGAGCAATGCGCATTCGGGCAGCCTACGGGTCCATCACCGTCGCGCCAGCACCTCGCCATGCAGGACGGCAAACCATGCCCCCTCCGCTTGCGCCCAGCTGGTCCACCCTGCTGCCAGTTCAGCCAATTCGGCAGCATCGGCGTAGCCGTGTTCGAGCGCATGGGTGGCAAAGCTGGAATGCTGCACCCGCTCAGCCCACGATCGCGCCCACCATTGCCGATCCTGGGGCGCGGTGTAGCACCAGAGGCTGGCACCGGCCTGCACGTCAACGAATCCTGCTCGCAGCGCCCAGGCATGCAACGCGCGGCCAGCATCGGGGTTGTGATGACCGGTCAGCGCTAGGTAGAGGTCCCGCCACCGATCCAGCTCAACGCTGTCGGGGAACCACCGCATCGCACCGTAGTCGGCATCCCGGATTGCCAGCCAGCCACCTGGGCGTAGCACGCGGCGCATCTCGACCAGCGCGGCGACCGGGTCGCTCAGGTGTTGCAGCACCTGGTGGGCGTGCACCACATCAAAGGATGCGTCGGCCTGCGGCAGCGCAGTGACATCAGCGGTCTCGAACTCCACGTTCTCCACACCTTGGGCCACCGCGAGCTCGGCCGCCCGTTCCAAGATCTGTGGCGCGGTGTCGATCCCCAGCACTCGCCCGCCGGGCACGTGGGTGGCCAAATCGACGGTGATGGTCCCCGGTCCGCATCCCACGTCGAGCACATCCATGCCCGGCCGTAGCTGCGGTAGCAGGTAGGCGGCAGAGTTCTGCGCGGTCCCTCGCGAATGGGAGGTAACCACGCTGGCGTGATGGCCATGGATATACGGTCCGCTCATCGGCACAAACTACCCCGCCCAAACACCCGAGCTGCACCATGGCGTCGGGCTAGCCTGAGCCCAATGTTCACAGCAGCCCCGGGCGCGCAGCCGCGCTCCTACGCCCAGTCACCAGGAACCCCACCCGGTCACGCCGACTCCCGGCTGATCGGCGTCGATACCGCCCGGGGGCTGGCGGTACTGGGCATGTTCATCGCCCACCTCGGGATGGGTGCTGGCGTATCTGAGAATTGGTCCGATCCCTCCCAATGGTTCTTCATTGCCGATGGTCGCTCATCGGCACTGTTCGCATTGCTGGCTGGCCTCGGGGTGGCGTTCATGACCAAGGGCGCCTATGCCACCAACCACCCCGCATGGTGGTCCCAGCAGCGAATTCGCCTCCTCAAACGGGCTGCAATTCTGCTGCCACTGGGCTGGTTGCTCACCCTGCTGGGAACCCCCATAGCAGTGATTCTGGGCTCCTACGCGATGCTGTTCGTGCTGGTGCTGCCGTTTATCAAGCTGCGCCCAGCGGCCCTGCTGGGCTGTGCTGGCGCGACGATCATCGTGATGCCCACCCTGCACGTGCTGAGCACCTCCTATCTGCTGGGCGGTGCCGACCCGATGTACTACAGCGATTCCTACGGTTTCACCGCGATGATCCCGGTGCTCGGCGACCTGTGGTCCGGGTACTACCCGGCGATGAGCTGGCTCAGTTACATCCTGGTGGGATTGGCCGTGGGACGGTTGCCGCTGCGCCGTATCGGTGTCCAGCTGGCACTGACCGGTTCAGGTGTGCTGGTCGCCGTGGCGGGGTACCTACCTGGGCTGATGCTGCAACGGGTCACCAGCGGTCTGCTGCAGTCACTGGTGACCATCCAGCCGCACTCGGACACCAGCTTCGAAATAGTGGGCAATATCGGGTGTGGGCTTGTGATTCTGGGGCTGTGCTTGCTGGTCACGTCCTGGGCGCCGGTACGGGTGCTGCTGACCCCGATTTCAGCTGTCGGGTCTATGTCGCTGACTATCTACTGTGCCCAGATCCTCGTCGTTGCTGTCGCGGGCGAAGACATCGTTTGGGCTCCTGTTTCTCAGTGGCCGCTGATCTGGATCAGCGTTGGCTCGATGCTCTTTGCCACGGTGTGGCGGCTATTCCTGCGCCAGGGACCCTTGGAGGCACTCCTGGCTGTGCTCACCCGCTCTCGACCTTCCCAGCCCAGAACCGAGCCTATTGGCTAGCAACTGCGCCAGCGTGCGGCATTGCCGTACGGTACTGCGCGTGAGTACCCATCCCGTCGTGGCAGCGGCGGCACGTGCCATCCATGACCGCACCCGGTTGACCCAGGATTTCCCGACGCCGGGAGTGCTGTTCCGTGACCTGTCTCCGGTTTTTGGTCACGCCCAATCGCTGGCGGAACTGGCTGGGGCGATCAATGAGCTCGGCGGCCCGGCCGATCTGGTCGCTTCGCTGGAAGCCCGGGGCTTCCTCCTCGGTGCCGCTGCGGCGATCACCGGGCGCGCGGGGGTACTTCCGCTGCGCAAGCCGGGCAAGTTGCCCGGCAATGGCACCACCTCATTGCTGACCCAGAGCTACACGTTGGAATATGGCACGACCGCCCTGGAGCTACAGCCCGCGGACGTGCCAGCAGGCGCCCGGGTCTTGATCGTGGACGACGTCCTAGCGACCGGGGGAACCGCCGCTGCTGCCGTGGACCTGATTCGCCGAGCTGGCGGGATCGTGACCGCGGTGGTGGTGGCCATGGAGTTGGCCGCCTTGAACGGCCGGGCAGCCCTGCCCGATGATCTGCCAGTGCACGCCATCGTCACCGTCTAGTCCACTAGCCGGGGTCCGGTTCCAATAGCTCTCTAGCCAGCATGGTGCTACCAGCGACCGCAGCGGGCACGGTCAGGATTGCCGAGAACGGGATCAAGAGCAGGAGATGGCTAGCAACCCCGAAGCCCCAGACCCGGGCGCGGCGAGCGCGGCGCAACCGCTGTCGAACCCGGTTGTCCAAACCGCGCGCCGACAGTGCCCGCGACGTCAGTTCATCACTGATGACCCAGCCGCTCAGGCAGACTCCCACCAGCGTGGCTATCACCGCCCCCACCAGCGGGATGAAGCCGAGCAGCAGGCTGAGGAGCGCGATTCCTGCTCCGCGCACAATCAGCGAGAGTGAGTCACGGGCAGCTTGCCAGAATCGGTAGCCGTCACTGGGAATTTCACCGTAGGCTGCCTCAACCGACCGCCAGATGCGGTCATAGAACGGCTCCCCCACCAGCAGTGTTAACCCGGTGAAGGTGGTCACCACCAGCACCCCGGCACCCACCACCACCGCAAAGCCCACCCCGACGCGCACCAAGGCGGACCACGCTCGGTTCCAATCGTCGGCAAACGGGGTCAGGAATTCGGCGATGGCCTCCAGGTTCATCAGCAGGCCGATGAATCCAGCAAATAGCACCATCGCCACGATCACTGCTGGAATCAGAGATGCCGCCATCACGGCGGGACGACGACGCCACCAACCGAAACCGCGACCGAGCAGGCCGACCCCACCCAGGAACTGCCCGATCGCGGCCGGGACGCCAGGCCTGGTGCTAGTCATGAGGCTGGCCGGTGGGCGGCTGCGGCTGCTGCGGCGGCACTGGGTAGCGCGGCAATGATGCGGTCGATGCTTGCCTCATCGTGGGCGGCTGACAGGAACCAGGCTTCCAATGCCGAGGGTGGCAGGCTCACCCCGGCTGCCCGCATGGAATGAAAGAACGCCGGATAACGCCAGTGTTCACTGCGCTGCACCTGGGTGTAGTCAACGGGGCCCGTTCCAGACCAGCCGCAGTCATCGGAGTTGCCGAAGGCAATGGAGAACAGGTTGCCGGCACGTTGTATCTGGGCTGGAACACCCGCCCCGGCCAGCGCTGCATCCACGGCCGCTCCAAGCTGAGCGGCCACACTATCCAGGTGCTGGTACACCGCTGGCGTGGCATGGGTCAGCGTCGCCACTCCGGCCGCCACAGCCACCGGGTTCCCGCTCAGGGTGCCTGCCTGATACACCGGGCCAGCCGGGGCGAGCTGATCCATCAGAGCGTGCGGACCGGCCACTGCTGCCACTGGGAGCCCACCGCCAACGACCTTGCCGAAGGTCAGCAGATCTGGCGTCCAGTCACGTTCGAGCCCCCACCAGCCTGCCGCGCTCACCCGGAATCCGGTCAACACCTCATCGGCGATCACCAGTGCACCGGCCTCATGGGCGAGCCGGGTCAGCTCAGCGTTGAATGCTGGCAATGGCGCCACCACACCCATGTTGGCGGCGGCTGCCTCGGTGATCACCGCCGCAATCTGGCCCGGGTGAGCCGCGAAGGCTGCGCGGACGGCGTCGAGGTCGTTGTAGGGCACGACGATGGTCAGCGCAGCAAATGGTTGGGGAACCCCGGCAGAACCAGGCAGTCCTTGGGTGGCCACCCCGGAGCCGGCGGCGGCAAGGAGCCCATCGGAGTGTCCGTGATAGTGGCCGGCGAACTTGAGGATGAGCTCTCGGTCGGTGGCGGCTCGGGCCAGCCGGATGGCGGTCATGGTCGCCTCGGTTCCGGTGCAGACCAACCGGATCTTCTCGGCTAGCGGCACCCGGGTAGCAATCAGTTCAGCAAGATCGGCCTCTGCTGGGGTGCTGGCGCCGAAGGAAAGGCCGCGCGCGGCCGCCTGCTGCACGGCGTCGACGACCGCGGGGTGTGCGTGCCCGAGGATCGCTGGCCCCCACGAGCCCACCAGGTCGACATAGTCGCGGCCATGGGTATCGGTGACGATCGGGCCGGATGCACGCACCAGCATCAGCGGATCACCCCCGACGGCTGTGTGCGCCCGGACCGGTGAGTTCACGCCGCCGGGAAGGTATCTGTACGCACGCCTGAGTGCCGGGTCGCTGCCCGGTGCCGTGCTCATGCCTGAATCCTCATTCTGCAATCCTCATCCCTGCATGTCCCGGCTCAGCCATTGCGCCAGTTCCAGCGCCCAGTAGGTCAGCACCACGTCCGCTCCGGCCCGCACAATCGACGTCACCGCCTCGGTGATCGCCTGTTCGCGGGCGATCCAGCCCTGGGCGGCAGCAGCTTCCAGCATCGCGTATTCACCGGATACCTGGTAGGCCCATACCGGCACCGGGCTGGCAGCGGATACTCTCGCCAGGACGTCGAGGTAGGCCAGCGCCGGTTTGACCATCACCACGTCGGCTCCCTGCTCCACGTCAAGCAACGCCTCTCGTTCCCCGTCGCGACCGTTGGCGGGATCGAGCTGGTAGCTGCGGCGGTCACCGACGAGCTGGGAGTCCACTGCTTCCCGGAACGGCCCATAGAAGGCTGACGCGTACTTGGCGGCATAGGCCAGCAGCGCCACATCGGTGCGGCCGGCCCGGTCGAGCGCATCGCGGACGAAAGCCACCTGCCCATCCATCATCCCGGACAGCCCCAGGAGGGCCGATCCTGCTGTTGCCTGGGCTAGCGCCATCTCGGCGTACCGGTGCAAGGTGGCGTCATTGTCGACCTCGCCCACCTGGTCGAGGACGCCACAGTGACCGTGGTCGGTGAATTCATCCAGGCACAGGTCGGTCTGCACCACCAGTTCCTGCCCGACTTCGGCAACCACGGCGGCGGCGGCCCGGTTGAGGATGCCGTCCGGATCGTCGGCACCCGAACCATGGGCGTCTCGATGCGCTGGCACCCCGAAGAGCATCACCCCGCCCAGACCCACGTCGGCTGCCTGCACCGCTGCCCGCCGCAGCGAATCGAGCGAATGCTGGGCGACCCCGGGCATCGCGGCGATGGGCTGGGGCTGGGCAGCTTCATGAACGAACATCGGCAGCACTAGTTGTGCTGGGTGTAGTCGCGTTTGCGCGACCAGCCGACGCATGGCGGGGCGATGGCGCAGTCGGCGTGGACGGATGGGGATGTTCATGCAACCTCCTGGGCAGCTTCCAGCAGCGCTGCCACGGTGGGGCGAGCAGCAACAGAGATCGGTTGCAGCCCGGCATCGCGGGCATCTTGAGCCGTTTGCGGACCAAAGGCAACCAACCGGGTAGCTGGAGAGACCGGAATCTGCGCCAGTCTCCTGGCAATCGTGCCGCTGGTCAGCAGTGCCACGTCGGCTTTGCCATCACGCACCGCCTGTTCCTGCGGCGGGCTCAGATCCACGGGCGCCGTCCGGTACGCAACCACCGTCTCGACGTCGAATCCACGTTGGCGCAAACCCTGCGCGAGGACGGGTTTGGCACGATCCGATTGCACCGCTAGGACCCGCCCCCCACTTGATTGGGGCCAGCTGCGCAGCAGCGCGGCTGCACCTCCTTGGCCCACCAGTTCGACGGAGATTCCCGCATCCTGGAGGGCTCGGGCGGTTGCCTGGCCAACGGCCGCGACCCGCACCGATCGTGGCACTATCCCCAGTGCGGACACGGCTGCTGCGCTGGTGACGACCAGCCATTGGTAGTGGCGCGAGACCAGGCGGGTGCGGGCTCGGATCAAGGTGGCTGAGGGCGTGGGCACGGTCTCGATGAGCGGCAGTACCCACGGAACCAGCCCGGCTTCGACGGCTCGCACCGCCACGGCTGCCCCCCATGCGCCCCCTTTGGGAACCAGTACCACGCTCACGTGGCTACCCTCGTCAGGGCCGCATCATCGACGTGTAAGACGGTCATGGGTGTAGCCACCCGCCGATGCCAGCAGCGAGAAGTTCCTCGGTGATCTGTGAGGCTAGCAACGGTATCTGGCTGCCCAGATCAGCACCACCAGCACCACCTGAACCGCCAGCACCACCTGAACCAGCAGAACCAGCACCACCAGAACCACCAGAGCCAGCACCACCGGAACCAGCACTGGGGGCCAGGCGTCGAACGGACACCTGAGCTCCACCGTCCGGCCGGTAGGCCACCGCCTCTACCGCGAGCCCACCCGCACCAACCACCCCGTCCGGCAGTTCCGGGGAGATCGGCGTCGCCGAGACCGCAAGGGGCGCCGCGCACCCGGCTTCGACTCCCGCGAGAATCGCCCGTTCCAACTCCACTGCACGGCGGGTGGGACCATGGTCGAGACCACCCACCCGGGCGGCGACCTGGCCATCATCGGAGCGAACTTCCACGGCGAGGGCACCTTGGGCTGGAGCGGTCGGATGCTCAAAGATCGCTGAGAGGGCCGCCATTCGGCCGATGCGCTGCAGTCCCGCCACAGCCAGCACCACCGCCGCCACCTCACCATCGGCAACCAACCGCAGCCGGGTGTCGATATTGCCGCGGATATCAACCACGTCGAGATCTGGCCGCATCGCCAGTAGCTGTGCCCGGCGGCGCGGAGAACCCGTGCCGACACGGGCACCGGCGGGTAGCTCGTCCAACGGAACGGGGCTGCAGAGGGCATCTCGATGATCGGCACGCGCGGGCACCGCGGCCACCGAAAGACCGGGATGTGCTGCGGTGGGTAGGTCCTTGTAGGAGTGCACCACCAGGTCACAGCGGCCTTCCAGCAATGCCTGCCGGAGGGCGGCCGCAAACACCCCGGTGCCCCCGAGGGTGGACAGCGAGGCCGACGTGCGGTCACCATCGCTGGTCATCGGAACCAACTCGACCGCATGGCCCGCCTGGCGAAGTCGCTGTGCGACGCCTTCGGCTTGGGTGCGGGCCAGCAGGCTGGCACGGGTACCGAGGCGCAGGCTGCTCACGTGCACACCATAAGGCGTGCCATCGCCCGCATTGCGCCGTGCGGCGGCACCTACATCCAACCGGTACATGTTGGCAACGCGTTCGTAACCTGGCGCGGCTTACCGTGTCGGAATGCTGCTTTGCCTGTCCGCAAGTCATCGAGGCGTGGGCTTCGAGGTTCTGCAACGACTCTCCGGCGCGCTGCCGCCACAGTGGGTACCATCCTCGGCTCGCGGCCTGGTCCGCCTTGCCACCTGCAACAGGTTCGAGGTGTATCTCGATCTAGAGCAGGCAACCGAACCATCGCTGCTGCGTCGTCAATTGGCGGTCGCCGCCGGTCTTGATGCCCAGGAGCTCACCGGGATGCAGATCATCGAAGGCAACCGGGTCAGCGCACATCTATTTGCGGTGGCCTGCGGGCTTGAGTCCATGGTGTTCGGCGAGCGTGAGATCGCCGGCCAGGTACGCCGGGCTCTAATTCAGGCCCACGAGCACTCCAGCGCCACCCGAGCCTTGGACCGGCTATTCCAGGCCGCGATCGCTACCTCCCGTGAAGTCCGGATGGTCAGTGGAATCGGCTCAGGAGGGCCCTCGGTCATTCAGCTCGCACTAGATGTCAGCGCTGGATACCTTGGCCGCAGTCACCAGATGAGCCGCACCGGCTGCCCAACCGATCACGACCGGCATTCCTGGGACCAGTGCCGGGCGCTGATCGTTGGTTCTGGCTCGCACGCCCGGGCGATTGCTGCGGCATTGACCGAACGCGGCACCGACACCATCCGGGCCTGGTCTCCCACCGGACAGAGACTGCCCCATCCTGAGGTTCAGATGGTCGCCGACACCGAGCTGAGCACGGTGCTGGCTGACGTCGATCTGGTGCTCACCTCAACCACGGGCCAAGCCGTCACGGCGGCGATGGTGCAGGAAGCGCGTATCCCCGCCACCACTGCACCGCTTTCCAACCCGGCACCTTTGACCAGCGTGGCACCGGGCACCGGCCCACTGCTGGTCGTGGACCTGGGGTTGCCCGCCAACGTCGATCCGCAGGTCGGCGCTCTGCCGGGGGTGCGGCTGCTTGACCTGCCCAGCATCGGCAGGCACGCGCCCCTGCCGGATGTGCAAGCGAGTGCGCATGCCTATGAGCTGGTCGAATCCGCTGCTACGGCGTTTGAGGCGAGCGCGTTGGCAGCCCCGGTGGTCACCGTGTTCCGCGACCACGTGGAGCAGCTGCTGCAAGCAGAACTGCAGCGCCTGCGCAGCCGCAGGAATGAGCAGCCCACTGACCTTGCGGAGCAGGCGTTGCGCCACTTCGCTCAGGTCCTGGTCCATGGGCCGAGCATGCGGGCCCATTCGCTGGCCGCCGATGGCCGATTGGCGGAAGTGGAGGCAGCCGTCGAGGCCTTGTACGA
This sequence comes from Beutenbergiaceae bacterium, assembly GCA_047972965.1. Taxonomy (GTDB): domain Bacteria; phylum Actinomycetota; class Actinomycetes; order Actinomycetales; family Beutenbergiaceae; genus Pseudactinotalea. The sequence continues at coordinate 39,075 of JBKEBC010000046.1, read as the reverse complement.
GATCAGTGCCCGCTCAGCCTGACGCAGCACCCAAGCTGACCACACCATGAGCGCAGGCAGACTGCACCATTAGCGCGGGGCAATCACCTGCTGGCGCTGCGTGCCCAAGCCGTCGATGGCTAGCTCCATCACGTCGCCCTGCTGCAGCCACACGGGCGGTTTGAAGCCCATCCCGACCCCAGGGGGCGTCCCGGTATTGATGAGGTCACCCGGCTCCAACACCATGAACTGGCTGATGTAGTGCACCACGAAGTAAGGGTCGAAGATCATGGTCGAGGTCGATCCCGTCTGCCGACGGACACCGTTCACATCCAGGTTCATCGCCAACGCATTGACGTCATCGACCTCCTCAGGGGTCACCAGCCACGGGCCGGCCGGGTTGAAGGTCTCGGCAGACTTACCTTTGAGCCACTGGCCGCCCCGCTCGATCTGGAAGTCGCGCTCGCTGACATCATTGACCAGCACCCAGCCCGCGATCGCATCTCGCGCCTGTTCCACCGAGTCAAGGTAGGAGGTACGCGCCCCAATGACGATCCCCAGTTCAACTTCCCAGTCCAGCTTGGTGGCTCCCCGAGGCATCCGGACGTCGTCGTATGGACCCACGAGGGTGTTCGGCGACTTGGTGACCAGGATCGGCTCAGCCGGGACAGCCATACCCGTCTCAGCGGCGTGATCGGAGTAGTTGAGGCCAACGCAGATGATCTGGTGCGGCCGTGCTATCGGGGCACCAACCCGCTGAGTCCCCAGGGCCTGGACGGCCCCGTCAGCGATTCGCTGCGCCACGATCGGGCGCAACGCTTCGATTCCCCTAGCGGCGAAGAACGCTTCGTTGAAGTCCTCGACCTGATCGGAGACATCGATGTACTGATCGTGGCCGACCAATACCGCAGGCTTCTCCTGGCCTGCTGGTCCCACCCGCAACAACTTCATGTCAAACCTTCCCGTCGGTGGGTCATAGGCTAGCGACGAATTTTTGCATCACTATCACTGCTTCCAACGATGGACGAGCATGCGCGCACCAAGTGAGGAATTACTGGCTGCCCTGGCGGCTACCGGAGCCCGCGTGGGCTCCCGCGCCACCGATCGGCTGGCTGCGGCCCACGATGCCTCCCACTATCTGCTTACGCCACAGGCGGTGGTCACCCCCTCCAGTACCGAGCAGGTAGCGGCCGTGCTGGCCACGGCTAGCCAGCTCGGGGTGCCGGTCACTTTTCGTTCCGGTGGCACCAGCCTGTCCGGTCAGGCGGGCTCAGATGGTGTCTTGATCGATACCCGCCGTCACTTTCGGGGTATCGAGGTGCTCAAGGGTGGCCAGGTGGTACGTACCGGCCCGGGTGCCACTGTTCGCGCCGTCAACAACCGGTTGCGCCGATACGGGCGCAAACTCGGCCCGGATCCTGCCAGCGAAATCGCGTGCACCATCGGTGGTGTCATCGCCAACAACTCCTCCGGAATGGCCTGCGGCACCCACGCCAATAGCTACCGCACCCTCGATTCAGCGGTGCTGGTGCTCCCCAGCGGAACGACCATCGATACCGCTGACCCCGACGCCGATTCCCAGCTGCGCCAGCACGAACCCGAGTTGCATGCGGGGTTGAGCGAGCTGCGTGAGCGGGTGCGCACCAATCCGGATTCGATGGCCCGGATCGCGGCCCTGTACGCGATCAAGAACACCATGGGATACGGCGTCAATGCGTTCGTGGACTTCGATCGGCCGATCGACATCCTGGCGCACCTGGTGGTGGGCAGCGAGGGCACCCTAGCGTTCGTGGCGCAGGCCCGGTTCCGCACGGTGCCGCACAAGCCTCATGCGGCTACGGGACTGCTGATCTTTCCCGACCTCACCTGCGCTACCAGCGCGCTACCTGCCCTGGTTGCCGCCGGACTGGCAACCATTGAGTTGATGGACGCCACCAGCCTGCGGGTGGCCCAGCGCGACCCGGCTGCCCCGCCCGACCTGCTCGAGCTTGACGTGGTTGACCATGCCGCACTGCTGGTGGAGTACCAGCACCAAGACCAGCAGGAGCTGGAGGGCAGCGTGGCGGGGTTCGCCGACGTGGTCCGAGAGTTTGCACTGGCGGCACCGGCCTCACTCAGTAGCGATCCCGCCCGGCGCGCAGCTCTGTGGCAAATCCGCAAGGGCCTGTTCACTCTGGTGGCCGGCGCCCGGCGTCCGGGGACCACGGCCCTCCTGGAGGACATTGCCGTACCGGTGGCGCGCCTCAATGACACCTGCCAGGCCCTGATCGGACTATTCCAAGCCCACGACTACCAGGATGCGGTGATTTTCGGGCACGCCAAGGATGGCAATATCCACTTCCTCCTCAACGAGAATTTCGAAGATCCGGTGTCCTTGGCCCGGTATCAGGCCTTCACCGAGGACATGGTGAATCTGGTGCTCTCCCACGGCGGCACCCTGAAGGCCGAACATGGCACGGGGCGGATTATGGCGCCGTTTGTGCGTCGACAGGTCGGAGACGAGCTCTATCAGGTGATGCAACAGGTGAAGGGATTGGTCGATCCGCAGGGCCTGCTCAACCCTGGGGTGTTGCTCACCGATCTCGCCGACGCTCACATCCGTGATTTAAAGCTCGCTCCGGCGGTGGAAGCGGAGGTGGATCGGTGCGTGGAGTGCGGGTACTGCGAACCGGTGTGCCCCAGCAAGGATCTGACGTTGACGCCGCGAGAGCGGATCGTGCTGCGGCGGGAGATCGAGCGCGCCGACCAGTGTGGCGATCGCGTGCTTGCTAGCACCTTGCGCCAGGAATACGACTACGACGGAATCGATACCTGCGCCGTCGATGGCATGTGCCAAACCGCGTGCCCCGTGCTGATAAATACCGGCGACTTGGTGCGTCGACTACGCGCTGAGAACGCCGGGAAAGTTGAGCAAGGCGGCTGGAACCTCGCGGCCAAGCACTGGGGGGCGACCACCGGTGCTGCCAGCGCGGCCCTGACGGTAGCCCGGGGACTCCCAGCGGCACTGCCCAAGCTGGCGACCTCCGTCGGCCGAGCAGTCCTGGGGGCCGGCACGGTGCCGCAGTATGCGGGCGACCTACCCGGCGGAGGGAGCAAACGGGTCTCGGTCAACGCCGTCGCACCGGAGGCCATCTATTTTTCCAGCTGCACGGCCACCATGTTCGGGCCGGCACCGGGTGGCGATGGTGTCGCCGCAGCGTTCCTGCGCCTGTGCGAGCGCGCTGGGGTGCGGCTGGCCACACCCCCTGATCTGCCGTCCCTGTGCTGCGGCACGCCGTGGAAGTCGAAGGGATTGACCGATGGCTACCGCAGTATGCGGGAGCGCGTTCAACGAGCGTTGAGCCAGGCCACCGGCGCAACGGTGCCGGTGGTCTGCGATGCGTCCTCATGCACGGAAGGCCTGGAGGTGCTGTTGGAGTCGGCACACCGGGAAGGCATCGAGGTCATTGATGCGGTGGCGTTCGTCGCACAGACCGTATTGCCGCGCCTTCCTCAGGGGCAGCGGCTGGATTCTTTGACTATTCACCCCACCTGTTCGTCGACTCGACTCGGGCTCAATGACTCATTGAGCACGCTGGCGGAAGCGGTCGCGGACAACGTGGTGATCCCGGACGACTGGGGTTGTTGCGGATTCGCGGGCGACCGAGGGATGTTACATCCGGAGCTGACGGCAAGCGCGACGGCGGCCCAGGCCGAGCAGGTTCGGCAGGCCAATAGCAGCGCCCATGCCTCGACCAACCGCACCTGTGAGATCGGAATGAGCCGGGCGACCGGGTTCGATTACCGCCACATCCTGGAACTGTTGGACCAGGTCACCGCTGGGTAGTCGCCGGCCCGTCAGCCTGGGCCGCAAGACGGCATACGCTGGGCGCCGTGGCTCATCTTCTAGGTGCGGAATCTGTGCGGGTGCAGTACCCGACCGCAACGGTGCTAGACGGCGTAACCATCGGCGTCGACGCGGGCATGCGGATCGGGATCGTGGGCCGCAATGGGGATGGCAAGTCCACCTTGTTGCGGATTCTGGCCCGCAGCCAGGAGCCAGACGAGGGCCGCGTGACCCATCGCGGCGGGTTGCATGTGGGGATGCTGGGACAAAGTGATGGGCTACCGGATCAGGCCACGATTCGCCAGGTCGTGCTGGCAGACCGCGCAGATCATGAGTGGGCAACCAGTCGCGCGTCACGGGAGATCGTAGGCTCACTGATCGGCGACCTTGGACTATCGGTACGGATCGAGACGCTCTCGGGTGGCCAGCGTCGCCGAGTGGCCTTGGCCGCATTGCTGTTGGGCGACTGGGACGTACTGATCCTTGATGAGCCCACCAACCATCTTGACGTCGACGCGATCGCCTGGCTGGCGCAGCATCTTCGTCAACGCTGGAGCGCATCTGAGGGGGCGTTGCTGCTGGTGACGCACGATCGGTGGTTCCTGGATGAGGTGGCCACCACCACCTGGGAAGTTCACGACGGCATCGTGGAACCCTTCGATGGCGGGTATGCCGCCTATGTGTTGCAACGGGTGGAGCGGGATCGACTCGCTGCCGTGGCGCAGGCCAAACGCCAGAACATGATGCGCAAGGAGCTGGCATGGCTCCGGCGGGGAGCACCCGCGCGGACGTCGAAGCCGAAGTTCCGCATCGAGGCTGCCAACCAGCTGATTGCCGATGTTCCGCCATTGCGGGACCGGGTGGAGCTGTCGCGTCTGGCAACAGCTCGCCTCGGGAAGAACGTGGTGGACCTGACCGACGTGGCGGTCAGCTTCGAGATGTCTGACGCCGATGCTTCGCTGCCATCGGATGAGGACGCGGCCACCCGCACAGTGCTGCGCGAGGTGACCTGGCGATTGGCCCCCGGTGAGCGGACAGGGATCGTGGGCGCCAATGGCTGCGGCAAGTCCACACTGCTGGCATTGCTGGCGGGTGAGCTGGCACCCACGAACGGTCGGGTCAAGCATGGCAAGACGGTGCGAATCGGCCAGTTGGATCAGCAGTTCGCGGAGCTTGCCAGCATCGCAGATGATCGGGTGCGGGAGGTCTTGAGTCGGTACAAGACCAGCGTGATGGTCGATGGTTCAGAGGTCACGCCGTCACAGTTGTTGGAGCGTCTCGGATTTCGGCGGGAGCTGTTGTCGGCACGGGTGGCTGACCTCTCAGGTGGCCAACGGCGCCGGTTGCAGTTGTTGCTGGTGCTGTTGGAGGAGCCGAACGTGCTGTTGCTTGATGAGCCGACCAATGATGTCGATACCGACACCTTGGCCGCGATGGAAGATCTCCTCGATACTTGGCCGGGCACGATGATCGTGGTTTCCCACGATCGATACTTGCTCGAACGGGTCACCGATACCCAGTACGCCATCATGGACGGTCGACTGCGGCATCTTCCGGGCGGAATTGGGGAGTACCTGCAGCTGCGCGGTGGCGGTAGCGGTTCCGGCACTGAGTCTGGCCAGGTGCGTGCGGGCGCACCCACGGGTGTCGGCACCCCCACACAAGCAGGCCGCAGCGCAGAGGCAGGCCGCACCCCACAAGCTGGCCGCAGCACAGAGGCAGGCCGCAGCACACAAGCAGGCCGCGCACCCACGGGCGCTGCCAGCCATGCCGCCCGCAAGGAACTAGGCGCAACTGAACGCAAGCTTGATCGGCTCGCGAAGCAGGTCGCCGAGTTGCACGAGGCCATGGCCGCACATGACCCGGCTGACTACGAGGGGCTGGCACACCTCAATGAGGAGCTTACTTCCGCCCAGAATCGCACCTCAGAGTTGGAAGAACGGTGGTTGGAACTCTCCGAGCTCGCTAAGTAGCCAACCCAACAGCCCCACCCTTTCAACCTCTCTCGCCCTCGGGAACCTCCCGGGTGCCCTGCCCATCGCGCAGATAGGCCAAGCCATTGGGCGACAACCAGCGATAGGTGCCTGGCATAACCATCCGATAGCTCCAATGCCCATGCGTCTTCAAACGATGGTGATGTCGACACAGCGCGGCCAGATTCCTGGTGTTGGTGATCCCAGCCGCCGACTGCCCGAACGGAAGGATGTGATCCATATCGGAACCTCGTGCGGGGCGGTTGCACCACGGAAACACACAAGTGCGGTCACGAGCGATTACATGCTCCCGCAGACTGTCCGGAACCACGTAGGAGTGCTCCTGCTGATAGATCAGCGAATCCAGCTCCTCGGTGGAGCGAGCACACTCGCCGTGGCTTCCGGATCTCTCTGGGCGAACTGTCCGTGGACTCGGTGTACTCCCGTGATCTACCAAAGGACGCCTGGCCGGATCACGGGTTCCGCCACCGGGTTCATGTGAATCAGCAAACTGTGCTGGGCAGTCGGTGAGATCGATGACAGGTCGAATGGTGACCCTCGCCGCCTGGGCACACCACTGTTGGATCTGCGCGGTGAGCACACCGGTTCGTGTGTTCTCACACCAGCCAACCGGGTCTAGTGCGGGCTCAGGCGCCCCACCCATGGCACCGGTTGCGACCGGACTCCCGAACGCGGACAGGCGTGGGCCAGCAGACAGGCGTGGGCCAGCAGACAGGTGCGGGCCAGCAGACAGGTGCGGGCCAGCGGACAGGTGCGGGCCAGCGGACAGGTGCGGGCCAGCTGTCATCGCATCAAGGTGGAGGTAGAGCACAACGTGACGCCCCACCTCATGCAATGTGCTCCGAGCCATGATGCCCAGCGCTCGAGCACGTCGCACCTCAAGAGAATCTGCCTTGTCAAGCCCCTCGGCCACAGCGCTCAGCGCGCGCTCTACATCCAGGGCATCGGCCAGGTCGAGGGAACCCGTGATCCGGCACTGACCGTTCAACATGACCTGATCAGTCTCAACCTCCACCCATTGGCACTGTGCGTCCTGCTCGCGCTGCGCCGCCGCCGAGGCGGGATCGAACCTGGCCATCGCCTCTTGGACCAGTCGTTCCATCACGACCTGTGAACCCCGCCGCTTGCCCGCTCGGGCAAGCTCAGTGTCAACAAACGTCACGGCCGACATCGACAGCTCTTTGGTCGCAGCGGCGACTCGTCGGCCGCGCCACACTTCTAGATCTCCATCGAGGACTGCTTCCCAGGTCAGTGGCAGACGATAGGCCAGTTCCAGCACATCACCCAGCAGCGTGCGGGCCGCGGCGGTGGTTTGACCAATAGCTGCACCGAACTCGGCCACGCAAAACTCCGCCACAAGCGGAGCACCCTCACCAGCAAGATCGACCTCGCACTCCCCCGCGACCTGCGCCGCCGACTCATCCACACTCGCCGCAGGATGCAGTCGCGCCCATGACAAGGCGGCTAGCGCAACCTGAACCGCGGCCGTCCGCTCGATCTTGCGTGCGCCGCGCGCTAATCCCAGCACCGCCATCGGCCCCGGACGCTCCTGTTCAGACCCTTGCTCCATGGTTCAAACATACGTTCGACCACCGACATTGGCGGATCTGCAGGCTTGGCGGATCTACCAGACGCCGCCTAACCGAGCCCATCGATCCACGCATGCATCACCTGCGCCGACCGCCGTGCCAACCCTGGCCCCAACTTCTGGGCGTCGGAGCGAATCTGCCTGGGATCAATTCCATGAGCGGCCAGCTCATGCGCATGCCCGATCAACCATTGCTCGATCCGGGCATGGTCAGCTTCCAGATGAAATTGCAGGCCTAGACCATGCCTGCCCACCGAGAACGCCTGATTCGGGAACCCTGGCGTTTCCGCGAGCCGATCCGCACCTGCGGGAATTTCAAACTGGTCGCCATGCCAATGCAGCACCGGATGGTCGTTCAGCGGAGCCAGCACCGATCCTCGCCCGGCATCGGTTAAACCCAGCGGGCTGTATCCAATCTCGATCCGACCAGTCGCCGTTACTGCCGCACCCATCGCCCGGGCCATCAGCTGGGCCCCCAGGCACACTCCGAGCGTCGGCCCGCAGGCGGCAAGTCGCGCCGCAATCGCGGTTTGTTCCACACCGAGGAACGGGTACCGATCATCGTCATAGACCCCGATCGGCCCACCTAGGACCACCAACAGATCGGCACCGGCCACCGCCGACGCCAGTTCATCGACACCGGCCTCCAGATACCGGACACGGTAGCCACGCTTCGTCAGCAACGCATCCAGGAGCCCAAGATCCTCGAACCTCACATGCCGGACGGCGACAGCACTAGGAGCCATCCCCCCAACTTAGTTGGACGGTCCGGGACGCACCTGAACACCTGGTCGGGGTCGCCACAGCCCGTGCGGCTAACTTCGTCGATCACCGTGGTGAGGAACTTGACGTCATCGCGGGCGTCCACTGGTGGGTACTCCCCCGCCGCCGTCGGCATGCCAGGCACGTTCCAAGCCCAAGATCCGAACTCACTCTCACCAAAGGACTGCGCCACAGTCTCGGGTACGTGCACCCGCACGTCATAGTCGACGCCATCAAAGGCCACCGAGAGAGTGGACTCTCCTCCCTCGATGTCGGGGGTGCAGGTCTCACCGGACGACGATGCCTTCCTAGAATCATGACCATGACCGACCCTGCGGCTCCGGCCCCGACCGTGCTCGCCCAGATAGCCGGTCAGGGGGCAGACGCCGCCGTCGACGCGATCTTCGAGTGGACCAGCAGCATCGGCCTCACGCTGTACCCACACCAGGAAAGTGCCCTGGTTGAAGTAGCTGCCGGATCCAATGTCATCTGCTCTACCCCGACCGGCTCCGGCAAGTCGCTCATTGCGCTAGCAGCCCACGCCGTGGCGCTCTCCCAAGGTCAGCGCAGCTACTACACGGCCCCGCTCAAAGCCCTGGTCAGCGAGAAGTTCTTCGACCTGGTCGAAGCCTTCGGGGCCGAACTGGTGGGCATGGTCACTGGAGATGTCGCGGTCAATGCGGATGCGCCCATCATCTGTTGCACCGCCGAGATCCTTGCCAACCTGGCCCTGCGTGAAAGCGAAACCGCCGACGTGGGGCAGGTAGTGGCCGATGAGTTCCACTACTACTCCGACCCGCAACGCGGTTGGGCCTGGCAAGTGCCGTTGCTGGAGCTGCCTCAAGCCCAGTTCATATTGCTCAGCGCGACCCTGGGCGATATGGGCGCTATCGCCGATGACCTGCGCGAGCGCACCGGCCGCGAAAGCGTCATCATCGACGACGCGGAGCGGCCCATTCCCCTGTCCTACGCCTACTCCACCCAGCCACTGCCGGATCTGCTGAGCGAACTGGTCAATACCCACCGCGCCCCGGTGTACGTGGTCCATCCCAGCCAACGCGCCGCCGTCGAACAGGCACAAGCACTGACCTCCACCCCCATCGCTTCGCGCGCAGCCCGCGACAATATCGCGGCTGCGTTGAACGAGTACGGGGTGAAATTCAGCCGCGGATTCGGGAACACCCTGTCCCGGTTGCTCCGCCACGGGGTCGGGGTGCATCACGCCGGTATGCTGCCGCGCTACCGCAGGCTCGTGGAGCGCCTGGCCCAAGCCGGACTACTGCCGGTCATCTGCGGCACCGACACCCTCGGCGTCGGAATCAACGTGCCGATACGGACCGTCGTCATGACGTCCTTGGTGAAGTTCGACGGACAGCGCAACCGCCACGTGAGCGCCCGTGAATTCCACCAGGTCGCGGGGCGTGCTGGGCGCGCCGGGTTCGACACCTCCGGCGAGGTCATCGTGCAAGCTCCCGAACATGTCATCGAGAACGCCAAGGCACTCGCGAAAGCAGGCGACGATGAACGCAAGCGCCGCAAGATCGTGCGCAAGAAAGCCCCGCCCGGGCAAGTGAACTGGACCGAGGCCACCTTTGAACGCTTGCGCGAGGCTCCACCCGAGCCGTTGACCTCCCAGATGCGGGTCACCCACTCGATGGTGTTGTCGGTCCTGTCCCGCTGGGGTGACCCGGTGACGGCCATGACCAAGCTGCTCACGGACAATCATGAGCCACCTACCCCACGCAACCACCTGGTTCGGGAAGCCATCGGCATCTACCGGTCGCTGCGGGCCGCAGGGATCGTTGAGCGCCTCGATTCCCCCGACGCCCAGGGACGCCTGGTCCGGCTCGCGCGCGACGCCCCGCCCGATGTCGCCCTGGATGCCCCGCTGGCCCCGTTTGCACTAGCAGCTCTGGAGTTGGTGGAACCGGACAGCCCCCAGGCCACGCTAGATCTGGTGTCGGTCATCGAAGCCACCCTGGAGGATCCCCGCCCCGTGCTCATCGCCCAGGAGAAGGCTGCCCGTGGTGCAGCGGTGGCGGCGATGAAGGCCGAAGGCATGGAGTACCTGGACCGCATGGAGGCACTGGAGGAGATCACCTACCCGCAGCCGCTAGCGGAGCTGCTGCAGGCTGCATTAGCTGAATACGCCACGGCGCACCCATGGGTGCGCGAGCATGAATTGCACCCCAAGTCCGTGGTACGCGAGATGGTCGAGCGGGCCATGACCTTCTCCGAACTTATCTCCAGCTACAACCTGGCCCGCAGTGAAGGGGTGGTGCTGCGGTACCTCTCCGATGCCTACCGGGCATTACGCCGACTGGTTCCACCCCATCTGCGAACCGATGACACAGATGAGGTCGTGACCTGGTTGGGAGCCACGGTCAGGGGTGTGGACTCATCCTTGCTGGACGAGTGGGAGTCCATGGCCAGCGGCCCGAATCCCGCGTCCCGGCAGCCCGGCATCGAACTTGCGCCACCCACCGTGGTCGGGGACACGGCAGGCTTCACAGTGATGGTTCGCAATGCCATGTTCCGCCGGGTCGAGTTGCTCGCACGACGCGCCTACGCCGATCTAGCCGAGTTGGAGGCCGATGGCGGCTGGGACGCCGTCAGCTGGCAACAGGCAGCCGAGCCCTACTGGGAGGAATACGCCGACATCGGAATTGGCTCCCAGGCACGCTCAGCCACCATGGTGACCATCGACCAGGAAGCCGACCACTGGATCGTCACCCAAGTGCTCGATGATCCCGGCGGCGATCGAGACTGGCGACTTCGATGCCGCGTCGATTTGGCCGCCAGTGACGAGGTTGCCGAGCCGGTGCTGAGCAGCCTCGGATTGGCCCCTGCCACCGATCTGCCGGTGGGTAGCTAGCTCAGATATCGCGCTATACCGGCTCACCATCAGCTGATACCGGCTCACCATCTGCTGATACCGGCCCACCATTGCAGCGCCGGTCACCGCCGCCGCACCCACCACTTGCTCACTCTGACCGGCGCGCGGGTACTTCTTCCGTAGGCAGCATCGATCCCGACAACCTAGAGTGACCAGGTGACGACGAAGGAAGCCGGGTGGTATCCAGACCCGAACGGCGATAACCAGCAGCGATATTGGGACGGCGAGGCCTGGACCGACTACCGCAAGCCGCTGGCCGAAAAATCACAGCAGCTGCACGGAGCTCTCACCGCCAGTCAGGACTACCCCTATCTAGCCCAGGCGCGACCCGACCACTATCCCATGCCTGTCGATGGCCCTGGGTGGTCCGCCGCCGGACCACAGCCCACCAATGGTCAGTTTTCGGGTGGCCAGCGCCGCAGCACAGCCCTGTGGTGGGTCGGCGTCGTCGTCGTCCTGGTCGTCGTCGCGGTCGTGGCAGCACTGATGTGGCGGGTACTCGGGCCGCCAGCACCGCCCACGGCCTCGGACCAAACAGCAGGTGTCGCGACCCCGGATCTGACCCCGATGGATCCAGTCTCGTTGAGCACAGACAGTTCCGAGAACTATGAGGTTGACTCGAACGCGATCTGGATCGGTGAACTGAATATCACCTCGCCTGCCACCGTGCTCGTCGATGTCCGCAGCGAAACCGCCGACACGGATCTCTCGCTGAGTGTGGTGGATGATCAGGGCAACGAGATCTATGGCAACGACGATCGCGGCCCACAATTGGCGGCCATTGGAGGTGAGGGTCTCGATCCCCTGGCCTTTATGGCCCTCGACCCGGGAAACCTCACTCTGCGGATACACGAGTTGGATGGCAAGACCACCGACTTCCAGCTCCAGATCGATGTCATCGACGATGAGGTCAGCCTCGGCCGGCAGAGCATTTCAGTACCGCAGTCCTCGGGATGGGTAGGGTTCCTGACCATCACCAATGCGCAGGAGTATGAAGTCGAGGTCAGCTCCTCAGGGCAGCAAGACCCGGTCTTGATCCTCCGCTCACCCAGCAACCGCGTTCTGATAAGCGATGACATTGACACGGACAATATCGACTCCAGGCTGGTGGAAGAACTCGAGGTAGGCACCTGGATGGTGCTCGTGCACGACTACGACGGCGATTCAGCGCGGTTCGATCTGTCTGTCGACACGCCATGACGTCCGTTCCGCAAGCACTGGCCCGAGTCCAAACCAGGATTGATCAGGCCGCCATCACCGTGGGCCGGGACCCGGCGACGATCCGCATGCTCCTCGCGGTCAAGACCGTACCGAGCCCGACAGTCCGCGAAGCAATTGCTGCTGGCGGTACCCTCCTGGGGCACAACCGGGCACAGGAGCTCCTCTCGATGGAACCTGACCTGGCCGACGTCGAACATCAAACCCATTTCATCGGGCACCTCCAGTCAAACAAGGCTGGCCAGGTCAGTCGCTGGGTGAGTTGTGTCCAAACTGTCGACTCATTTTCGCTGGCGCAACGGCTGAGCCGGGTACGCCCGCAATACAGCGATCACCCCCTCGACATCATGGTCCAGGTCAACACCTCCGGCGAGCCGACGAAGTCGGGAGTCGCACCCCGGCAGGCCGCCGATCTGATCGCCTCGGTGGCGCAGTTGCCCGCGCTGCGGCTGCGTGGGCTGATGACCATCGGTGCCAATTCCACCGATATCGGGCGGGTGCGTGCCAGCTACGACGCGCTTGCACAGTTGCGGGAACAGACCCACGCAGCCGCCATTCCCGGTGCCGAGAACGCCACCGAGCTTTCGATGGGGATGAGCGGTGACCTGGAGATCGCCGTCGAAGCGGGCGCCACCATGGTGCGGATCGGTTCAGCTGTCTTCGGCGACCGACCCAGCAACCGGTAGTTGCCCCGCGGGGAATACCCGCCGACACAGCATGGTTGCATCATCTGGATGCCGCAAAGGCAATAGTCGCACTCAAGGAGCACCCATTGGCCACCATCGATATCACCACCGACAGCTTCACCGACACGATTGAGAACAATGACATCGTGCTGGTTGATTTCTGGGCCGAGTGGTGCCCGCCATGCAAGGCTTTCGGGCCGGTTTTCGAGACAGTCTCCGGTGACAACACCGACATCACCTTCGCCAAGGTGGACACCGAAGCAGAGCAGGTACTGGCCGGTCAAGCCGGAATTACCTCGATCCCGACGCTGATGGCATTCCGTGAGGGCGTGTTGGTCTTCAACCAGGCCGGTGCCCTCAACAAGGCCCAGCTCACGCAGGTCGTCGACGCCGTGCGTGGACTGGATATGGCCGAGGTGCACGCTGCTGTCGCAGCCCAGAAGGAATCAGCCTCGGCAACCGAATCAGCATCCGATCAAACTTGAGGACACGAGCTAGCTCGGCGGCACGCTCACCAATCCAGCAGCATTAGTGGGCAGCACCTCGCGGTGAATCAGACCGTAGGTGATTGAGTCGGTGAGCGCCTCCCACGAGGCCTCCAAGATGTTGGGCCCCACACCCACGGTGTTCCAGGTTGCCTGCCCGTCGGTCATTTCGATGAGCACCCGGGTAATGGCATCGGTGCCGTGCGAGGAATCGAGCAACCGCACCTTGTAGTCGATCAGTTCGAACTCTTCCAACACCGGGTAGGCGGCTAGCAACGCCTGCCGCAACGCATGGTCGAGAGCGTTCACCGGGCCGTTGCCCTCACCGGTTGAGACCACCCGCTGGTCGCCGGTGTGCAACTTGACGGTCGCTTCCGCAGTGACCTCACCGCTACGGCCGGTGTGCTCGGCCATCGCCCGCCACGACTCCACCTGGAAATAGGAGACCCGCGCACCATCGATCTCCTCGCGCAGCAGCAACTCAAAGCTGGCATCGGCGGCATCGTAGGTGTAGCCATTGGCCTCGGAATCCTTGACCCGGTTGGTGATCCGGCCCAGCAGCTCGGACTGACCAGCCAAGTCGAACCCAAGTTCGCGTCCCTTGAGCTCGATCGAGGCCCGACCGGCCATATCCGATACCAGCATGCGCATGTCATTGCCAACCGCGCGGGGGTCGATGTGCTGATACAGGTCCGGGTCGATACGGATGGCCGAGGCATGCAGGCCGGCCTTATGTGCGAAGGCGCTGGCACCGATGTAGGGCTGGCGCGCAAAGGAGGCGATGTTGGTGTGCTCGCTGATCGCGTGCGCGATCCGGGTGATTTCGGCGAGGCTGCCCTCGGGCAGGATCTGGCGGCCCGTCTTGAGTTCCAGGTTCGCGATCACCGCCAGGATGTCGGCATTCCCGGTGCGCTCGCCGTAGCCATTGATGCATCCCTGCACATGCCGTACACCAGCCTCCACAGCGGCGATCGAATTGGCGACGGCGCAGCCGGAGTCGTTATGGGCGTGAATACCGAGCCTGCCATCGGTGCGCGCACGCACCTGGCCGACGATGTCGTACACCCAGCTCGGCAGCATGCCGCCGTTGGTATCGCATAGGGCGACCACCTCGGCGCCAGCGGCAAAGGCTGCGGTCACCGCCCCGAGGGCGTAACCCGAATCGAATCGATACCCATCGAAGAAGTGCTCGACGTCGACGAATACTCGACGCCCGGCCTCCCGCAGATAGGAAACCGTGTCGGAGATCATGGCGAGGTTCTCCTCGCCCGTGGTGCGCAGTGCACGCTCAACGTGGCGGATATCGCTCTTAGCCACCAGCGTTACCACCGGGGCCTCTGAGTCCAGCAGAGCTCGGACTTGCGGATCGTCGTGCGGGCGTACGCCAGCCTTGCGGGTCGCTCCGAAAGCCGCCAACTCCGCCCGCAGCTCTCCTTCCTTGGTGACCCGCTGGAAGAACTCGGTGTCCTTGGGAATCGCCCCCGGCCAGCCGCCCTCGATGTAGCCCACTCCTAGCTCATCCAGCAGGGCTGCAATGGCGAGCTTGTCCGCGACAGACAGATTCATTCCCTCCTGCTGCGCGCCGTCGCGCAGGGTGGTGTCATACACGTGAACGTCGTCGGTGTCCGCTGGGACCGTGGTGCTCATGAGTTGCCTTCTGGTCGGCGTGCTGCTGGTTTGGGGGCATCAACAAAAAAACCTCCCGGGTTGGGAGGTCTGCGCGTTCGGTGTTGCTGAACGCGCTAGCTAATGATGATGGTGATAGCCACGAGCGCCATTGTGCCATAGCCACCGCTACCGTGGCTCAGTGAGTACCCGACGGCCAATCGCCCTGCTCTTTGCCAGCAACCTGCTTGGTGGCATCGGAGTCGCCTCGGGTGTGGCGGTCGGCGGGCTGCTCGCCGAGGACTTGGGCGGCACCGCCTATGCCGGGCTAGGGCAGGCCAGCAGCGTGCTCGGCGCCGCCCTGGCAGCTATCCCGCTCGCCGTTCAGGCACGCACCCACGGTCGCCGGTGGGCGCTGGCCTGCGGATACCTGATCGCCACCCTCGGAGCTGGAGGCGTCGTGCTCGCTTCCGTGGTGCGGTCGTTGCCGTTGCTGCTGGTTTCGCTGATGCTGTTCGGGGTCTCGACGGCGACGGGTCTGCAATCTCGCTACGCGGCGGCCGAGTATGACGCCGGCCCCCGCCAAGCCCGCACTATCTCGCTGGTGTTATGGGCAACGACGATCGGCGCCGTGGCCGGACCCAACCTGACCGCTCCCGGCAGCGAGCTGGGACTCACGCTCGGCCTCTCGCGGCTGGCCGGCCCCTACCTGTTCTCGGTGCTGGCGTTCGGGATCGGCATGACCATCATTGCCTGGTGGTTCCCGGCCGCACCGGCCACCAAGCAACAACCGGCAGTGGCAGCGATGTCCGCTCTGCGCTGGTCGATGACATCAACTGCTCGCTGGGCCGTGCTGCTTATCGCCACGGCGCACGCGGTGATGGTGATGGTGATGGTGATGACCCCGATCTACATGCAGCACCATGGCATGAGCCTGACGCTGGTCGGGATCGTCATCAGCGTGCACGTGCTCGGCATGTATGCGCTCAGCCCGGTATTCGGTGCGTTGGCTGACCGGTTCGGTCATCTGGCCACCGCAACCATCGGAGTCGGATTGCTGCTGCTGGCAACCCTGCTGGGGTTGGTCGCAGTTGGGCGTTCGAGCGGCCTCACAGCTGCCGCTTTGTGCGTGCTGGGACTGGGCTGGTCCGCGTGCGTGATCAGTTCCTCAGCGGTGCTCGCAGCCGTCGAGGACCCCAGCCTTCGGGTATCCCTGCAAGGAGCTACCGACGCCGGCATGAACGTTGCCGGGGCCGCAGCCGCCGCTCTCGCTGGACCGATCCTGGCCTGGGGCGGCTTCACGGCGGTCAACCTCGTCGCCATGGCGCTGTTGGTACCCGCCACCATGGTCATGGTCAGCGTCGGCAGACAACACAGGTCAGCGGTTCCGGCCCTCCGCTAGCCCTTTGTGCAACAGCAGCGGAACGCTGGCCCAGCCACCCACCGGGGCAACCTCACGAACCGGGGGGTTGCGCGGATCGAGTTCGAAGGTGGCAGCGTCCACCAAAGCGGCTACGGCGATGCGCAATTCCATGGTGGCCAGCTCCCGGCCCGGGCAAGCATGCGGGCCGATGCCGTACACCAGGTTCAAGCCCGGGTCTCGTTCGGCGTCGATGGCGTCCGGATCACCATGGACATCCCCATCACGGTTGGCCGACGTCCAGTGCAGCTTCACCTTCGCACCGGCGGGGATATCGACTCCGCCGATGCTCACCGGACAAGTCGTCACTCGGCGATTGGAGATGAACGGGTCGTCGGCACGCAACAGCTCATCGATAACCGCGTCGAACTCCGCATCGCTAACCCCGGACCGCAGGCGGCTTTGCAGCCCGGGATCGGTAGCCAGGCCGTGGGCGATCACCCCGACACACAGAGCGATGGAACCAAGATCGCCACCGGTCCAGTTACGCAGGATCGAGGTCACCTCGGCATCGGTCAGAGCCCGCCCACCGACATCGGTCCGCAGCAACGCAGTGGTGACATCCGCTGGTGCCTCGCCCTCGCGCCGCTGGGAAATCAGCGTGGCGATGATGGCATCAAATTCCGCCGCCACCGCAACCCGGTCCGCGTGCTGCGGCGACCGGGCGGCGTCGTGATTGCGGGCCACCCAAGCCACCAGCTGGGGCTCCAGCTCGGCGGGCCAGCCCAGCCAAAGACTCTGTGCCCGCACCGCGAACCGAGTGCCAACATCAATCGCATCCACAGCCTCAGGCAATGATCGCAGCAGTTCCTGCGCCGCTTGTGCCAACGGCTGCCGTAGCGGGGCCAGCGCCTCGGCTGACATAAATGGATCGAGCGCGGCCCGCATGGCGGCATGCTCGAGACCGTCCAACCCATTGGGTACCTGCAGATACCGGGAGACGGCGCTGGAAAACGTCACCGGATCGGTCGCAGCCGCGACGACGTCGCGATGGCGCAACAGCACCCATTCGTCCAGCACGTTGTGAACAACATCGTGGTCTGCGCGCAGCTGATCGGTATAGGCCCGCAAATCCCTGCCGGCAGGGTCAACCTCATGCGGATA
Organism: Beutenbergiaceae bacterium; assembly: GCA_047972965.1. Taxonomy (GTDB): domain Bacteria; phylum Actinomycetota; class Actinomycetes; order Actinomycetales; family Beutenbergiaceae; genus Pseudactinotalea. The sequence goes on along the minus strand of JBKEBC010000046.1, from coordinate 21,512 downwards.
GTGTTCCGAGCCGGGGCTCTCTGACACGGTCTACTTCCGTCCCTCAGACCAGCCGCTGCATCCAGCCGCGAGTATCCTCCCGGCGTCCATACTGGATCTCGGTCATGGTCTGGTACAGGTCAGTGGTGATCGGGCCCGGCTGACCACCGTTGACCACGACGTCGAAGTCCGGGCTCTTGAATCGGCCGATCGGGGTGATCACGGCGGCGGTGCCACAGGCAAAGACCTCCGCAATCTGACCCGAGCCCACGCCGTCGAGCAGGTCGGTCAAGGCAATCTGCTCTTCACTGACCGAGCGCCCCTGTTCCCGGCACAGTTGCAGCACTGAATCGCGAGTGACGCCGTCGAGGATCGTGCCCAGCGCCGGGGTGCGAACGCTTCCGTCAGCCATGATCAGCACCACGTTCATGCCACCGAGCTCCTCCAGGTAGGTGCTGGTGGCGGCGTCGAGGAAGCAGACCTGATCGCAACCTTCGTTGTAGGCCTGGGCCTGGGGCAACAGGCTGGCGGCGTAGTTTCCACCGCACTTGGCCGCCCCGGTACCACCTGGACCGGCCCGGTTGTACTCGGTATCCACCCAGATAGACAGCGGCTGGAACCCGTTCTTGAAGTAGGGACCCACCGGCGAGGCGATCACCAGGTAGTCCACCTGATGTGCTGCCCGCACTCCCAGGAATGGCTCGGAGGCAAACATGAACGGCCGCAGGTACAACGTGGCACCATCGGAGGATGGCACCCAGTCGGCGTCGGTGGCTACCAGCGCCTGAATCGAGGCCAGGAAATCGGCTTCGCTCAGTTCCGGCAAAGCCAGCCTGCGGGCGCTGCGGGCCAGCCGGGCAGCATTGCGATCTGGGCGGAAAGCCCACACTGACCCATCGGCATGGCGATATGCCTTGAGACCCTCGAACACCTCTTGGGCGTAGTGCAGCACCGCGGCTGCCGGGTCCATGGCGAGCGGGCCGTACGCTTCGACCCGGCGGTCGTGCCATCCGGCTGCTGGGGTCCAGGTCGCACGCGCCATATGGTCGCTGAAGACCACCCCGAACTTCAGATCGTTGAGGGCATCGGCACGCTGCGCCGGCGTGCGGGGGTGCGCGGATGGCCGCACCTGAAACGTTGAGGTATCGGTACTCATGTTGGGCTCCACCGTAGTAGTAACGACATACTGCCCGATGTCGCGAGGCAGGCTCAGCGGGCGGCTACTCGGCTCGCAATCGCGTCACCGATCTGTGACGTGCTGCGCACAGTGTCGGTGCGTTCAGCGATGTCTTGTTCCACCGCAGCGCTGATCCGGGCTGCCTGCTCAGCCAATCCCAGATGCTCCAGCATCAGCGATACCGACAGGATCGCAGCCGTCGGGTCAGCCTTTGCCTGACCGGCGATGTCTGGCGCTGAACCGTGCACCGGTTCGAACATCGAGGGGTACTCCCCGCTGGGGTTGACATTGCCGGAGGCGGCCAGGCCGATACCACCGGTAATGGCTGCAGCCAGGTCGGTCACGATGTCACCGAAGAGGTTGTCGGTGACGATGACGTCGTACTGGCTAGGGTTGGTCGCCAGGTAGATGGTGGCGGCGTCGACGTGCTGATAGTTCACCTCGACGTCCGGATACTGCGCAGCCACGGCATCCACGGTGCGTCGCCACAGGTGACCGGCATGAACCAGCACATTGTGCTTGTGCACCAGGGTGAGCTTCTTGCGCGGCCGGGCCTGAGCGCGGGCAAAGGCATCCCGGACCACGCGCTCCACACCGAAGGCTGTGTTGACGCTGACCTCGGTCGCGATCTCGTGGGGTGTGCCCACCCGCAAGGCTCCCCCATTACCCACGTACGGACCCTCGGTGCCTTCGCGAACCACCACGAAGTCAATGTCACCGGGGTTGGCCAACGGGCTGGGAACGCCAGCGAAGAGCTTGGCAGGGCGCAGGTTGACGTAGTGGTCCAGCGCAAACCGGAGTTTGAGGAGGAGGCCACGTTCGAGCACACCGGAAGGAACCGAAGGGTCGCCGACCGCACCCAGCAAGATCGCATCGTGGGTCTTGATCGATTCCAGATCCTGGTCGGTGAGCGTTTCACCGGTTCGGTGCCACCGTGCCGCCCCGAGATCGAACGGCGTCTGCTGCACCTGTACATCACTACCGGCGAGTACGACGTCGAGCACTTTGAGCCCTTCGGCCACCACTTCGGTGCCGATTCCATCTCCTGCAACGACTGCGAGTTTGATCAAGCGCGCCATGCATCCATGCTATCTAGTTATCCCAATTCGTGGACGCGTGTCCCATGATACGGATGTGCTCCCTAGCCGAGGGTCTGGCTCACCCAGTCTTGTGCGACATCGCCTGGGTCTTCCCCGTCGGTCAGCACCCGTGCCATCAATTCCTGTAGTGCCTCCTGCGTCAGTGCAGCGGAGACCTCATTGAGGCTGTCGGTGACCGTCTCGCTGGCGGCCGCAGTCGCGATCAACGGGACGATCTGCTGGGCGGGAAACAGATTCTCAGGATCCTCCAGCACCACGAAGTCGTTGGCCGCGATGGCGGGGTCAGAGGTGTAGATGTTGGCAGCATCGATCTGGCCGTTGATCAGCGATTGCACCGTGAGGTTCCCCGCTGCATCGAAGGGGCGAAACTCACCGAACCCCACCCCGTACACCGACTCCAGGCCCGGAATCCCGTTGGGCCGGGTCTCGAACTCCGGCGCAGCCCCCAGGACCAGCTCGCCCGCAACCGGCGCCAGGTCCGCAATCGAGGTCAGTGAGTATTTGTCCGCGGTGTCAGCGGTCACGGTGATCGAGTCCTTGTCCTGAGCCAGCGCGGGTTCGAGAATCTGGGTGCCCTCGGCGACCGCGTCGGGCAACGCATCAAGGATCTGCTCGGAGCTACCCAACGTGGCATCGGGATTCAAATACGTCAGCAGTGCACCCGTGTACTCGGGGATGACGTCGATCGAGCCGTCCGCTAGCGCTGGCAGGTAGGTCTCCCGGCTGCCGATGTTCAACGTGGTGGAGACATCAACCCCATCGGCCTCCAGCGCAGCGGCATAGATTTGCGCCAACAACACGTTTCCCGGGAAGTTCGCAGAGCCGACAACAATGTCCTGCGCAGCGACCTGGTCGCCAGCATCGCTACTGGCGGAGTCGGGATCGACGTCCAGCGGATCGGAACCGCCACACGCCGCCAATGCCACGACGCTCGCGGTTGCCAGCACAGCCATGATCGTGCGGCGCATCAATGTCTCCTCCTCGCCGCTGCGCGGCATCGGGTGCGATTGCGGGCACGGTCAGGTGAGCGAGCCCGCCTCAGACGGTAACCCGCGACGGCGACTGCCGCCAGGCTCGGCACGGGTTTGCAACCCTGGTGAGACCAGCAGCCGCTGGACGGCGACCAGCGCCACGTCGAGCGTCAGCGCGAGCAACGCAACCAGCAGTGCACCACCGGCCATCTGCTCGTACTCGCGGGAGGCGAGGCCATCGATCAAGAACCTTCCCAGCCCACCAAGACTCACCACAGCAGCCATCGTGGCGGTAGCCACCACCTGGACGGTGGCCGCCCGAATACCCGAGATCACCAGCGGCAGCGCACACGGTAATTCCACTCGCAGCAGCTGTTGCCAGCTGGTCATGCCCATGCCGCGGGCGGCATCGCGGGCCGCCGGGTCGACCGCGCCGATACCGGCGTAGGTGCCCGACAGGATCGGGGGAATCGCCAGCAGCACGAACACGATCATGCTGGGCACCAGATACGCGGCATCACCGGCGAGCCGCGGCAGGAAGATCAGCGTCGATAGGTACAGCACTCCGAGCGAAGGGATAGCGCGGAAGCCGCCGACCAGGTTGACGACCAAGAACCGGCCGCGACCGGTATGCCCGATATAGGCGCCCAGCGGCGCCGCGAGCGCGGTCGCGATCGCCACCGAGACGAACGTGTAGGCCAGGTGCGCGAGCAACTGAGCAGGAATGCCACGTGGACCCACCCAGTGCGCGGGGTCGGTCAGCCAGGCGAGGACGGACTCAATCACGGTGAGGCCACCACCCGCTGCCACGGGGCGATCAACCGCGCCGCGCCCACGATCAGCAGGTCCAGGGCAAGAGCTAGCAGGAGGCAACCGACCACCCCGACGAGGATCGGCCCGAACAGGTTGCGGCTGAACCCATCGGTGAACAGTGAACCGAGCTGTTCCACACCGATCAGGGTGGCGACGGAGACAATGCTGACGTTGCTGACCGCCGCCACGCGTAGACCGGCAGCGAGCACCGGGATACTCATCGGTAGATCCACCGTCGCCAGGCGCCGTAGCGACCCGTAACCCATCGCCGTCGCCGCCTGCGCAACCTCGGTCGGGACAGCTGAGAGGGCATCGGCAACGGTGCGTACCAGCAACGCAACCGTGTATACCGTCATCGCCGCGACCACGTTGATCGGGTCAAGGATCCTGGTGCCCAGGATCCCCGGAAGCAGGATGAACAAGGCCAGGCTGGGAATCGTGTACAGCAACCCGGAGCCGGCGATCAGGGGCAGCTTCAACCATCGGTAGCGCACCGCCAACCACCCCAACGGTAGGGACAGCAGCAGGCCGATGATCAACGGCACCCCAGCCAGGTACAGATGCCGGACCATCAGCTCACCGAGCTCGGTCAGGTCGACACCTGCGACCCTCACACCGGCCTCAAGGGTTGCTCCTCGGCGTCACCGGCGCGGCGGCCTTCAATGGTCGCCAACACCTGCGCGGCGTGGACGACTCCAGCGAACCGGCCCTGCCCGTCGACCACTACTCCCCGCCGACTTGGTGAGGAGAGCGCAGCATCGAGGAGCACGCGCAGCGACCCGGTGCGCGGCGCGAGCGTACCGCCGCGATGCAGGTCATCCGCACGGACGCGATCATGCACCTGGCTGCCCTCAACCCATCCCAGCGGGGCACCCTGCTCGTCTAGCACGACCGACCATCCTGCCGGGGCAGCCTCGCCCAGGCTGATGGTGTGCTGCGGATGGACGGGCACGCTCGCGGTATGGAACCCCAGCGCGCGGTACCCCCGGTCACGACCCAGGAAATCGGCCACAAAATCATTGGCGGGATCGGCCAGTAGCACCTGGGGCGAGTCGATCTGGGCCAGCTGCCCACCGACGTTCATGACCGCGACCCGGTCCCCCAGCTTGATCGCTTCGTCAATATCATGCGTGACCATGAGGATCGTGGTGCCCAGCTCAGCCTGCAGCCGTAGGAACGAATCCTGCAGGCTGGATCGCACGACCGGGTCAACGGCGCTGAACGGCTCGTCCATCAGCATCACCTGCGGATCGGCCGCCAATGCGCGAGCCACACCCACCCGTTGCTGCTGACCACCGGAAAGCTGGTTGGGATAGCGGTCGGCAAACGCCGGATCCAGCCCCACCAGCTCCAGCACCTCCAGGGCACGGCTACGCGCGCGGTTACTGTCCCAGCCGAGCAGCTTCGGCACCGTCATGACGTTCGCCACCACCGTGCGGTGCGGGAACAACCCCGCATGCTGGATCACGTAGCCGATGCCCCGCCGTAGCTGAGCCGGACGCATCGAGGCGGTATCAATACCGTCGAGCAGGATCCGGCCGGACGTCGGCGCAATCATGCGGTTGACCATCCGTAACGTGGTCGTTTTGCCACATCCAGATGGGCCCACCAGGACGGTGATCTTGCCTGCCGGGGCATCGAGGTTGAGGGTGTCGACGGCGATCGTGCCGTCGTCGTAGGTCTTGGTCACCTGCTGGAAGCCGATCATCGCTACCACCCTATGGGGGGCGTAACGGCCGCCAGCAAGTGGCGTCAGCGAGCGGGGCTTCCTTCGGTGCCCTCGGTCACCAAGCCCCTCCCGCCTCCTCCAGCGCACACACCGTGCCCAGCTACGTCAGCGAGCGGCGCTTCCTTCGGTGTAGTCGGCGTCAGAGGGCTTCACCCAGGCAAATAGCTTGCGCAGCTCACGGCCGGTTGCCTCGATCGGGTGCTGCTCACCCTTAGCACGCAGCTGTTGGAACTCGGGCGCTCCAGCATCCTGGTCTCCGATGAAGCGGTCTGCGAAGGCACCGTTCTGTACGTCGGCCAGCACCGCCTTCATGTTCTCCTTCACGCGCGGGTCGATCACGCGCGGACCGGACACGTAGTCGCCGTACTCGGCGGTGTCCGAGACACTCCAACGCTGCTTGGCGATGCCGCCTTCGTACATCAGGTCCACGATCAGCTTCAGCTCGTGCAGCACCTCGAAGTAGGCGACCTCAGGCTGGTAGCCAGCCTCGGTCAGCACCTCAAACCCGTACTGCACCAGCTGTGACGTGCCACCGCACAACACCGCCTGCTCACCGAACAGATCCGTCTCGGTCTCCTCGGTAAAGGTGGTCTTAATCCCAGCCGCCCGCAGGCCACCGATCGCCTTGGCGTAGGACAGCGCCAGCGGCCAGGCGTTCCCGGAGGCGTCCTGTTCGACAGCGACGATCACCGGCACACCGCGGCCATCCACGTACTCGCGCCGGACCAAGTGGCCAGGACCCTTGGGGGCAACCATGATGACGTCGTTGCCTGCCTTGGGCTGAATGTAGCCGAACCGGATGTTGAAGCCGTGGCCGAACACCAGCGTTGCGTTCTCGGCCAAGTGAGGCTCGATCTCCTCCTTGTACACGGTGCGCTGTACCTGGTCAGGGGCCAGAATGACCACGACGTCGGCCTCCGCCACTGCCTGCGCCACAGTCAGAACCCGCAGGCCCTCGTTCTCCGCCTTCTCGCGGGAACTGCTGCCCTCGCGCAGTCCGACTCGGACATCGACACCCGAATCCCGCAGGTTCAGCGCGTGCGCGTGCCCTTGGCTGCCGTAGCCCACCACGGCAACCTTCTTGGCTGCGATGAGGGACAGGTCGGCGTCGTCGTCATAGAACAGCTCAGCCACGGATCATTCTCCTTAGATATGCGTGTGTTGTTGGGGGTTTAGTCAATATTGGTCAAGCGGAGCGGTGGATACGTTCCAGCGCCCGATCGGTCATGGAACGGCTGCCACGGCTGATCGCCACCGCGCCCGACTGCACAATCTCACGGATTCCGTGCGGTTCCAATGCAGTCAGCAGCGCCTTGATCTTATGTTCGCCGCCGGTGGCCTCGATCGTCACGGCATCGGGTGCGACGTCGACCACGTGGGCGCGGAACAAGTCAACCACCTGCAACACCGCCGTACGAGAGGCGTCATCGGCCTTGACCTTCACCAAGAGTAGTTCCCGCTGAACCGATGCCTGCGGCGTCAGCTCCACGATCTTGAGCACGTTCACCAGCTTGTTCAGCTGCTTGGTGACCTGCTCCAGCGGGTTGGACTCCACGTCAACCACCACGGTGATACGCGATACTTCGGGATGCTCGGTCGGCCCCACCGCCAGCGAGTGGATATTGAAGGCCCGCCGCGCGAAGAGTGCGGCCACCCTGGTCAGCACACCTGGCTTGTTTTCCACCAGGACTGAAAGTGTGTGTCGGCTCATTGGCTCACTCATCCCGCTCGAACTCGGGGCTGATTCCCCGGGCGTACTGGATCTCGTCGTTGCTCACACCCGCCGGCACCATTGGCCAGACCATCGCATCGCGGCTCACCACGAAGTCGATCACGACCGGCCGATCGTCGATCTCTTGCGCCTTGGCGATGGTGGCGTCAACATCCTTGGCCGACTCGCATCGCAGACCAACGCAGCCATACGCCTCTGCCAACCGCACGAAATCGGGGATCCGACGGGATTCGTGACCGGTGTTCAGATCGGTGTTGGAGTACCGCTCCTCATAGAACAAGGTCTGCCACTGCCGAACCATTCCCAGCGAGGAGTTGTTGATGACCGCCGTCTTGATCGGGATGCCTTCCAGCGCGCAGGTAGCCAGTTCCTGATTGGTCATCTGGAAGCAGCCATCACCGTCGATCGCCCAGACCTCCCGGTCTGGCATGGCGACCTTGGCTCCCATTGCAGCTGGTACCGAGTAGCCCATCGTGCCCAATCCACCGGAGTTCAGCCAGGTGCGCGGACGCTCATACCGAATGAACTGCGACGCCCACATTTGATGCTGACCCACGCCCGCGACGTAGATGGCCTCCGGGCCGGCCATCTCACCCAGCCGGGACAGCACGTGCTGCGGCGCCAGCAACCCATCATGGGTCGGTGACCAGCCCAGTGGGTACCGCTGGCGTAGGTCGTCCATCGAACGCCACCAGGCTTCAATATCGGGCTTGCCGTGCTGGCCTTGCTCACGCTTGAGCTCGGCGGCCAAGTCCACCAACACATCGCGCAGATCGCCCACGATGGGAACATCAGCGGCGCGGTTCTTGCTGATCTCGGCCGGATCGATGTCGGCGTGCACGATCGTGGCATGAGGCGCGAACGCGTCAAGCTTCCCAGTGACCCGATCGTCAAACCGAGCCCCCAGCGCCACGATCAGGTCTGCCTTCTGCAGCGCAGCATTGGCGGCCACCCCACCGTGCATGCCCGGCATGCCCAGATGTTGTGGGTGTGAATCGGGCAAGGCTCCGCGGGCCATCAACGTGGTCACCGCCGGTGCACCAGAGATGTCGACCAGCGCCCGCAGTTCCGCACTGGCATTGGCCCGGATGGCGCCGCCACCGATGTACAGCACCGGTCTGCGTGAGGTGGCCAGCAGCCGCGCCGCTTCACGAATCTGCTTCATATGCGGCTTATTGATGGGCCGATAGCCGGGGATATCGGTCTCAGTAGGCCAGAAGAAATTCGTCTGAGCCTGCATGGCACTCTTAGCAATGTCGACGAGCACCGGTCCCTGGCGGCCACTGGTGGCGATGTGAAAGGCCTCGGCTATCCGCGCCGGGATCTGTGCCGGGTCAGTCACCAGGAAAGAGTGCTTGGTGACCGGCATCGTGATGCCGACGATGTCGGCCTCCTGGAACGCGTCGGTGCCGATCATGGCCTCGCCAACCTGACCGGTGATCGCCACCAGCGGGACCGAATCCATGTGGGCATCGGCAAGGGGGGTCACCAGGTTCGTGGCCCCGGGGCCGGACGTCGCCATGCACACACCCACCTTGCCCGAGGCCGCAGCGTAGCCAGTGGCCGCGTGGCCGGCCCCCTGCTCATGCCGAACCAAGATGTGACGCATCGAGGAGTCAAACAGTGGGTCGTAAACCGGGAGGATGGCACCGCCGGGAATCCCGAAGATGACCTCGGTCCCCACCGCCTCAAGCGAGCGTACGACCGACGACGCACCAGTCATAGCTTCGCCGGCCGATGCCGGAGCAACGGTCGTGGGCCGCACGCGTGGCGGCGCCGGTCGCGGCGTCGCCGAGTTAGCCTCGGTCGTCATCTCTCCTCCTGACTCTCTACCTACTGTGCCCGTCGGGGCCGGACATACAAAAACCCCTCGGCCCGGTGGGCTATCGAGGGGTGCGCGCTCAGTGAGTGGTCGTCGGCTAGACCGCTGCGCTGGCGCGCTCGGTAACTAGGACGAGAATCTCACTGCTAGACACAGGCGACACTCTAGTCCCCACTGTGAGCTGCTCCTAACCAACCGGACATGGATCTCATATCGTGGAGCATAGTCCCATATAACGGACAGATCGGGCGTCGTCGGCGCGTGGCCGACCGCGAAGTCGTGATTGGGAGGCCAAGTCGTGATGCGCGCATCACGACTTGGCCTCCCCCTCACGACCTGGGGTGCGCGGCGGACGAGGCGCACGCCTAGCGGGCGCGGCGGATTAGGCGCACGGCATCACCGGCACGGCACGACGGGCACAGCATCACCGGCACGGCACGACATCACGGGCACAGCCACGTCAGACGTGGCGCGGGGTAAGGTGCGGCCGTGGCAGGTCCCGTGGGCAACGCCGATGACACAGATAGCGTCGGCGACATAGATAGCACCGGTAACACAGGCACCACCAGCGACATAGACAACACCGGCAACACCGGCAAATTCGCGATCGCATCGGCCCCCGCTACTGTCGCCGAGCCCCCAGCTGAACTGGTGTCCACCCCACATGGGGATGCGCGACTGCGATTGTTCAGCGTCGACAACCCGCGGGCGGTGCTGGCGATCGGGCATGGGGCGGGCGGCGGCACGCACGCCCCTGATATCACCGCGGTGACAGCCGTGGCCCTCGAGCACCAGATCTCGGTGGTGCTGGTGGATCAGCCCTACCGGGTAGCCGGACGTCGCGCACCAGCCCCGGCCCGGCAGCTGGATGCGGCCTGGGTGGCGGTCATGTCCCACCTCAATGCCCGGGTTCCGCTGATCTGCGCGGGACGGTCCTCCGGTGCCCGGGTCGCCTGCCGCACGGCGAGCGAGATTGGGGCTGCCGCGGTGCTCTGCCTGGCCTTTCCGCTGCTGCCTCCAAGCAAAGCTGGCGATCCCAGCAAGAGTCGACTGGCTGAGCTGGCACGTGTGCACGTCCCCGTCCTGGTTGTTCAGGGCCGCAGCGACCCGTTCGGGGTTCCGGAACCAGCAGCCAACCGCCACGTGGCAACGGTGGCAGGCAATCACGCGCTGCGCTCGGACCTGCCGGGGCTGCAGGAGGCTGTGGCTACCTGGCTACAGCAACTCCCGCTGGGCCGGATGCACCCCCGCTGACCGACGCACCGAATCGGGCCTCCTCCTTGGGTGCGCGCTCATCAGCCAACCTCAGCTCAGCCGCGCTAGCGCCACTGCGGCAGCTATCTCTGCCAGCAGTCTGGGTGCCTGATTCATGCACACCTGCAGGTCGGGTTCGATGTCGGTCAACGCGTAGGCAGCAACGATCCCGTATTCGCGCAGCCGGTGCTGGGGAACCGAGCACACCCCGGCGATGACCACCGTTGGAATATCCCGCTCGGCGGCCGCGGCCGCTACCCCCATGGGGACCTTTCCGTGCAGGCTCTGCTCATCCAGGCTTCCCTCACCGGTGATCACCAGAGCGACATCGGTGAGCTGATCTCGAAAGCCGGTGAGCTCCAGCAGCACCTCAATGCCCGGCCGTCGTTTCGCCCCTAGCAGCAACGCCGCAAATCCGGTGCCACCCGCCGCTCCCGCTCCCGGTTGGTCGGCGATCTCGCGCACCTGCGATCTAGTCCCGGACAGCACCTCCACCAGTCGGCCCAGCCCGGACTCCAGTTCTGCCACCGTGTCTGGATCCGCCCCCTTCTGCGGCCCGTAAACGGCAGCGGCACCGTGCTCCCCCAACAGCGGATTGTCGACGTCGCTGGCAAGCACCAGCTCGATGTCGGCCAACCGGGGGTCCAATCCGGACAGGTCAACCCGCCCAAGGCCGGTCAGTGCCGAGCCACCTCGTTGCAGCGGATCGTTGCCGAGATCGAAGAAGCGTCCGCCGAGAGCGGCGAGCAGTCCCACACCACCGTCGGTGCAGGCACTACCGCCCAGGGTGAGCACAATGGTGCGCGCCCCGCTATCGAGAGCATCAGTGATCAGTTCTCCGGTTCCGAAGGAGGACGCCCGGCGAGCTGATTCGATATCGGCGCGGCTGTGGATCAGGCCCGAGGCGGCAGCCATCTCGATGACGGCGACCTCCTCGCGTCGGGCGTACGTGGCCTGCACCGGTGCCCGCAGCGGACCGCTCACGCTCACCGATACCGAGTCGAAACCCGCCGCAAGGGCCGCTGCCACCGTGCCTTCGCCACCATCGGCCATGGGGAGGGCAACCACCTCGGCTGCCGGCCTGGTGCGGGCGATGCCCGCGGCGATTGCCGCCGCGACCTGCGCTGCCTGCGCAGACCCCTTGAATTTGTCCGGGGCTACCAGAACGCGGGAATTCACCGGCCCATACCCAGCGATATCGCCCCGCTTGCGGGCAGCTCGACACCTGCTTCCTCCCGCTCCAACCGAACCACGTCAGCGACCGCGCCTGCCACGGCTTCGGCCACATCCGGGTCGAACACACTCGGAACGATGAAGTTGGCATTGAGCTCGGCATCGGTCACCGTTTCGGCGATCGCCACGGCACTAGCTCGCAGGACCTCATCGCTGATCCCCACCGCGCGCGCATCCAGCAGTCCCCGGAACATGCCCGGGAAAGCCAACACGTTGTTGATCTGGTTGGGGTAGTCGCTGCGCCCGGTCGCCACCACGGCAGCATAGTGAGCAGCTTCGATGGGGTCGATCTCTGGTGTGGGATTGGCAAGCGCAAACACGATCGCTTTCGGGGCCATCGCAGCTATATCCTCGCCGGTGAGGATATTGGGTGCCGACACCCCAATAAACACATCTGCCCCCACCAACGCCTGCGCCGTCGTGCCCGAGAAATCGTCGGCATTGGTAGCTTCAGCCAGCCACTGCCGGTGTTCGTGCGGGTAGCTCTGGTCGCGGCGAACCGGCCCGAACTGATCGAATCCGATGATGTGGCGGGCCCCTTGTCCCAACAGCAGCCGAATAATCGCCGAGCCGGCGGCGCCCACACCGGAGACCACCACCCGCACATCCTCGATCGCCTTGTCAACCACTTTGAGCGCGTTGATGAGCGCCGCTAGGACCACGATGGCAGTGCCGTGCTGGTCGTCGTGGAATACCGGGATATCGAGTTCGGCACGCAACCGTCTCTCGATCTCAAAGCACCTCGGAGCAGAGATGTCTTCCAGGTTGACGCCACCGTAGGCGGGAGCGATGGCCTTGACCACGGCGATGATCTCTTCGGTGTCCTTGGTATCCAGGGCAACCGGCCAGGCATCAACCCCCGCGAACTGCTTGAACAGGGCAACCTTGCCCTCCATCACCGGCATCGCGGCGGCGGGTCCGATGTCGCCCAAGCCGAGCACCGCGGTTCCATCGGTGACCACGGCCACGGTATTGCGTTTGATAGTCAAACTACGGGCATCTTGAGGCCGCTCGGCTATCGCCAAGCAAACCCGGGCGACACCAGGGGTGTAGGCACGGGAGAGGTCATCTCTGTGACGCAGGTTGACCTTGGGCTTGACCTCGATCTTTCCGCCCAGGTGCATCAGGAAGGTGGCATCGGAAATATTGCGGACGCTAAAACCCTCCAGGTCGAGGATGCGTTGACGCATCTGCTCCACGTGGGCTTCGTCGCGAGCGTTGGCCGAAACGTCCACCACCATTCCGGTGTCGGTGGACTCCACCACGTCCACGGCCGTGACCGCGGCCCCCGTCTGACCCACGGCCGAAACCAGGTCGGTGGTACTGCGCGGGCCAACGGGTGACTCGACCCGGAGGGTGACCGAATAGCTGGGGCTGGGCAGTGCCATCGAGACCACCTTGTCTAGAACGTCCGGGGTACCCACCCGTGTGGGATGACCTGACCTGGCAACGACGGGGCAGGACATGGTCATCCTAGGCTGAGCCACTCAGGTCACTTACAACAACCGGATGGCGCCTGGATCTAGGCTCAGGGCAACCGGCGCCCCAGGTCGCAGCTCCAAGGCTGCCGCCACATCGGCCGTGACATCGACGGCGATATCCGGTTCGACTACCCGCAGCCGAACCCCACCGGGAGTGATTTCAAAACCTGCAACCTGGGTACGCCAGCCCTCATCCATGACGGCCTCACCCTCATGCACGTGCACGTCCGAGGGCCGAAATACTGCAGTAGCTTCCCGGTCAGATCGAACCAGGCCTGGTGCCAGTGGCATCGTCACTGCTCCGGCAACAAATCTGCCGTTGCGCACCTGGCCGCTCAGCCGATTCAACCCGGCCACCGCGGCGACGAACCGGGTGGCGGGTTCGGCCAGCACCTCGCGCATCGGGCCCCGCTGGGTGACCACCCCCTGTTCCAGCACAATCAACTCACTGGCCAGCGCTACCGCGTCGACGGCCTCGTGGGTGGCGATGATGGCGGTGGTACCGGTGACAGCAAGCTCGTCGCGCAGAACCATCCGTACCTGCGCGGCGGTCTCGATATCCAGCGCTGTCAACGGCTCATCGAGCAGGAGGGCATCCGGAGTAGTCGCCAACGCTCGGGCGATGGCGACACGTTGTTGCTGACCGCCCGAGAGTTGGGCTGGCCGCCGGTCACCGTAGCCATCCAGACCAACTCGGCTCAACCAGTCCTGCGCCTGGTCAGCAGCAGCCCGCTTCGACGTCCCGTGGGCACGTAGCCCGAAGGCCACGTTGTGCCGTGCCGACAGGTGCGGGAACAGTCGCGGATCCTGCCCCAGCAGCACCACCCCACGGGTCGGATGCCCCTGGAACCGCACCTGCCGGCGGCGCACTGGGATGCGCCGGGCAAGGGCGTGGAGCACGGTCGATTTTCCTGCACCGCTGGGTCCCATCAGAGCCACGGTGGTGCCAGCAGCGACATCCAGGGTGAGGTTGACCGTGAAGTCGCCGCGCACCACCTCAATGTCGGCTCGCAAACCACCACTCATCGGGCTTGGGTTGACTCAACCCGCCATGCCCGTACCAGCAGCAGTACCGAGATAGCAGTGATCAGAAGCAGCAATGACAGGGCAACCGCCGTACCCTGCCCGATACCGGCACCATTGAAAGCGGTGTAGATCGCTAACGGCATCGTTTGGGTAACACCGGGTGCATTGCCCGCAAACAGCGCAGTGGCGCCGAACTCGCCGACCGCCCGCGCAAAGCAGAGCACTGTCCCGGCCACCAAGCCCGGACCAGCCAACGGTAGCGTCACCCGGCGCAGCGTCACCCAGCGCCCGGCGCCCAGGTCGGCTGCTGTCTGCTCGTACCCGGTGCCGATCGCCCGCAGTGAGCCTTCCAAGGCCAGTACCAGGAAGGGCAACGCAACGAAGCACTGCGCGACCACCACGGCAGCAGTAGAAAACGGTAGGGCAATACCGACGTCACCGAGAAGCGAGCCAAGCCAGCCATTGCGCCCGAAGAGGAAGAGCAGTGCGACGCCTCCCACCATCGGCGGCAATACCAGTGGCACGGTTACCAGCCCGCGCAAGACGGCAGCCGTGCGTGGACCCGATCGGGCGATCAGTAATGCGGTGGGCACTCCTAGGAGCACACACACACCGGTCGCAATGGCCCCGGTGACCATCGACAGCCCTAGCGCTGACATCGCTGCTGGAGCGGTCACATCCGACCAGAACCTCGCTGCCTCTACCCGGCCCACCAGTGCCCCCAGTGGAACTATCAGCAGTGCCAATCCCAGGATTGCTGGCAGGCTTAGCAGCCGCGGGACGTGGCCGGTACGGCTCACCCGGATCCGAACCCATAGCCTGCTAGCACCGACTGACCTTGCGGGCCGGTGACAAACTCAACAAATGCCGCAGCCGCTTCGGGGTTAGCTGCCTCGGTGAGGGCCACCAGCGGGTACCGATTGATCACTTGGTCGGCACCAGCGGCCTCGACGGTCTCGACCTCGGGTTCCACGGCCGCGTCGGTGGCATACACCAGACCAGCGTCAGCGATGTCGTTCGAAACCTTGGTCAGAACCGCTCGCACATTTTGTTCCATGCTGTCGGGCTCCACCTCGAGGTTCTGCTGCTGCAACAGTGTCGCTGAGGCCGCCCCACACGGTACTTCGGGAGCGCACAGCACCACGGTCAGATCCGGATTCGCAAGATCAGCCAGGCCGGTCACCTCACCAGGATTGCCCAGTGGCACAGCGATCACCAGGGTGTTGGTCGCGAACAACGTCGGCTCCTGGGCCAGGCCGGCCTGGACAACCTTGTCCATGTTGGCTTCATTGGCCGAGGCGAAGACATCCGCAGGGGCGCCTTCGATGATCTGGGTAGCGAGGGTGCTGGAACCGTCGTAGATGACCGGGGCCACGTCAACGCCCGGATGCGCATCCTCGAACGCTGCTGCGATCTCATCGAAGGAATCTGTCAGTGATGCGGCCGCATACACCGTCAGCGTTCCGGATAACAGGTCCTGATCCGCAGCGGCGGTACCCTCGGTTGATTCGGACGCGGATACCGTCGGCGCGGGTTCGGGGGTGTTCGAACAGGCGGACGCCGCCAGCACCAGGGACAGCACTGCGATACCTGCCACACCAGGTGCCCGGAACCAATGAACTGCTGATCGATGCATGAAGGCCTCCTAGATGGATTGTGCTCGTTCGGCACCGCAGCGATCATAACAGCGCATTTCCGGGCATATTTCCCATTATTTTCATGGTTTGCGGATCCGTGGCCAGCAATACAGATCCCCATCTCCCCACTCTGGCATCCAATGGCTGCCTATGCTCCTCCTGTGAGGTGGTCAAGAAGCAGAGACAACGATCCGGACTCTATTGCCGAATCCACACCTGCCTGGGGTACGCCCGGCGGCACCGAAACGCCAACCGGCCCGAACACCGACCCCTATGCCGGGCTCGCCGCCAGTCAATCCAGCGTCCCCACCGACGTCACTGTTCCCGGAGGCACCCACATCTCGGTGGCAATCCCCAGCAGGCCACCAACGCCGCGGCGCCCCATCCGCTGGGGCATCGTGGTTCCACTGTCCCTGCTCGGTATCGCAATGCTGGTGATCATCATCCAGCTGGTCCGCATGCAGGGCATGTCTGCGCCACCCAGCGGCCCCCTCGTTTCCCTGGAAGCCCAGTGGACGGTGGACTCCGAGAGCCTGACCGGAGAGTACGGGTACGAGCTTGCATCGGTCGATGGCAGCGCAGATTCGCCTATCTTGTCCACCTCGCATGGCGACTCCGGTTCGAGCCAGTGGATCATACGCCTGCGGGACGAATCACCGCAGAGCGCCGATCACCTGGTCGCGCTTGAGCCCACCACGGGTGCCGTGACCTGGCAGCGCGAGGTTACGGACGCGCATTGCACCCAGACCGAAGCTGCCGAGCTACTCTGCCTCATTGACCCGCTCGAAGGCGAGGCCATGACGCTCACCTGGTTGAACCCAGAATCCGGTGAGCCGCTCAATGAGGTAGCCGCGCAGGTGAATGAGCCGATCGAGTTGATCACACCGTTCGCTGACGGTCTGCTTACCCTCTCGCAAAGCGGCAACCTGGCCCTGCTCAACGCCGATGGCACCATTGCGTGGTCCTCCCCGTTGGGCGTCTACGACTGGGACCGCGAGCAGGACGAGCTCTACATCAACCAGTATTCAGATTCCGTGCTGATCACGGTCGGATCGATGGCCGTCGTCCTCGTTGAGGACGATGGAGCCCAGCCCCCTAGAGCATGCACCGCCCTCGTGGTCACCGAGAGCGCGTGGCTGTGCGAGGAGGCCGGGACAGTCACCTCATTCGCACCCGATGGTTCAGAACTGTGGCGCGAGGCTGACTACAGCATCCACCTCCTCAACCAATCTGGCGCGCCCTCCGTCACCGCTATCACCGAACATACCGACGGCACCCTCAGCCTGATAGAACCAACCACTGGCCAACTGCAGGCCCCGTTCAGTCTCAGCGACGACAACGTCACGGTGAGGCAAGCCGGGGATGAGCAGACAACGGTGCTGTGGACTGAGGATGTGGTCGGCGTTATCGCCGCCGATGGGTCGCAGCCGTGGCGCTGGACCTCCCCGATCCGCGACTCAGGCCTGGTCATCGCCGAGATAGTGGTTGTGGACGACACGCTCATCATTGGCGGCAGGAGCATCCACGCCTACGACGTGAGTAGCGGCGAATATTTGTGGCGCGCCGACTCGACGCTATCGCAGTTGTGGGCGCGCGATGGTGCTCTGGTCGGCACCTATGGTGGGCAGCTGATCCGGTACCAACTGCCCTAGCCCCGGACGCTTGCCTTCTCGAGGGTAGGTATCAGGCGTCGGGTGACCCCTGCACTCGCGTCATCACCAGCTCGCGGACCCGGCCCGCGTCAGCTTGCCCACGGGTTGCCTTCATCACCGCACCGATGATCGCACCGATCGGTCCGAGGTTTCCGGAGCGAATCTTGTCCGCAATATCAGGCTGAGCTGCCAAGGTGGCATCGATGACCTCCAGCAAGGGACCGTCATCGGAAACGACCTCCAAGCCACGAGCTGTGACCACCTGCTCAGGAGACCCCTCCCCAGCAAGGACACCTTCGAGCACTTGACGGGCCAGCTTGTCATTGATGCGACCAGAATCAACCAGAGCCTGTAGCTGCCCAATCGCCTGCGGGGTGATCGGCAAGTCGGCGAGCGCGATCTCCTGCGCACTGGCGGTGCGAGCCAGTTCCCCCATCCACCACTTGCGTGCAGCGGCCGGTGCCGAGCCCGCAGCAATGGTGGCTTCGATGAGTTCGATAGCACCGGCATTGATGACGTCGCGCATTTCGGCGTCTGCGAAACCCCACTCACCTTGCAGGCGCCGACGGCGAGCCGCTGGTAGTTCTGGCAGGCTGGCCCGGATCTGCTCAACCCATTCCCGTGGTGGGGCCAACGGCACCAGATCGGGCTCCGGGAAGTACCGATAGTCCTCAGCATCGGACTTGACCCGACCCGACGACGTCGAACCATCTTCCTCATGGAAGTGACGGGTCTCCTGCAATACCGAGCCGCCGTCGTCCAAAATCTGGGCTTGCCGCGCAATCTCGTACTTGACCGCACGCTCGATGGAACGGAACGAGTTCACGTTCTTAGTCTCGGTTCGCGTGCCCAATGGCGCATCGGCGCTGGCACGCAGCGAGACGTTGATGTCAGCGCGGACGTTGCCGCGCTCCATGCGGGCCTGCGAAACCTCCAGGGCGCGGAAAATGTCACGCAGGGTGGAGACGTAGGCCTTGGCCACTTCCGGGGCGCGGTCACCGACGCCGGTGATGGGCCTGGTGACGATCTCGACCAACGGGATTCCGGCGCGGTTGTAGTCCACCAGGGAGTATTCGGCCCCGTGGATGCGGCCGTCGGCACCTCCGACGTGCGTGTTCTTACCGGCGTCCTCCTCCATGTGGGCGCGCTCGATCTCAACCCGCACCACGGTGCCGTCCTCAAGTTCAACGTCCAGGTAACCGTCGTGGGCGATGGGTTCGTCGTACTGGGAGGTCTGGAAGTTCTTGGGAACGTCCGGATAAAAGTAGTTCTTGCGGGCGAATCGGCACGTATCCGCGATCTGGCAATTCAGCGCCAGGCCGATCTTGATCGCGTACTCCACGGCGGTGCCGTTGACGACCGGTAGCGCCCCTGGCAATCCCAGGGAGACTGGCGTGACGGCCTCGTTGGCGCCCACATCTACATGCGCGGGAGCGTCGTCGAACATCTTGGTCTTGGTACCGAGTTCAACGTGCACCTCGATGCCCAGCACCGGGTCATAGCGGTCGATCGCGTCGGCATATGTCACGCTCATCGCGCCACCTCCAGTTCCGGCGCCTGGGCTAGCAGCGGCGCACCCCAATCAGCTTCCAGCGCGGCTTCCAGGGCCGCACCCACCCGGTAGAGCCGGGCATCGGCGCGGGCCGGAGCCAGGATCTGGAACCCCACGGGCAGGCCGTCGTCGGACAGCCCGCTCGGCAGCGACATGCCGGGGATTCCAGCCAGGTTGGCCGGGATGGTGGCGACGTCGTTGAGATACATGGCCATCGGATCATTCAGCTTGTCGCCGAGCTTGAACGCCGTGGTGGGTGCGGTGGGTGAGACCAGCACATCCACCTGATCGAACGCGGCAGCAAAGTCCCGCTGGATCAGCGTGCGGACTTTCTGGGCACTGCCATAGTAGGCGTCGTAGTAGCCAGCTGAGAGGGCGTAGGTGCCCAGGATGATGCGGCGTTTGACCTCATCGCCAAACCCTGCGCCACGGGTGGCCGCCATCACCCGCTCAGCAGTGACTGGTCCTTGGGATGGCTGCACGCGCAGCCCGAATCGCATGCCGTCGAACTTGGCCAGGTTGCTGGATGCTTCCGAGGGCAGGATCAGGTAGTAGGCCGCGAGCGCGGTGGTGAAACTGGGGCAGGAGACCTCAATGATCTCGGCACCGGCAGCGGTGAGCTTGGCCAGCGCAGCATCGAAGCTGGCTCGCACCCCGGCCTGGTAGCCATCACCACCGAGTTCGGTCACCACTGCGATACGTACCCCGCTGAGGTCTCCGGTGGCTCCTGCGCGGGCGGCGTCAGCGTAGCTGGGGGCCCGCTCTGGCAGCGATGTGGAGTCCTTGGGGTCGTGCCCGCCGATGACGTCGTGCAGCAACGCCGAATCCAGCACGGTCCGGGTGCAGGGGCCAGCTTGGTCCAGGCTGGAGGCCAGAGCGATCAGCCCGTAGCGGGAGACGGAACCGTAGGTGGGTTTGACCCCGACCGTTCCGGTCACGGCGGCAGGCTGCCGAATTGAGCCACCGGTGTCGGTGCCGATGGCCAGCGGCGCCTCGTAGGCGGCCACTGCCGCAGCGGAGCCACCTCCCGAACCGCCAGGGATGCGGGTCAGATCCCACGGGTTGTGCGTGGGGCCGTAGGCGGAGTGCTCGGTGGAGGAGCCCATGGCGAACTCGTCCATGTTGGTCTTGCCCAGAATCGGCAACCCGGCAGCGCGCAGCTTGCTCACCAAGGTGGCGTCGTAGGGTGGAATCCAGCCTTCCAGGATCTTCGACCCTGCGGTGCTGGGCTGGCCGCGGGTGACGACGACGTCCTTGACGGCGATAGGCACCCCGGCTAGTTCGTGCAGGTCCTCTCCCGCTGCGCGGGCGGCATCGACGGCGGCAGCAGCTGCGAGCGCTTCGTCGGTGTTGGTGTGCAGGTAGGCGTGCACGGCGGGTTCGACCGCCGCCATCCGGTCCAGGTGTGCCTGGGTGACTTCGACGCTGCTGATGTCACCAGCGGCGAGTTTGCCAGCAAGGTCGGCGGCCGACAGGCGCGTGACGTCAGTGCTCATGCGTCCTCCCCCAGGATTTGCGGCACCGCGAACTTCCCATCCTGTTCGGCCGGGGCCTGGTCTAGTACCTCGGCAACGTCCAGGGTCGAGCCGGGGATGTCGTCGCGGAACACGTTCGTCAGCGGGATCGGGTGTGACGTGGCGGGCACGTCGGGCCCGGCAACTTCGCTGACCTGGGCCACCGCGTGGACGATGACGTCCAGTTCACCAGCCAGGCGGGTCACCTCATCATCGGTGAGGTCGATACGGGCCAATCCGGCAAGCCGGATCACCTCGGAGGAGTCGATCTGCATGGTGGTCGATTCTATGAGAGCACGACGGCGCGCAGGTCCACATGGCCGGTGCCGCGGAAGCTGAGGTAGAGGCCATGAACACCATCGGGTATCGAAGTCGCGATGGTCTTGGTGACAAAGTGGCGTGAGCGCAGATCGACCTGGCACTCGCCGCGCAATTGCGCGAAGTCCGCACGCTCGCCCACCATCACCTGGCCGGCAAAGTTCCCGCGCACCTCCACATCGATCTCGCGCAGCTGGGTGATATCGAAGTACTTGAACCCCACGACAGCGCCATCGCGAAGGTTCGCGACATACTGGGTCTCGTCCCGGTCCCGATCCTTGCCCGATTGAGTCAGATAGGGGTGCTGGCGCAGGTGCCACCGGAACCGGGTGTCGTAGCGGGCCGCACCAGTGGCACTGGTCAGATGGCAGGCCAGCGCTGCCGGGTAGCGACCCTTTCCCCGCAACGGGCCATTGTTGAGGCCGCTACTGGTCACCTCGGCCTGAGCGAATCCGCCATCCTCGGTGCGCACCAGAGGTTCGGCGCATCCTTGCCGGGAGTAGGAATGCCGGTTGGTCTGCC
>JBKEBC010000025.1:0-5793 GCA_047972965.1 Beutenbergiaceae bacterium | reverse complement strand
GGAAGCACGCGTGTGGT
Source organism: Beutenbergiaceae bacterium (assembly GCA_047972965.1). Lineage (GTDB taxonomy): Bacteria > Actinomycetota > Actinomycetes > Actinomycetales > Beutenbergiaceae > Pseudactinotalea. Next base: position 5,776 of record JBKEBC010000025.1, on the reverse strand, counting down.
CAGCTTCTTCGGCCGCTATATCGGCACTGTGCGCCGCACCGGGCTGGTGATGGTGGTGCCGTTTTCCACCCGGAAGAAGGTCTCGGTCAAGGTCCACAACTTCGAGACCAACGAGCTCAAAGTCAATGATGCTGACGGCAATCCGATCAATATCGCTGCGATCGTCGTCTGGCAGGTTGCCGATACCGCCAAGGCCACCTTCGCCGTCGAGGACTATGAAGAGTTTGTGCGAGTGCAGTCGGAGTCAGCGCTGCGGCACGTGGCGATGAGCCGCCCCTATGACAATGCCAACCCGGATGACATCACCCTGCGTGGGGACACCGACGTGATCGGAACCCAGCTCGCGGAGGAAGTGGCGGAGCGGATTGCGCTCGCTGGGCTGGAAGTCATCGAAGCCCGCATTTCCGCGCTGGCCTACGCCCCGGAAATTGCCCAGGCGATGCTGCAGCGCCAGCAGGCTTCGGCCATTATCGCCGCCCGGGAACAGATCGTCACCGGCGCCGTCGGCATGGTCGAAAATGCCCTGGAACTGCTGGAGCGCGATTCAATCGTGGAGTTGGACGACGAACGAAAGGCCGCCATGGTGTCGAACCTGTTGGTGGTGCTGTGCTCGGAGCGGGGCACATCCCCGGTGGTGAACACGGGCAGCCTCTACACCTGATCTGGTGGCCGCCAAAGAGCGCAAACAACTACTGCTGCGGCTCGACCCAGCGGTGCACGACGCACTGCGCCGCTGGGCCGACGACGATTTGCGCAGCGTGACCGCCCAGATTGAAATCCTGCTCCGGCAAGCACTCGCCGATGCCGGGCGAGCACCCCAGGGGGTCGGACCATTGCCCAGGCGCGGCCGGCCGCCCAAGTCCTAGCTGGAATAGCTTGGGTATATGAGGGATGGCGATCCCATGGCATCATTTGTTGCACCATATGGTGCTGTGATTGATGATCGAGGAGGGGCCAATGCGGACGACAGTGACGATCGATGATGAATTGCTGAATCGCGCAGCTGAAATCACAGGGCTCAGTGAGCGCCCTGCCTTGTTGCGTGCTGGCCTGGAAATGCTGATCCGTGTGGAATCGGCACGTCGTCTCGCCGCACTCGGTGGATCTGATCGAGAGGCCGTGGCTGCCCCACGGCAGCGTGGATCAGCGGGGTGATCCTTGTCGATACCTCGATCTGGATCGATCATCTTCATGCGAGTGAACCGAATCTGGTCGAGTTGCTCAACCGTGATGACGCCGGTGTTCACAGTGCCGTGATTGAGGAGCTCGCGGTTGGTTCAATCGCAGACCGGACCACCATGCTCGGTCTGTTGAGTGCTCTGCACCAATTCCCGGTGCTGACCCATCGTGAGATGCTCACCCTCGTCGATTCTCGGAAATGGTGGGGGTGGGGGTTGAGCGCTGCGGATGTTCACCTACTCGGTGCTGTTCTGCTCACGCCTGGGGCAAAACTGTGGACCCGAGACCGGAGGCTACGTGAGGTCTGCATTGGTGAGGCCATCGCTGCGTTTCTCGAATGACCTGGATGGCCGGGCGTTCCGGGGCGTGGCCTTGTGGGCCGGTAGCTGCGGGATCACCGTGCCCACGTAGGGCCATTGGTTGGGCTGCTCCGATCCTTTGAATCGCGCCGCTGCCCGGCGGGGGCGACCGCCTAATCCGGGGTAGGTCCGTGGGCGGGTTCGGCACCCTCGGCAAGTCGATCCTGCGTGCGGTAAAGCTGGGATAGAACCAAGGTAAACAGCAGGGTGCCGGCGGTGGTGACCGCCAGCAGGAGCAGCCCGGTCAGGTAGCTCTGAGTGACTGGATCGTAGGTCGCTCCCATCACCAGCGGCGGGAAATAGCCACCGAGTCCGCCTGCTGCCCCGACGATACCGGTCACCGAACCGACTTGTGCTGCCGGGGACCGCTGTGCAACCCAGGTGAACACCGCTCCTGAGCCCAGGCCCAGGGCCGCAGCTAGCCACAGGAATGCGGCACCCGCGGCGATCTCTGGTGGCGGCTTGAGTGCTACCACCACTGCGCCGATCGCAGCGGTACCCAAGGAGAGCACGATGACCCGGGACGGTCCCCACCGGTCCGAGAGCCAACCACCGATAGGACGAGCGAGCACGGCCGCGAGTGCAAATCCAGCGGTGCGTGATCCAGCGTCGGTCAGGTCGTAGCCATAGACGTTGTTCAGATAAGTGGGCAGGTAGGTGGAGAAGGCCACGAACCCTCCGAAGATGACCGCGTACAGGACGGCCATATGCCAGGCGATCGGCAATCGGGCAGCCGCGACCAGCTTGGGCAGGACTGGTGTGCGTGAGGGCTTCCACCCCGGAGCATCGCGCAGCCACACCCAGCACGCCACTGCTCCCAGCACCAGGGCGGTCGCCATGATCAGGTGCGTGCTCTGGTAGCCGAGCGAGGAGACCATGCGGGGCGTACAGAACGACGACAGCGCGGTGCCTCCCATGCCTGCCCCGAACAGGCCTGTGGCGAAGCCGCGTCGATTGCTGTCGTACCACGCGTTGACGAAGGGAATCCCGACGGCGAAGGTTGTGCCGGCGATGCCCAGCAGGAAACCGAAGGCCAGTAGGAGCGGGTACGACCCGACCTCTCCCGCCCACAGCACCAGCACTACCGGGATTGCGGAGATGGCGCTGAGGGCAGTGAGCATCACTCGGCCGCCGAATCGATCGGTGAGTGCACCGGTGAGTATCCGGCCGACCGATCCGACGATGACCGGTGTCGCCACCAACATGGAGACCTGAGTCGGCTCCAGCTCCAAGTCCGCCGCATAACGCATCGCTAGCGGCCCCACGAGATTCCATGCCCAGAAGGTGGCGGTATAGGCGGCCAAGGCGACGATCAGGTTCATCGTCCGTTGGGATTGACTACTCATGTTCCCTTTCAGGTTCAGATTGGCGTGATTGCGGACAAAAACAGGAGGATATCGGAGAGAATGCGGGACAAATTCCACCCACGAAACCCTGCTGCCGTGGGCGGTGAGATGAATTCGCGATTGTCGCTTGCTCCGGTCCTTCCCCAGGTGCTGGTCGGCACTGACGTCGGGGCAGGCTTGACTGATACCGGATTGGTATCATTACCTGATAGCGATGACCTTTCGGTTGGATCCTGCCGATGGGCGAGCGCTTGTGCTCCTGGCTAAGGCACAGGGAGTGAGCAAGCAAGAGGCGACAGCGCGTGCGATCCAGGAGGCGAGCGCGCGACGATTGCAACGTGATCAGGTAACCGAGCTATCAGCCGGGCGCGGGATCGCTATGCCGATCTCCTTGACCGCCTCGGCCAATGACGGTCTTCCTCTCGCTGGAGGACATCCTGGTTCTGATTGACGATCTCGGTGTCGGTCCGATTCGAGATATCGGATTGCTGAACAGTGCGATTCACCGAACTCAAGCAACAGCATTTGGCGTTGATGCCTATCGCACCCTTGGATGAGCAAGCGGCGGAGCTCCTAGAGTCGCTAGTCAGCAACCATGCGTTGGCCGATGGAAATAGGCGCATCGGATGGTTGGCAACAGTGGTCTTCTACGGGCTAGATGGGGTGAATCTCGAGGCACCTGATGACGATGCCTACCGTCTGGTGGTCGGTGTCGCCAGCGGCGATGTCGGCTACCAAGAGGCGGCGGTAGCGCTGGCGCGCTGGCAGTAGATCCTGCGCCTGACCGGCGCTATCGCGTGGTGGGCTCGCCCTCGTCGCGGGTGTCGAATGACATGGACGACCGGGCATTCCGGGTAGCTAGGAGGGCGAACGCCTCACGCAATTCGGGTGGCTCCGGGGCGTCGATATTGGTATCGAACCGGTTGAACGCAGCGGCCAATGCCACCCAGGACCATGAGCCCAGGGTGAGGTGGCATCGGTCTGGTCCCAGTTCCTCGACCAGGCCGTCTCCAGCGAACGGTGTGACGTCACGGGCGGGTAGATGCAGGATCGCGGTGCCAAGGCAGGGCCACTGGTTGGTCTGCTCCGATCCTTTGAAGCGTGCAGCAACGAACTGGCCGGCATCCCCGCCGGGCACCTCGCGGGGGGTGAACGTGGGGCCATTCGGGGTTCGCGGCTGGATGCGGTCCACCCGGTAGAGGCGCCAATCTTCCTGCTCCGGTTGCCAGGCCAGCAGGTACCACTTGCCGCCGGTGGTGACCAGGTGGTGCGGTTGCGCCTGGCGGGGCTGGCCCACGTAGTCAAAGCGCAGAGTCTCGCGTGCGCGAATGGTCGCGGAAATGCTCAACAAGATCCGTGGCGATGCGGTGGGCTGATCGCGGGTGCCCGTGGGAATGGTCGTGACGCTAAGAGCGTCCAGCCGGTGTCGCAGCCTGGACGGCAACACCTGCCGCACGGTGGTGAGTGTTCGCAGCGCATCGGTTTCGATGCCAGCTCCGGTGACGGTCGCCGTCTGTAGTGCTAGAACGAGCGCCACGACTTGGTCGTCGTCGAAAAGCAGCGGAGGCAGCTGGCTGCCCGCGTCAAGCCGATAACCGCCATCGGGTCCCTTGGTGGCGTCGATCCGGTAGCCGAGCTCGCGCCACCGGTCGATATCGCGGCGCACCGTGCGGTCGCTGATCCCTAGCCTCGCGGCCAGCAGTGAACCCGGCCAATCGCGCTGGGTCTGCAGCAGCGACAGCAGGTTCAGCAGCCGCGTTGTCGTGGACATAGTGGCAGCGTATGTGGAATAGAGGACAGAAACAGACCTATACCGCTGCCACGGTGAGCCTGCTGCGGGAGGTTCCCGCTGGCCGACCGCAAGGAGCAGCCATGACTTTGACCACCGCCACCCACCTGAACTTTCGCGGGAACGCCCGCCTGGCTCTGGAGTTCTACCAGTCGGTGTTCGGCGGCAATCTCGCGATCACCACCTATGCCGATCTGGGTATGCCCGCTGATGCTCGCGGCGCGGACTCCGTCGTCTTTGGGCAGGTTGAAGCCGAGGGCTTCACAGTGATGGCTTACGACATTCCGGGTGAAACTGGAGGTTTGCTTGCTGGGGCGGGCGCGACTCGACGCGAGAACGGTATGACCCTGACCGACCAAGCCTGCTTCGTCTGCATCAACGCCAGCACCCTGGCTGAGGTGCAGAGCTATTGGGACGCCTTGGCCGACGGTGCATCCATCGTGGAGCCACTAGCTGCCTCCGCCTGGAGTGCGGGCTTCGGCATGCTCACCGACCGGTTCGGGGTGACCTGGAGCGCGGGGGTCACGGTTGGCTAGAGCGAAACACGCCGTCCCGACCCTCGGGATGGAAGATCAACTCGGGTCCGGGCACTTCCTGCGCCGGTATTCCAGAGCGGTTGCTGCCTCGATCAGGGGCTTGCGCAGCTTCTTCCAGCCACCTGCATCCTCGAGTACCCCGCCGTGGGTGCGGATCGGCCGGGTACAGGAGCCAATCGCGGTGGCATCGAGACGGATCTGAGTCTTCGCATGTTCTGGTTCATTGGAGTATTGACAAGACCACCACCCAAACGATGAGCCCGATGATGGTGATGGTGTCCCAGTCCATTCCGCCGACCCTCCCGACACGATGACATCTCAATCCTTCAGGTATTGGCAGGGGTAGCGTGGGTGCATGGGAAACGTAGTGCTGGAACTGGGCAAGCAGGCGGCGACCCTCGGCGTCAAGAGCGCCTACGGCGAGGCGCAGGATATCGACGGAATCAGCGTGGTTCCGGTGGCGCTCTCGTTCTATGGATTCGGTGCCGGGGAGGACGGCACCGCCAGCGGTGGTGGCGGTGGAGGCACCTCTATCCCGATCGGTGCATACGTGCGCCGTGGCGAGAG
>JBKEBC010000082.1:0-14005 GCA_047972965.1 Beutenbergiaceae bacterium | reverse complement strand
AGCAGTTCGACATCTTCGGCAACGCAGACACCTGGTGGATGACACTGCTCTACATCATGACCTTCGGCACCTTCTCCGGGCTGGCCGCCCAGTTCGCCCTGCTCATGATCAACCTCTACGGCGCGGGCAATGAGGCCATTGTGCAAGGGACCGGTGAGACGGCGCAGATCCTGATCGCGAACTACTCCGTGCCTGACCCGGTCAAGTACGTGTTCCTCGGGCCGCTGATCGGCGCTGGTGCCCGGGTGCTCTTCTCGCCGCTGACCGACCGAATGGGCGGGGCGATCTGGACCCTGGTTTCCGGGATCGGCCTAATCGGGTCCATCGCCTATACCATTCCGGCGCTGACCCCGGACTTGTCCTCGGGTGCTGCTTTGAGTGCTGGGTTCAACCAGTTCCTGTGGGGCATGCTGGCCATCTTCTTATTCACCGGGATCGGAAACGCCTCCACGTTCAAGCAGATGCCGATGATCTTCGAACGGCGTCAGGCCGGTGGCGTCATCGGCTGGACCAGCGCCATCGCCGCCTTCGGCCCGTTCCTGTTCGGTGTGGGACTGACCTTGATGAGCCCCACCACGTTCTACCTCATCGGGATCGCCTGGGCGCTGATGTGCGTGATCATCACCTGGTTCCGGTACGCCCGCCCTCAGGCTCCCAAGCCCAGTTAAACCCCACCCATCTCACAAGGTATGAGTCCTCGTGGGATCGTCTAGGCTCGACCGCGAAGCAAGGAGGCCCCGTGTCCGTTTCCCGGTATGACGAACTCTCTACGCAAGTGCGCACGCTCGCTGATGGCGACACCCCCATCACGTTTCACCACTACCTGCCCGCCGACAAACTCGCCGATAAGGGTCGGCTCTTCGCGCAAGTCAGCGTTCCTGTCGGAGGCGTCGTCCCTATACATCAACATGTCGGAGAGTCCGAGTACTACGTGATCACCTCTGGACGGGGTCGCTACTACATGGACGGTCAGCAGTGGGATGTCGGTCCTGGCGATGTCACCGAAGTCGCCCCCGACCACCATCACGGCATTGATAACACCGGAGATGAGCCACTGGTGTTCACCGCACTTATCATCTTCGCTTAGCCACTACCGCAACCGGTGCTCAACCAGCACGCGGGCAATATCTGGTGGCTCGAAGTTGGGTCCCTTGAGCACTTTCCCATCTGCGCGACGCAGCACTGACCCGTCGGCGTTCAGCTTGGACAAGTTGGAGCGTTGCACTTCGTCGAGCACCTGCGTCAGCGGAATCCCGGTTTCGAGGGCCATGCCGTAGATGACGTACACCAGATCGGCAAGGGCATCAGCCACCTCGACGGTGTCCCGGGTCTGGTCATCACCAGCGACCGCGTCCGCATAGGCGGTGGTGATGGTCGCCTCTGCAGCCTCACCATAGACAGCCCCGACTAGCTCTGCGAACTCCTCAGCAATCAACGACATTCGCATCCCCAAGCTAGCGACGTCGAGAGTGGCACCGGTGCTCACGATGGGCAGGTCATAGGTGGCATGAAACTGGCGAACCAGATCGAGTGGGCGGGCGGCATCAGGGCGGGCGGGCAACCCTGATTCCGGTCCATCCCATGGGGCAACCGGAGCGCGCGGATCCGTAGCCAACAGTCCACCGGACCAAGCATCACGTCGGGGTGCCGTGGGCCGGGTGGGGTCCACCATCGACCCGCGCTGGATTCCCTCGATCCGGAAGCCATGGCGCCATACCGCTTTCCAGGACCCCCAGTTGCCCACCACCGCACGCCAGCCGATCCGCTGCACACCGACCTTGAATCCATGCTCGATCACCAGGCCCACCGCACGGGTCATCACCCCTTGCCCGCGAAACTGTGGAGCAGTCCAGTAGCCGATTTCGCTCCAGCCGCTCTCTCGCTGTTCCAGGGTGATCATTCCGGCCAGAGCATCACCGATGCGGATCGCCCAGGTCGCGCCGAACGACTTCTCCCAGGATTGCGGCACCATCGTCGTCACGAATCCCTGGGCGTGCTCTTCCTGGTACGGAAAGGGCACGGTAGTAAACGAGGCGATGGTCGGATCCTGACAGGCAGCGGTGATCGCCGGAACATCGGCAGCAACGGGAATGCTGAGGGACACGACGTCGTCGGCGAGATCTACCAGGTCCATGCCCGCCACTGTATCGATCTGATGAGGTCAGCCCGCAGCGCACTGTTGCTAGCGCCAGAAGTGACTCATCGAACGGTGCCCTCGCTCATGAACAACCAGTCAGCCACGGTCGAGTCGGCGCAACAGTGCACCTTCGCGCAGTGCCCACGGGCAGATCTCAACAGTCTTGACCTGTAGTCGAGTCAGGACCCGCTCGGCTACTACCGCACCGGCCACGATCTGATAGGTCCGCTCGGGGGTGATACCCGGAAGCTCCATGCGTTGCTCCGGTGGGATCCGGGCCAGCCGTGGCACCCAGTCGGCCAGCTGCGCTGTGCTCAGCCGCCAACGGGGCTCGCGGCCAACTCCCGTCGTTTGCATGCCTGCCAGCCGCGCCAGTGAACGGAATGTCTTTGAGGTGGCGACGACGTGGTCGGGTTTGCGCAGTTGCGCCATCTGACCCACCAGCGGGTGCAGTGCTTCATCGACAACTGCGGTCAGGTGTGCCAGTTGTTCGGGGGTGGCTGGGTCATCAGGAAGGAGGTCATGGGTCAACCGTGCGGCACCTAGCGGCAGCGATACGGCCAGCTTGGGTACTTCGTCCTTTCCGGTAGCCACCTCCAGCGATCCGCCACCGATGTCCAGCACCAACAGCCGTCCAGCATTCCAGCCGTACCAGCGCCGCACTGCGAGAAAGGTCAGCCTTGCTTCGTCCGGGCCGGAGAGCACCTGAACCTCGGAGCCGATCAGCTCCCGTAGCTGAGCCAGTACCGTTTCACCGTTACGGGCCTCGCGGATGGCCGACGTCACCATGACCAGTAGCTCGTCGACGCCGTCGGCACGGACCCGGTTCAGCGCCGCCTCGACTGCACGTGCTAGTGCCGCGACCCCTTCGGCAGTGATGGCGCCATCGATATCGACGTACTGCATCAACCGCAGTGTTGTGCGCTCGGATGCGGCGGGTATCGGGCGGCGTCCTCGTTTTGTCTTGAAGACCAGCAGATGTACGGTGTTCGATCCAATGTCCAGGACACCGAGGCGGGAAGTGGTCATCTGGCAAGGGTATCGGCAGGCCGTCGTGGTCAGACTGGAATTGCTGGTGCACGTATCTACCACACCACCCCGGCCTGGCTAAACACATTTGTGGTCGCCACACATAGTCCGGCATCAGGGATAAACACGGGACCACCCATCACGTCACCGTACTCGGCAAAGAACATCTCATAGTTGCGCCTGGGGTCGGTCCGGGCCAGTTCCCACCTAGGCCGGTCAGCGACTGCCTAGGTGCGGCCGGGGTGACCCTGCTGGGAGCCAACATCACCAAAGTTCGGGTTCGCAATATCAGCCCATCGGCCAAAAACGGGCCGTTCAGCCCAATAGGAATCGATGACCACGTTGCGGTACTCCTGCACGGTCTCCTGGCCGGGCACTACATTTTTATAAATCACCTTGGACGTTCCATCCGGCTTGATGTATGCGGTAATAATAGAGGAGGCCGCTGACTGACCTTGCCAACGACCTTGGTGAACCTCATCAGAATAGAAATAGTCGAGCACCGCATCATGGAACAATGGTCCGTCATAAACACGAAAACCAGTAACGCGTGAAATGAAGCCGCGCTCATCGAAATGCCAGATCTCGAATGACCCGTCGCCGGTGAAGACGTGCATCTGCCACGCAGGAATTCCAGTCATAGGATCAGGCTCGGGAATCACCTCGAACGCCTCGCCACCTTCTTCATAGTGACGACGAGCCTGCGCCTCGTCCAGATATGGTTCGCTCCCGATGGGACGCAACGTCCCCGGGTTCCACCGGCGCATGTACCGATACTGCATGACCATCCCATTCCTTCAACTCGCCTCGGTACCTGGGTCGGAGCGCCCCAACCCCCGAGTCCGAAGGTTCACGCCAAAACCGAACCCCACGAGCCACGGTTTTGGCGTCACCCTTCGTACTCGACGAAAGCGGGCGGCCCTGCGGCAGGCACCATCGGCGGCTCACCACTGGCTCGGCCTCCATGCCAGCCAGACAGGCCGCGAGAGCAACCACCATCACCTCTGCGTGCAGCAGACCCCGCCGACCCCCTACCCGACGACCTCCGTGCACCTCGTCGCAGCAGCACCGCAACCCACCAGCTCATATCCTCGGGAAGCTAGACCATGAATACACGAACGCCCCCGACCATGGCAGGTCGAGGGCGTTCGGTGAACGGTCTAGCGGAAGTCGCTATATCCGCCCAGGTCCAGCTCCTCCAGAGCGATGGCGTCGCCACCCTCGGTGGAGATCGGGCCGTAGTCGATCTCGTCGTAGCCGAAGCTCGGGTAGATTTCCGCCTTGGCTTCCTCGGTGGGTTCTACCTTTACGTTGCGGTAACGAGGTAGTCCGGTACCGGCCGGGATCAGCTTTCCGAGGATCACGTTCTCCTTCAGACCAAGCAACGAGTCCGACCGACCGCTCATGGCAGCCTCAGTCAGCACCTTGGTGGTCTCTTGGAACGAAGCCGCAGACAGCCACGAATCGGTGGCTAGCGACGCCTTGGTGATACCCATGAGCTCCGGACGCCCGGCAGCCGGGGTACCTCCTTCGGACACCACACGACGGTTCTCATCCTCGAACCGGCCCCGTTCGGCCAGCTCACCTGGCAACAGATTGGAATCGCCAGAGTCGAGCACGGTCACCCGACGCAGCATCTGCCGCACGATAACCTCAATGTGCTTGTCGTGGATATCCACGCCCTGAGAGCCGTAAACCTCCTGCACCTCGTCCACCAGGTGCTTCTGGACCGCTCGTGGCCCCAGGATACGCAGCACCTTCTTAGGGTCGACCGCACCATAGACCAGCTGCTCACCAACAGCCACGTGCGCGCCATCCTCAACCAGCAAGCGGGCTCGCTTGCTGACCTGGTGCACAATCTCCTCGCTGCCGTCATCGGGGGTGACGATCAGCCGGCGGGCACGGTCTGTGTCCTCGATAGCTAGACGCCCGGCCACCTCGGCGATCGGGGCCTCACCCTTGGGTGTGCGGGCCTCGAACAGGTCGGTCACGCGCGGCAGACCCTGGGTGATGTCATCGGCCGAAGCCACACCACCGGAGTGGAAAGTCCGCATCGTCAGCTGAGTACCAGGTTCACCGATCGACTGGGCGGCGATGATGCCCACGGCCTCACCAATGTCCACCAGTTCACCGGTGGCCAGCGAACGTCCATAGCACTTGGCGCAGGTACCGACGCGAGATTCGCAGGTCAGGACCGAGCGGACCTTGATGGTCTCCACTCCGGCCTCGATCAGCTTCTCGATCAGTACGTCACCAACATCGTCACCAGACTCACCCAGCACCGTGCCATCTGGTGCGGTGGCCTGGCCTGCGAGGGTGCGGGCATACACGCTGGTTTCGACCTTGTCATGGCGCCGGACATTGCCATCCGCACCGGCCTCAGCGATGAGCTGAGCCAGGCCACGTTCAGTGCCGCAATCCTCCTCGCGGATGATCACATCCTGGCTCACATCCACCAGCCGCCGAGTGAGATACCCGGATTCTGCGGTACGCAACGCGGTGTCTGCCAAACCCTTACGAGCACCGTGCGTCGCGATGAAGTACTCCAACACCGACAAACCTTCACGGTAATTGGACTTGATCGGACGCGGGATAATCTCACCCTTGGGGTTGGCCACCAAACCACGCATTCCAGCAATCTGGCGGACCTGCATCCAGTTGCCTCGAGCACCCGAGGTCACCATGCGGTAGACGGCGTTGCCCTCCGGGAAGCTCTTGCGCATCGCGGCGTCGACATCGTCGGTCGCGTGGGTCCAGATCTCGATGAGTTCCTGACGACGTTCCTCATCGGTGATCAGACCACGGTCGTACTGGCTCTGCACCGTGGCGGCCTTGTCCTCATAGCCAGACAGGATGTCCGACTTGATCTCCGGGGTGATCACCTCGGAAATGGACATGGTCACGCCGGAGCGAGTAGCCCAACGGAAACCGGCCTCCTTGAGCGCATCCAAGGATGCGGCAACCTCGACCTTGGGATAACGCTCAGCCAGGTCGTTGACGATGGTCGAGAGCACCTTCTTCTCAACCACCTTGTTGATGTACGGGTAGTCGACCGGCAGCGCCTCGTTGAACAGTGCGCGCCCCAACGTGGTCTCCAGCAACACCGCGTCACCTTCGGCCCAGCCCTCCGGGGCCTCGAAACCCTCCAGCGGCGGCACCAGCGCATCGATCCGGATCTTGACATTGGCGTTCAAGTCCAGTTCACCGGCGTCAAAGGCCATCACCGCCTCTGCGGGCGAGGTGAACACGCGACCTTCGCCTTCGCCGCCTTCGCGACCAGCGGTCAGGTGGAACAAGCCGATGATCATGTCCTGTGACGGCATGGTCACCGGGCGGCCATCAGAGGGCTTGAGGATGTTGTTGCTGGACAGCATCAGGATGCGCGCCTCAGCCTGGGCCTCCGCGCTGAGCGGCAGGTGCGCAGCCATCTGGTCACCGTCGAAGTCCGCGTTAAACGCACCACAAACCAGCGGGTGCAGGTGAATGGCCTTACCTTCCACCAACTGCGGCTCGAACGCCTGGATACCCAGGCGGTGCAGCGTGGGTGCACGGTTCAGCAGCACCGGGTGTTCGGTGATGACCTCCTCCAGCACGTCCCACACCACCGGGCGGGCCCGCTCAACCATCCGCTTGGCGGACTTGATGTTCTGGGCATGGTTCAGGTCAACCAACCGCTTCATGACGAACGGCTTGAACAGCTCCAACGCCATCTGCTTAGGCAAACCACACTGGTGCAGCTTCAGCTGCGGGCCGACCACGATCACGCTCCGGCCGGAATAGTCCACGCGCTTGCCCAGCAGGTTCTGACGGAACCGGCCCTGCTTACCCTTGAGCATGTCGGAGATCGACTTCAGTGGGCGGTTACCCGGGCCGGTCACCGGACGACCACGACGGCCATTGTCGAACAGTGAGTCGACCGCCTCCTGGAGCATCCGCTTCTCATTGTTGACGATGATCTCCGGCGCGCCCAGATCCAGCAGCCGCTTAAGCCGGTTGTTGCGGTTGATGACCCGACGGTAGAGATCATTGAGGTCGGAGGTGGCGAAACGGCCACCATCGAGCTGCACCATGGGGCGCAGGTCCGGCGGGATCACCGGGATGCAGTCCAGCACCATGCCCTGCGGGCTGTTGTTGGTGGTCATGAACGCGTTGACCACCTTCAGACGCTTGAGCGCACGGGTCTTGCGTTGGCCCTTGCCAGTGCGGATCGTCTCCCGCAAGGAGTCCGATTCTGCCTGCAGGTCGAAGGTCTGCAACCGCTTCTGGATCGCCTCGGCCCCCATGGCGCCGGTGAAGTAGTTGCCGTACCGGTCTTGGAGCTGGCGGTACAGCATCTCATCGCCCTCGAGGTCGGCGACCTTGAGGTTGACAAACCTGTCCCACACGAGCTCCAGGCGGTCCACTTCAGCATCGGCCCGCTTGCGCAGCTGCGCCATTTCCCGCTCGGCCGAGTCCTTGACCTTGCGCCGTGCATCCGCCTTGGCACCTTCGGCTTCCAGCTCAGCCAGATCGGCTTCGAGCCGCTCGCCCCGCTTGGCGATGTCCAGGTCACGCTGATCGGTGATCGCCTTCTTCTCCAGGTCGATCTCGTTCTGCAAGCTGGGCAGATCTTCGTGACGACCATCGGTGTCGACGCTGGTGATCATGTACGCAGCGAAGTAGATGACCTTCTCCAGGTCCTTGGGTGCCAGGTCTAGCAGGTACCCCAGACGAGATGGCACACCCTTGAAGTACCAGATGTGGGTGACAGGGGCGGCCAGCTCGATGTGCCCCATACGCTCACGACGCACCTTGGAACGGGTGACCTCAACACCGCAACGTTCACAGATGATGCCCTTGAAGCGGACCCGCTTGTACTTGCCGCAGTAGCACTCCCAGTCCCGGGTGGGGCCGAAGATCTTCTCGCAGAAGAGCCCGTCCTTCTCCGGCTTGAGGGTGCGGTAATTGATGGTCTCCGGCTTCTTCACTTCGCCGTGAGACCAGGCACGAACCTCGTCCGCGGTGGCCAGTCCGATACGAAGCTTGTCGAACACGTTGACGTCCAGCACTGGGATGTCCCTACTTCCTTCGACCTAGTGGTCTTGTCAAACTTTGGTGGGTTGAGATGGCGGCCCCACCCCGTTCGCGGCTCGCCGTCCCCGGGGTGGGTATCGCTCAGATCTCTTCGACGCTGCTCGCGTCCGGGCGACGGGAAAGGTCGATGCCAAGCTCTTCGGCAGCCCGGTAGACCTCCTCGTCGGTGTCACGCATCTCGATCTGGGTACCGTCCGAGGACAGCACCTCCACGTTCAAGCACAGCGACTGCATTTCCTTGACCAGCACCTTGAAGGACTCAGGGATGCCGGGCTCCGGAATGTTCTCGCCCTTGACGATGGCCTCATAAACCTTGACCCGGCCTGGAATGTCGTCGGACTTGATGGTCAGCAGTTCCTGCAGGGCGTACGCCGCACCGTAAGCCTCCAGGGCCCACACTTCCATCTCGCCGAAACGCTGACCACCGAACTGGGCCTTACCGCCCAGCGGCTGCTGCGTGATCATCGAGTACGGACCAGTGGAACGCGCGTGGATCTTGTCGTCCACCAAATGGTGCAGCTTCAGGATGTACATGTAGCCGACGGCAATATCCTCCGGATACGGCTCACCCGAGCGTCCATCGAACAACCGTGCCTTGCCGCTGGCGTCGACCAGACGGTCACCATCGCGGGTTGGAATGGTGGCATCGAGCAAACCCTTGAGCTCGTCCTCATGCAACCCATCGAACACCGGAGTCGCCACCGGGGTGTTGGGTTCGCCAGTCAGAGCCTCTTTAGCGAGGTTGGCTGCCCAATCGGCCTTGGGGTCGGCGTCCCATCCCTGCTTGGCCACCCATCCCAGGTGAGTCTCCAGCACCTGGCCCACATTCATACGACCAGGCACACCCATCGGGTTCAGGATGATGTCCACCGGGGTGCCATCCTCGAGGAACGGCATGTCCTCGACCGGCAGGATCTTCGAAATGACGCCCTTGTTGCCGTGACGGCCAGCGAGCTTGTCACCGTCGGTGATCTTGCGTCGCTGAGCGATGTAGACCCGAACCAGCTGATTGACGCCGGGGGGCAGCTCGTCGCCGTCCTCCCGATTGAATTCGCGCACGGCAATGACCGTCCCGGACTCACCGTGAGGCACCTTGAGCGAGGTGTCACGCACCTCCCGGGCCTTCTCGCCAAAGATCGCCCGCAGCAGCCGCTCTTCTGGGGTCAGCTCGGTTTCACCCTTCGGGGTGACCTTGCCCACCAGCACGTCACCGGCACCGACCTCGGCGCCGATGCGGATGATGCCGCGCTCGTCCAAATCGGCGAGCACCTCATCTGAGACGTTGGGGATATCCCGGGTGATCTCCTCTGGGCCCAGCTTCGTGTCACGAGCATCGACCTCGTGCTCTTCGATGTGGATAGAGCTGAGCACGTCGTCCTGCACCAGTCGCTGGCTCAGGATGATCGCGTCCTCGTAGTTGTGTCCCTCCCAGGACATGAATGCCACGAGCAGGTTGCGGCCTAGCGCCAGTTCACCTTCGTCGGTAGCAGGCCCGTCAGCAAGAACCGAACCAACCTCAACCCGTGCACCCTCATCCGCCAGCACCCGCTGGTTGTAGGAGGTGCCCTGGTTGGACCGGCGGAACTTCGCGACCCGGTACGTCTGCGTGGTGGCGTCATCGTTGGCGACAACGATCGCGTCGGCAGACACCTCGGTCACCACACCGGCCTTCGTGGCCACAATCACGTCACCAGCGTCGACAGCAGCACGGCGTTCCATGCCGGTACCCACCAGCGGGGCCTCGGAACGAACCAGCGGCACAGCCTGGCGCTGCATGTTGGCACCCATCAGCGCACGGTTGGCGTCGTCGTGCTCCAAGAACGGGATCATGGCGGTCGCGACCGACACCATCTGGCGTGCGGAGACGTCCATGTAGTCCACCTCAGCAGCAGGCACGTCGATTGCCTCACCGCCGCGGGTCCGCACCAGCACGGTCTCTTCCACAAACCGGCCCTTGTCGTCCAACACGGCGTTGGCCTGCGCGATAACGTGACGGTCCTCGTCGTCAGCAGTCAGGTACTCGACATCGTCGGTGACCTTGCCCTTGACGACCTTGCGATACGGCGTCTCGACGAAACCGAACGGGTTGATCCGGGCATAGGTAGCCAGCGAACCGATGAGGCCGATGTTCGGACCTTCAGGGGTCTCGATGGGGCACATCCGGCCGTAGTGCGAGGGGTGAACGTCACGCACTTCCATGCCTGCGCGATCACGGGATAGACCACCGGGGCCCAGCGCGGAAAGACGCCGCTTGTGGGTCAGGCCAGCGAGCGGGTTGTTCTGGTCCATGAACTGGGACAGCTGGCTAGTTCCGAAGAACTCCCGGATGCTGGCCACCACCGGACGGATATTGATCAGGGTCTGCGGCGTGATCGCTTCGACGTCCTGAGTGGTCATCCGCTCCCGCACAACGCGTTCCATGCGGGACAGTCCGGTACGGACCTGGTTCTGGATGAGCTCGCCAACCGCCCGGATACGGCGATTGCCGAAGTGGTCGATATCGTCGGTTTCCACCGGCAACTCAACGCTGTCACCATCGCGCATACCCGCAAAGGTGGTGTCACCCTTGTGCAACGCAGCAAGGTACTTGATGCTGGCAACGATATCCTCGACAGCCAGCGTGGAATCACTAAGCGGCTTGTCGATTCCGAGCTTCTTGTCGATCTTGTAGCGACCAACCTTGGCTAGGTCGTAGCGCTTGCCGTTGAAGTAGAAGTTGTCCAACAGCGCGGTGGCGGCTTCAACAGTGGGCGGCTCACCCGGGCGGATCTTGCGGTAGATGTCCAGCAGCGCCTCATCCTGGGTGCTGACGTTGTCCTTCTCCAGGGTTTCGATCACCGTCGGGTAGTCCGCGAACTGCTCCCGGATCTCACCCTCGGTCAGACCAAGCGCCTTGAGGAAGACCGTGACCGACTGCTTGCGCTTACGGTCCACACGTACGCCAACGGCGTCACGCTTGTCGATCTCAAACTCCAGCCAGGCACCACGGGAGGGGATAACCCGGCCGGTGAAGATCTCCTTGTCACTGGCCTTATCGGTGGTGCGCTCGAAGTAGACACCCGGAGACCGCACGAGCTGGGAGACCACGACCCGCTCAGTGCCGTTGATGATGAATGTGCCCCGCTCGGTCATCAGCGGGAACTCACCCATGAAGACCGTCTGAGACTTGATCTCACCGGTGGTGTAGTTAACGAACTCAGCAGTGACGAACAGGGGCGCGGAGTAGGTGAAGTCCTTCTCCTTGCATTCCTGCGCGGTGTACTTGGGCGGCTCGAACCGGTGGTCGCGGAACGACAACGACATCGTCTGGCCGAAGTCCTCGATCGGGGAGATCTCCTCGAAGATCTCCTCCAGACCGGAGGTTGTCGGCACCGCGGCGTTGCCGGAGGCGACGGCTTCGGAGACCCGTTCCTTCCAGGCGTCGTTGCCCAACAGCCAGTTGAAGCTGTTGGTCTGCAACCCGAGCAGGTCGGGCGCAGCGAGCGGTTCGTGAATCTTGGCGAACGACACCCGGCGTGAAGCGGTGCGGCGTTCGATATCGGTGGCAGTGGCAGCAGAGGTGCGCGAAGCGGCCAAGAGGGGTCCTTCCCGGCGTCGTGTGGCGTGCGCGTGCGGAACCGACTCGGTCAAGCCCGGCCGAAGTGGCACTCCGAATTCCCCATGATGTGGGCAAATCGGACGCGTGGTACCAAACCGGGAACGGGCGGGACGAGGTCAGAGAGCACAGAGCAGTTAACTACTATAGGGCGCGCACGGCTCGTTGTCCAGTGGGCACCGATGTAGCCACGAGACTGAGCACGACGCTACTCGATTTGCGGCGCAGAAAGTAGCTAATCGAGGTGAGAACCCGGCCTTGCGGCCTCTCAGGCCCGTGCGGGTGCCGGTTGATATAGCCTGAAATCGACCTGAACAATCAGGGAAGCTTGCCCTGACCTGGACCGACCGACGCCGGTCGGCCACGCATCCTCGTTTGACCAGCTCGGCCAATAGCACAAGTACGGGTACCAGCCCAGCCGACGCCAAGGAGAAGGCATGCCCAATCCCAACGATCCCGACTGGAACCACGACCCGATGACCTATGACGCCCTACGTGAGTAGGCAACGCGTATGAGTGCACGCTATGTGACCTGGGCGGACGCAGCCTCGGATGTCAAGGCGGAGCAGTATTGGTTGAACGAGTCATACCGCATCGGAGGTGAGGTCCGCTCAGTCGATAGCCGCAGCACGTCCGCGATCGAAGCAAAGCGGGTCGAACTTCGGACGCAATTGGCCAACATGCCAGTCGAGGCACCGGCACTCCCATGCCCGGGGAGCTCACACAGGCCCACCTCCAAGGTCGCTTCGAAAGACGGGTAAAGCCCTATCTCCATTCGCTGGCAGATGGCACCACTAGCAGCCCTGCCTCGACCCGACGCGCTATTGCGAAGAATTCGCTGCGTTCCGCGAGGCAGGTCACGAGAGCGAACTGCGGGTGGTCGCGGTGCCGCCGAAGGTCTCACGCTTGGGCACGGTATCGCGCTACCTGGAACAGCTACGCGATAGCGGTGCAGGAGGGAGGACGGCCGGGGAACATCACGACGTCGCCGCTGCAGCCGTGGCTGGCACGGTCGCGGCACTGGTCGAATCCGGGCTGGTGGACCGAGTCGTTGTCACCGACCGGGAAGGGCTGGCGTACCACGACGCAGTTGTCAACGACGGCGGAGCTGAGGCAGCAGAACGAGCAGCAGCTGCGGTCAGTAGCGCTCGCGAAGTCAGCAATATGCCTCCCGACGTGGCCCAGTGGTGGCTGAGCGAAGTCCAGTGAGCCCACGATCGCAGCATCCAGCTAGGTGAACGGAACCCCGACGTCACCCAGGTCCTACACCGACTGCGAACCACCGATACCGCAGCGGTATCGGCCACCCTCGAAGCGCCTGCAGCAACGGAGAGCACCACCGGCTCCGCCGTCATGCAGGCGAGCTTTCCTGCGGACCCCGATCGGCGGGTCGGGCGCACCCGCCCCGGCTCATCCGCCAGCGATCCGCTACTGCAGCACGGACGTCGAAGCGTCGGCACGAGCAGATCGCCCGACGTCGAAAGGTAGTACCCGCCACCACGCACAACAGGCCCGCACCAACCGGTGCGGACCTGTTGTGTAAGCGGGACTCCCCGCACTGCCTAGGCGGCAGGAGTCACTTAATGGTGACGGTGGCGCCAGCGGCCTCCAGCTGCTCCTTGGCCTTGTCGGCCGCATCCTGAGCAACGCCCTCCAGCACGGGCTTGGGAGCGCCGTCAACGAGGTCCTTGGCTTCCTTCAGGCCGAGCGAGGTGAGCGCGCGCACCTCCTTGATGACCTGGATCTTCTTGTCGCCGATGCTCTCGAGGATGACATCGAACTCCGACTTCTCCTCGGCAGCGGCCTCGCCGCCGCCTCCGGCGCCGGGGGCGGCAGCCACGGCAACAGCTGCCGGTGCGGCCGCGGTGACCTCGAAGACCTCTTCGAACTGCTTCACGAACTCGGAGAGCTCGATAAGGGTGAGCTCCTTGAATGCTTCGATGAGCTCGTCGGTGGTGAGCTTCGCCATGATGGCGTTCCTTCCTGTCGTTGCTTGCGCTTGCTTGGTGCGCGGAAGCGGGTTAGTTGCGAGGCCTCAGGCGGCTTCGCTGGTGGACGCCTGCTTCTCGCGCAGGGCTTCGATGGTGCGGACGGCCTTGCTTGCAGGAGCATTGAATACGTACGCCGCCTGGTGCAGCTTGGCCTTCATCGCTCCGGCCGCCTTGGCCAGT
>JBKEBC010000081.1:0-1537 GCA_047972965.1 Beutenbergiaceae bacterium | reverse complement strand
TACCAGGTACCGCCGACATCATCGGCCTTGTCAATTCCACGGACCCGAAATCCGCTGGTCCGAAGCAGGTGAACCATGTACAGCCCAGAGAATCCGGCCCCGACGACGACGGCGTCAACTTCTGGTGCAGGGTGCGGATCCGTATTTGCGGACATGTGGGTGGCCTCCTCGGGTTGGTCCGGCGCAGGAGAGGCGGATCTGGTGCACGAAGTATCCTTGTACCGGTCAGAGTAATCGATTACTTTGGTCGAGGTTCCTGATTGATCACGGTGATTTGAAAGAGTTCTATGTCAGCTAGTGCACGTGGGTGGATTGGCGGCGGTCCTGGTGGGCGCGCGATCGATAGGTATCGCCTGGATGGGAGCGTGGCTCTTATTACAGGCGGGCAGCGTGGGATCGGGCGTGCCATCGGCAAGGCATTCGCTGAGGCAGGTGCCGCCGTCGGGATCGTGACGGCACCAGGTATGGACGGCAGCGATGCAGTATCCGAGTTTGAAGCGCTTGGCGTGCCCGCTGTCGCAATCGAGGGCGATGTCACCGATCAGGTAGCCCTGACCGCAGCGTTTGACGCAGTTGTGTCCAGGCTCGGCCGACTCGATATCGTGGTGGCGAACGCTGGAATTGGCATCGATGTCCAGGCTGAGGATATGACGGCAGCACAGTGGGATCGGTTGATGGACGTCAATCTCCGGGGAGTGTTCTTCACCGCGCAGCAGGCGCACCGGCACCTGCACAAGAGCGGCGGGTCGATCGTCATGATGAGTTCGAATGCTGGTTTTACCCCCACCGGGAATGCTCAGGCCGCCTACAACATCAGCAAGGCGGGTGTGACGATGATGGCCAAGTGTCTTGCCTATGAGTGGGGACGATTCCAGATCCGAGTCAATGCGATTGCACCTGGCTACGTGCATACCGACATCATCGGGAACTACCTACAAACGCATTCTGACGTGGAGTTTGTCTATATGGCTGCCCCCTCGCCGCAGTTGCGTATTTCCACGGCTGATGAGATTGCCGCGTCGGGCCTCTTCCTAGCTTCCGATGCAGCCAGCCACACGAATGGACAGTCCGTCATAGTCGATGGTGGCTATACGATCACCGGTTTGGACTATCGGATGCGTCCTGACTCCTTGGTCTGGCTGGCTGGACAAGCAATAGGTCCTCAGCCAGCCGGGCTGTGTCAGGGGTGACCCTCAGCTACCTGCGGTAGATACTCGGAGTGCTCGTGTGCGCTCGCCGTCTTGGCCGGTCGGGCAGCGCCTGACACCAGTCCTGATGCCACGATCAGACCAACGATGATCAGCAAGGTATTCAGCAGGCCAATGCGCTCGCTAGCCAGTCCCAGCAGGGGTGGCCCGGCCAAGAAGGCAATGTAGCCGAACGTCGCGCATGCGGCCACGCGGGTGGCGGCGCTGCGAGGATCGTCGCCGGCGGCCGACATCCCCAAAGGAAATCCGAGTGAGGTACCGAGGCCCCACATGGCAGCACCGATGAAGATGACCGGAAGCGAGTGTCCGTAGATGAAGAGCAGCAAACC
>JBKEBC010000074.1:0-79372 GCA_047972965.1 Beutenbergiaceae bacterium | reverse complement strand
GCCGCGGTCTTAGGAGTGCCGGACACCGCTACCTTGACCCTGCGTGATAGCGCCGGAACTGGGCCCGCTGGCTTGCTCAATATTTCTAGCGATATAAGGACTGCTATCGGTGGTGGACCGGGCGAGGACGCCGGCGCCGTCATTGTCGAGAGCGGTGAGATCAGTATCTACTCCGGCGGCACCGGTATTGGTGGGGGAATAGATGGCGACGGTGGAGATGTCACCATCAATGGTGGACAGATCAGTATTCGCGTCCATGGTGGGGGAGCTGCCATTGGCGGTGGTCCCGGAGGGGCCGGGGGCGTCCTTACGGTCACGGACGGACGCCTGCAGGTCGCGCTTGATGATTCTCAAGGATTTGGTGGCGGCTACGGGCAAGCAACCAGTGCGTTGATCGGGGGCGGCCTGGGTGTGGGGACCGCTCCGGGCGGTGCTGGTGGCGTGGTGGTGATCACTGGTGGCCGAGTGGATGCCCAGCTCACCTCTCGTCTGGGCCGTCATTCGGGGGCGGCGATCGGCGGTGGAGGCAGCCAGACAGGCATGGGGGGTGCAGGAGCTGCCGTCACGATCAGTGCTGCCGCCACCGTCAATGCCACCCTCAACACGCGGCGTACGGGGGGATCGCAGGTCGGTTCAGGTGCGGCGATCGGTGGTGGCGGTGGTGTCACTGGTGGTGACGGTGGAACCCTGGAGATCTCCGGAGGAACCGTCAACGCGACCACGACGGGAATCCACGGTGGTGGTGCAGCAATCGGTGGTGCAGGGGGCCTGACCAGTGGTGGTTCCGGGGGCTCGGTGACCATCACTGGTGGAATTGTCACCGCGACCAGTGCCGATGGTGCTGGAATCGGTGGTGGTTCGATGGGTGGCGCAGGTGGGATCGTCGCCATCAGTGGAGGTGAGGTGGTCGCGACCGGTGGTCGGGCAGCTGCAGGGATTGGTGGCGGCTTCGGCGGTGCGGGAGCAGAGGTCACCCTTTCTGGTGGGGACATCACGGCAACCGGTGGCACCCAACGCGGAGGGTTGCCTGCGGGCGTGCCCCGCACCGGTGGCGCTGCCATCGGTGGTGGCGGCACCACCACTGCCGACGGGCTACCCGAGGGTGGCACCCTGACCTTGGTCGGCGTGGCGGTTGAAGGCCTGACACCGGGCGCCAAGCCCAATGCGGGCT
The DNA here is from genome assembly GCA_047972965.1 of Beutenbergiaceae bacterium. Taxonomy (GTDB): domain Bacteria; phylum Actinomycetota; class Actinomycetes; order Actinomycetales; family Beutenbergiaceae; genus Pseudactinotalea. Next base: position 78,201 of record JBKEBC010000074.1, on the reverse strand, counting down.
TTGGTGGCATTCACATCAATCACGCTACGGAGCTGGTGCCTACCGGTGGGCGCGCCGCACAGTACATCTTGGACACCGCCGCGGCGAGCGTGTGGGGGCACTATGAGCAGGTGATCGGAACCAACGGGGTAGCGGTAGCACCCGTGTCACCGGCACAGGTGCGATTCCACGTCGGAGATCCGGATAACCCGGTCAATCCCCCAGTGATACCACCCACGACCAACCTCAACCGTGGCCCAGGCCTCTGGGATGAGGACGGATGGGGAATCGGCGCTGTTCGAATGCCAGACGACGGATTGACCTATTGCGTCGAACTTCCGATTCCGTTGGATATGGACTCGGACCCAGCCTTCACCGACGTCTCCACCCTGCCCGGGTTCGCAGTCGACAACTTCCGGTTCCGGTTCACCCGCTATGCCGACGTCACTGCGCCGGATCTCTTGGGTGAGGGCCTGGCTCAGATGAACTACATCATCGAGCGGTTCGGGGACACCGACGACGACGTGCAGGCAGCGGCGGTGGCCATTGCGATCATCAAGCTCCGATTGGCTGGATCCAGCCCCAGCTATGAGCAGTTGGTCAATGATGTGACCAGCTTCGTCGAGGGGCTCCCGGGCGGTTCGGGGGTGAACGCTCAGGCCGACGGCTACCTTGCCGATGCGATGGCGAATGCGCACAGCACGGCGGTGCCGAGTGCGCCGACCCTGGCGGTGGATTCCCCTGGGGCACAGGTGGGCACCATCACCTGGGAAGCTGGTACCACCAGTCTGACCTTGACAAACGCCATCTTTGAGAGCACCGGCACCAATACGCTGACGATCACCGATGGATCGGCGGGCTCGGCGCGATGGCAGGCGGTCCCACCGGCGGGGACCACGGGAAACTACGACATCGCCCTGGCTGCAACCTACGAGGTGGCGCAGTGGCCCTCGACGCTGCAGTACGCGAAGACCAACCGCGATAACCAGGGCTTGGCCACCGGAACTTCAGCCACGCTGACCGGTGAGTTCGATGGGCAGCTGACGATGCCTGGACCGCCCGAGATAGCCGATACCGGGATCGACGATCAGTCCGGTGCCCTGCTCACGGCATGTGCTCTTGCGGTACTTGGGGCCGGGCTGATCCTGATCCGGCGACGGATCGCGCTCGGTGACGCCGTGCGCTGACGTCCGCTCCACCTCGAGCTGTTCGATCGGTGGCTCTGCTCGCCCAGGCATATTGCCGGTGCCCAGGGGCGGGCCGGGCGGAAACTGCGGTCGTGAGCGTGCTGCCTCGCGCACAGTCGGCGAGTGTGACAGCATCGGCGGGTGCCAGGAAACTCTCGCCGCCAGGGCGCCGTCCGCAAACCCGGAAGCAAGAAGGGAGCCACCGTCGGCTCCGGTGGGCAGCGGCGCAAGGGACTTGAAGGCAAAGGCCCAACCCCCAAGGCCGAGGATCGGCCCTACCACGTTGCTCACAAACGTAAAGTCGCCGCGCAGCGAACCGCAGCCAAGTCTGGCCGCTCCGGGCGGCTGACACGTGCAGAACGCACCCACGAAGTGGTCTCTGGCCGCAATGCGGTGGTGGAGGCGCTGCGTGCGGACGTGCCAGTCACCACCGCCTGGATAGCATCCCGGGTCGATGGCGATGACCGTACCCGCGAAATTCTGCGCCTCATCGCCCGGCGGGGGATCTCGCTCCTCGAGGTAGGCCGGGGAGAACTCGACAAGATCACCGACGGATCGGTGCACCAGGGTGTGGCCATCCAGGTGCCTGCCTACACCTACGTGGAGCCAGCCGAACTACTGGACCAAGCCCAACGGGCGGGCCAGCCACCGCTCATCGTTGCGCTGGACGGCGTGACCGACCCACGCAACCTGGGAGCGGCACTGCGATCAGCGGGAGCCTTCGGCGCTCACGGGGTGGTGGTGCCACAACGACGGGCCGCTGGTGTCACCACCGCAGCCTGGAAGGTCTCGGCCGGGGCAGCCGCCCGGGTGCCGGTGGCCCGCGCGACCAATCTGGTGCGCGCCCTGCAAGACTTCCAAGCAGCTGGATGCTTCGTCGTCGGGCTCGATGCCGGCGGCAGCGCCACCATCGGTGAGCTGGAGCTGGCCACGGAACCGCTGGTACTGGTCTGTGGGTCCGAGGGCAAGGGCCTGGGCAGACTGGTTCGTGAGACCTGCGACATGATCGTGTCGATACCGATCGCGGCCTCCACCGAGTCACTCAATGCAGGTGTTGCCACCGGTATCGCGCTCTATGAGGCAGCCCAGCGCCGCCGCTGCGCCCCCTCACCTCAGCGGGCGCAGTAGTGTCGGAGGCTATGACATCCGCACCATGGCGACGTCGAGCCGGGATCGTCCTCAGTCCTGACGGGCGCGCCGAGCTAGCCCGGGAGTTCCTCAATGCAGCGAAAGTGATTGCGCTGGTCGAGTCTGAGCCGGAAACCCCCGAGGTGGTGGGGGTGGTGCTCGCCGTCGACCCACAGGACCGGGTCGCGGTGTTCGACACCGCTGATGGCACGATCGTGGCAGGCCAGTCGCTGACCGACCTGTGCGAGAGCGTCGCGAACGCCTGTAGCGCCTCGGTGATGTTTGAGGATGTATCGGTGGGAGTGGAGCAAGACCTGCCCGACGACCCGCTGGACCCCTTCGATCAGGAACTCGATGTCGGATCGGCGTTCGTCCCCGACCGTGCCGTGGTCTATACCCGGGCACCCATGGGTGAACTAGGCGCCTTCGCCCGGGCCGTGGAGATGCCGGTCCTGGCGGCACCGTACCTGGATGGCCACCTGATCGTGGTCAGTGACGGGCCCGCGCTCGCGGAAGTGGACTGGCCAGATACGCTCAAGCCAGCCCTGGTGATCGAGCAGGGTGCGGCCTACCCGGCCGTGGCCACCATTGGTGCACAGGCCAGCCATGTGCACACCTGGGATGCCGATATCGCCCGAGTCCCAAGCGGCCCCAAGGTCGGCGACGCCGTCGCCGCCTTCTGTGATACCACCCTCGGCACCGGGGCGCTGGTGAGTGAGCTCATGTCCATGCTGCCGAGCGTTGAGCCCACCGCTGTGAGGAACGCGATCGAGAGCGACGGCGGCGGCCCGGCCCGGCTGATCGAGGCCCTAGGACTACCCGAGGCGCTGGTGGGATACCTGGGCCACGGTGATGAACTTCCCGCTCTGGATCAGGCACGGGTAGTTAACCCTGACGGTCTCACCAAGGTGTTTGCGCGCGCGGTCACCGATGCACAATCGCAGATGACCGAGAGTGTCCGGGAGACCACCGAGCAAATGCGTGAGCGTGCTGACGCCGCCCGAGTGCGTGCGGAGTCGGCGTTCGATGCGGCCGAGACGTTTGCCGAAGAGGTCGTGGTTCCGATCCGGCAGTCATGGTGGACCCCGGGTGTGGCAACCGTGGAACTCGGGCTTGGGGTCTTGGCGATCCGTCGCGCAAGCCGCGGTATCCGGGCCGGCGGGAAGAGCACAACCGGGGCGCGGCTGCTCGGTGTCGCGGGTGCTGCCCTCCTGGTCGATGCCGTCGTCAACGCCGTGATCTTTCTCGCTCCGCGAATCAAGCGGGATCTTTGAAGACCGGCGGCAACCGCCGTCGCTGGTTGCCGCTACGCGCGCATGACCGGGACTGATGTGCTGCCCCGCCGTGCAGTGTTCGAGCTAGTCGCGCTCTGGTGGTATCTGCCAGCTCACGTTGGCGAACCGGGCGAAGTCTGTATCGAAAGTCACCACTTGAGCACGGTGTTCCATTGCGAGCGCGGCTAGATGCGCGTCATTGATCAAATTGCCGCCTACGCCTGTGTCGGCGAGCAGCGTTCTGAGCAGGCGTGGATGTTCCGCCGTCGGGTGGACGAGGCGAGCTGCCGGTGCACCCAACCATGCTGCGATGACCTCGCCAGCTTGTTGAGCAGACAGCGGACGCTGCAACAACGCCGGATGGGTGGTGATGCGCCAGAACGCCAAAAGCGGAACCCAGGAAAAGCCAACGACAGCCTTCCCGGAGAGAGCCCAATCCAGCCATTCGCGTGAGCGCCGGTGGTGGGGTGCGGCCGAGTTCACCGCATAGATCAACACATTCGCGTCGACAAGCTTCATCCGTCAGCTGCCATTCGCCCGGCGACGGCGGCATCTTCCAAGTCGGCAGCGACGCGGAGCCCGTGGACGAGATCAATGGAAGCGGAGCCCATATCGAATGTCGGTGTCTGAAAGGGCTCAGGCAAGGGGCCTCGAGCGCTGGCGCCATCCCGGATCGCATCGTTGAGTGCCTGTTTGAAACTCACACCCTGCTGCATGCGCGCCCGGATGAGCTGCTCGACATCGGAGTCCAGGGTGACCGTGGTACGCATATGACAGCATAGCATCACCAACATTGATGCTGTGCTGCAGACCTTGGTCTGCTCTCCCGTGACAGAGGTGTCTACTCGCTTCTGGCCAGGCCGTCCAGGAAGTCGATGAGGGCACCTTCCCATTGCTGGCGGTGAGAGACGTTCAGCCCATGCGGGCCGCCGTCGATGGTCACCAGCCGGGAGTCAGGAATGAACTCGCCTACCCGCGCGCTGGATGCGGCGAGCGGAACATTGCGATCCTCGGTGCCGTGCAGAATCAGGGCCGGGACATCGATGCTGCGGCAGTCCTCGCGCAGGTCCGTCGCCCACGCCAAAGCTGCCTGGGCAGCCGCCTGCGGGTCTGCTTGTAACGCGATCGAGACTGCCGCCGCATGCTCTTGTTCGCTGACACACAGCCCCTGCTCGTTGCTGAAGTACCAGGTCACGAACTGGGTTGCGAAGGCCGGGAAATCGGTCCGGCAACTCTGCGCTATCTCTTCGAAGCCCGAGGGTGGCATCGCCCCGTCTGGATTATCCGGCGTGATGCATAGCGCTGGACATATCGATCCAGACAGCACCACGCCCACCAGGGCCCCGGTGCCGTAGCGAGCGCAGTATCGAGCCACCTCGCCACCGCCCATGGAGAACCCCACGATGACCGCGCCCTGGAGGTTGAGTTCGGTCATGACGGTGTGCAGGTCCGCGGCGAAGGTGTCGTAGTCGTAGCTGCCGCCCCGCCCGGACTGGCCGAAACCGCGCCGGTCGTAGGTGATGACCCGATAGCCAGCTGCCCTCAGAGCACCGCGATTGCTCGCGAACGCAGCCCCGGAAAGCGGCCAGCCATGGATCAAGACGACGGGAGTGCCGTCGCCGCCAGTATCTGTCACATAGAGCCGGGTAGGAGCAGGCTCATGGGTGGTGATGGTCGGCATCGATCCTCCTGCGTCGGGATCCCTACGCTAGCCGACCGCCCCTCGGCGCTGGGCGACGGGCGCCAGGGTGGCGCGGCAGGACCGCTAGCCGATGAGATCGCTGTCGGTATCGGTGATCGCCCGCAGCGTCGCCGCGTCAAGTTCGAGGACAGCCTCCTCGTCGGGGCGCAACGGCAACACGTTGGCCACATAGGACTGCACCGCATCCTCCATGGGTATGTCTGAACCCGCCTGCTCGGCCAGGTACCAGCGGTGCTCCAAGATTTCGTGGAATGCTTCGGCCGGCTCCAGCTTGCGCCGCATGGTTCGGGGAATAGCCGCGATGGCAGGCTCGAAGACGTCCGTGAGCCAATCGTGGGCGACGAACTCTTCATCTTCGCCGAGTCGATCCATCGCGACCCGGTAGGTGTCCATGTCGTTCAGCAACCGCCGTGCCTGGTTCTCCTGCACATCCAGCCCGGTCAGCCGCATCAGCCGTCGGTGGTGGTGCCCGGCATCGACCACTTTGGGTTGAATCTGGACGGTTGTGCCGTCGATGTCGGTGGTCATTTGCAGCTCGCCGACGTCGTAGCCCAACTGGTTCAGCCGGGAGATGCGTTCCGACACGCGCCAACGTTCGTCTGCCGAGAATTCTTCCGAATCGGTCAGCTCGGCCCAGAGGTCGTAGTACCGCTGCACCAGCATGTCGCCGATCAGCACCGTGTCTTCGACATCGTCGAGCAAGCCGCCAGCTTCCAGGTCCATCAACTCACCGATGATGTTGACGCGGGCGATCTCCAAGTCGTACTCGCGCTGGCCACGGGTCAGGGTGGGGTGCAGATCGCCTGTCTCGGCATCGACCAGGTAGGCCGAGAATGCGCCCGCGTCGCGCCGGAACAGGGTATTGGACAACGACACGTCACCCCAGTAGAAGCCGGTCAGGTGCAGGCGCACAAGCAGCACCGCCAAGGCGTCGATGAGACGAGTGGCCATGTCGGGTGCGAGTTGGCGCGAAAACAAAGCCCGGTAGGGCAGCGAGAACCGTAGGTGTTTGGTGATGAGCACCGAGTCCAGCGGCTCACCATCGGCATCCTTACGGCCGGTGATGACCCCGACCGGATCCACTGACGGCACATCCAGACGGTCCAGGTCGCGCAGCAGCGCGTACTCCCGGTAGGCCACCGACTCGCCGATTTCCTTGATCGCGATCACTCGCCCCGATAGCCGGACGAATCGAACGACGTGCCGTGAGATTCCCCGGGGCAGTGCGGCGAGGATATCGGTGGGCCAATCCTCCAGTGGCAGATGCCAGGGCAAGTCGAGCAGCGCCGGATCGGGCGCCACCGCGGTGATCTGAAGCGCAGCCGGCATGCCATCAGTGTGGCAGGCGCTGGCCCATGGCGCTAACCGAGAGACTCCAGGGGCGGACCCGAATCGGATCCGCCCCTGGGCCTCATGCGCTAGTTCACTCAGCTAGGCAAACGCTTGCCCGTGGCTGGGGAGAAGACATGCTCCTGGCCCTCGCGGATCTTCACCCAAATGGTGTCGCCCTTCATCGGGGGCTGACGGGGCTCGATACGCACGATCACCTGTGCATCCCCAGCACCGGAGCTGATGTGCTCGGCGGCCTCACCAGCGGGTAGCTGGCCATAGACGAACGCGTCTGAGCCAAGTTCCTCCACCAGGTTCACCAGGACGGGGAAGGAGCTAGCGTCGGACTCGGTGGAGATGTCCAGCGACTCGGGACGGAAGCCCAGCGTGATGTGACCCTGGTCCTCGGGGGTGAGAGCATCCAGGGTGACTCGCGCCAGCGGGATGTGAGTGTCGCCCAGGTTCGCCTTGCCATCGGCAACTTCGAAGTCACCAATGTTCATGGCGGGGGACCCGATGAAGCCTGCGACGAAGATGTTCGCCGGGGTGTCATACATCTCGCGCGGGGTGCCGACCTGCTGCAGCAAGCCGTCCTTGAGCACGCAGATGCGGTCACCCATGGTCAGCGCCTCGGTCTGGTCGTGGGTCACATACACGGTGGTGACGCCAAGACGACGCTGCAGTGACGCAATCTGGGTACGGGTCTGAACGCGCAGCTTGGCGTCCAGGTTGGACAGCGGCTCGTCCATGAGGAACACCTGTGGCTGGCGCACGATGGCGCGACCCATGGCCACACGCTGACGCTGACCACCCGAGAGTGCCTTGGGCTTGCGGTCCAGGTACTCGCTCAGGTCCAGGATCTGCGCGGCTTCCTCGACCCGGGCGCGGATCTCGTCCCTCGGGGTTCCAGCGATCTTGAGTGCGAATCCCATGTTGTCCGCAACGGTCATGTGCGGGTAGAGCGCGTAGTTCTGGAACACCATGGCGATGTCCCGGTCCTTGGGCTGAACATCGGTGACGTCACGGTCACCAATGAGGATGCGGCCCGAATTGACGTCCTCTAGCCCAGCCAGCATGCGCAGCGACGTCGACTTGCCGCAACCGGATGGCCCCACGAGAACGAGGAACTCGCCGTCGGCGATTTCCAGATTGAGAGCGTCCACCGACGGGGTCTCCGACCCGGGGTAGATGCGAGTGGCGTTGTCATAAGTGACTGATGCCATGATGTGCGATTCCCTTCACCGGCAGGTACGTGCCGGACGATCCGTTGTGAAAGGTGCCAGACCCTTCTGGCACGGCTCAACCTTTGAGCCAGGCGTCAGTCTGGCACATGCCGACCAACATCGGTAGGGATGGTCCACCAGTTGGCGGAGCATGCACATGCCCGGGCCTGCAAGAGAGGGTGCCAGGTGAGCTAGGCAGCGGCTGGACCAGCCCCGAACAGGTCGGCTAGGTGGGTCAGCATGGCAGCGATGGCGGCTGGGTCGGCGACTCGGAACCGGGCGGCTGTCGTCCCGGGACCGACCTTGACGCCGACGTCCCCAGGGCGGAGTCTGGCCAGGGCATCTTCATCGGTGACGTCGTCGCCTGCGTAGAGCACCACGCTGGCTCCGGTGCTGGCCCGCAGGTCATCCAATGCGATCCCTTTGGATGTTGGCACCACGCACAGTTCGACGACGCGTTTGCCGGGTAGTGCCCGCAATTGCATCGATGCGGTTGCGGTCAGCACATCTGATTCGATCTGGTCGGCAAGTTGTGGTGGCAAGGCCCGGGTATGCACCACGACAGCGGTGGGCTTCTGTTCCAACCAAGCCCCAGCCGCGCTGACCGGTGCGATGACTTCAGTCGCCACCGCGGTCGCCTGAGCGAGCACTCGCTGCTGCCCGGGAGACAGCTGCGCGTTGCTGAGCGTCAGCGTGCCATCATCGTCGATCATTCCCCGTTCGGCGCCGTGGCTTCCCACCAGCAATGTTCCGGGAGGCGGGGTGGCCACCAGCACCAGGCTTTCCAACGCGCGGCCGGAAACCAATGCGACCTGCAGGTTGGGCACCGGTGCCAGTCGTTGCAGCGCGGCCGCGGCTTGTGGCAGGGGGCGGGCATCGTCAGGGTGCGGCACGATCGGCGCGAGACAGCCGTCGAAATCGAGCGCGATCAGCCAGCTGGATTGCTTGCTGAAGCGATCCAGGGCCTTGCGCAGGGTGCTCATGCTGTACCTAGGGCGCGCAGGAAATCGGCAGCCCAGCGGTCGACGTCATGGTCCATCACTCGGCGGCGCAGCGCCTTCATCCGGCGCCGCCGTTCTGGGCGGGGCATTTCAATGGCGGCCATGATGGTCCGTTTCGTTCCTTCGATGTCGTGGGGATTGACCAGGAGTGCCTGGGGCAGTTCATCGGCAGCGCCAGCGAATTCCGAGAGCACTAGAACGCCGTCCAGGTCAGACCGGGCGGCCACGTACTCCTTCGCAACCAGGTTCATTCCATCACGCAGGGCGGTGATCAGCATGACGTCGGCCGCGCGGTAGAGCGCCGCCATCTCCGCTACCGGGTAGGAGTGGTGCAGGTAGTGAATCGCCGGTTTTCCTAGCGCCGAGTAGTCGCCGTTGATCGATCCCACCATCAGCTCGACATCGCGGCGCAAGGTGGCGTACTGCTCCACATGTTCCCGGCTGGGGCTGGCGACCTGGACCAGCGTGGCCGCAGGTACCCGCAGCTTGCCATCGGCGAGCAATTCGCCGAATGCCTTGATGCGGTGTCGGATGCCCTTGGTGTAGTCCAGGCGATCGACTCCCAGGAGGAGAACATCTGGGGATCCCAGTTCGTTGCGGATCTCATTGGTCCGTTTCTCAACCTGGGGTGAGGCGGCCAGCGTTCCGAATCGGTCAGCGTCGATGGAGATCGGGAAGGTGGCTGCGCGTGCGGTGCGCTCAGGCTGCCCGCGGCGCTTGACAGTGACCTGCTGCCCGCGGGTGCTGTTGTCGGTGAACTGCCGCACCGCCCGCAGGAAGTTCGATTCGTCCCCCCGGCGCTGGAATCCGATCACATCAGCTCCTAGCAGGCCTGCGACCACGGCGTTGCGCCAGGGCAGTTGCCCCAGTAATTCCACCGGCGGGAACGGAATGTGGTGGAAGTAGCCGATCCGTAGCTCAGGTCGCAGCTCCCGCAGCATCTTGGGTACTAGCTGCAGCTGGTAGTCGTGGACCCAGACCATCGCCCCGGGCGGAGCAGCGGAGGCCGCCTGCTGTGCGAACCTGGCATTGACCGCGACGTAGGCATTCCACCAATCACGGTGAAACTCTGGGTCGACGATCACATCGTGGTAGAGCGGCCAGATAGTCGCGTTGGAGAAGCCCTCGTAGAACCGTTTGAGGTCGCGGGCGCTGAGGGCCACGGGGTGCATGTCGATGCCGTCGGCGCTGAACGGTGGCAGGTCCAGGTCGGCCTTGCCGGGCCAGCCCACCCATACGCCGTTGCCGCGTTCCATCACCGGGGCAAGCGCGGTCACCAATCCGCCCGGTGAACGCTGCCAGGACGAATTGCCGTGCTCGTCGGTGACCTCTTCGACCGGCAGCCGATTTGCCACCACAACAAGATCCGCATCCGGTGCAGCCATACCGGTCAGCGTAACGAAGCCGCGACACCGGGGAGCGGCATTCGAGCGCATCCCCGGTCGGTGGCGTAGCTTGCTTTGCTATGGAGCAGTTGCGAGGAGTCGATACGACGCGCGTGGGTAGCGCCGTCGGTGGCTACCAACTGCTCGCGGTGGTTGGTTCCGGTGGCATGGGCACGGTGTACCGGGCCCTGGATGCCGATGGGCGCGAGGTGGCCCTCAAGTTGCTTCATCCAGGCTTTGGTGCCGATGCCGCAGCCCGGGCGCGACTGCGACGTGAGGTGGCAACGTTGCATCGGGTACGGGGTGACTATGTGGCTCGGGTCCTGGATGCCGAAGTTGACGCGGACGAGGCGTTCGTGGTGACCGAGCTGATTGCGGGCCAAGCGTTGGACTCTTCAATCGGGGAACACGGACCGATGAATAGTCAAGAGCTGCGCAATCTTGGCGGTGGCTTGGCGGCTGCCTTGGAGCAGATTCACGCGGTCAATGTGCTGCACCGGGACCTCAAGCCCGGCAATATCATGCTGACTGACTCGGGGCCGGTGGTGATCGACTTTGGGATATCCCAGTTGGCGGACGATGCTCGCCTGACCCAGGTTGGATTGGTGACCGGCACGCCCGGGTACGTGGATCCGGTCGTGTTGGCCGGTGCAGGTCCAAGCGTCAGCGGTGACTGGTGGGGCTGGGCGGCAGTGTTGTTGTTTGCCGCCACGGGGCGCCCGCCATTCGGCAGCGGGCCGATGATGGCCGTCCTTTCCCGCGTCGAAGGCGGACGCCCTGATACCGAGGGCTTGCCCCCGCTCATCGCCCAGGTTTTTCGTCGAGCCCTTCACCCCGACCCAGCCCTGCGGCTGGGCCACGAAAGCGTGATACGCGCCTTCGATGACAATCTGCACGGGCGCGAAGCCACGGAGGCTATCGCTGCCAGCCCTGGGGTGACCGCGCCCGGCCCGGCGGGCATGGGCCGTGCCCCTGGTATCCCTGCGCATCAGGGCCCGGGGGTGGTCACCGATTCGGTATCGCCGGGTGGGGTCCAGCCAGGTTTGACCCGACCTCCGGACGCGCCACCGATGGCGCCTACGCCGAGCCATCGATCGACGGCACCGGTCGCTGCGGGGCAGCAATGGCCACCATGGGCAGTTCCAGCCCAGCCGCGTCCCTGGCTCAACGGGTCGTGGTGGGTGGCGATCATCAGCCTGGGAATTCTGTGGCCGGGCTTGGTGCTGCTCCTGATGGTGTCGGCGTTGGTGGTCGCTGGCACGGTGGGGGCCTCGGTGCGAGGGTTGCGCAATCGGCGGCTGCGGGTGGGTGTGCGCAGGTCGGACACTCTTACGAGCGCTCTGATGGTGCCGGTTCACCTCCTGCTTTCGGTCTTGCTGACCGTTCCGGGCGCCGCCGTCGGGATCCTGGGTGGTGGAATCGTGTGGGGTTTGCTGTCAGCCTCGGCTACGCCTTGGGCGGTCGTGGGAATCGGCCTGGTCTTGGTTACCCAGCTGATGTGGTGGACGCCCTCCAGTCAGACTGCCCGTGAGGGGACGTGGGCAATCTGGCAGCGACTGGCCCCGACCCGAGCCCTCGCGGGTATCTGGATGCTGGTTGCTTTCGCTGCTGCGGCGATGTGCGCGTACATCCTGGGATGGCTGGCCCCTGAGCCTACGTGGGCACCGTTGCCGGTGCCGCCGATTCCCAGCTTTCTTACGTAGACTCTGGCGCGGTGGTATGTCAACGACATCCGCCCTAGGGGGAACCAGACTAGACGTATTGCTCACACGCACCGAAGACAAGGAAAGCCATGCCTGCCAATAAGCAGCGCCAGACAAAGTCACAACGCCGAGAGGCCGCTCAACGGGCTGCCGAAGAACTAGCCAAAAAGCAGGCCGCGACCGAACGCCGCAATCGCCTCATCGTTGTTGGCGCTTCCCTGTTGGTGCTGGTCTTGGTTATCGCGGCCGGGGTCACGATCTGGCGCGCCGGCCAGAAGACGCTACTGACCGACTTCGATGGTGAGGTGCCCGCGGGTTCGACCGACACCGGTGCCTTCACCTTCGGTGCTGAGGGAGTGGCCGGAACGGAGAATAGCGGCGCTACCGAGGTGGAGATCTATCTCGACTTCATGTGCCCCGGTTGTGGGCAACTCGATCGGGCCCATCGCGAGGACATTCGCACCATGATCAGCAACGGCGACGCCACGTTGGTGGTTCACCCGCTGGCCTTCTTGGACCGTTTGGCCATGGGCGCGGAGTACTCCACCCGATCCGTCAATGCCCTCGCCACCGTCGCGGATCAATCCCCCGAGCATGCGCTGGACTTCATGGATGCATTGTTCGACAACCAGCCTGCGGAGAACACCGAGGGCCTTTCCGACGAGCAGATGGCCGAGCTCGCCGTTGGTGTCGGCGTGCCACAGGAAGTGGCTGACAGCTTCGCTGACCAGATCTTCCGCGAGTGGGCCGGGGTCGCTGCCGACCAGGCGCAGGTCGACGGTGTCACCGGCACCCCAGTAGTGATGATCGATGGGGAGCGCTGGACTGGGGAATGGGCCACGCCGGGCACCTTGTTGGAAGAGGTCACCGGTGGTGGCGCCGCGGACTAGGGTTGCATCCGGGCCTAGCAGCCCGCTGCCGCGTTAGCTCAGTTGGTAGAGCGCCGCTCTTGTAAAGCGAAGGTCGTCGGTTCGAACCCGACACGCGGCTCATGGGGGTCTTGCCGCAGGCGAGACCCCCATCGTGCACCCCCCAACCCGCGAGTTCGAAGGTTTACGCCAAAGTCGAACCCACGAGCCACGGTTTTGGCTTCACCCTTCGTACTCGGCGGCCAGAGGTGGCCGTCCGGATCGGAGAACCGATCGGAAGGGCTGAGGACTAGGGCAGCTGCCAATCTATGGGCGCAGCACCTTGCTCGATCAGCTTTTCATTGGCCCGGCTGAACGGGCGTGACCCGAAGAACCCGCGGGAGGCCGATAGCGGTGATGGATGTGCCGAAGCGATCACCGGGACCTCGCCTAGCGCGGGCCGGAGCGACTGGGCGTCTCGTCCCCACAAGATCGCGACCAGTGCGCTGTCGCGCCGAAGGAGTGCGGAAATCGCAGCATCGGTGACCTGCTCCCATCCCTGTCCTCGGTGAGACGCCGGTGCTCCGGGTCTGACGGTGAGGCAGCGGTTGAGCAGCAGTACTCCAGCTTGAGCCCACGGGCTGAGGTCGCCCGTAGTCGGCATGGGGACAGCGAGGTCGTCGACCAGTTCACGGTAGATGTTGGATAGCGAGCGGGGGATTGGATGAACGTGTGGCTGAACTGAAAAGCTCAGACCCATCGCGTGGCCGGGGGTGGGGTAAGGGTCTTGCCCGACGATGAGCACTTTGACATCGGCCAGTGGTTGGCTAAAGGCTCGAAGCACGTCTGATCCGGCGGGAAGGTAGTCGTGGCCCTGCTGGAGTTCTTCCCTGAGGAAAGTGCCCATGCGTTGCACCACCGGTTCGACTGGGGCCAGCGCTTGTGCCCAATCGGGTGCGACCAGATCCGCGAGTGGGCGGGGGTTGTTCGGTGCGGATGTCACCGCTCTACCTTGCCAGGTGCAGGCTGGCGGCGCGCCGATCCACCGACACTCCGAGCAAATGACACCAATGTCGTTTGCGCCTACGATGTTCCTAGGAAACTGGAGGAGGAACCAATGGCGGCAGCAACGATCCCACTCAGCCACGCTGTGGCGGAACAGGCCTCAGTGCAGGGAACCTTGAGCGAGCGCGACTGCCAGATCCTGGACTTTGAGAGTCAGTGGTGGAAGTACGCTGGCGCCAAGGAAGCTGCGATCCGGGAGCTGTTCGATCTGACCGCCACCCGGTATTACCAGATCTTGAACGGACTGCTGGACAATCCCGCAGCGCTGGCCGCCCAGCCAATGCTGGTCAAGCGGTTGCGGCGAATGCGGGCTAGCCGACAACGGGATCGATCGGCCCGTCGCCTCGGGAGCGAGGGATAGAAGTACACGGGAGAAGCAGGCGCAGCAGAGCCGCTTCGCCTACTAATCTCTAGAAGGTGAACAGCCAGTATCCCTACCCCGAGGATGAGTTCGATCATCTGGGCGCTGACCGCACGCCTGCTGGCGTGCATCGTGAGCCACTACCGTGGTGGCGCAGATTGCTGCCATTTCTGATTGTGCTGGTGCTGGCGCCCACGCTGGCGTTCTTGGCTGTTCGGGCACTATCGGCTGGCTCAGGTTCCAGCACCGCGCCCACGGCTACGGCTACGGAGCAGACCACCGTGGTGGAGCAGGACCCGTCGGGGACGGCGCAGCCGCCGCCGGAATCGGAGTCTGCCGAGCCGGAGCCAACACCTGAGGTGACATCTGCGGAACCGACCGATCCGGTGGCGCCAGAGACGATCGAAGCTGACTACGGCACGCAGATCTGGGTCCTCAACGGTGCGGGCGTAGCGGGGTTGGCCGCGGACACCGCTCAGGTCTTGGAAGAGGCCGGATGGAGCGATGTTAGCCCGGCCGACTACAGCCGACCGCAGCCCAGCGAAACCACGCTCTACTACGACAACCCAGACCAGGCTGACGAAGCCGAGCTGATCGGTGAAATGCTGGGGATTGGGCCGCGGATCGAGAGCTCGGATGCTGCCGATGGCGACATTGTGATCGTGCTGCGATCGGACTTTGGCTAGGGCTAGCGCTCAAGTTCCATCACGGTGAGCACCACCAGCGCGCAGGTCCAAGCCAAGGGTGCTGGGCCTGCGGGCTCACCGTCGGCATTGACCTTCTCCGGCAATGCGCCGAGCGGAGTCCGGTGATCTGCGAGCCAGTCGAGCCACGCTCGTGCCCGATCCTGGTCGCCGGAGGCTGCCGCTACCAGCGCATACAGCGCCGTCTGCGGAGTCCATGACTGATTCTGCTCAGTCCAACCGGCACCCGGTGCCAGCCCGCCTGCTGGTCGGCCCATCAACGGGATCGATTCGGCCCACGCCTGCTGCGCCTCGGGTAATGCGGAGGTTTGGAATGGGGGCAGCAGGAACGCCACTGCGGCGTCGGCATGGGAGGGTCCGGGATAGCGCCCGTACCCGTGTCCCCCGAAGGCGCCGATGATGGCCTCGCGAAGATCGGCGGCCGCGTCCGTGGCGTCCTGGTAGCCGTTGCTATCGCTGCGCTCGGACGCAAGCCTGGCGGCGGCCTCCAGCCCGATCAGTACTGGGGCGGCGGTCCCTAGGGTGAGGACTTCCTCACGGTGTTCCCAGTAGTCCGGTGATGGCGGTGGTAGTGAGTGCGGGTTGTCGACCTGGTCGAGCAGGAATGCGCTCGAACGTTCACGGAGCGGTTCGAATTGTTGCAACAGCTGCTCGGATTGTTCGCCGGGAGCAGCGGCAATGAGCGCATCGAGAGCCCATAACACCCACCCGGTGCCATCGGTCTGCGGCAACCGATCATCGGGTGGGCCGGATCCATCGGGCAGGTAGCGCGCCTCGAATGATCCATCCTCGGACTGAACATCCTGAAGGAATTCCAGGATCTCGACCGCCTCCTGCAGGTGCCCAGTGGCCGCAAAGGTCACCGCCACGAATGAGGCATCACGGGGCCACACGTAGCGCCAGTTGGGGTTACCTGCCGCGGTGGTCGCCCCATTGGTGCTGAGGACCCGCATATCCAGCAGCGCGTTCCTGACCAGCTCGCGGTATTGGACATCTTCTGGAAGCCAGCCTTGCGTGAGCCATTCCCGCTGAGCAGCAGCGAGTTCCTGCGCTGGGCTGGGGCCCGAGCCGAGGAACCGGCCGCTCCCTGGTGCCCTTGGTGCCAACACCCGTGACCCGGGCAGTAGATGGGCCGCGGAGTTGGCGGGAAGCAGCACCACCGAGCCATCGCTGGCAAGTGCGACACCATCGGAGTAGGAGCCTGCCTCGTCATAGCGAGCCGAGCTTGGGACCGCAGTTGCCCCCAGCATGAGCGCTATCGCCGCGATTGCCGCAGTGCTCACCGCGACTTTGCGATCCATGGCGTCAGTGTAGGTGAGGCGTGGCCTGCACTTGTGCTGTCGGGCCTGGCCTGGACGAGAGTGCGGGGGCAAGGTCGGGTGGGATCCAACCACCGGGCTCGTGCCGGGTTATGTCTAGCTTCGGCTGCTATTGCAGGAAGGCGGGGGCTGCCCGACATGTCTTGACAGCGCCTTGACCTGCATCAATACCTATTTAGTACAAGTACCGGCATAATTAATGTCCCAATACACCTGAAATTTGACGCTTTAGCCGGTCGCGGACAGATTGCTTCGCATTGGGTGGTTGTGGCTCTACGCCGTCAGCCAGAGACGGCGTCGTCGCCGAGAAAGGGGATTGCGATGCAATCTGCCGCAACCGGTTCACCCGTCGAGCGCCCAAGCCGCATTGCCAGGCTTGCGCAGTCTGCTCGTCGGCGGGCATCAGGCCTAGCACTATCGGGCATCTTCTTGGCACTGGTGATCACGCTGTGGGTGACCACTCCGGCCTTTGGCCGCTGGGCCAATATCGCCAACATTTTGCAGCAGAACTCGATTATCGGGATTGTGGCCTGCGGGATGATGCTCATGATCATCGTGGGTGGTTTTGACCTGTCTGTGGGTGCGGTGGGAGCGATGTCCTCCGTGGTGGCAGCCACCTTCATCGTGGATATTTCAACACCGGTGGGGATTGTGGCTGCCCTGATCGCCAGCCTTGTTGTCGGTGTCGTCAACGGCCTGTGCATCGCGATTCTGGGGATGAGTCCGTTCGTGGCCACGCTCGGAACCCAGTCCGTGGTCCTCGGACTGTTGTTCGTGGCAACGCAGGCTGCACCGGTATACGGAGTGCCTGAGACGTTCACCCAGCTGGGGTTGGGACGTATCGGCCCGATACCCAATGCATTTCTCTTTTTCGTCCTTGTTGTCGTGCTGGTCTGGGCAGTGCTTCGCTTCACCAGATTCGGCCACTACATCTACGCGGCAGGTGGCAATCCCGAGGCGGCTCGACTCGCTGGCATCAACGTCTCCGCGGTGGTGCTGGCCACCTACGCGATCGGTGCCCTGCTGGCCGGCGTTGCCGGAGTCCTACTTCTGGGTCAGACCGGAATTGGGCAGCCCGCCAGTGCCGCGGCTTGGCCACTGAGCGCGATCGCTGCGGTGGTGGTGGGCGGGGTGCCGCTCTCGGGAGGGCTCGGCCGTGTTGGCCAAGCTGTCCTAGGGACTTTCCTACTCGGAGTCGTTGCCAACGGTCTAAACCTCAATGGCGTTTCCTCCTACTGGCAGCCCGCAGTCACCGGACTGGTGATCCTCGTGGCTGTCGGTATCGATAGCTATCAGCGGCGTCGACGGCAGTTGCGTTGACCCCATTCCCACATCAGACCTCGGGCGTCGTCCGAGGCATAGAAACAAGGAGTGCACGATGAAGTCACGCAAAGCCGTATGGCTGGCGGCTGCAGCCACGACAGCTGGCCTGCTACTAGCCGCCTGCAGCCCCGCCACCGACACCACCGAATCGGATACGGAGTCAGGTTCAAACGAGTCCAGCGAGCACCGGATCGGGTTCATGATCTGGAACACCTCCGTGCCGTTCTACTCCGGGCTGATCTCGGCGGCGGAGGAAACCGCCGATGAGCTTGGCGTCGAACTCGAGATCCGTAATGGTGATGGTGAGATGGCCAGCCAGATCGCCGTGGTTCAACAGTTCATCGCCGAGGATTTCGACATCATTTTGCTCAGCCCCGGCGACCCAACCGGCATTGTGCCTGCGATACGTGAGGCCAACGACGCGGGAATTCCGGTGATGACGGTGAACCTGAGCGCTGACACCTCAACCGGGGCTGACGTGGTCACCTATGTGGGCGTCGATGATGTCGAGTTCGGACGTATTCAAGGAAGGCTGCTGGTTGAGGCGATCGGGGAGGAAGGCACCTATGGCTATATCCAGGGAGCACTCGGCGTATCTGCTCAGCTTCAGCGCCAGCAAGGGCTCGAGGAGGTCCTTGCCGACTACCCGGGGATTGAGCGTATTGCCGAGCAGAGCGCGAACTGGGACAACGCCGAAGCATTGGCGATTGTGCAGGACATGCTCAATCGGTTCGAACCTGGTGAGATCGATGCCATCGTCGGCCAAGGGCCTGAGATCGTCACCGGTGCCCGCAACGCCATTGAGGGTGGACGCGAGGACGTCGCTTTCATCGCCGGCGACTATCCAGCTGATGTTCGCGCGGCGATTCGTGACGGAGTCATCTTTGGCACGCCGAATCAGGATCCCGCTCCGCAGGGTGAAGAGGCGATTCGACTGGCCGTCGAATGGCTCAACGGCAACACCGAGGCCGTTCCACAACCACAGGCTCTCATCGAGATGCCGATGATCACTATGGAGAACGTTGAGGAGATCCCAGCCGCCTGGGGCGAGTGATCCAGGCACCTCAGGCCTAGTCATGGATATCAGATAGGAGTTGGACCCCGTGGAGCACCAGACCATCTTGCAGATGAGCGGAATTCGTAAGAGCTTCGCTGGAAACGAGGTGCTTCACGGGGTTGACTTCCAGGTACAGGCTGGGCAGGTGCACGCCCTGATCGGGCACAACGGTGCTGGCAAGAGCACGCTGATGAAGGTCCTCGGCGGTGTCTACCCTGACTACCTCGGGTTGATTGAGATCGATGGGCAAGCCCGCACGCTGACAAGTCCACGTTCCGCGCTCGACAGTGGCGTAGCAATCATCTACCAGGACTTCGCGCTGGTACCGCAGCTCGATACCGCGCACAACATTGCCCTGGGGCGTGAGCCCTCCGTCGGGGGAGCCCTCCTATCCCATCGTCAACTTCTCCGGCGGTCAGCCGAGGAAGCACGGAGATTCGGAATCGACTTGCCGATGACTCAACCGGTGGCGTCGTTGGGAGTGGCGGCTCAACAGCTCACGGAGATCGTCCGGGCACTGGCTCGAGATGTCCGGATCCTGGTCATGGATGAACCAACAGCGCGGCTATCGCCAGCTGAGCGATCCCAGCTCTTTCAGATCATCGCGGCACTGGCAGATTCCGGGGTCGGCATTGTGTACATCAGCCACTTTCTCGATGAGGTGGTGGAGATCGCCGATTTGATCACGGTTCTGCGGGACGGTGCGGTTGTCAGTACTCAACCGGCATCCGAATGCACGGCCCAGACTCTGGCCCGCGAACTTGTTGGCGATGAGAAGAGCGCTGATTCAGTGACCAGGCGGTCCGCCAGCACCGGTAGCAGATCCGGGCCGGCGGGGTTGGAACTGCAACACCTGCGGGTGGCAGATGGGCCAGGCATCGACCTAGCCATTCGAAAAGGCGAGATAGTCGCGCTCGCGGGCCTTGTAGGTTCCGGGCGGACCCGGCTTGCGCGGGCCATTATCGGCGACATTCACAGTGTCGGTTCCGTCCACATCGATGGCGCCCAGATCCGTGGCCGCAATCCTGGCAGTGCGGCCCGGGCCGGTTTGCTGCTGCTACCGGAGGACCGAAAACGCGATGGCCTGGTACTGACCAGTTCGGTGCGGGCGAACATCGAGCTCACCGCACTTGGAACGTTTCTATCCAAACTTGGGGTGGTACTGAGGCGTGCCACCGATCAGCTCATCGATGCCACGATCCGCCGAGTCCGGATTCGGCCACCCGATCAGCACATGATGGTCGGAGCGCTGAGCGGTGGCAATGCCCAGAAGGTCCTCATCGGTCGAGTGGTTGCGGCAAGTCCCAAGGCGATCATTGTCGATCAGCCGACCGCGGGGGTCGATGTCGGCGCCAAGTCCGAGCTTCATCGCCAAATAGTCGGCTTGGCCGATGGTGGCGCGGCGATTCTGCTCATCTCCGACGACCTCGACGAGATGATCACCTTGGCTGACCGGGTGCTCGTCTTCGTGGGCGGTCAGGTCGTTGATGAACTTGACCCGGCCGAACTTACCCAAGCTGATCTGCTGGCCGCGATCTCGCGCACTGGAGAAGCCTCCTTGGTGCCGGTTGACGATTCGATCGAGGGGGATTTGCCGTGAACCAGGTAGTCGCGATGAAGTGCTACGGCTTCGAGTGGTTGACGGATTTGAATTTGAGCACCACCGGTGCCGCTGCGTTGATGGCCTCCCATGGTGTGGATTGGGCATTGCTACAGAACACCATCGACCCGCTGCCATCCTCTGGTGTTCCGCAGCAGATCCCTGCCGACCGCTACGACGATCAACGCTTCCGTGACGCTGTCCGGGCGGAGGGGATGAAGGTATTTGAGTCCACGGCGATCTTCTTTGACCCGCTTGCCTACCGAACGCGACCTGAGCTGCGCCCGGTCGGCAGCGATGGCGTAACCATGGCGCCCTACGACTGGTACTACGGAATCAGCCCGCACGATTCGGATTACCTCAATAGTCGCGCTGAGCGCTTGGAGGAGGTGGTGGCGACTTACCAGCCAGACGGTGTCTTCCTCTCTTTCATCCGGTTCCCGGGGTTCTGGGAGGCATTGACAGCGCAGGTAGATCGGCATGCCGTCACTGACTATGGCTTTGCTCACGGGGCATTGGAGCGGTTCGAAAACGACACCGCACATGTGCTTCCCCGGGGCGGGATCGCGACCAAGGCTGCGGTGATTCTTCGTGAGCTCCGCTCGGAATGGACCGCGTGGAAGTGTCAGCTGGTGGTCGACAGCATCGCGACACTGCGCGAGGCCGTGAATCGGGCACGGCCAGGCACCGAGGTCTTGATCAATGGGCTGGCGTTCCCAGCACAAGAGCGGGGACCGCTTGGCCAGGAAGTGTTTGGCCATGATTACCGCGCTATCTCGCAGGTTGCCGAGCACATCGAGACAATGGTCTATCACCAAATTCTTGGACGGCCGGTGCGGCCGTGGATCGAAGAGGTTGTTGCTGATCTGCGACCTCAGGTTTCCGGAACCCTTCTGGCCTGCCTGCAGACCAGTGCGGCCTATACCGAACCGCCCCACGATGGCCTCGGTCGTGCTCAGGAGCTACCAGCGCAGGAATTTGTCGAGGCTCTGAAGGTAGTCGCGCAGTCCGAGGCTGACGGCGTATCGATCTACCACTGGACCGATATCGCAGCGGAGGAGCTATACGGAACAGGTGCGATGGCGAACGCGCTACGGCGGTTCAAAGATGGGACGCTGCTATGAATCCGCCGCTGCCCGACCCTGGCAGTGAGCGGGTGATCGCTACTGGGTTCGCATACCCGGAGGGGCCCCGCTTCGATCGGCACGGAACCTTGCATGTCGTGGAGCTTGCCGCCGGAGTTGTCAGCCGGGTTCACCAAGGCCGACGAGTGGTTCTGGTTGAGACAGCAGGGTCGCCCAACGGGGCCGGTTTCGATGAGGATGGCACGTTGTATATCTGCAACAACGGTGGAAACTGGGGCCCAAATCCCTCCACGGGTGGTCGGGCTGGACCGGGGGGTGGCCTGGCCGCGATTCAGGCCGTGGAGCCCGATGGCACATTCTCGACTGTGCTGAGCAACATCGATGGTGACGACCTCTCGAGCCCCAATGACCTCGTGATCGACCCGGCTGGGGGGCTGTGGTTTACGGATCCAGTCTGGGCGGTCCGTGACGCACGCGGAGTCGCCGCAGCCAGTGCATCGCCACCAGGCTCTGTGTGTTGGACCGACGGGCATGGCCACGCAGTGCGGGCCTACTCGGGATTGACCTTCCCCAACGGGATTGTGCTTTCGCCAGATGGCACGGAACTCTACGTTGGAGAGACCGGAACTGGCAGAATCCTGGCGTTTCCCATCCAAGGGCGAGGTCTGCTTGGCGAACCCATCGCCCGTTGGGATCTTGGGCCTGATGCCGTTCCCGATGGGTTGGCGTTGGATTCGCTCGGGCGATTGCTCGTGGCGGGCACGGGCACTGGGCTCATTACGGTGTGCGCCGAGGACGGTTCGGTGGAAGCCGCCATTGCGATGGCCGATGCTGACATCACCAACCTCTGCTTCGGTGGTCCGCACGGGCGCACGCTCTTTGTCACCGAAGCGGCCTTGGGTAGAGTTGTGGCACTGGAGTGGGAGGTTCCCGGCCTGCCACTGCCAGTGGGCCCTCGCCTATGGTGAGGCTGGAGTAGGTCCGCCGGTGACTGGATCGATGAGCTGCACAGCCATCGCGATGGAGCCATAGAGCTCAGCCCGCCCTTGCAGGCTAGCTTCACGGATCGACATTGATGCCGCCACCTGAGCCTCGGTGTGTAATGCCATCGATTCTCGTAGTCCTTCTAGCAGCCATGGACCTGCATGCGCCAGAGCTCCCCCCACCAGGACCAAGGAGGGATTCAAGGTATTGCACAGGTTCGCCAATCCCCGGCCGCACTCCCGACCGGCGTCGGAGAGCACCCGGCCGGCTCCGGGGTGATGGCGTTGCCCCAGCCCTACCAATCCCTGGAGGCCAAGGTGTGGATCATTGGTCACTGTGGCCAAGAGCTGGGCGAGGTACTGCGCAGTGACCAGCGTGTAGAGACAACCGCGGTTGCCACAGGCGCAGACAGCGCCATCGGCCCGAACCTGCGTGTGTCCGATCTCGCCAGCTAGGCCGTTCCCACCGCGAACCAACCGGCCGTTGAGGATAATTCCGCTACCGATGCCGTGGGCCACCTTGACGTAGATGACGTTCTCAACTCCTCGGGCTAGGCCAAAGACGGATTCGCCAATCGCCGCAACGTTGGTGTCATTTTCGACGTGCACGGGGAAAGACAATGCTTCGGTCAACATTTGAGCGGGGTTGTTGCCACGCCAGCGGGTACGCACAGCAGCCCGGGCAATCTGACCCGAACCGTCGATGGGCTCTGGAATCGTTGCCACGATGCCCAGGCATTGGGAGGAGGTGTATCGCCCGCGTACCACAAGTCGTTCCACCATGAGCTTGACCCGGGCCGTTGTGGCGGCGGCGTTGGTGTCCTCCGACAGCTCCGAGGTGTGATGTGCCAGCAGTCGGCCCGCTCGGTCAGCGATGGCAACCTGTAGGACCTCGTGCCCGATATCGATCGCGACACCGTAGCCACGCTCTTGTACCAATGCCAGGTAGCTTGGCCGTCGGCCCACGGTGGGTGCGATGGATGGCGGAGGTGGAGCGACCCGAATCATCCCTTCATCCAGGAGTTGCGCGACGATGGTGGTCACGGTTGTCCGGGACATCCGGGTGCGAGCGATGAGCTCGGACCTGCTGATGGCCGCTACGCCTGAGAAAGCCGCCAGGATTCGGCGTCGGTTGTGAATACGAATCGAATGGGCGGGACCGGGAGGCTCCATGCTCACCATTTTGTCAACTTTGCGACCGATTTTCCTCTCGAATTGCTCAAGATCGCAGCAAATCGAGATCCTGATCGTGGACTGGCATGCTGGCCTAGCGATGACCAGTGCGGGTGTTGGAGCTAAATGAACACGAGTCGACGTGAGGTGACCGACGTCGTGGTCATCGGTGCGGGACCCAACGGCCTGGCCGCGGCGGTCACGATGGCACGGGCAGGATTGCAGGTGGTCGTCCTAGAGTCTGAGGCTACGGCCGGCGGCGGCGCACGCACGCAGGAGCTCGGGCTCGCTGAGGGCATCGTTCACGACCTCTGCTCCGCGGTGCACCCACTAGCCCTCGCAAGTCCGTTTCTGACCCACTTTGACCTCGCTGGACGCGGAGTGCGGCTGGTGAGCCCAGAACTTGCCTACGCCCATCCACTGGAGGATGGGTCTGCGGGTTTGGCCTACACCAGCCTGCAGCGAACGGCTACGGGGCTTGGGGGTGATGGTCCGGCCTGGAGGGCGCTGTTTGCGCCGTTGCTCGACCATTGGCGTCCGCTGGCGCAAATCGCCCTCTCTGACCGCAGCCTGGCTACTGCTGCGCTCGTGCGCAGGCTTGGTCCTGGACCGGTGGCCGCAGCTGGTGCCCGGCTCTTGACCCATTCCTTCGACCGGAGCCATCCCTTTGCTGGGGACGTTGCTCCTGCCTTGCTGAC
Source organism: Beutenbergiaceae bacterium (assembly GCA_047972965.1). Lineage (GTDB taxonomy): Bacteria > Actinomycetota > Actinomycetes > Actinomycetales > Beutenbergiaceae > Pseudactinotalea. The sequence continues at coordinate 54,074 of JBKEBC010000074.1, read as the reverse complement.
GGGTGTGGCCGGGCATGCCGTCGGCCGGTTACCCTCGCTGGTCGCAGCGGGAACCATGCTGATGCTGGGTACCCTCGCGCACGGTCAAGGGTGGCCAATACCGATCGGCGGCTCGGCCGCTATCACGGCCGCCCTCGTTGCAGATCTGTATGCCCACGGTGGCCGCGTCGATACCCAGGTGCACGTCAGCACGTGGCGTCAATTGCCGCGTGCCCGGGCTTATCTAGTCGACACCAGCGTGCCGATGTTGCTGCAGATCTGGGGTGAGCAGATGCCGGGCCAGATGCGCCGGGCCCTGGGGCGAGTGCGCCCGGGAGGGGGAGCCGCCAAGGTTGACTATGTGCTCTCGGGTCCGGTGCCGTGGCGGCACCCGCAGGTAGGCCAGGCCGCCACCGTGCACGTGGGTGGCTCCCGCCAGCAGATGCTGCGCAGCGCGGCCGATACCGCGGCAGGACGGGTAGCCGAGTGCCCGTTCGTCTTGTTTTCTGATCCGACCGTGGCCGACAGTTCGCGCGAAGTCAACGGGTTGCGGCCAGGGTGGGCATACGTGCACCTGCCCTACGATTGCCCGCTTGACCCGGTTGCGATCGTGACCGGGCACATTGAACGATTCGCCCCGGGGTTCTCTGATGTCGTCGTAGCTGCCCGGGGTGTACCGGCCGATGCGATGGTGGCGCACAATGCCAACTATCTGGGTGGTGACATCGCCCTCGGTGCATTGAGCGCAGCCTCCATGCTGCAGCGGCCTCGATGGGCGGCCAATCCGTACCGCACCGGCATTCCCGGGGTGTACCTGTGTAGCGCCGCCTCCACCCCTGGGCCGGGGGTGCACGGAATGTCCGGTTGGTGGGCTGCGCGAGCGGCGTTGGCTGATCGCTTCGGGCGAACCGCCGATGTCGATCTTGCACTCTCGGGGTGAGAGTGCCAACATGGCATTAGCACTCTCGGTATGAGAGTGACAATCGAGAGTCATCTCTGGGCAGCCAAGCGAGGCGCCGAACGAGGCGGGACGTGACCGCCGAGAACGGTGTCGTCCGTCGCGGGCGCGAGGCCGCCCTCCAAGCCATAACCGGAGGAATTCAACCCCCATGGCCAAGATCATTGCCTTTGACGAGGAGGCCCGGCGCGGGATGGAGCGTGGGCTGAACACCCTCGCCGATACCGTGAAGGTCACCCTCGGCCCGAAGGGCCGTAACGTCGTGTTGGAGAAGAAGTGGGGCGCTCCCACGATCACCAACGACGGTGTCTCGATCGCCAAGGAGATCGAGCTTGACGATCCGTACGAGAAGATCGGTGCGGAGCTTGTCAAGGAGGTCGCCAAGAAGACGGACGACGTCGCTGGCGACGGCACCACCACCGCCACCGTGCTAGCTCAGGCGTTGGTCCGCGAGGGGCTGCGCAACGTGGCCGCTGGTGCCAACCCGATCGCCCTCAAGAAGGGGATCGACGCTGCTGTTGAGGCAGTCAGCGGGGCGCTGCTGAACAACGCCAAGGAAGTCGAGACCAAGCAGGAGATTGCGGCAACTGCCGGTATCTCGGCTGCTGATCCGGCAATCGGCGAGCTCATTGCAGAGGCGCTCGACAAGGTCGGCAAGGAAGGTGTCATCACCGTCGAGGAGTCCAACGCGCTTGGGCTTGAGCTGGAACTGACCGAAGGAATGCGCTTCGACAAGGGCTACCTGTCGGCATACTTCGTCACCGACGCGGACCGCCAGGAAGCGGACCTCGAGGACGCCTACGTGCTGATCGTCGAGTCCAAGATCTCCAACGTCAAGGACCTGCTCCCGCTGCTGGAGAAGGTCATTCAGTCCGGTAAGCCGCTGCTGATCATCGCTGAGGATGTTGAGTCCGAGGCGCTGGCCACCCTGGTGCTGAACAAGATCCGTGGCATCTTCAAGTCGGTCGCCGTCAAGGCTCCCGGCTTCGGTGACCGCCGCAAGGCGATGCTCGCCGATATTGCGGTGCTGACCGGAGGCCAGGTCATCAGCGAGACCGTTGGTCTGAAGCTGGAAAACACCACCATCGACATGCTGGGTACTGCCCGCAAGGTGGTTGTGACCAAGGATGAGACCACCATCGTCGAGGGCGGCGGCGACGCCGACGCTATCGCCGGTCGTGTCTCGCAGATCCGCGGTGAGATCGAGAACAGCGACTCCGACTATGACCGCGAGAAGCTGCAGGAGCGCCTGGCCAAGCTTGCTGGCGGGGTGGCGGTCATCAAGGCCGGCGCGGCCACCGAGGTGGAGCTCAAGGAGCGCAAGCACCGCATCGAGGATGCTGTGCGCAACGCCAAGGCTGCCGTTGAAGAGGGCATCGTCGCCGGTGGTGGCGTGGCTCTGATCCAGGCGGCCAAGGAGGCTCTGGAGACCCTGAGCCTGGTCGGTGACGAGGCCACTGGCGCCAAGATCGTCAAGGTTGCCATCGACGCTCCGCTCAAGCAGATCGCGGTGAACGCTGGCCTTGAGGGCGGCGTGGTCGCAGAGCGCGTACGTTCACTTCCTGCTGGGCAGGGCCTCAACGCCGCCACTGGTGAGTACGAGGATCTGTTGGCTGCTGGGATCAACGACCCGGTCAAGGTGACTCGTTCGGCGCTGCAGAATGCTGCATCGATCGCCGGTCTCTTCCTGACCACCGAAGCGGTCGTGGCTGACAAGCCGGAGAAGACCCCGCCGCCACCAGCTGGTGGCGGCGATGAGATGGGCGGCATGGGCTTCTGACCCAGCCACGCATCTCGCGTTAGTCGCATCAGCCCCCGGGGAACCCCGGGGGCTGATGTCGTTTCGTGGGGGCCGACAATGAGGGTTGCTGGAATGCGTACCTACGGGGTGGTGTGCCGACCTACCCGGGAGCTGTCGGCGCTGTTAGGTCGGCCAACTCGTGCTGAAGATTCTCGCGCGCTCGCCATTCCCATCGTCGGTACCCGGCTTCGGTATGGAAGAGCCGTTCGCGCTGGAGCAGCCCCTGCAGTACCTGGATGCGGCCGCGGCTCCAGCTCGCCTCGTCCAGGTGGTCATAGTCGCGGCGAACCTCGGCGCAGTACCGCCGGTAGTTCGTTGGTGATGAGCCCAGGATGGCGAGATCAGCATCGCACAGCAGCACGCCAGCCTGATCGGTTGGCACCGGCTGATGGTTCGTGGTGATCAGCACCAGGCGAGCCACCTCATCGATGGCGTCAGGGGCCAGAACCGAACGCAACTGGCTGCGGGCTAGATCTGCCGACGATTGTTCGTCGGTACCAGGCACGCCTTCGTACACCGCATCGTGAAACCATGCCGCCAGGATCACCGTGAGCGGAGGATCGACCGGATCGGTCAGCGAATCGAGCGCATTGAGGACTGCGAGCAGATGGCGCCCGTCGTGATAGTTCCGCCCTGGAGCCGACCACCGGCGCAGCAAGTCATCCCTGATCGCCTCGGTTGCAGGAGTAGAGGTGTCCCCGCGTTCCAGAGGACCTTTATCACTCGGTGAGGTCGCTGCTGCGAGGTGCCTGCCTGGCCATCGGTGGCGTAGTGCTCGCATGGCCGACCTGGGGCGCTCCCGGGAAGTCACCCGTAGGCCCGAACCGCGCAGCCGACGGATCAGTTCCCTACCGGTCACCGGGAGCGCGCCCGCTTGTACCAGGCTCTCGTAGAGATGGACCGGGACATCGTAGTGATCGGCATCGAAGGCTCTCTCCTGAATGCCATTGCTAGCGGCAAACGCATGCAGTTCACTCAGGGATGAGTCCGAAACCAGGTGGGAGAACGTGGTTCCATGCGCCTCCCAGCGTGGGGGGTCGATCAGAATCGCCACACGGTCAGCCTACGGGCCCTGCCCCTGCCCCGGATGCAGGGGACCGGCGCGAGCGTACGGGGTTCGCAGGACAGTGGAGCCGCTAGCGCGCAAACATCTGCAGCGCATTGGTTTCGGCATCTTCGTAGTAGCGCGAGCCCGCATCGAGCGAAAGCGCAATTGAGTCGAGCGACTGTTCCACCTGCTGCTGAGTGGCGCGCCACTGCGTCAACAGATTCCCGAATGCTGCAGATGCACCTCCTCGCCAGGAGTCCTGTAGCGCAGTCAGGTGGTTCACCATCGCGCTGACTTCGGTACGAATGACGTTTGCTGAGGTTCGCGCACGCATCGATGCTGCACCGATCTCACCACTGTCAACTTCAAACTTGGCCACGGGGAATCCCTTCGACTGGTGACTGCACCGGGTGTGCAGTTCCGTGTGGCGAAGCTACGACCATTCAAGCCCTTTCCCCGGCCCGAACGGGGCCTGCTGTGGATAGCTGCGCATCCGTCGAGATATTGGGGACAGTGAGAACTCGTGTGCTGCCATCACCGGCCTCCAGAATGACCGGGTGGCCTGAGCGCTGACCGGTGGCCTGAGAAGCAACCGGTGGCCTGAGCGATGACCGGTGGCCTGAAAAGCGACCGGGTGGCCTGAGAAACGACCGGGGACTGCTGCGATGGCGGGGGTGCTCAAGCGTCGGCCGGGCCCCGGTGTGCACAGCGAGAGCCGCTGTGATGCCGCAGCGATCTCTCCCGGTGTTTTTGTGGCGTGGATCACTTGACGACCGGGTGAGGTGTGATGGTTTTAGGTGCGGATCGGGGGTGAGAGGGGGTGATTTTAGGGTGTGTCGCGAAAGGCGCGGGTTATGGTGTCTAGGTTCGTTTTTGTTCGTATTTGGGGAGGGGTTTTTCGTGGTTGACGCGGTATTTGCAGGTGAGGGTTCGATCGATCGTGGGGCGGGAATGGTTGAAGCCGCACGAGCTGAGATGACCTCAGAGTTGAGTGTGTTACGCGGGCGGTTGCAGGCGGTGGGTACGTCATGGCAGGGCTCGGCGCGGGTGGCGTTTGATCGCTTGATGCTGAGGTGGGATGACGACGCCACCAAGCTGATCTCGGCGCTGGATGAGTTTGAGGCTCAGTTGCGGGGGACTCAGGCTTCAATCACCTCCAGTGATGACGCAGCTCAAGGTGCGATGACCCAGCTCATGGGTCGATTGGGCTGAGCCTGCTCGTTGGCCTTCTGGCGGCCGACCGCCTCACCGGTTCGCAACCGGTCGGCGTGAGTTTTTCATACTTGCTATTGGTTTTTTCATTGTTGATTGGGGTTGGTTATTGTGGCGACATTTAGTGCGAATCATTCGATGATCTCGGCGGCTTCGGCAGACCTGAAGAGTTCTGCTTCTCGGCTTGGGTCTCGGCTGGAGCAGTTGGAGTCTGACCTGGTGCCGTTGCGGTCGGAGTGGACCGGTGAAGCGGCGGTGGCCTATCAGGCTGCGAAGGCCAAGTGGGATGCGGCGCTGGGTGAGATGAACGAATTGCTGAATGCCATCGGGTTGCAGGTTGATTCTTCGGGTCAGGAGTTCGTGGCGACCGATCAGTCGAACGCCGCGCGGTTTATGTAGCGGTGGTGGGCGGGCCGCTTGGTCATTGAACGTGCTGCGTTCGCAGCCTGGGTGGCCCGCCCCTTGCGTGGTGGTTGTGTTGGGTTCGGTCGAGGGGAGGGTGGCTGGTTGTGAGTGATCAAGAAATTCACGCCGAGGTAGTGCGCACGGCAGTGCAGCAGTTGCGGATTGTGGCCGATGATTGCGCGGCGCAGTTCCAGGCGTTGGGTCCGGTGCGTCAGGAGCAGGGGCAAGGTGTGTGGTCCGACCATGCAGCTTCGGCTCAGTTCGGGCATAAAGTTGCGACTGCTGTGGGGGGCACGATGCTGCTGCTGGAGCAGAAGCGGGCTCGCATTGCGCAGTTGGGTGATGCGTTGCTGGCATCGTTAGATGCCTCGATTGCCGCCGACGAACTCATGGCTGACGACCTTGCGGCGTTGAACGCTGCTGTCGATGCTCCAACGCCGGAGGTTCTAGTCGTCGATGGTGGGGATACGGTGTTGGACGGCACCCAGGACGCACCCACTGCGGAGGCGCCAGGCTCGGTTGACAACCCCGCGACCGCTGACCCGGCCGGTGCAGACGCTGCTGGTGGCGATAGCGGTTCCGCGGGCGAGGGTGATGCTGCTGGCCCGGTATCGCTCAGTGGTGCAAGTGAGGATGGCGGTGTCGGCGGCGGCAATGGCCAGGCGCCGAGCGGGGGCGAGAGCCCACCTAGTGGCGGGGAGACGCCAGACGGTGCCGCAGCTGGTGGTGTGGGTGGTTCTACGCTTGATGGCGGCACGTCGACCGGTGCTGGTGCCTCCGGTGGCGTGGGCGCAGATTCCGTTGATGGTGGGGGGGAAGACTGATGGGTGTGATGGCTTCGCAGCTGTTCCGGGTGGCGTGCGCGCAGTCCGCGGGGATGGGTGTGCGAGACCGCAACGTGGCGGCGCTGGATGAGCTGATTGCGGCGTTGGATGCTGCGATCAGCAAGGTGCAGGCTGTGCAGGATGACCCAGGCTTCGCCAAGGGTGCCACCGCCGATGCCGCCCAAAACGCGCTCACGGACTACAAAGCTGAGATCGCTGAGTTGCGGTTGTATGTGGGGCACGTGCGGATACCGATGGAGGTGGCGGAGAAGGAGTTGGCGAATGCGCATGAGGCCTACTACGCATTGCCGAGTCCAGGGCTTTCCCAGTTGGAGCAGCAGTACTTGGCCAATGTCACTCATCCGACCTATGGCGGGGCGCCGGTATCGGTCCCTACCTTGCGTTCGATCATGGAGGCTGAAGCTGAGCAGCGCCGTGAAGAGGCAGCCAAAGTGGCGCTGGACAATCTCACGGCGGCTCTGCCCGAGGTGCCAACCCCTGAAGTTTCCAGCCTGGAGGAGCCCGAGGACGGCGGAGGTTCCGCGGGCACTGGTGGTGGCCAATCCTGGACGGGTGCTGGTGGAGCCGCAGGTGCAGGTGCAGGTGCAGGTGCAGGTGCGAGTGGCAGGGGCGCTGGCGTTGCGGGCGGCGCCGGTGCCGACACTGCTGCAGGTGTAGCAAGTTCCAGGACTGTTGGCTCGGCCATCCTTGACCCGCACAGCGGTGGAAGCACCGCTGCTGGAGGTGAACCTGGAGCAGGTGCCGCCTCCGGAGCTGGTGTGATCGGTGCGGGTGGAATCGCTGCCGACGGTTCGGTGGCAGGAGTGGCTCGGGCCGTGGTGCCCGGGGCCGCCGGTCTAGCTGGTGCTACCGGAGCGGGTGCTGGTGTGGGCTCGGCTAGTGCCTTGGGTGCTGGTGCGACCGGTATGGGGGCCGTGGGTTCGGTTCTGGGTCGGTCGGCGGTGACCAACGGGTCGTTGGGTTTGAGCAGCCCGGCGGCTGGTGTTGCCGGAATGACTGCCGCTGGCGGGCAGGTCCGTGGCCCTGCTGGGGGGGCGGTCCTGGGCTCACGTAGCCCAAGTGCTGGTATCGGGGTCCGCGGTGGCCCAGGTGTGGGCGCTGCTGGGGCCGCTGGGCGCACACCGATGATGCCTATCGGTCCGGCTGGGATGAATGGAGCTCCCGGGGCCACCCGAGGTACCCCTACTGCTGGTGCGGTTGTTCGTCCCACAGCGCAGGCTCACGCTGCTGGCCTGACCAACGCTGGTCGCGCAACCGCCACAACGACCGGCGGCACTACAACCAGTGTCGCTGGCCGGGGCGGTGCCGCTGGTGTGCCCGGTGCAGCTGGCCCTGCGGCGCTGGGCCGTCCGAGCGCCGGAATTGGTGCTGCCGGAGTTGCTGGTGCGGGAACGCCTGGATCCACCAGCACGAGCGCTGGGAGCGGTGCCGGTATGGGAGGGCGTGGGATGGGGATGGTCCCCCCACCGATGCATGGGCCCGCACGAGGCAGTCAAGGGCTGTGGCGTAAGGACGCTCAAGGCCGCACCAAACTGAACTCGGCCGAACTCATTGAGGACGAGGAGATCATTCGGAGCGTGGGTAGCGCTGGCAATAGTGACGAGGTATTGCCAGTCATCCCGGAACGGGACACCACCTGGTGAAGCCAGGCTCACGCAGGGGGTTGGTGCTGGTCTGCCTGGTGGTTGGGTTGGTGCCGGTGTTGGCCGCCGACCCAGATTTTGCGGCCTCGGCCTCGACTGCTGAGGGGGTGGCCGAGTACGGGAATCGGGGTGAAACCGAGGATCCGGGTGATGATCTGGTGATCCCGGATGGGACTCTTGCGGAGAATGCGGCGTTCGCTGCGGAGGGGTTGTGGTACGTCGAGGCGTTGCAGTTGGCGCAGGTTCATGAGGTGGCGACCGGGGTTGGGGCGACGATCGCTTTTATCGATGGGCCGTTTAATCCCGATCAGGCCGAGTTCGCAGATGCTGACATTGTGTTGGACGAAACGAACTATTGTGCTGAGTGGGACCCTGACTCTTTTGACCACGACCAGCCGATGATTACCAACGACTCAATCAGGGCGTTGCATGCCACCAATATTGGGTTGTTGATGGTGGGCAACGGGGTTGGCCCGACTGGGATACCCGGCGTTCAGGGTGTGGCCCCTGGGCTCCGGCTGCTGTACTACGGGACCGCGTTCGGCTGTGGGGGTGGGATTGCCATGGCGGTGGATCGGGCAGTCGCTGATGGGGCTGATGTGATCGCGTTCATGAGGGCCGATGACCCCACCATGCCAATGTCACCACGGTCCTATGAAGAAATGAGCGGGGCAGATCACTACGCCTGGTTGGAGGCGAATGCCCGGGCCCAAGCTGCTGGGGTGATCTTGGTCGCTGGATCGACCAACCTCGAGGGGCCGGTGCCCGAATCAGGTATCACTTTCGTCGGGTTCCCCGGGGTGATGAACGGGACCGTGACCGTGGAATCAACCACGCCAGGGGGGCGGGTTGGTCAACCACAGGTGGTCAGTAACGATTTAGCGGTCGTCGCCCCCGGGAACCGGCTCCTTGGTTATCGCGCGAACTATGGCGATAGCCGCACCTTCTGGCGCCAGTCATTCATCCATGGCAATTCCTTCGCGAGCCCGATTACCGCGGCATCGATCGGGTTGGCGATCTCGGCCTGGCCCGAGGCAACACCCAATCAGATCCTGCAGCTGCTTGCCATCACCGCTACCCCGATCACTGGGGAAGCTGGTGTGCGCACCGACGACACCGGGTTCGGGTTGGTCAACCCCTACGCCATGGTCACCACCAGCCCCATGGACTTACCCGATCTGAACCCCTTCCTGCGCGATGACCGTCGACCCAGCGTGGACGAGATCCGCGACCTGGCACAGACCCCCTCCAGCCTTGAAACCACACCCGAACCGGAAACCACCGACCCCACCGACAGCCCGGTAGCCAGCAGCAACCCCGAACCCACCGACCCCACGGGCACCAACCTCACCGGCTGGATCCTCGCAGCACTCACCCTGGCAGCAGCGACCAGCCTCGCCATCTGGACCATCCGCAAACGCCGGGCACGAGAATGAACAAGGTGTGAGCGGCGTAGGGCCGGGTGGCCTATTGGACCAGGCGCTTGGGCACCGTTCGACACCGCAGCCAACGGATGCACGCAGGCGGCAGGCCCCAACAACCCTTGACTTGCCCCCGCCACGCTGCGCAAGCACGCGACCGAGCTGACCAACGCGCCTAGCTGTCACCGACGCTCGGTCTCCCTGGGGAGCTGCTACAGACTCGGTGGGCGAGACATCGACGACCCATCATCCTCGTGGTGGGTTCCGTTGCGGGCTTGCTCACGTTCGCGGGCACGAGCCTGCGCCCGCTCTTGCTTTTCCTGTCGCCGTCGCTCACGGTCGGATTCTGCGGCAGCGCGCCGTTCGTTGGCGCGTTCTTGGGCGGCTCGTCGTGCCAAATCCACTCGGTCCGCAGCCGTTCGGGGCGAAGGTGCCGGCTGAGATGGTTCGGTGGGCGCAGTCTCCGATTCGGAGGCATCGATGTGGGCTAGCTTGTCGGCGATCAGTTCCTGAAGCGCAGATTCATCACCCTCGCCACGCTCGGGCAACGTGGCGAGCTCGGCCTCGAGGCGCGCCAACTCGGCGTTCAAGTTGTCCCGTGCGCGGTCCTCCCAGCCCTGCCCTAAGGGGCTGGTGAACAGCTGCCGGCGTTGGAGCAATCGGGTGATGATGGCGATTCGCGCCTCGACGTAGTCCCGGTCGGGGATGTGCGCATATTCGGCCCGCACCTCGCGCCGGTATTCCTCATAGCGCTGCGGCTCCGCAGCGAGCCCACCCAGATCGGCGTCGCACAGCGCCTGCGCATCGATGTCATCTGCGGGTGCAACGTGGCGTGAAAGTGCCCGCACCAGCGAGACCACGCGTTCGATGACCTCGGTCGGCACACCAATCCCCGCGAGTTCCTGACGGGCCAGAGCCGCCGATGCGCCCGCATCCACACCCCCCTTGTGCGCGTATGCCTGCTGTGCGGCGCTGGTAAAGACCGCGCCGTGATACCAGGCGGCCAGGCGTACAACTTCAGGGTTGTGGGTCTCGGGCGCCAGCTCATCGACTCTGGCCAAGACACCGATAAGCCGCTTCAGATTATGGTGAACCCGCTCCTGGGCGCTCCAGCGTTCAATGAGCCCGTTGCCGACCTGTTCGATATCGGTTCGGCTGGCGCTTGCGCCGACAGCGGTCACACTGCGGCGCCACGCGGAAAGTAGCCATTGCGGCGCTTCGGTGCCAGCCACGTGATATTCATCTCCTAGATCTGGGCCCGGAACATCGTAGCGCTGCAACGGGGTTGGTGTGTGGGCCTCGTAGTCTTGACCGTGTGAAGAGCACAGGTGCGGTTGTCATCACGATCTCGGATCGCTGCGCCCGTGGGCAGACGCAGGATCGATCGGGCCCCACAGCAGTGGGCGTCCTCGAACGGGCGGGCTATGCGGTCAGCACTGAGCTTGTGCCAGACGGTGTGGCACCGATCCAGGCCGCTCTTCAACGCGCTTTGGACGGCGGGGCCCGGGTGGTCCTAACCACCGGCGGCACGGGGCTGACACCAACCGATCACACCCCGGAAGCAGTGCTGCCAATGCTTGATCGGGTGATTCCTGGTATCGCCGAAGAAATCCGGCGCCAAGGGGTGCAACAAACACCCGCCGCGCTGCTCAGTCGTGCGGTGGCCGGAACCATCGGTCCGGCCTTTGTGCTGACCATGCCGGGATCTCCCCGCGCCGTCACGAGTGCGCTGGCGGTGGTCATGCCACTGCTGGAGCATATTCTGTCGCAGGTGGAGGGAGGCGATCATGGTTGACGGAACGGTTCCCGGCGTCATCATCGCCGAACTCAGTCACAGCCCGATCCATATCGAAGCCCACGCGCAGGCCGTGCGGACCTCGAGCGTGGGTGCCGTGGCGAGCTTCGTGGGCACCGTACGCGACCACAGCCCCGACGCCAGCGGTGAGGTGGTCGAGCTGCACTACAGTGCGCACCCGAGTGCGGCCACGGTGATCCGAGAAGTCGCGCAGCAGGTTGCCTCCCGGTATCCGGGCGTTCGGGTTGCAGTCAGCCACCGGGTCGGGATCCTCAAGGTCGGAGATGCGGCGCTGGTTGCGGCCGCATCTGACGCCCACCGAGGTGAAGCCTTCGAGGCCTGCCGGGCCCTGGTCGAGGAGGTCAAGGCGCAGCTTCCGGTGTGGAAGAAGCAAGTGGTGGCCGACGGATCCCACACCTGGGTTGGCTCGACATGAGCGTGTCCGAGCACCTGCGGGGCCCGCTCGTGGACCGCCATGGCCGCGTCCACCGGGACCTGCGGATCTCGCTGACCGACGTTTGCAATCTCAGATGCACCTATTGCATGCCTGCTGAAGGAGTCCCGTGGCTGGCGCGTGAGAATATCCTCACAACCCCGGAATTAGCGCGCGTGGCTCAGATCGCGGCGGCCCTGGGCATCGTGGAAGTGCGCCTGACCGGGGGTGAGCCGCTCCTGCGTGCCGATGCCGTCGACGTGGTCGCTCAGATCGCAGCCATCGAGGGCGACAACGGAGCGCTAGAGGTGTCGATGACCACCAACGCGCTGCGTCTAACCACCTTGGCAATCCCGCTACGGGAAGCCGGACTCGCCCGGCTCAACATCAGCCTGGATACCTTGCGCCGGGACGTTTTCACCAAACTCACCCGCCGCGATCGGCTTGCGGACACCCTCGCCGGTATCGACGCTGCCATCAGCGCTGGGTTTGCACCGATCAAGCTCAATGCCGTCGCCATGCGTGGGGTCAATGACGACGAACTGCCTGACCTGCTCCGGTTCGCACTGGAGCATGGGTGCGAACTGCGGTTCATCGAACAAATGCCGCTGGATGCAGGCCACACCTGGTCTCGGCCGCAGATGGTCACCGGTGAGGAAGTGCTGGCGGCGCTCCAACAAGAATTCACGCTCACCGAGCTCCCTGGGCGGGGTGCCGCCCCGGCTGAGCGGTTCGCCGTCGACGGCGGGCCAAGCACCGTCGGCATCATCCGTTCGGTTACCCGGCCCTTCTGCGGAGCGTGCGACCGCGTCCGGCTGACGGCCGACGGGCAGCTGCGAAACTGCCTGTTCTCGCGCTCTGAATCCGATGTGGCCGGATTGCTACGGGCCGGTGCCAGCGATGACGAGATCGCCACCATGCTGCACCGCTCAATCGCCGGAAAGCTCCCCGGACATGGGATAGATGAGCCGGGATTCCTGCAGCCCCAACGGCCGATGTCTGCCATCGGAGGCTGAGGCCGTCAGGGGGTCGAGCATCGGCTAGGTTGGTCGAACGTGGATACCGACGATGTGCTGGACCTGATGCGGCGTACTGCCGAGGAGATCATCACGCCCCGATTCCGGTCCTTGACCGAGGATGAGGTTTTCGCCAAACGCCCCGGGGATTTGGTCACCATCGCGGACCGGGAGGCAGAGCTTGCGATGACGCCCGTCCTGCAGCGGGCCTTCCCCGATGCGCTCATCCTCGGTGAGGAAGCGAGCGAGACCAACCCGCAGCTGCTGTCGGCATTCATGGATGCCGAGCATTCCTTCACGATCGATCCCATCGACGGCACCGGTAACTTCGTGCGCGGCAGCGACGATCATGCCGTGATGGTGGCAGAACTGCGCGATGGTGAGGTCGTGCGGGCCTGGATATGGCAGCCCCAGCACCAGACGTCGCTGGTCGCCGAACGGGGCGGCGGAACCTGGCGCAATGGGATGCGGCTGCCGCAGCTCACGGCCACCACGGACCCGAGTCGGTGGCGGGGTGCCAGTTCTCATCCACGGCTGCGTGGGCGCACGGTGCCACCACTGGCGCAGATTCAACAGCCTTGGGGCTGCGCCGGAATTGACTACGCGAACCTGGTGGCCGGCATGGTCGACTATGTGGTCTTCAACAAGGCAAAACCGTGGGACCACGCTCCTGGCGCGCTCTTGCTCACCGAGGTTGGCGGTAGCTGTGTCCGCCTGGACGGCAGCAACTACCGGGCGGTATCGGATCGACCAGGGCTGATCTGTGGTGCCAACGCCGCAGTGACCGATTCGCTGCGTGCGATGCTCTGGCCTTCCTTGACCCCCTAGTTCTCCGCCCGGGCCTGCCTTAGCCGCCCGCGAACGGTGGCAGCACATCCACCTGGTCGACCTCCAGCGTCGGCTGAGAGTCGTCCTCGGTGCGCTGCCCATTCAACAGCAGAGCGCATCGGGCCAGCACCTGAGCCAGCTCGCCCCCGTGACGCTGCACCATGGCGGAGCGCAACTCACCGATCGTGGTTGCGGGGATCTCCTCCCGTTCGGTGCCTGCTGCCTGCGCTGCCGCCGCGAAATAGCGCACCGTCGTCATGGTTGCTGCCACCCTCGCGCCAGTTCACCGGCACGTGCGCTGAGCTGAGGAACCGAAGCCCCCTGCCCGGCGGCGAGCCCCACGATGAACGCCGTGATCGGGACCGCCGGCCGATCGACGTGGTGCGCGACATCTTTGGATGTGGCTAACAGGGCACCCAGGTCGACGGCGTTCGGGTCCACCCCGAGTTCGGCGCAGAGGTGATCAATCCAGGGCTGGATCGGAGGTAGGTCGCTCATGTCCTTCTTCCCCATCGGTATACCTCACCAGATCATCCCAGGTATCGATGTCCGCAGTGACCGGCTCGGGTGCGTCCACCTCAAGAAGCCTGGCCTGGGCAAGCAATCTATGCATCGAGGTTCCCGAAGGTGTGTCCAGGGCAGCGATGGCCTGGCTGAGGTAGGCGTGGCTGTAGATCGCAGCGAGCCATTGCCGATAGCCATCCGGGGCGCGCAAGATGACGCCGTCGTGCTCGGGTGGCACCGGCAACGCCGCTTGCAGAGTGGCCGTGACAGCGTCATGGTCCACCAGGTCCACAGCCAATGTCAGCACCCAATCTCCTACCGGAGCGGCGGCCAGGTGCTGCAAGCCTGCCGCCAATCCAGCGGCAGGTCCACCAAAGATCGGCTCCTCGCGTACCACCGGCGCATCGACGCAGGCCGAGGCCTCGCCGACCACGACGCAGCGGCGGGCGCCGATGCTGCGGGCAGATCGCAGAGCCCGAACCACTAGTTCTTCGCCGCCGATGAGCAGGGTGGCTTTGGTTGCGCCGCCCAAGCGCTCACCTCGGCCACCGGTCAAGATCACGGCGTCCAGGTGCGTAGGCGCAGTGCTCATGTCGGCGGCCGGGTCCAGTCGCCGGACTTGCCGCCGGTTTTTGACTCCAACTGAATGTTGCCGATCCGGGTGCCTTTGTCCAGGGCTTTTACCATGTCCACGACGGCGAGCGCCGCGACCGAGGCAGCAGTGAGGGCTTCCATTTCGACGCCGGTCCGGTCGGCGGTGCTGACCGTGACCGAAATCGATACTCCCGTATCGACGACCTGCGCGTCGACGGCAACGCCGTGGACGCCGATGATGTGGGCCAGCGGCAGCAGCTCCGGTGTCCGTTTGGCCGCCGCGATGCCTGCAATGCGGGCAACGGCCAGCACATCTCCCTTCGGCACCTGGCGCTCTCGCAGTGCCGCCACCACATGGGGCGCGCACCACACCTGCGCACTAGCGCGGGCGCGGCGCACGGTGGGTTGTTTGTGCGTGACATCCACCATTCGTGCTTCACCGCTGGTGTTCAGGTGGGTGAACTCGGTCATCGGACCCCTTCCAAGACATCGACGATGTCACCTTCGCGGACGTCGGTGATCTGTGCGGCAACCCGTGCCAGTCCGTCAGCGCCAGCCAGGCCACCCACCAAATGACTACCCGAGCCGCGGCGGGAGGACGGGTGGACCAGCGGGGTGACCCCGCGATGGTCGATGGTGACCGGCATGTACTGTTCTCGCCCCGGCGGGCTTGGCCATGAGGTGGCGGCACGGGCTGGGAGGAATCGTGGTTCGACATCGTGCTCGCCAGCCATGGCCTGCAGTGCGGGCCTGACGAATACTTCGAATGACACATAGACACTGACCGGGTTTCCCGGCAAGGTGATCATGGCGGTGCCATCGGTGAGGCGGCCTGAGCCTTGGGGCTTGCCCGGTTGCATCGCTACCGGCCCGAACCACATGGTGGGGATCGGGGCTAAGACTGCTTTGACCACGTCGTAGGCACCGACGCTGACGCCGCCGGAACAAATGATGGCGTCGACCTCTGGCGACAGTTGGGCAAGGATGTCGGCAAATGCAGCCTCGTCGTCGACGAGCGCCCCCACTCGCACCGTGTCGCAGTGGGCCTCGGTGGCCGCTGCTGCCAGGACGTAGCTGTTGGAGTCGGGGATCTGGCCGTGTTCCAGCTTGGCACCGGGGGTCACCAGTTCCGATCCGGTGGAGATGACCGCCACTTTGGGCCGTCGGTGCACCGTGAGCACACCATGGCCCGCGGCAGCGGCCGCACCGATGTGGCGGGCGGTCAGCCGGGTTCCCGCCCGCAGGACCAGGTCGCCTTGGCGCAGATCGTCGCCAGCGCCACGCACATGTGAGCCAGCCGAGCGCTGGTCGTAGATCAGCACCGAGCTGGTGCCGCCATCGGTGAGCTCGACCGGGATGACCGTATCGGCACCGACGGGCATCGGCGCGCCGGTCATGATCCGAATGGCTGTGCCGGGCGCTAGCGTCAACCGATCGGTTCGCCCAGCAGGAACATCCTCCGCCACCGGCAGGGATACCGGGTGCTCGCCGGTGGCGTCGATGAGATCGGATGCTTGGACCGCGTACCCATCCATGGCCGAGTTGGTGAATGGGGGGATCTGCTCCCGGGCGTACAGGTCGTGGGCCAGCACCATGGCGCGGGCGTGCTCGACCTCGACGTCGATCGTTGGCGTGGCCCGGATCTGGGTGAGGAGCTGGCGTCGGTACGCCGCAGCGGTCATGATGCTCATGAGGTGACCTGCGCCGATTCCCAGGCCGGGTAGCCGCCTTCGAGCCACAGCGCCGCGAAGCCAGCATCAGCGAGCGCCATGACGGCTTGTTGCGCCCTCGGACCCACCTGGCAGTAGGCCACGAGTTGGCGCTCCCGCGGCAGCCGGGCGCGTCCACCTTCAGTCAGGAGCAGCGGCACAGGAATGGTGAGAGCGCCCGGGATCTTCCCGGCTGCGACTTCATCCGGGTTGCGCACATCGACCAGGACTACCGGCTGCTGGGCCTGTAGCTCGCGCAGCGCCAGCACACTGATGGAATCGCAGTTCCCAGCAGCGCAGCTGGATGCGGCCGGGGATTCACCGACTGCTGATCCGGAGGGTCGAACGGCCGTGCTGGCGCTGGGAGCTGGTCGAAGCGGGACTTCTCGCCACCGTTGGTCGAGAGCGTTCAAGGTGAGGACCCGTCCGATCAGTGGTTCACCGACACCGGTGATGAGTTTGATCGCTTCGGTGGCCATGACCGAACCTACCTGCCCGGTCACCGAGCCGAGCACCCCGGCTTCAGCGCAGGACGGCACCGTTCCCGCAGCAGGTGGGACCGGAAACAGATCGCGAAGGGTTGGCCCGCCACCGCCCGGCCAGAACACCGACATCTGTGCGTCGAATCCCAGCACCGACCCCCACACCAACGGAATGCCCAGGCTGGCACAGGCATCGGATACCGCATAGCGGGTGGCAAAGTTGTCGGTGCCGTCCAGTACTAGGTCATATCCGCTCAATATGTCGGCCGCATTGCCCGAATCCAACCGCTGGTGATGGGTGCTGATCACCAGATTCGGGGTGAGCGCGCGCAGGCGCTCGGAGGCGCTATCGATCTTGGATCGGCCCACGTCGGCGCTGCCATGGATGATCTGCCGGTGCAGATTGGAGGCTTCCACCTCGTCGTCATCGATGATCCCTAGCACGCCCACCCCGGCGGCAGCCAGGTAGAGCAAGGCCGGCGAGCCCAACCCACCGGCGCCTACCACCGCCACTCGGGCTGCCAGCAATCGGCGTTGGGCAATCTCGCCCAGTTGTGACAGCAACAGGTGGCGAGAGAAGATGCTTGCTTGTTCCGCCGTCAACGGCGGTCCAGGGGCGACGAGCGGGTTCACCCCCTCACGCTACTGGCGAATTGGCCGCGGCGAGCGCACCAAAGTGACATAGTAGTACTCGCAGGGGCCAGGCTATCGGGGAGCAGGTCAGGTGCAGGTTGACATTCGACAACAATTCCGCGGCGCACCCGCCGTAGCCTCAAAGGCGTTCTACCAGCACCGGCATTGCGAAATGAGCTCCTAGGTGACGGGTCAAAAGGCTCGGTCGATCGTTATCGATCAGATCGAAGCGGCAGGCTATCGATGGTACGGATCGCACGAGAATGACGATTCGTTTATCAAGTCACGCTTTGACCACCGCGTCACGCTCACCGTGTCCCGCTGGGGTCGACGCGTCGACTTCCTCACCGTGATTTCTAGCTTTGCCATGCCCACTGGCCTGGTCGCCCCGGCCTTTCATTTCGACCTAGGCGCCCAGATGTCCTTGACCCCGGGAGCTGCTGCCCGCTGGGCACCGCAGCAAGTCTGTGAGGCGGTGGCCGACCACGTCGTTCCTTACCTGAGGTCAGTATCCTCGCCCGCGCTGCTGCTGGATCTGCTGCTGTCCGCGCAGCTGAAACCGATGGCGCGAGGCACCCTGGGCGTGGTGCAGCAGGGTTATTACCTCGCCAAGTGGTGGCGATTGAACGAGGCCTTGCCCATGTTGCGGCAGCGGGCCGGGGAACTGGATCGTGCTGATCGGGAGAAACTGAGCCAGGCTCCGTGGGGGCGCGCCGAGATCGCCGAGGTATTGCTCGACGGCCGTGATCTTCCGAGCTCCCCTGCCCGGCGCCCGTGGGGCTTTGGCGACCAGGGTGACCCGCGGCTGGAGCGCTGGTTCGCCGATACCGAAGCTAGGGACCACCAGTCGGTACCGGTCGGGCTACGCTCGGCCACCTGGTAGCCGGGTTGGTCTGGCTCGGTGCCAGGTCCCACGGCCCAGATGAGGTCCGGGTCTGCACGATCGTGCGGTGATAGCCTCCGAACGTGACTGACTACCGAATCTCCGAAGCTGCTCGTTTGCTTGGTGTCAGTGATGACACCGTCCGCCGATGGGTTGACGGCGGCACGTTGGTAGCCACCACCGACAGCGCTGGCCGCGCTGTGATTCCGGGGGCGGACCTAGCTGCGCGGGCCCAGGAGATCGCCACCGGACTGCGGGATGATCGGCACCGCTCCAGCGCCCGAAACCGCTTCGTTGGGCTGGTCACGGCCATCACGGCCGATACGGTTATGGCGCAGGTGGATCTGCAATGCGGGCCCTTCCGGGTGGTGTCATTGATGAGCACCGAAGCGGTCACCGAAATGGGTTTGGAAGTCGGCTCTACCGCGGTAGCAGTGGTGAAAGCGACCACGGTGATCGTTGACGAAGTTTCCTGACGATCGGACCCAGCGGCGACGTGCCCTGCCGCTGCGTCAGCGGGCCGCTAGCGTCAGGTGTGGCGATCGGGATGCGCCGGGCCGATGATCGGTAGTCGCACGACAATGGTTGCGCCTCCACCTGCGGTCGGCTGGTGCCCCACCTTACCGCCGTGGGCAGCGATGATGGTGGCGACGATCGCCAGGCCCAATCCAGATCCTCCCGATTGCCGGGTCCGCGAGGTATCTGGACGGTAAAAGCGCTCAAACATCCGGGCCGCATCGGTCTCAGAGATCCCGCTGCCGTGGTCCCGCACCTCCAGTACCGCCCAGGAGCGCTCGCCGCAATCCTCCGCACGGACAGCGATTTCCACCGCCGTACCGGCCGGTGTGTGCTGGACGGCATTGCCGATCAGATTGACGACTACCTGGCGGATTCGGTCGTTGTCGGCTGCGACCAGCACCGGCCCCTCGCTGATCACCTGGGCACTCCGGCTCGGGTCGAGTGCGCCGAGGTCAGCGATGGCGTCGGCGGCGATGGCGGTCAGGTCAACCTCGCTGATCGTCAAGGTGGCACCCTCGTCGAGCCTGGCCAGGGTCAGGAGATCGTTGACCAGGCCGCCCATCCGGGTGGCCTCGCTCTCGATTCGGTTGAATGTGCCTGGGACCTCGTCGGGTGCCACGGCACCCATTCGATACAGCTCGCCGTAGCCGCGGATCGAGGCCAGCGGGGTGCGAAGCTCATGTGAGGCATCCGAGACGAATCGACGCATCCGCTGCTGTGAAGCCTCCCGTGCGGCAAATGCTTCCTCTAGTTCGGAGACCATGGTGTTGAACGAGCGCCCTAGCTGCCCGATCTCCGTGCTGGCTGGTGGCAGGGGTGCGCGTTGGCTGAAATCGCCATCGGCGACGGCTCGGGCCGTTGATTCAATATCTCGAAGTGGGCGCAATGAGCGTTGGACCGACAGGTAGCCCGCCAAGGTTGCCACCACCACGACCGCAACTCCGACCAGCAGCATGGCCCGAAGCATCGATGCCGTCGTCTGGTTCACTGGATCCATCGGCAGCGCGACGATGAGAACACTGGTGTCGTTGCTGGTGTTGTAGGCCACCAGCCGCCAAGCCAGTTCCGCTCCATCGGCTGAGGGTACGGTCAGCGGCTGCCCCGCGACCAGATTCGTCGGTGCCGGCACCGCAGGCATCTGGCCACCAGCAGTTGTCGGAGTGGAGGAGATATACATGGTGTCGCCTGCGATGACCGCGACGAAATAGTCGGTGGGTCCCCGATGGTTTGCGCTGCCGTCGTCGCCGGTCTCGCCAAGGGTGAGCAGCCCTGGTTGATGGGCGGCATCGGATAGCTGCCGATCCAGCTGCTGGATAGCGCCGTTGCGGACCAGCGCCACCACCATCGCCGAGAAGATGGCCATGGCCACCAACACCAAGACGGCGGTCATCATCGGAAGCCGCCAACGCAGCGGCAGGGTGCGCAACATTACTGCGGCGGGCGCAGCACATAGCCCACGCCGCGCTTGGTGTGGATCAATGGTTCGCCGTCGAATGGGGCGTCAACCTTGCGGCGCAAGTACGAAATATAGGATTCCACGATGGCGCCATCGCCACCCCAGTTATAGGCCCACACATGGTCGAGTATCTGGGCCTTGCTCAGGACCCGGCCGGAGTTGAGCATGAGGTAGCGCAGCAAGGTGAACTCGGTGGGGGAGAGGTCGATCTGCTCGTCAGCCCGGTACACCTCATGGGCGTCCTCGTCCAACACCAGATCTGCTACGCGGATGGCGGAGCCTGCCTCATCGGCTACCGCTCCAGCCCGGCGAAGCACGGCTCGGATCCTGGCGATCACCTCATCGAGGCTGAACGGTTTGGTGACGTAGTCGTCGCCACCTACGGTCAGCCCGGCGACCTTGTCCGAGGTCTCGTCGCGAGCGGTGAGGAACACCACCGGCATGAGCTTGCCCTGCTCCCGCAATCGGCGCGTCACCGTGAAACCGTCCATATCGGGCAGCATGACATCAAGCACGATCAGGTCCGGATTGTCCTGCAGGGCGCATTGGACGGCTCGCCGACCATCTGGAGCGGTCTGGACGGCGAATCCCGCGAACCGCAGGCTCGCGGCCAGAAGCTCGCGGATATTCGGCTCGTCATCGACCACTAGCAGCCGCGCCTCCACGTCCTCGGTGCTGTTCATGGGCCTAGTCTGGCGACGTCGCCTGGGAAAAGCCTGAATGCCACCGGCGATATTCCAGATAAATAGCGGTGACCACTCGCGCTACAGGTAGCGGGTGGGATCGAATTGTTCCAGCGGGATGATTCGTACCCGGGGCAACGGTGTGGTGAAGGCGTGGGCGTCATCTTCCAGGTCGAAGATCTGTAGTCCGGCGTGGGTAAGTTCGCTCACCCGAGCGTTGACGAACTCGCGGAAACACAGCACACCGACGCGGCGCTTGCCGTCGAGCAGAGGCTCCAACTGTGGGAGGAAGTCGCCGTCGTGGCTCGCTAGGAGAACATCGCCGGGATGGTCAGCAAGTGCCTGCAACGTCCGCTGAATTCCGACATCCACGACCTTCTCGGCCCCGGACCCGGATAGCGGAATGGGGTGGTAGCTCATCGCTAGCAGCGCCTGCACGAAGTTCATCGGCATTTGCCCGGCGGTGGCATTGAGGAAGAACAGACCACGTACCGGCTGACCCCAGCGGCTGTGGGCAAAATCGCTGATTCGATCCCAGCGGGGCCGCTCCTCGGGAGCTGGTCGATGCCCGAGCACGCTCAGACCCAAAGTGGCATCGATGTTCTCGCCATCCACGATCAGGTACGTCTGGCGTGGCCGTTCATCGTCGGTCATGGAGGTCAGCCTAGAGGTGCGGGCATTCGACCAGCGCAAAGGTGCGGCATCTGCTCGACTGTGTCGCCGACCAGATGCCGCATCCGTCGTGCTAGTGCGTTTGGAGCTGATGAGGTGCACTAGGTGCGTTTGGAGCTGATGAAACGCACTAGGTGTGGCGCCGCCGGTGGTGGCGCCGGGTGAACTAGCTACCTTCGATACTCGCCGACGGCGTGTAGGTGGCTGGTGCATCGGAAATTGCTGGTGTGCCGCCCTGCTTCAACGCTTCTAGGCGGGCCTCAACTTCCAGTGTGTCGCCAGCGGTCTCCAGCTCATGGAACTGGGACTCCAGGGAAGCAGCGGCGATCTCAGCCTGCCCAGCTACCTGGGCCTCCTGACGGCGTACCTGATCCTCGAACCGGCCTAGCTCGCTGGTGGGGTCCAGCACGTTGATGGAGGAAATGGCGTCCTGTACCTGTGCCTGCGCTTGCGCGGACTTGGCCCGGGCAATCAGCTCATCCCGCTTGTTCTTCAGATCGTTGAGCCGGTCCTTCATGATCGTCAGCCCATTCTTGAGCTTCTCGACCACCTCGTTCTGGGCCTGCAGGATCGGTACCGCCTGCTGCACCTCCCGTTCGAATCCCAGCTGCTTGCCGAGGGCGATCTTGGCAAGACTGTCGTAGCGGTCGGCCGCGGCAGTGTCACCTTGGGCTCGGGCCGCGTCGGCCCGGGCTGATGCGGCGGCCGCCTTGTCGCCCCATTCGGTGACGGCGGCGACGTCTGCGTTGTAGTCCTGCTCAGCTAGTCGCAGGTTGCCGATGGTCTGCGCGACAGCCTGCTCTGCTTCGACGATGCTGTTGGTGTAGTCGCGGACCAACTGATCGATCATCTTCTCGGGATCCTCAGCCCGATCGAGCAATGCGTGAATGTTGGCGCGGGTCAGTTGGGCGATGCGGCCCAGGATGGTTTGCTTGTCTGCCATGGAGGAACCCTTCGTTTCGAGAATTAGCGATGCAGTGTAGACGGTGTATCAACGACGACGGCTGCCACCTCCTGATCGACGCGAGCCACCGCTGGAACGGCGTGAGCTAGAACGACCGGAGGAGGAGCGACGGGAGGAGGAGCGATAGGAACTGCCGCTGCTGCTTCTGCTTTTGCGCTTGCCGCTGCTTCGACTACTGCTGCTGCCACCGCTCCACCAGCTACCCCCGCCACTGTTGCTACGACTGCCGCCCCAACCGCTGGTGGTGCGGGTACCTGAGCGGCCGGTGGATTCCCGACTCCAATAGTCGGCACCCCATGAGCTTCGGTTCCTGCGGCTCCTGCCCGAGGTGAACGTGTCCCGAAGCAGCCCTCCCAGGATCAGGGAGTCGGCATCAACACCACTGGAACGCCCGTAGTAGCCACCCCCATAGGCGCGTTCCCGGGGGACACCGGAGGCATCTGCCGCCGCCAACTGCAGCGCTGCCTGGGCTTGGGCGATGGCTTGCTGGGCGGTTGCGGCTGCCCGCTCTGGCTGGGATGCCAGCTCAGCTTGAGCCTGAGCCAGCGATGCCTGTGCTGCTGCCAGTTCGGCTCGGGCGCGCATCGATGCCCGACCGCGGGTCAGATCGACCAACTGGTTGGCACGTCCTACTGCGGCTTGAGCCTGACCGATCAGCTCCTGGGCGTTGGTGGCTGCTCGTGCCTGGGTATCGGCAGCGGCACGGTAGGGAGCCAACGCGGCGTCCAGGGCCTGCTCGGCCGCGGTGAGCTCGGTCAATGCAGCGATCGGATCGCCACCGTTCTTGGCGTTGCTCGCCGCTGTGATCGCGGCTTGCGCGCGGGTGACCAGCGGGCTGACGGTGCTATCTGAGGGAGCGAGCCGGGCCGCCTCAGCGAGGTCGGAGGTCAGGGAGGCCACCGCCTGATCGAGGCCGTTGATGGCTTGCGTGAGCGCCTGCTCGGCGTTGTTGACGGTCTCGATCAGCGTTGCGACCTGTCCCAGCGCGGCTTCGGCGGTGCGGGCGTAGGCCACAGCACCGCCACGGTCTTGGGCCTGCAACCGCGACTGACCCTCCACGATGGCCTGTTTGGCTGAGGTCACCAACGCCTGCGCTTGGTCGGCGGCTTGAGCGACCGAGGTGAGGGCAGAGGCAGGGTAGGTGGCGCCCAGCTGGCTCAACGCTGTGCGGGCGGGGCCGATCAGGGCGTGCAACTCACCGCTGCGTTGGTCGAGCTCCGCAAGCACCTCCGGGACACGTTGCTGCAGGTTACGCAGCTGCTCCATCGCTGCCACCTGATCGTCCAAGGCGGCATCCGCGGCCTGGCACAGCTGCAGGATCTGAATCCAGCTTTGGCGCTGCTGCTGTTCTGGCTGATCGTTGCTGATCCCACGTTGCAGCTCGAATGCCTGAGCGAGCTGTTGCTTGCCCGATTCCAGGGTGGTCACAAACTCCTTGGTGGCTTCGATTCCGAACTGTGCCTGGGCAAACTGCAGTTCGTTGGCGCTGGAGCGGATGTCATTGTCCAGGTCAACCAGTGCTGACCCGGCCCGCTGACCCAGCTCCGCGGTGGTGGTTCCTGCCCACGGTCCTGCTTCGCGCTGCTGAGGTGGCGGTGGCAATCGGGTGCCTGGGCGCCCACGACGACTCCTGCTCCGTAGCCACAACACCACAACGACCGCCCCGATTCCGGCCAGGATCCAGGGCAGGACCGCGGTGATGGTGATGCGCGAATCGGAAATCTCGATGATGGCGTCCGCAGCGGAGGTGGCGGCCCCGGCCAGGTCACCCGCGACCAGCTCCTCATCGATAGTTTCCTCGATATCGGTGACCTGGGCATCGCTGAGGGCGGCCTCTCGGGCGACTGAGAACCCAAAGTTGCGACCCTCCTCGGCAATGGCTAGCAGTAAGACATCGGTATCCGCACCGGAGTCGACGGCTACCTGGTTGGCCCAGTCAAAGCTGTCCATACCGTCAAAGTCATCGACGTAGACCACCCACAGGTCGAATTCGGTCTCATCGACCACCCGTTCACGTGCCTGCTGAACCTGGGACAGCTGGTCGGCCATCAGCTGATCTGTGGTGCGGTCCTCAACCTGACTAGTCATCGCCGACGGTGGCGCGGAAGTGGCGCCTGCGGTCACCGCAGCCCACATGAGTGCGCCTGCTCCCACCGCGGACATGACTTGGGCCACCTTGTGCATCCTCACCCGACGATCTTCGCCTCTCGCAGGCATGATCGCAACGCAGTTGGATTGCCCAATGCAGTTTCGAGCGGGCATCGCTCGCGTGAGGTAGCGTCTTTGCTCGTGTCTTCCCCACTGCCGCGCATCGCGGTGATCGAACATCGTGACCACCTCAACCTCGGCCTCTTGGAGCCCGTGCTAGAGGGCTGCGACGTGCAAATTCTTCAACCAGGCCCCGATCAGCAGTGGCCAGCCTTGGATCGGCTCGACGGCCTAATCGTGCTTGGTGGGCGAGCGAGCTTGCACCAGGCGGGCACTCAATCCACCTGGCTAGCCGGGGTGAGCGACTACCTCAAATCTGCTGCCGATCGTGAGCTACCCGTACTGGGTATCTGCCTGGGTGCCCAGCTGGTGGCAACGGCTTTGGGTGGTGAGGTCGAGCATGCTGCCCCGGGCGGCCCGGAACGCGGCATCGTGGAGCTTCGCATGCGACCGGAGGCGGCTAGCGATGCGCTAATGGGGCCGGTCGTGCACGAGCTGGGGCGTGATGTCTGGGCTGCGGTCAGCCATGAGGACGCCATTTCTTCCCTGCCCCCGGGGGCGACCTGGCTGGCTAGTTCCCGGCGGTACCCATTTCAGGCGTTTCGGGCTGGTTCGGCGTGGGGTGTGCAGTTCCACCCAGAGGTAGATTCAGCCAGCCTGGCAGCCTGGGTCGCGCGTCACGGGGGAGATGGTGAGGCGGTGCGAGCCCAATACCAGGATCATGCCGCGCAGTTGCAACGGCTTGCGGTGGTGATGGGAGAGGCATTTCTGCGGCGAGCCCAGCAAGGCTAGTTCCTGGCCTTCCCGCTGGCATGAGCTCGGCCTCGTGGCCGGCCTTGCCCGATCGGTGCACCTGAGCCCGGTTCGACCGTTTCAGAGGGGCAGTTCTCGGCGCTGGTGCATTCTTCCGGCCTGATCGAGCTCGACGATGGTGTCGATGCCGATTCGTTCCAGGAATGCGCCATCGTGACTGACGATGAGCAATGCTCCGCGATAGGAGTCGAGTGCTTCGGCGAGTTGCTCGACACTGCTGATGTCGAGGTTGTTGGTCGGTTCGTCCAGGATCAGCAGCTGGGGTGGCGGGTCGGCCAGCAGCAGCCGGGCAAGGAACACTCGGAACCGTTCACCGCCCGAGAGCGTGTGCACCGGGCGGTCGGCGCGATCCCCGCGCAGCAGCAGCCGGGCAAGCTGGTTGCGGATGGTGCCCGCTGGGGTCCGTGGTGCGAGCGCCTGCACGCTCTGGATCGCGCTGGCGTCGTCAAGACCGTCCAGACGCTGCGGGAGAAAGCCGACGCGTTCGGTGTTCAGTCGGCCGTGGGGCCGTCCGGGAATCGGTTCGGTTCGCCGGAGCAGCTGTTCGAGCAGCCTCGACTTCCCAGTCCCGTTGGCGCCGACCAGGGCGACGCGCTGTGGGCCTTGGATCGTGATGGTGCCTGCCTCATGGTCCAGGTCTGCCAGGCGGCGCCCCCGGGGGACATCGGGGTCGGGCAGGAGGATGCGGATGTGCTCGTCCTCGCGAACTCGCGCGTCCGCCGCATCGACCGCATCCTGCGCGGCCTGGACTTTGTTGTTGAGCGTCGACCTCAGTGATGCGGCGGATGTTTGCGCCTTGCTGGCCCGGTTCCCGGCCAGGATCTTTGGGATGCCGCCATCCTGCTGGGTCCTTTTTCCTGCCCGCTCGCGTCGTGCGAGCTTCGTCTGGGTCTCAACGCGCTGCCTCTTGCCCACCCGTAAGGCTTGCTGAGCGGTGCGTGCGGCCTGAACCGCCGCGGCCTGCTCCTGGTCCCGGTGCTCCCGCCAGGCGCTGTATGGACCGCCAAAGGTGTCCAGGCTCGCGTCGTACAGCTCGGTGGTGTTGTCCATGTGCTCCAGTAGTTCGAGGTCGTGGCTGACCACGACCAGGGTGCCCGGCCAGTGGTCGACGAACTCCGCCAGCTTCGCCCGCCCCGCCCGGTCGAGGTTGTTGGTGGGCTCATCAAGCAACGTGACCGGGCTGCGACGGATACGCAGCCCGGTTATCGCGACCAGGGTTGCCTCGCCTCCTGAGACCTCGGTCATGCGGCGATCGAGGTCAGCGCAGGAAAACCCGATCTGATGCAGGGCTTCATCGGCGCGCGACTCGATGTCCCAGTCGTCACCGATCGTGTCGAAATGACGTTGATCGACCTCGCCGCCCTCGATCGCCTGGATGGCACCCAGGACCTGCGTGATCCCGAGCAAATCAGCGATCGTGCTGTCCCGTTCCAGCGTGAGTGTTTGCGGGAGATAGCTGACTTCGCCGTTGATATCGATGTGGCCAGAGGTCGGGTGCAGCTTGCCCGCGATGAGCCGCAGCAGGGTGGACTTGCCGGCGCCGTTGCGGCCGATCAATCCTGCCCGGCCGGTGCTGAAGGTACCGTTGACGCCGTCGAGGGCGATGGCGCCGTCGGGCCATTCGAAGGTCAGGTCGCGCAGGGTGATGGCCGACTTCGTAGACATCGCTGTGGACTTCTTCCTCTGATCATCAACCGGCGGCGCTAGGCAATCATGGCATCTCGAACGGTCGACATCGTGGCGAGAATGGGCGCGTGCGTTTCATACCCTCAGCCGCCAGCTCCGATTCAGCCATGCCTGCGGGACACCAGATGCGTCAGGGTCAGGTCCCGGCGAATCTGGGGCATGCCGTCAATCGGTCCGGGCGACCCGCACGCCCCGGCCGCGCCGTTACGAACGCATATTGTCCCAGCCCTCGAACTTCCTGATCGTGAACCTCTCCGTGACGCCGAGCTTTTGCCACCTGAAGCGGTGATTGCGCAGGTGCTGGTGCCCTTAGCCAGGTGAGGCTACGGCCTAGCCGGTCCCGGTGGAATCGGAAAGGCCTTGTTCATGCAGCAGCAGCCACGCCTTCACGGCGACACCGCCAGCGAAGCCGGTGAGCGCGCCCGTGCTCCCCACGACTCGATGACAGGGCACCACAATCGGGATGGGGTTCTTGCCGTTTGCTGCCCCCACCGCGCGGGCCTTGTTGGCGTCGCCCATCAGGCTCGCCTGCCCGCCGTAGGTCATCGTTTCGCCGTAGGGAATGCGCTGCAGGGCTGCCCACGCTGCACGCTGAAACTCGGTGCCCTGCGGCGCCAGCGGTAGGTCGAATTCGGTGCGGGTTCGGGCGAAGTACTGCCTCAGTTGTGTGATCGCGGTATCCAGGACATCGTGGCTGGCCGCAGCGACGTCGCGGATCTGGTGCTCTGCCAGCACACGGTCCACCGGGTTGTGAGCGGTGCCCGCACCCAGCTCATGGCCGGTGTCCCAGCAGATCGCCCAGATGGCCTGCGAGGTGGCGATGACCGCGAGTCGGCCCACGGGAGTGTCCAGGTGGCGACGCATCAGGGTGGTCATGGGCGGTCCTCCGGCGGCTTTGGGCGATGGAGCGGGCAGGGTTGGCTAACCTGAAGCGAGCAGATCCTCGGCGTCCACGATCCGGTAGCTGTACCCCTGCTCGGCAAGAAAACGCTGCCGGTGGGCGGCAAAATCGGCATCGACGGTGTCACGGGTGACGACGGCGTAAAAGTGCGCCGTCTTGCCGTCGGACTTGGGGCGCATCACCCGGCCCAGTCTCTGCGCTTCCTCCTGACGTGAGCCGAAGCTGCCAGAGATTTGAATCGCGACCGAGGCTTCGGGCAAGTCCACCGAAAAATTGGCGACCTTGCTCACCACCAAGGTGTCGATCTCCCCGGTCCGGAAGGCGGCGAAGAGCCGTTGCCGCTCGTTGACGGTTGTTGCTCCAGTTATCAATGGG
Source organism: Beutenbergiaceae bacterium (assembly GCA_047972965.1). Taxonomy (GTDB): domain Bacteria; phylum Actinomycetota; class Actinomycetes; order Actinomycetales; family Beutenbergiaceae; genus Pseudactinotalea. The sequence continues at coordinate 25,608 of JBKEBC010000074.1, read as the reverse complement.
GCCCCGAGTTGCTCGGCGATCGCCTCCAACTGGTCCAGGTATTGGCCGATCACCAGCACCTGTTCCCCGCGATGGTGCGCCAGCAGGTGCGTCACGACGCCGGTCTTGGCGGCGGTGGTGGCGGCCAATCGATAGCGGTCCTCCGGCTCGGCGCTGGCATAGGTCATGCGTTCTGCCTGGGGCAGGTCCAGCCTGACCTCGACGCATTCGGCCGGAGCGATCCAGCCCTGCGTTTCGATGTCCTTCCACGGGGCGTCGTAGCGTTTGGGGCCGATGAGGGAGAACACCTCGTCCTCGCGGCCGTCTTCCCGGACCAGGGTGGCGGTCAACCCGAGCCGACGCCGGGCCTGCAGATCAGCGGTCATCCGGAAGATCGGCGCCGGCAGCAGATGCACCTCGTCGTACACGATGAGCCCCCAGTCGCGGGCATCGAGGAGCTCCAGATGGGTATAGACACCTTTGCGCTTGGTGGTCAGTACCTGGTAGGTAGCGATGGTCACCGGGCGGATGTTCTTGCGGGCCCCGGAGTATTCGCCGATTTCGTCGTCGGTCAGATGGGTACGGCGGAGAAGTTCGTCGCGCCATTGCCGAGCGCTGACGGTGTTGGTGACCAATATCAGCGTTGTCGCCTGGGCTTGAGCCATCGCAGCCGCGCCAACGATGGTCTTGCCGGCACCACACGGCAGCACCACCACACCGCTGCCGCCGTGCCAGAAGGTGTCGACAGCCTCGGATTGGTAGGGACGCAGTTGCCAGTCCTGGGTGTTGAGCCTGATGGTGTGCGCCTCGCCGTCGACGTACCCAGCGAGGTCTTCGGCAGGCCATCCCAGCTTGACCAGCACTTGCTTGAGATGGCCGCGTTCACTTGGATGCACGACGACGGTGGTGTCGTCGATGGCCGAGCCCAGCAGTCCCTGGGTGCGCTTGGAGCGCACGACTTCGGTCAGCACCGCCACGTCCAGTGCGTGCAGGACCAGGCCGTGGCTGGGGTGATTGAGCAGCTGCAACCGTCCATAGCGTGCCATCGTCTCGGCAATATCGACCAGCAATGCGTGCGGGACTGGGTAGCGCGAGAACCTCATCAAGGTATCGACGACCTGTTCGGCGTCATGCCCGGCAGCCCGCGCGTTCCACAGCCCCAGGGGCGTCAGGCGGTAGCTGTGGATGTGTTCGGGTGCGCGTTCCAACTCGGCAAAGGGCGCGATGGCGCGGCGACACTCGGCCGACTGCGAATGGTCGACCTCCAGCAACAGCGTCTTGTCGGACTGAACGATCAGGGGACCATCGGGCATCCGACCATTGTCACGCTGATCGGCGTGAGAGGAAAGTTGGCGCGATGACAGCCGCGGCTCGGGGCATGTCGCGGGTTACAACTCAAGATAGTCGCCCGGGGTTAGGCGGTGGTGCGTGGTACTGACCGTGGCCGCGGCGCTGGCGAGCAGCTTGTGCGCTAGATCGAGACCGGCTGGTGAGAGCACGCCGTCATGGACGGCGAAACTGTGTTCTGGGCGGGCGGCGGCCAGGTAATCCATGGCGTCGCCGAGTTTGAGCCAAGGTGCACCAGCAGGGACGGCCAAGGCCTCGACTGCCCCGGGCGGTGGCACCAGAGAATCGCCACCGTAGGCGAATCGGTCATTGACCACGACCCCGATGTTGTCAACCACCGGGAGGCTCCGGTGAATGATGGCGTGCTGGCCACCGTAGAAGTGCAGCCGGAACGGTCCCACGGATTCGGTTTGCCCTGCCGTGACCACCGTGACTGCCTGGGCGGCGCCAGCAACCCCGGCGGGGCCGAAGATGGGGGCATCGGGAAAGCGGCGGCGCAGTCCGGATAGGTGTTCGGGAGTCCAATGGTCAGCGTGTTCGTGGGTGATCAGCACCGCTGCCACCGACTCGACATCGTCCACCGGTGCAGTCCAGCTTCCAGGGTCGATGACCAGTGCCCCAGTGGCTTCCTCGACGACGAGGCAGGCATGCTCACGTTTGACGATCCGCATAGGTTCACCCTAGATCGTCCCGCCCGGCCATGGTCGGTGGTGGCTGCCAGAGCATGGCGGGCGATGACGTGGCCATTGGTGCTGGGCTGCGGGAGGGAGCTGGGCCGCGAGTACGAGGGTTTACGTCATTGCCGAACCTCGTGGGGCTCGAATTTGCCGTGGAGCCTCGTACTCGTGGCCCGTGGACCGTGGACCCGTGGCTATGGAGGCACTGGCAAGCGGCCAGTCTCAATGACGTCCTCGGCAGGTAGCGGCCATCGGGCTATCCGATCGGGCGTACTGACACGATCCGATGGGGGGCGATGGTGAGTTCGCTGTCATGGTCGAGGTCCACCACCCGGACCCGCCCATTGTCGAGGGCGAGGGGCCGCACCTGGCGGGTTCGAGTCCGGCCGCTGGCATCGGCAATGACCAGTTCCACCGTGCTTGTTCGACTGATGGCGGCCCGAAGAATTTCTGCGGTGTCAGCGGTGTGGACCTGCGATTGTGCCAGCAGTTCCTCGACGCGTCGTTCGCCTGCCCGCATGCGTGCCACGGCCTTCTCGGGGTCCACCGGTGCAGGGGTCGGTGTGGTCGAAGGGGCGAATGGGCGGGCAGCGAAGGAGCGAGCATCACTGACCCGTAGAGCCTGGCCAGCGGCGTTCTCCAGCACCACGCTGGTGGTGGGGTTGCGCAAGGCATCGCGCACTTGTAGCGGTGAGGCGTCTGCGGCCAGTGTGGTGGGGCCCACCTGCCGCAGGCCCAAATGCGCCATTGCTGGATCTGCAAGCAGTTGTTCCAGCTGAGGTTCACTGACGCGGACAATGGCGCTGGCGGCCGAGATCCGCACCTGCCGGCTGCGGCGGGCAGTATCAGTGACCAGGTACTGCAGCGGTTGCGGCAGCGGACCAAGGGCTGCCTCGGTCAGTTCGGCTAGCAGATCTGGTGCTGACCATCCGTGCTCGAGTGCGCGCGCAACCGAGGCTGAGGTGAACCTGACTTGCAGGGCGGCGCCGCGGCTCTCGATATCCGCACATGCCTCCAGCAGCGCTGCCAGTTCTGGTGTGGGGCGGCCGGGAACGATTCCGGTGAGGTCACTCTGCACGATCAGATCGGAGATGGGCTCAGGATAGAGCGCTGCCAGGGCCTGGGCTGCGGGTTCGACGCCATCGTGATCGAGCACCTGCCGTGCGGGGTCAGCCAGGGCTCCTGCCCCAAGCAGACCCACCATCTGCGCTTCTGCGAGCACGGCAGCCACGGTGTCAGCGGGGGGAAGTGCCCGGGGCCGCTGCCACGCGAGGTAGTCGTGCACCTGTTCGATGCTGGGTGCGCAGCCGGCAGGCCATGCTGTGATGGCTTCCAGGCAAGCTCGACGCAGGGGTGCTGCCCACGGCCTGGATAGGTCTGGATCCAGCACGGCTCGCCGGACGCCTCGGTCGGTGCGCGTGCCTGCCAGCCATGGAACCCGAGTCGAGGTGAGCCAGGCATGGGCTAGCTGGCTCCACCGTTGACTGGCTGGCTGCTCATGCCAGAACGCTGCCTCCCGGGTAGGCGCCCAGAGGGTGGCGTCGTCTGTCGTGACCTGTCCCAGCAGCCCGAGCATGCTGGCAAGTTCCACCACCAGCCCTGCGTGCGCCTGGTCCGAGTTGAGTAACTCGGCCAGTGCGGTGATATCCCGAGCGGCGACACCGCCGCGCCGCAATACTGGTCGGGGTTCCTCACTCCAGCTCTGCAGCAGCACGACCAGCTGGCGCAGGATCGTGGTGGCGGCAGCCACGACCTCCGCGTCAACGGTTGCGGCCTCGCGTACTGGTGCGGTGCTGGTGGGAGGGGTCAACGTCAAGGAGCGGGTGAGACGACCGCGGCGTGCAGCCAGGGCGATGTCGCGGGGTAGGACCACCTCGGTGCTGGCACTGCGGTAGAGCACTTGATGGTCTAGCAGCCAGCGGGCAGCTGCGGGCATTTCCGTACCCAGAGTGCCGACCGGCGGTCCCCACGTCAGGGCCTCAAGTACTCGCAGTGCTGCGGGAGGCGCCTTCGACAGCACCTGCTCCAGTGCCGGGACGGTGACGGGCCACCCTTCGGCGGCCGTTAGCTCCAGGGTGCTCAGTGAGGGCCCCAGTCCAAGGGGAGTGGGGCCGATCACGTCGGCCACACGCGGGGCCACGTCATGGTGCTCGCCGAGCAGCAGGGCGTGATCGTGCAAGGTTTCGAGCAACGGATCCACGTGTGCCCCCAACATTCGCGATAACTCCGGTGTGCTCGTGGGGGCAAGGACCAGGCAGGCTTCCAAGACCACCAGGTGCGCACGGTCCAGGGTGCTGACCGCTCTACCCACCGAGGCGCGGGTGGCGGCTCGTTCGGTCAGCGCAGATATCGAGCTCGGGGGCGGTGAACTGAGATCGGGCCGTAGCCGGAGCAGTGCGGCGAGCCATTCGTCGGGTGCCTGCTGTAGTTGGGTGGCCAACTCAGAGCTGCTACTGACCATCGTTCGATCTTATGGAGCGATCCGGGTTGCTGGCGAACTGCATTGCTGCTCCGAGGGCGTTACGATGGTGCTGGTATCCATCCACCCGCGCTTTGGCGCGCCATCTCGACGACAGGCAGGCAACTGTGCCCACCGGCAAGGTGAAGTTTTTTGACGCCGACCGCGGCTTCGGATTCATTGCATCCGATGACGGGGGTGAGGTTTTCCTGCACGCATCGGCGATGCCAGCCGGTGCTCCGGCACCGAAACCTGGAACCAGGGTTGAGTTCGGCGTTGCCGATGGCAGGCGTGGTTTGCAGGCTCTCGCGGTGACGGTGCTAGATCCGGCACCCACGGTCAGCCGTGGCCACCGCAAGAGCCCAGAGGATATGGTCCCGATCGTGGAGGACCTGATCAAGCTGATGGACCGGGCCGGTAACCGGCTCCGCGCCGGCCGCTATCCCGACCGCGCCGAAGCCACCAAGGTGGCTGCGGCCATGCGTGCCGTCGCCGACGAGTTCGACGCCTAGGACCTATGGAAACCGCGACGCGACGCATCCCCAAGGACACAGTGCTGCAGGGCGCGGTCGAGCTTGCCCGATCTGCTCTGGTCGAACATCTGGACCCACAGCACGTCGGCGATCACCTCGGGTTCACCCTGGAAGGTGAGCGTATCGGGAGCCATGATTTCGAATGCCGTCAGCCCGGCTACTCCGGCTGGCGGTGGAGTGTCACCCTCACCCGGGTGCTGCGTTCACGGACGCCCACGGTATGCGAGGTGCATCTACTCCCTGGGGACGGTGCGCTGCTGGCTCAAGCCTGGCTGCCATGGTCGCAACGGTTGGCGCCAGGCGATCTAGGCGCTACCGACAGATTGCCCTACATCGCCGACGATCAGCGCTTGATCCCCGGTCATGTCGCCACCGGAGATCCGGAAGTAGACCGGGTCGCCATCCGGGAGCTAGGGCTGGATCGTGAGCGCATCATGACCGCGGAGGCGATCGATGCCGCGGCCACCCGGTGGCACAGCGGGTCTCGTGGTCCGCATACCGCCACGACTCGCGCCGCCGGCGATCAGTGCGCCACCTGTGGATTCGTCGTTCCGCTCGCGGGCCCGCTGGGCACGCTGTTCGGGGTGTGCGTCAATGAGTGGTCGCCCGACGACGGCAAGGTCGTGAGCTTTGATCACGGCTGTGGTGCCCACAGCGAAACCGACATTGCCCGCCGGGGGCACGAGTGGGAGCAGTCGGATCCGGTGATCGACGAGCTTGACCTGGAAGTGGTCGCCACAGATCAGGCTCAGTCCTGACGCATCGGATTGACATCCCGGCTGGCAGGTTGCAGGCCTGGCTAGCGGACTTCAGCCACACCCATGGCGGTGCCGTGGTGGCGGGCGCCTGCGTGTCGGGTGCCGACGGGGCAACGGCTCGGCTGGATGCTTGGTTTGACCTGCGCGCTGCGCAGGATGTCGACACCCTGATTGCACTCGCTGCACCTCCCCAGCGTCTTGGCATCATTGCGGTTCGGCGTGGGGGCTACGCCGTTGCCTGCACCGATGGTGCGCAGGTGATGGCCTCCAAGGTTGGCCGTCGGCATATCCACTCGCGCACCGCGGCAGGTGGTTGGTCTCAACAACGATATGCCCGGCGTCGTCAGAATCAGGCGCAGGACCTCATTGGTGCCGTTGCCGACCATGCGGTGAAGATTCTGCGGGAAGGGTCCGTGGACGGCGTGGTATGCGGTGGTGACCGGCGGCTGGTCTCTAGCGTCCTGGATGAGCGGCAGCTGGCGTGGCTGGCCAGGCTGCCCAGCCGTGACCTCTACGACCTACCCGACCCATCACCATCAGTGCTGCGCACGGCGATACGCCGGGCGCGTTCGGTGCGCATTGACGTGGCGGAAACCTCAGCTGGGGCTCACCCCTAGCAGCGGCTCGCCGGCCAGGTCCCGGCGCACATTCTCGGCGATTCGCGCGCCGGGCTGCTGCGGGCGGCCACCAGCGGCGTGAGCGGTCATGATGAGGTTCGGTGCGTGCCACAGCGGCGAGTCGTCAGGCAACGGTTCGGTTCGGAAGACGTCAAGTGCAGCCCCGGCGATATCTCCGCGGGCTAGCGCGGCCACCAGGGCGTCCTCGTCCACAGTGACGCCACGGCCGACATTGATCAACCAGGCATGACGGGGGAGCGAGGCGAAGACCTCGGCATTGACGATGCTGTCGGTTGCGGGTGTGCCGGGCAGGATGTTGATGAGCAGGTCGGTATTGCCCAGCTCCGGTTGGAGCTGCGCGGTCGTGATGATGCGGTAGCCATCCCGAACCCCTGGGGTGCGGGCAACGCCGGTGACCTGTGCCCCCAGCATCCGCAGGTAGGGAGCCAAGGTGGACCCGATGCTGCCGAAGCCCCAGATGAGCACCCGGGCTCCGGTCAGGGTGGTGAACCCGGTGCGGTTGACGGTTTGGTTTCCACCGTGTTCGCTCAACCACCGGTGCTGTGCCTGTGCTGCCACCGCCTGATCGAGGCGGCGTGCTGCGGCCAGCGCTAGCGCCAGGGTGTGTTCAGCCACGGTCTCGTCGTGCAAGCCAATACCGGCGGCGATGTGTACGTGTGTGGGAAAACCCGCCGCATGGACGGCGTCGGTTCCGGCCATCAAGGCCTGGACCCATCGCAGTGCCGGAAGCTCCGATGGCAGAGCCGCCAATCGCGCAGCGGGATTGAGCCAGACCACGATGGCCTCGGCGTCGCGGTGCTGGTCAGGTATCGGGGCGTTGACGTCGTAGTCGACCCGGGTGACGCCTGTGGGTAGGTCACACTCGATGGGGATGACGGTGGGCACGAGGATTTTCACGGTACTAGTTGTCCTCGCTGGAGGGCCGGATCCGAGCCCACAGGTAGCCCGCTACTCCCAGCAACGTCCCCACTAGGCATAGCGGAACTAGTCGGGGGTCTAGGTCGAACTCCGAGCGCGCCAATAACGCGATGATGAGTGCACCCAGCCAACCGGCGGTGCCGAGCAGGAACAGGACCCTGATGTTGACTCCGGCTGGGCGCAATGACTGCGGCGTGTGTTGGGGGTCGAAGGCGCGCACCCCTGTGATGGTAGGCGTAGTCGGGCACGGTCGCATGCTGTGCGTCGCGGGATCGAGCCACCGGACCTCCCACATCCGAGCATCGGCCAACCGAGACTGACCACCGAAACCGAGACGCACCGAAACCACCGCTAGATCGTTTTCGGTTGCTCCGGTAGGAGAGGCAGTTGCACCCTGACCGAACCGACCCCCAGCAGTTGGAGGGGGGCGATCGCAGCGGCCATTTGCCGCTGACGACCTGTCGGAGGCCGAGAGCCTGCGGGCAGGCCGAGGAGCTGTCGCACCTCAGCGCGCCGTACCCGATTTGCCGAGAGCGGCGTAAGTCTTTCCTCACCCAGGAGCAGGCGAAGAAGCTTGCTGCCCAGGGCTGGCGATGTCCTCGATGACGTAGTCAATGCATTGGGTCAATGCCTCGACATCGGCTGTCGGGGTCGAGGGGAACATCCCAATTCGAAGCTGGTTGCGCCCCAGCTTCCGGTAGGGGTCGACATCGACGATCCCATTGCTGCGCAGGGTGGCGATTACCGCTCGCGCGTCGATGTCCTCGTGCAGGTCGATGGTGCCGACCACCGGTGACCTGGCTGCTGGGTCGGAAACGAACGGATCTGCCCACTCGCGCTGTCCGGCCCACCGATACAAGATCTCGGCAGAGGCAGCCGTGCGGGCGGCAGCCCAACTCAGGCCGCCTTGATCGAGCAGCCATTCGACTTGCTCGGCCAGCAGCACCAGGGTTGCGATGGCCGGGGTGTTGATGGTCTCGTTCTTGGCTGAGCTGGCAACGGCGTCGTGCAACGACAGCGTGGGCGGAATCCAGCGCGTGCGCAATTGCTCAATGCGTGCCAGGGCGGCTGGTGACATGGCCGCGAACCACAGCCCACCATCGGAGCTCAGCGCCTTCTGCGGAGCGAAGTAGTAGACATCGCACTGCTCGAGCTCGATCCGGGTGCCACCGGCCGCCGACGTGCCATCGATGATGACCAGGGCATCGGAATCATCGGGACGGCGGACCTCGGTGAGGACGCCGGTGGAGGTTTCGTTGTGCGCCCAGGCGTAGCTGGTGGTGCCGTCAGCCGGTTGGGGGATAGCCTGCTGACCTGGCTCAGCGCGGATGAGCGTGGGGCTGGTGAGAAACGGGGCTGCGCTGGCGGCTGCCGCGAACTTAGCGCCAAACTCACCGCAGGCAGCGAACTGAGCGCCGTCGGTCAGCAGCGAAAAGATCGCGGCATCCCAAAATGCCGTTGAACCGCCGCTTCCCAACACCATCTGGTAGCCCTGCGGTAGTCCGAGCAGGTCAGCAAGCCCTTCTTTGGATCGCTGCACTAGGTGCCGTACCGGCTGTTGCCGATGAGAAGTGCCCAGCACAGTGGTGCCGACCGCGGCCAGCGCCTGGACTTGGGCGGCTCGAATGCGACTCGGCCCGCAACCGAACCGACCGTCTGCGGGCAGGAGGTGGCGCGGGATGACTGGGGTGCCCATGGTCTGCATGATCCCAGGATCGGCCGCACTTGTGTGCGCCATGCTCGACCATTGGACCGGCTACGGGTCGCTCGAGCCGGACAAGTACCCTGGGCCAACGATAGACGCCAGCGACGAGGGTCCAAGGAGCTTGCCGTGAGTGATCTCATAGACACCGCCGAGATGTATCTCAAGGCGGTGTTCGAGTTGCAGGAAGAAGGCATCTTGCCGATGCGGGCCCGGATTGCTGAACGTCTTGGCCACTCTGGGCCGACGGTCTCGCAGACGGTGGCCCGGCTGGAACGGGATGGTCTGATGATGGTCAGCGGCGACCGGCACCTGGAACTGACCGAACGGGGTCGGGCCCGGGCAACGCAGGTGATGCGCAAGCATCGGCTGGCCGAGCGGCTGCTGGTGGACGTGATCGGCCTGGACTGGCCGCACGTGCATGAGGAAGCCTGCCGTTGGGAGCACGTCATGAGTGAGCAGGTTGAATCGAAGCTAGTGACGCTGCTGGGTCAGCCCACCCACGATCCGTACGGCAACCCCATTCCCGGACTGGCGGAATTGGGAATGCCGCAATCGCAAGATCTGGCAGTCGAGAACTTAGCGGCGATAGCGCAGCCGCAGCCACGCCAGGCGAGGTTGATCCGGCTGGGGGAGCCGCTGCAGGTCGATGTTGAACTGCTGGCTCAGATGGAGGGCCTGGGAATAGGCCCAGGCGTGGCTGTCCAGGTCAGGCGTGATGATGCCGAGGTGATCATTGGTGTCGAGGGTGCCGCCACTGAGTTGGAAGTCAGTGACGACATCGCCAAGCACATCTTCGTCCGGACCGGCGCAGCGGGGTCAGGAACGGGTGCGTGATTAACCTCACCCGCTCGCTCGTGACCTGAACGTGACATTTGCCAGAAGTGCAGGTAGCGTGGCATTCACTCGACGGAAACACCCTTCAGTCGAGTCTTCGATCCGGGCGCCTAGCCCTGTCACCGGAACGAAGCCGTACAACCTAGGACAGGGGCGGGGGAACCACCTTCGGTGCTCCGGCACCTTGGGGTGAAGTCGCGCGAGCAGCCTGACCTGCTCATACCGACCGGGTGAAACTCCCACCCGAACCCGACAGCTCACTTCGCAGGCGTATGGAGAGGCTCTACGTGTCTAAGACCGCAACCGCGAGACATCGCGCAGCGACCCGACCACACACACCGCTGACCACGGTTGGCGCCGCACTCACTGGCCCCAATACCCGACGCGCTGCCGCAGCTGCCGCGTCCTCTGGCGTGGTGCTGGCACTGACGGCGTCGGCATCATTGGCCGCCCCCGGCGAGGTTGACCTGTCTCGCCACGTGGCACCGATGGCCAACCTCACGGCCTCCGATGGGGCTGCAACTTCTCCGACCATCACGGTCGCGGCTGACGCCGAATGGTCATTCGTCGTCGCGGACGTTACCTCGGAGCCACCACCACCACCACCGCCCCCGCCGCCCCCAGTGCGCAGCCCAGCGCCGACGACATCGAGTTCAGGTGGTTCGTCCACCTCGTCGGCTCCTGCGGTCGCCGCGCCAGCGCAGGGAGCGAGCGGATCCGCAATCGTGGACATCGCTCGTCGCTACATCGGCACGCCTTACGTCTATGGCGGTGCGGCCCCCGGCGGTTTTGACTGCTCCGGATTTACCTCCTATGTCTACGCTCAGCTCGGTATCAGCTTGCCGCGTACCTCATCCGCTCAGCGCTATGCAGGAACGGTTGTCTCTGCTGCTGAAGCCCAGCCCGGTGACCTGTTGTGGGCACCTGGGCACATCGGTATCTACACCGGTAACGGCAACCACATCGCAGCCCGGCGCCCTGGAACGGCCCTCTACGAAGGTCCGATCTACCTGTCGAACCCGGTGTTCATTCGGGTCGGCTGAGACCACCCGTAGCTTCTGGAAGCGGCTCACGTCGAACTGGCGTGGGCCGCTTTCACGTATCTGCCCACCTCTGAGTTGGCGTAGACCCGCCTGCTGCTGACGGGGTCTGTGCTCACGCGAGGTCATGAGGCAGAATAGTCAAGAAGAACCCAAGCGATGGGGGTGGATTAGTCATGGCTCACGAAGCGGTTGTCATGGCAGGAGTCGATGGGTCAGCCGCGAGTCTGCGGGCGCTTGATTGGGCCTGTGCGCATGCGGGCAAGGTTGGTTGGGGATTGCGGATCGTGTGCGCCTATGCGCTCCCGACCTTCGCGGCGACCTCACTCGACGGCGGCTACGTGACCTTGGATGACTCCGCGATCCGTGAGGGCGCGCAAGCCGTCCTGGATGAGGCCGTCCTGCGGGTCGCTGGCTCCTCGGTGACGGTAAGTACGGAGTTGTTGACCGGTGACCCGGCGGGGGTGCTAGTGGAGGAATCGGCGTCGGCTCGCCTTGCCGTCGTCGGTACCCGTGGTGGTAGCGGTTTCGCTGAGCGGATTCTGGGTACCGTCTCTTCAGCGTTGCCCGCGCATGCACACTGCCCCACGGTGGTGGTGCCTTCGGGGGTCGCGCAACCGGCGCAGGTACGACGCATCGTGGTGGGTGTGGATGGTTCCGACTCGGCCACGGGCGCCCTGGCCTGGGCGATTGACGAGGCAGAGTTGTGGGGCGCGCAGCTGACTGCCGTGACCGCAGTTCCGGTCGGGGTTGGTGCTGGGCTGTTGGGCTGGTTGCCAGGCAGTGGTGACCTGGAGACGGTGCTGGCGGATGCACAATCTGGGCTCGATGTGACCGTCGAGCAGGCCTTGGAGGGACGCCAGCTGCAGGTTCGGCGCCATGCCCTGGACGGCACTGGTGCCGCCCTGCTGGCAGAATTTTCCACCGCGGTCGACCTGGTGGTAGTCGGTTCCCGTGGCCGGGGTGGCTTCGCGGGGATGCTGATGGGGTCGACGTCACAGGCCTTGCTGCATCACAGTTCTTGCCCGGTGATGGTCGTCCCCACGCGGGCCCAGGACGAGGTGCCGCCATTGGCTCCCTGGGCCACGTAAGCTAGATGCGTCATTCCGGTGCGCGACCTGTCAAGATGGTTCGGCCGGAGAACACCGGTCCCGCCCCCGTAGCTCAGGGGATAGAGCAACCGCCTCCTAAGCGGTAGGTCGCGCGTTCGAATCGCGCCGGGGGCACGCGGGTTCAATAGGCCAAGTGCCGTCATTGCTGTGCTAGCCGTGCTCGAAGCGTGACTGGGGGGCGAAGTCGTGATTGGGAGCCCAAGTCGTGATGCGCGAATCACGACTTGGGCTCCCAATCACGACCTGGCAGGGCGGGCCGCCGCGCTCCGCGCTATACCGGCAAACCTCCTGGCGGATCCTGCGATCCTTCGTCCAAGAACCAAGGGGCTGCGGATTCACGGTGTTTCCGGCTAGCTCGAGGGCGTGATGGGTAGTTCTGACGTCAACGTCAGCCTCATCCGCGGTTACCGTTGAACCGTCGGCAGACGTGGTTGTGCGAGAGCTGGCGGCGTGGGCCCTGGGGGCGGTTCGTGTTCTTCGACGCGATGGGGGGATCTAGTTATGCGAGCGGTGCAGACGTGGGCCCTGGTGGTGGCCCTCGTACTAGGAGTCGATGTTGCGATAGCCGGATTGATCGGTCCGGCACCGGTGTACACGGCGGGTTCGGCCTACGCGAGTGCTCGTGCGCCGCATCCGATGGTGATGGGTAGTGACTGGACCCTGCTGAGTGATCTCGATGACATTGTGCGGTGGCCATGTGACCAAACGATTACGGTCACCCGCATCGGCCCCGCGCCGACTGGTGGCGATGAAGCGATCGCAGGTGCCCTCGCGCGGTTGGTCGAGGTCACCGGTCTAGAGATGGTGGCTGGCCCTGCGCAGCCACGGCAGTCCAATAATCGGTGGGTGCGCGGGCACATCACCGTCCGATACGTCGATAGCGATGGAGCTCAGGTTGAGGACATGAATCTAGACACCTATGATGCCGTCGGTTTGGCCAATTTCCAGACGTCGGGCCAGGCCATCACGGCCGGTCGGGTAGTGATGCTCGGGGACCATCCGTTCACGGATCCCACCACAGATCTTGGGCAAGCCGTTCTGCTGCATGAACTGGCTCACGCAGTCGGTGTGGGCCATAACGACAACGAGCACGGCATCATGTCGCCGTGGGGCACCGAGACCGAGCTGATCGATAGCGACCGCTATGGGCTGAGGCTCCTGGCCTGCCCCGCGTAGGGGCCTGTGGTGTTGCCTCTACCCGCATGCGAACGGACTTTCTGAGGCTCGATAGGCCGACACGCCCACCGCCGACCGATGAAGTGCGGCGTGTTCGGAGAGGCTGTTTGCACATTTTGCCAACTACCACCAGACTGTTGCGCGGTGATGCGCGCCGCCTCCCCCCCTGCGCGGCGCGCATCACCATCTAAGTTTGGGTTCTGGGGCGCGTCATCAGCGCGATAGTGCACTCGGGCGTCTAGCGTGGAACGGTGAGTTCGTTCCGTCGGCAGCGTCCCCGTCGTCCGCAGCCTGCGGACCCGCCTGAGCCCGCCGTGGTACAGAACCCGCCGGCCAATCCCGATGCGGGTACGGAGCCAGCGTTCGACGCCGCGCTTGCCTCCGCGGTTGCCATCTGGAAGGCTCGATTGTCGGAACTTGCAGGGGAGAGCGCACTCTTCGACCTCGCTGGACTCGGAGATGCGCTGGTCGACCTGACCGGCGCCCATCCTGGCGGCATCGCACAGTTGTACGCCGGTCGGCAGACCAAGCTCAGCAACCTGGCCCGGGAGGGATCGGCGCTGACCCAGGTCCGCCGACAGGCCCGCATCGTGGGTGCGCGCACCGACGATCTGGCGCAACGCTACGGATTCGCTCCTACCTACGTTGCGGTTGGCGTGGCTACCTGGGACGGCGACGCTGAGTCACGCGGACATCGTGATACCGCTGGCGGGGCACAGCACCCGCAACGCCTGCAGCTGCCGGTACTGCTGCGACCGGTCACCATCGCCACCGACCCGGTTGATGCCGAGGTATACCTTGAACTTAAGCCAGAAGTAGAGGTCAACCCGGAACTCCTGCGAGCACTCTCTGTGCACGGCGTGCGCGTGGATGCGCAGTCGCTGATCGAGGCATCCAACGACCCGCACGGCTTTACCCCGGCACCGGCCCTGGCACAGCTGGCGCAGGCGGCGTCGATGGTCCCGGGCTTTCACCTGGAATCCCGCATTGTGCTGGGGGCGTTCGTCCACCCCGGGCAGGCCCTAGCGGAGGACCTGGACCCCGCCCGTCTTGCCCGACACCCCGTGGTGGCGGCATTGGCTGGTCAGACTGGGGCCGCGCAACGGCTTGCCAGCACGTTGCCGACGCGAGAACCGGCCGATCCCGACCCGGTGGCTGAGCCGGGCATCGGTGACCTTGACGCCGGGCAGCATCTGGTGCTCGCGGCGGTTGCTAGTGGTTCCCACCTTCTGGTCGACGCTCCGCCGGGTGCTGACGTGCCGGGCACGGTCGCGGCAGTGGTAGCCCAGGCGGCAGCCACCGGCAAGCGGGTGCTCTACGTGCCCGGAACCAAGCGGGCCGGGGAATCTTTGCTGGCGAGCATGACCGCCACCGGATCGCAAGGGCTCGTCCTTGATCTTGGTAGCGATAGCAATTGGCGTACGGCGGCGGCGCGGCGGCTGATCGATGGGCTGGATGCACCAGAGCGAGCCATCGATAGCCATGACGCCATGCGTGGGCAACTCACGCAGGCACGTGCTGCACTGGCGAATTTTGTGTCGGCCCTGCATTCTGAGCGCGCACCCTGGGGCGCCTCCGCCTATCGGGCGATGCAAGAGCTAGCTCAACTGACCTCGACCCGTCCGGGCCCACGGACCCAGGCTCAGCTCGATCCGGCCGCCGTGCGGATGTCTGATTCGGAGCGTCAGTGCGCCCGGGAGGAATTGGCTCGAGCAGCAGCGCTGGGGGCCTTTCAACTTCGGGCGGCCGATACCCCTTGGTATGGCGCGGTTCTGACCGATTCCGATCATGCCAATCAGGCTCTTGCCGTGGTCCGGCGGTTGTCTGCCCGGATGCAGACGCTGCAGCATCAGGTTCAGGCCGCTGCCGCCCAGACCGGCCTTGATGAAGCGACCACGTTGCGTCAGTGGTCGCAGCAACTGGAGCTCCTGGAAGGTATCCGCGCCTCGTTGGACCTGTTCCTGCCCGGAATCTTTGAACGTAGCGCCGCTGATATGGCGGCGGCCTGTGCGAGCCGAAACTGGCGCTCCAGTCACGGGGTCTCGCTCTCCTGGACGGTCCGACGACGACTGCGCCGACAGGCGAAGGACTTGGTGCGCCCCGGGGTGGTCGTGCCCGACCTCCATGCCGAACTTGAAGCCGTGCAGGAGCGGCGGGAGGTGTGGCGGCACCACTGCGCGGGCGGGGGCTGGCCGCGCCTACCCGAGGCCATGCCGGACATCGTGGCGACCGAGGAAGAGGTGCAGGCCGATATCGAGCCGCTGCAATCGGTGCTGTCGGAGTCGATGAACGTGGCGGACCTACGGGATGTGCCGTTGGCTGAGCTTGTGGATCGGCTACGCCAGCTTGGCGATGATGACGCCGCACTGCATCAGCTACCCGAACGGGCCGGTTCGCTCGGTGCACTGGCAAGGCTTGGGCTCGGTCCACTGATTGAGGATCTGACGGCCCGGCGGGTTCCCACCCACTTGGTCGGTGCGGAATTTGATCTAGCGTGGTGGTCGAGTGTGCTGGAGCAGGTGTTGCGTACCGACCCGGCGTTTGTGGGTTTGGATGCCAATTCCCTCGATACTGCGGCACAGCAGCTCCGAGATCTGGACCTGGCCCAGGTGGAATCGCTGCGGGAGCCGTTGCTCGCCCAGGTCGCCGCTCACGTTCGGGCCGCGATCGCAGCAGACAAGTCCGCCGCCCAGGGCTTCTACCGTGCTGTGCGCGCCGGTGAAACCGACCTGCGAGAGCTACAGCTGCGATTCGGCCCGGTGGTGGCAGCACCGCGACCGGTGTGGATCGTGCCGCCGATGTTGGTGCCGCAGGTGATCGATACCGAACAGCAGATCGATCTGGTCATCCTTGACGCCGTGCAGCACGTCCCCATCGAACAGGCGATCGCGGCGATCTCCCGGGGCGCGCAGGTCGTGATCGTGGGGGACACCCGACGTGGCGGCGCGGGACTCATCGACCAGGTGAGGTCCCTGTTGCCGCAGGTGGAACTTGCCGGGGACCGGCTGGACCTGGACGCCGAGATTGCCGGCTTCCTGGCAGCGCATGGTTATGGGGATGTCATCGACCCGGTGCCCGCCCCGCCGCGGGCTGCCCGCATCGGCCTGGAACTGGTTGAGGGAACCGGAATGCCAGGCCCGGGCGGAGCAGCGATCGAGAGCGTGCAGGTAGAGGTGGACCGGGTGGTTGACCTGGTGATCGACCATGCGCTGACCCATCCGGATAGTTCACTGGCAGTGATTGCGCTCAACGCCCATCACGCCGACCGGATCCGGGAAGCAGTGTTGTCGACGGCGGCTGGAGCCAGCGTTGCCGCGTTCTTCGATCCGCAGCGACCCGAACCGTTCACGGTTGTCGATATCGAATCGGTGGCGGGCCTGCGACGAGACGCGATCATCCTCAGTGTTGGGTTTGGCAAGACGCCGCATGGTCGAGTGCTGTATCAATTTGGTGCGCTGAGCGGACCACATGGTGCTGCTTTTGTCGTCGATGCGCTGGACGCCTGCCGACACCGGCTCACGGTGGTGAGTTGCCTGGCTGCGGAGGATCTTGATCCCGCGAGGCTGCGCACCTCAGGTGCGGCGACACTACGCGATCTGCTGGAGTTTGCGCAGTCTGGGGTGGCCAGCGACGCCATAGCGGGCGAGCTGGAGCCGGACCGTCTCCTCTGGGACCTCTCGGAGCGGTTGGAGCGTCTTGGATTGACTGTTGTCCACCGATATGGCCCCGCTAGTGGTGTCCGATTGCCGTTGGCTATCGGGCACCGCGACCTTCCAGGCGAGTTGCTGCTGGCATTGCTGACCGACGATGCAGAATACGTCGCCGAACCGAGCTTGCGGCGCCGTGATCGCCACTGGCTGCAGCGGTTGGAGAACCGGGGTTGGCACGTCAAGATGGTGTTCTCAACAGCGCTCTTCATGGATCCGCAAGGGGAAGCGGAGAAGATACAGGCGCTGGTTGAGGCCATCGTGCAGCAGCGGCGGGCAGGGGAGGGTGATGCCGATGGATCTCCGACTCCCCCGGAGGTCCTTGAGATCGGGGATGAGGATTCCGGGTTGCCGCAGAGCTTGGCGCCTGATGCGGTCAGCTCCCCAGCTGAGCACGATCCCGGCTCCGAGGGGGCCGAGGCAGCCATGAGCCTGGAACCAGAACCAGAACCAGAACCAGAACCCGACACCGCAGCGGCTGGCCCAGCAGAATCGCCCGAAGCAGGCAGCATGTGGGAGGTAGAGCCCGGTGCCGGGCCGACCACTAGCCCCCAGAATCTGCCCGCTACAGATTCGATGGTGCAGGTCCCGTCGTCGCAGCAGCGGGTCGACGAGAGTGAGCAAACGCTTTTTACCCTGCCCGCAGAGCTGGAAAATGGTCCACGCCCTGCCGATAGTTCAGTCGCCGAAACTGGTTCGAACCGCGCGTCCCCTCGCCATCGCGCTGAGCGGCGAGCGCGCCAGCATGAGGCGGACATCGGTCAGCGATCGAACAACACGGGTGAGGATGTGCGCCGTCGGCGTCCACGTCGTGCTACCCGTTCCGGGACGGAGCAAGGGGTCGATTTCCAACGCGCCTGGGAGGATGACGACCGTTCCTGGGGTACTGACACCGACAATCGAGATGAGCGGCTGCTGCAGGAACGACCTCCACACTGGGCCTAACCCTAGTAGCCTCTATCGGGCATGGCGCGGATATCTCAGCGCGCACTTCTACCGCAATCGGAGGTTCCCCGTGATCAAGGGGTTCAAGGAATTTATTCTGCGTGGCAACGTCATCGAATTGGCGATTGCTGTGGTGATCGGTTCAGCGTTCGCGGCCGTCGTCGATACGTTTGTATCGGCTATCGTCCAGCCCATCCTGGCAGTGTTTGGCAGCGTCGATGCCGCTGGGCTAGGTATTGACCTACGAGCCGGTGACACCGTTGACGGCGTCGACCCAACCTTTCTTGATTTAGGCGTCATCCTCAACGCGCTGATCGTGTTCCTGATCACTGCCCTGGTGGTCTACTTCGTGTTCGTTCTGCCGATGAATGCTTACACCGAACGGATGAAGAAGCTCAAGGGCGTCACCGACGACGAGCCCGAGCCCACCGAAGCAGAGTTGCTCACCGAAATCCGCGACCTGCTCAAGAAGCAGCGCTAAGCGCCTTCCGGTACCTGCCCTCTCCCGTTTGACGGCGGGTACCGGAGCGTTAGCTGGATAGTACTGCCTGCATCGGCCCTAGGCTGGTCGCCCCAAGAACCTTGGAGATGGCGCCTGGAGCAACCGCGACAACGAGTACGGTTTGCTCAGATCCGGTGGTGGTGCCCCACATCTGGCCCGGCGCTACCGCAGCAGGTAGCGCCAGGATCAGCGCCTGGGAGGTGACGAGTTCGGCGCGCCCACCCGGGCTGGTGGGCGGCATGTAGAGATCGACACGATCCCCGACCCGGAAGAGCTGGGCCGCGACCGGATCGGCTAACACAACCCCGGCCACCACCCAATCGCCGGGTGCTGCGTCGCTGAGCCCGGGGCCAAGCACCATCGTCTCAATGAGCGGGAATCCTTCGGGTACCGCGACAGTGAGACTGGCACCGACCGCCGCCTCCAGGCTAAGCATGTGCTCGGGGGCGGTCGGGAGGTATGTGGTGCGGACGTCATCTGCGGTCAGAATATGACCGGCTGCTAACGCCTGAGATGCCACGGTCACGGCGGTGGTGGTTGCGGGTGGGGGACGCAGCTCGGTTATGACCAGCCAGGCCGTCAAGGCCAAGCAGGCGGCCACCACGAACCACCGGAATCGCCATAGCGTTGTGCGCAAAGTCAGCACCATGAGTGGGACGCTAGATCACTGCGGGATAGCTCATGGCGCGGCCCCACGGCACTTGTGGACCCGAATCCACCGCCGCGGCTTCCTGTGGATCAGGAGGCAGGTTTCGCAGGTTTGGCCGCGTTGTTCGCGGACGTGCCTTTGGACTTGTCCCCACTCGACGAAGAGCTGCTGGGCGTGCTATCCGAGGACGAGCTGTTGGCGTTCTTGGTGGTGCTCGATGGCTTCTCAGAATCTGAGTTACCCGAACTGCCGCTCTTGCTGGAGGTGGAGTCGGAGCTGGACTTGGTGTTGCGTGCATCGTTGCGATAGAACCCCGACCCTTTGAACACCACTGCGACATTGCCGAACTGCTTGCGCAAGGCTCCTCCACATTCGGGGCACTGTTGCAGCGCCTCCTCAGTGAAGGACTGGTAGATGTCGAACTGGTGCCCGCAGTCGGTGCAGGCATAGGAATAGGTGGGCACGAGTGGCGATTCTACGTCCCGCGGGCAGGCCCGTTAGTCTCACATACGTGCAGACGAAGTCCTGGTGGCGACGAATCGGATTCGCGGTGGCCGCTGTGCTGGTGGTGTTATTGCTGGTCAGTGCCGCCACGATCTTCACGGTCTCGCGTCGAGCCCTGCCCGATTACGCTGGCGAGTTCCGGGCCGCCGGGCTCGATGGCCGGGTGCAAGTGATACGGGACGAGCGAGGAATTCCGCAGATTTCCGCGACTACCAACCACGACCTTTTCCTCGCTCAGGGATATGTGCACGCGCAGGACCGGTTCTTTGAGATGGACTACCGGCGGCACCTGACTGCTGGTCGGTTGTCGGAACTGGTAGGACCTGCCGGGCTGGAAGCAGACCGCGCCGTTCGAACCCTGGGCTGGCGGACCGTTGCCGAGCAGGAATGGCAGCTGCTGAACCCAACCACCCGTAGCTATCTGCAGGCCTATGCCGATGGCGTCAATGCCTACATTGAATCGCGGGCGCCGGGCCAGCTTGGACTGGAGTACACGGTCTTGGGTATCCAGGTCGAGGTGGCCGACGTCGAACCCTGGGATCCCATCGATTCGTTGGCCTGGCTGAAAGCGATGGCCTGGGATCTGGTGGCCAACTATGGGCAGGAGCTAGGCCGGGCAGCGATCTATGGTCAAGCGCAAGGCTATGGTGCCGATACTGCGCTCACCATGGTGAACACGATCTATCCGCCCTACCCAGGCGATCAGAACCTGCCCATTCTTCCGACGCCCGAGCAGATCGCGGCTCACACGGACTCATCCCAGTCAGAACTGGAAAACACCGCTGATGGGGCCCAGTCACAGGGCGCAGCACCGGAGTTCACCGATGCCCTCAGCGCTGACGCGATGACCGACGTGATCACGGCGCTCGATGCGATTCCCTCCCTTTTGGGATCTGGGGATGGTATCGGTTCCAATGCCTGGGTGGTCTCGGGGGAGCACACCGAGTCGGGGCTGCCGTTACTGGCTAATGATCCGCACCTGGGGCTTTCGCAGCCAGGCATCTGGTACCAGAACGGGTTGCGGTGCACCGAGCGCACCGCCGATTGTGATTTCGACGTCGCGGGAGTCAGCTTTGCGGGCATGCCTGGTGTGGTCATCGGCCACAACGAGCAATTGAGCTGGGGATTCAGCAATATGAACTCGGATGCCGCTGACTTCTTCCTGGAACGTATCTACCCCGACGACACCTTCCTCTACGACGGCCAGCGCGCGCCGCTACTGCAACGGACCGAAACCATCGCCGTCAACGGTGGCCCAGATGAAACCATCGTGATCCGCTCCACCGGTCATGGGCCGATTATCTCCGACGTGCTGACCTCGACGAGGAACGCTGCCGCCGCGCCACTACCAGATGACCGGCCGTTGTCCGGCGTCAATGGCTTCGCGGTTGCGTTGCAGTGGACGGCGTTGACCCCGGGACGGACCGCGGATGCCATCTTCATGCTTAACCAGGCCCAGGACGCGCAGGACATTGCTGCCGCGGCTGCGGCGTTCGAAGCTCCCACCCAGAACATTGTGTTTGCCACGACCGACGGCGACATTGGCTACCAGGCTCCTGGTTTGGTGCCGATCCGGCAGGCGGTCTCCGAAGCTGTGGTGCCCTCTGATGGCACCTGGCCCCGGCCCGGGTGGGACTCGGCCTACGACTGGCAGGGGTATGTCGATGCGGCCGATATGCCACATGTGCTCAACCCTGACGAAGGATTCATCGTGGCAGCCAACCAGGCCGTCATCACGCCTTCGTTGCCACCGTTCTTAGGCCGCGACTTTGCCTACGGGTATCGATCGCAAGAAATTCGAGAGGCGCTCGAACGTCAGATCGAGGCCGGTCAACCGTTCACCGTCACCGATATGACCCGGATCCAGCTGATCGATGCCGACCCGTACGCTCGGGTGCTGGTCCCGGTGCTGCAGGAGGTCGCCGTCAGTGACGACTTCGTCCAGGATGCGGTCGATCTGTTTGCCGACTGGGATATGCGCGCTGACGCCGATTCCGCGGCGGCTGCCTATTTTGCGGCTGTGTGGACTAATCTGCTGCGCCTGACGTTCTGGGATCAAGTGCCCGAACAGTCTCATCCACGTGGTGGAACCCAGTGGCTCGCAGCGATAACCACGTTGCTTGAGGAGCCAGAGAACCTGTGGTGGGACGATCGGGCCACATTGACAGTGGTGGAACAGCGTGACCAAATCCTGGTGGAAGCGCTGACCGCGGCCCGCAATCAGCTCACGGTGCTGTTGGGCAAAGACCCCCATGAATGGACCTGGGGGGCGCTGCATGTCGCGGCACCGGAGCATGCAGTGCTGGGTGGCGAGTCGCTGCCATGGGTGGTGCGAAGTTTGGTCAACGGCGATGAGGCCGGGGTGCCGGGAGGTGGCGGAATCGTCAACGCCAACGGCTGGGACGCTTCGTCCTGGGAAGATGGGTTCCCGGACTTCTCGGTGAACTGGGTGCCGTCCGCCCGGTTCGTGGTGGATGTCTCCGATTGGGACAATTCCACCTGGGTGCAGATGACCGGCAACTCCGGTCACCCGTTGTCGCCGCACTACCGTGACCAGTTCCAAGCGTGGTCACAAGGTGAGACGTTTAGGTGGGCGTTTACCCCGGACGCCATTGCCGAAGGTGCAGAGGACACGCTGACATTGGTGCCGCCCGGATAGGCACCGGCCACATCACGTGGATCTGGCTTGGCAGGGCAGGGTGGTCGCCGAAAGTGGACCCTGCTGTTATTGGCAGGCTGGTCGCCGAAACTGGACTCTGCTGCTGTGGCAGGGTGCTCGCGCAGCCTTTAGGCGCTCTCCGGTTCCTGTTCTCCAACAAACCACCAGCCTGACGGTGACAGGATCCCATCGACCTGCCGGTCATGCGGCGCACGCGGGAGGTCCCCATCGGCGACCTCGTCGTCGAAGATCACAGCGATCACGGGTGCGTCAGGACGGCGATGCTCCAGCACCCGGTCGTACCAGCCCCCACCTTGCCCCAAGCGAACACCAGTACGGTCGACTGCTAGCGCTGGGGCAAAGATCACGTCCGCCCGCTGTAGTGCGGTGACACCCAAGCCTGGGCCTGCTGGGTCCGGGGGCCGCCCCGGTGCGCGAACCTCCAGCGGTTCCCCAGGGTTGTGTAGCGCCCAGTCCCGGCTGAGCCCGGGGCCGAGCATGGGGAGCAGCACCTGAATGTTGTGGTTGTGCAAGTGGTCCATGAGCGGCCCGGTGCCCGGTTCGCTGGGCCGGGAGGCATAGCTGGCGACGCAACCAGCGTCGGAGACGATCTCGGCGGCACGCTGCGCGATTGCGACACCCGCCTGCTGGCGTTCCCGGGACCCGCGACTATCGCGATGGTGCCGTATCGCCTCCCGGAGTAACGTTTTTGCGTCCTCGGTCTCCACGGTCGGGTCGGCGGCAAGTAGTGACGTCACTGACCACATGTCTCCACCTTCTCTTACTGTGGCGTGGAATGCCAGTTCAGAGTTAGCGTTTTCACCCTGACGGCCACTGCCCCACTAGGGTGCTACCCGTGGAACTCAGCGACGGGGTGGTGACGCTGCGCCCACTTCGCTATGCCGACGCCGATGCGTGGGATCGCCTTCGGCGAGCAAATGAGCACTGGCTCACCCCCTGGGAGGCCACCACGGCAGATCCGGCGGGTGGGCGCCCTACCTACCGGCAATATGTGCGGCAGCAGGCCCGTGCGGCTCGGACCGGAACCGACTACGGATTCGCGGTGGTGCTGGCGGGTGACCTTATCGGTCACCTGACGGTGTCCTCGGTGACGATGGGATCGTTGTGTAGCGCCGCGATCGGCTACTGGATATCAGAACATCTCGCTGGCCGGGGCTACATTCCCCGCGCCGTCGCGCTCGCCAGCGATTTCTGCTTCTTCGAGCTCGGATTGCATCGGGTGGAGGTCAACATCCGGCCCGAGAATCAGGCGAGTCTGCGGGTAGTGGCCAAGCTAGGTTTTCGGGAAGAGGGATTACGCAAGCGGTATTTGCACATCGATGGCCGTTGGTGCGATCACCTGAGTTTCGCCCTGACCCGTGAGGATGTGGGGGCGGGTTTGGTGGCCCGATTGGCCGGGCGTACGCTCGGAGGCGCCGACACGCCGGGGCAGTAGCGCCTCGTTGACCGATCGCGCACCTACCGTCGTCATTGTGAATGATGTTGCCGGTTGGGTTCTGGTCGGTATCGGAGTTCTGCTGTTCGCCTACATCGTCCCCGCTGCCGTGCGCTCGCGGCAACTGGTGGTCGACTCCCGGGTTGATGACCGATTCTCCAGCGACCTGAGGATCGTCGCGACGGCGGGTCAACGCGAGGCCGCACCTGCCAGCGGAACCGGGCGAGAATCTGGCCATCCACGGCTGCTCCAGGAGAGGCACATGACGTCCCGCGATCTGCAACTCGATGCGTACTCAGCCAGGCGGCTCGCCGCCATCCGAGCGGCCCGGGCAGCCGCCTCAAGTCGGCGTGCCGCTGCCGCCCGCCGCCGACTGCTCATCACAGCCCTTCTGACTGTGGCTGCTATCGGCTGCTGGGTTGGTGTGGCGCTGGCGTCCTGGTCGGTGGTCGCAGCATCGTTGGTGACGGCCGCGCTGATGGGTGTGGTGGTGCTGGGTCAGCGAGCGGCGGTCGCTGGTCGGCAGGCTGAAGGCCGCTGGGCCGTCGAGGTCAACGAGGCCATTGCGGCAGCCCGAACCCGCACTGAAGACCGCAGCCAGCGGGGATCTGCCTTACGAATGGATGTGGATCCAGCCGCTTTGATCACCGCCCCGATTCCAGAAGCCACAACCGAGGCAGAGAGCTCGTCGGATTCTGCCTGGACCCCAGTACCGGTGCCGCCTCCGGCCTACACGTTGAAGCCCGCTGCGCCGCGGCGACAGGTGCAGGTGGCGTCCAGTGAGGCGGACACGCAGACACTGGAGCCAGTGGTCGAGGCTGGTCCGCAGACCACGCCAGAATCGGTTGAACGCGAGGACATCAACGACGTTGACTCAGCCATCGATGTCCAAGAGGTACTGGCCCGTCGGCGCCGCGTCAGCTGAGCGCTCGCGGCTCGGAGCCGGTGTTAGAATTTAGCTCCGGCCTGGGGCTATGGCGCAGTTGGTAGCGCGTCTCGTTCGCAATGAGAAGGTCGGGGGTTCGAATCCCCCTAGCTCCACCCCACGCACAAGGCTCGAACCCTTGCCAACGGAAACGCTGGCCGAGGTTCGGGCCTTGTTCACGTCTGCGGCCCAGGTCAGGGCGTTGGCGCTGACCTGCGGATCGAGGAGCATCTCGAAGGGCCGGTTGTGCTCGACGCGCAGCTCGTTGTCCTCGTCGATGAAGACCTTCGTGAAGAACGCCTGGTTGCACAGTCGCCGGTTCGTGTCGTCGCACCTGAGGTAGATGTCGGCGCAGTTGGCGAGCAGTCCGAGCGCATCGTCGAGGTGGGCGCGGGCATCGGCGTAGTCGCCGAAGTGTGCGTCGATGCGACGGGTCACTTGGTCGAGTTCGGCGACGATCCGGTCTTGCTCGCGTTTGAGTACGGACAGCGGGATCGCATCGGCGTAGTGCGCCTGCATGAGCCGGTCCTGCTCGCTTTCGAGCCGGTCGCGGTTGGTGGTGAGGCGTTCCAGTTCTTCGGTTTCGGCGGCCATGAGCCGGTCGAACTCGTGGTGGAGCATCCCCGCGAGCGCGTCCTGCTGCGCGGGCGTGATCTGGACGCGGGTGTAGTAGTCCGCGACGAGTTTCTCGACGTCTTCGATGAGCATCGCCTGGCGCGTGCAGTCGGTGCGCTTGGAGTGCCGGCCGGAGCATACGAAGTAGCAGTAGACGTTGCCGTGGCGGTTCTTCGCGTTGGAGACGATGAGTCGGGAGCCGCACTGGCCGCAGTGGATGGTGCCTTTGAGGTAGTGTCCGTGAACTTGGGTTGCCTCGACTGCGCACTGGTGCGCGGTGAGCACGGACTGGACCTGGTACCAGACTTCGGCAGGAACGAGCGCCGAGTGGTTGCCCTTGTAGCGGGTGCCTCGGTAGATGACATCGCCCTTGTAGTACGGGTTGGTCAGGAGCCGATGGATGGTGGACACCGCCAGCGGCTTCGCCGGCCTCTTCGGCGTGGGCAGGCTGCGCAGCCCGCGCGAGGTGAG
>JBKEBC010000002.1:0-9625 GCA_047972965.1 Beutenbergiaceae bacterium | reverse complement strand
TGGACCCGATGGTCATGTCCAAGAAGGTGCCTGTGCCATGGGTGCACTTGACCATGCCCGGCTCGATGCAACCCTGCGCGAACAGGGAGGAGTGCTGGTCGGCAATCGCCGATGCAATGGGGATGGCCGCACCCACAATGTCGCTGCTGGTCACTCCGAGGTGGCCAGAATCGTCCCGGACCTGCGGATAGATGTCGACGGGGATGTGCAGGAACTCCAGCCAATCGGTGTACCACTGACCGGTGGTGAGGTCATAGGAGCCGGTCACTGAGGCGTTGGACGCACTCATGACATGCTCGGCACCCCCGGTGAGCTTGTATATGAGCCACGAATCGACGGTCCCGAACGCCAACCTGCCAGCATCTGCCAACTCCCGCAGGCCATCAACGTTATTCAGGCACCATTCAATACTGAGTGCGGAATAGACCGGGGCCAACGCCCAGCCTGTGCGGGAGTAAACCCGCTCACCCCACTGGTCGGCGAGTTCGGCTGCCCGATCCGCCGTCCGGGTGTCCTGCCACACGATGGCTCGGGATACGGAATCGCCCGTCTCACGGTCCCACAGCACTGAGGTGGCGCGCTGGTTCGTGATACCAATCGCCGTCACATCGTTTGGTCGCAGGTCTGCTTGGTCTAGCGCTTGACGCAATACCTGCTGCGTGGCCTGCCAAATCTCTTCAGGTTCCTGTTCCACACGATCTGGAAGCGGGTGGTACTGCGGGAACTCGGTATAGGACTGCGCAATCACCTCAGCCTGGCCGTCGTAGATGAGTGCACGGATACCGGTGGTACCGGCATCGATCACCAAGAGTCGCGAATTGGACGTCATTATCTTCTCCCAAGAAGTTGTCCCGACCGGCTAGAGGCCCAGTTTGCCGGGATTGAGAATCCCAGCGGGGTCTAGCGCCTTTTTCATCTTCTGCAACACCAGATGCGCCGATCCCAAGGATTGGCGCGCGTATGGCGATCGGGCCAACCCGCCACCATGATGGTGTGATAGCTCAGCCCCGTGGCGGAGGCAGATTGCCATCGCGGTATCCCAGATCTGCTGCAACCGGGCGATGGCAGCCGTGTCAGTCTCGGCCTTGCCCAGCAGGATCAAGTACATGGACGTGCCCTGGGTATAAACGTGTGAGAAGTGCGCCAGCACCTCATCGGCCAACGGGGCTAGCGACTCCTTCAAATCGGCGTAGAGAGCATCGATCCCGGACCAGGTCTGAGCTACTTCGATCGTCTCGGCGAACCCGCCCTCCGTGGCAAGCAGATTCTCGACAGAACTGAAGTCAAACCGTCGCTCCATCCAAGCGTCCACTCCCCCCGTACCGAGCGAGCGTCCGCCGACCTGCTCAATGAGGTGTCCTAGCACGGCTGTTTCCGCCTCGACGAGCTCCTCCACCCCACGTGAACCTACGAACATGATGGGGGTGTCCACGCTGGGGTCCTGCATGGCATGGCGAGCTTCGTCCACGTCATAGAAGCGAATCAGGTACGGCCGCAACCCCAGGAGCGCCTGTTCGCGCATCACTTCCAGACCCGCATCCAGCGTGGGTAGCGAATAGGTCTGCAACCGGGTGGGCAGGTCTGCTGGGAACAGCTTCAAGGTCACCGAGGTGACGACCCCCAATGTGCCTTCGGAGCCGATAAAGACCTGGCGCAAATCCGGCCCCATGGCCGCTCGTGGTGATGCCTTCAGCACTACCTCTTCACCGGTGGCGAGAATGACCGTATACCCGACAATCAGGTCCTCGATGCCGCCGTACAGGGATGAGAACTGCCCGGTAGCAAGAGTCGCTACCCATCCGCCAACCGTGGACCGATACAAGGACTGTGGCGAGTGGCCCGTCGTCAGGCCGCGGGAACTCAGGAGCTGCTCCAGATCACCGCCGTTGAATGACGCGGAGACCGTGACGGTCATGTCGGTGAGATTGACCGAGAAGTCGGCTGGAACGGCCGAGACATCCAGCACTATGCCACCGCGCACTGGCAGGGGCTGTCCGGTCACAGATGAACCCAGCGCACGAACAGTGACCGGAATCTGGTACTGCGTGGCAATGGCCAGCACGGCCGGAACCTGGTCATAGGAAGCAATCTGGACGACCGCTTCGGCCTGGTTGGGATGGACGTTGATCCGCGCCTGTTTGGTCGATAGCGGCCAAGTATCGTGGCTACTTCGACTGCGGCCAGCAGCAGTGGTATCGACCGCATCAGGCCCGAGCAATGCGTGCAGGTCGGCAGTGGCAGCTGGATTCAGGGTCAAGGTCAGATTCCATCCATGCGGTTGGCAAAAATCCTGGTTTCGGAGTACTCCAATATAAGAACTATTGCATAAGCGCTTCACCGTCGTCAACGCTTGCGCACAGGGCCTGAGCCCATCACAAGGACGCCTCGCATCGGCGGGCAGCACATCCCCATATCCTGGAACTAGGTCAGGGAAGGATCCACGAACATGAGCTCCAGCAGCACTAGCAGGCGAGGGCTGCAATCAGCCGTTCGCGCCATCGTGCTGGATGCAATGGCCAAAGGCCCAGGGGCCACGCTCATCAAGAACTCAGACCTTCGCCACGCACTCAGCATCAGCGCCGGCACGGCACAGCGCGCCCTCGACCTGCTCAGCGAAAGCGGCGCCCTCCAGACCGTGTCGAGGGGGCATTTGGGCCGACTCATCGAATCAGTGGATGTGGGTCTATGCTGGCAAACCGCCGGCCTGGAGCCACTTCGGGTGACCTTGTCACCCGGTGGTGCCATCGAGATGGATGCCCTTGAGGGCAGGTTGGGCCTAGAGCTCGCCTCATTGGGAATCCCACACACGATGCAGCACACCCCGGGCGGGATGGTCAGACTCAACGCCATCGCCAATGGCAGGCAAGATCTGACAGTGGTCTCCTCCGGAACGCACCATAGTCACCAGCAAGCGATGGGCAAGTCCTGGGCTGGTCCGCAACGAGTGCTGGATCCGGGTACCTACTATGCCCCGGATCGCCTGGTCGCGGTACGCCGAATCGATGAGGATCCATCAGCCCAGCCTGATCGGGTAGCCATCGACCGCGACTCCGCCGACCATGTGGCATTGACCACCGCTGAATTCGGCACCGAGAGCACCCAGGTCGACGTTCCGTTCCCCGATGTCCCAGCATATGTCCTCGCAGGCATCGTCGATTCCGGCATCTGGCACATCACCAACTCCGCCGTCCCGATCGAACTCTCCGGGCTCCGGCTAGACCCCTTACAGCAAGCTGCCACCATCGGTGTCCGCGATGAACTCTCACGGGCAAAACTGGTGGGGTGGACCGGGCGTCCCGAGATTCAGTCCGTGATCGACGCACTCGATCTCACCCAACTACGGCAGGATCAGCAGTCCCGATTCGCACGAGAGGCGGATCGGCTAGCGCCGCTCGACATCGTGCGAAATCGGGGATAGCCACGCCAGCATCACCCGGTTCCTCTAGCCTCCTACTGCTTGTAGGAACCTGCCAAAATCGGCTCAAACCGCTCGGGCTCCGGTAGGCCTGCGTCACGGCGAACACGCCGAGAAAGCCGTTCGATAGACGTCAACGCCGCAGCGACATCAGCAGCCGATACTGGGAACGGCATGGCGTGGATCGTCTCGGTCGGTGCCGTTGCTGCAGCCGCGATGGTGGCAATGGAGTCTGCATCGGTGGCATCGATACCCACCTCGGTCAGCGTGTTTGGAAGGCCAACTCGCGTTGTAAATTCAATGAAATCCGCAATGTCACTCGTGGGTGCTCCCTCAAGAACGAGCTGCGTCACCGAACCAACGTTGACCTTCTGGCCATGGACTAGTCCGAAGGTCTGTGGAACAGCAGTGAGCCCGTTGTGGATGGCATGCGCCGCAGCCAGCCCACCGGATTCAAACCCCAGCCCAGAGAGCAGGGTGTTGGCTTCGATGACACGCTCAACCGAGGGGGTGACGACGCTGTCGCGCACGGCATCGAGGGCGGGCAGCGCGTTCTCCCACAGCAGTTCCCAGCTCAGCCGAGCCAAGGCACCAGCAGCATTGGTCGCATGTCCTCCGGACATGGTCAGTGAATGAGACTGGGCGGTGGCCCGAGCTTCTAGCCACGTCGCGAGAGCGTCGCCGACCCCGGCGGCAAGCAGCTCGGCCGGCGCGTTTGCCACAATGGCGGAGTCTATTAACACTAGATCCGGGTTGTGCGGAAAGAAGCGGTACTCCTCGTAGGCACCTTCCTCGGTATAGATCACGGCGACAGCCGACGTCGGAGCATCTGTCGAAGCGATGGTCGGCACCGTCGCCCACCGCACTTTGGCGAGGTGACCGGCAGACTTGACCGCATCGATCACGCTGCCGCCACCTATCGCCACCACAATGTCAGCATTCTGGGCAGCGATCTCCGCAACGATCCGATCCACCTCCTTGGCTGTGGTCAGGCCGGCAAAGTTCGTCCGCAAGGTCGGCAGGCCTTCGGACTGCAGCGACACCTCAATATCGTGGCCCGCGACAGCCCACGAGGTATCGCCGGCAACCATCAACGGCCGGTCACCGATGGCCTTGAGGTAGGTGCCAAGCTGAGAAACTGCGCCTGCACCTTGCACGTAACGGCTCGGGCTGATGATCGATCGGATCGGTGCGGCTGAAGACATCGGGTTCCTCTTTCATTGGTAGCGCAGACCGGGACGTCGCGACCAAGCGTTCATCGCCTCGTCACGCTGAACTAAATGCTCCAATTTTGGAGCCCTCCAAAATCTGACTATTCCAGGTGGTGCGTATCCCTGTCAACCAGCAATTGGATCAAGAACGGATGATGTCGATGGCGGGCAGCGATCGAGCGTCGCGGCGAGGTACAGGCCGTCGTCGTATCGCACGCAGAGTACGATCGGGTTTCAGATCGCAGGCGGCGATCGCGACCCCTCCGATCGAACGGATCCACGCATGCCTGGGGCACCCGCTTCCGCCGAGTACGAAGGGTGACGCCAAAACCGTGGCTCGTGGAGTTCGGCTCTGGCGTAGGCCTTCGAACTCGAGGGTTGGGAATGCAGGGGTTGGGAGCAACGCCATGGACACATGTGCAGACCCTCGACGGGGCCGTCGCCAACGAGCCCGAACCATCGGGACGACCTCAAGATTTGACGACGCCGAGAGCTGCCATAAGTTCGAGTGCATGCACCCCGGCCTCCACAGACCAAGGGCTGGTGCGGTCACGCACACCATTCATGCTAGTGATACGCAACTCAGAGAGGGCAACCCGGGCGGCGGCAACAGAGTCGATGCTGACAGCCCGCGAGGTTCTCCCCTCTGGAGCATCAAAGGTGTATCGCTCACAGTCATTGCCCGCGTCGTGGAGATTGAGGTAGATCGAACTTCGGCGGTCTGATCCGTGGGCGAATACGATGTTCCACGCCTCATCGTCATCGCGCTCTGCAGAGGTGATGCCCGTGATCGGTCCCAACACCCATTCCACCTGGCTGATCAGGTGTGGTCCAATATCGACGAACTCGTCGGCGTATTCGCGCCATCCACCCATCCAGCGCGACCCCGACACGAAAGCATCCGAGCGAAATTCCGCATGGCAGGCCGTCACGGCGCGTGCCCGCTCCTGGTCCAACCATAGGCGTTGCTGTGGATCAAACATCCGAGTCACGAACACAACAGCCGCTACCCCCGACGTCTCAATCACAGCGGCGAGATCCCGACCCGCGGCCACATTCTCGGCAACGGGCTTCTCCAGCAGCAGGTGCACCCCTCGCGCCGCAGCATGAGCGGCCAACTCTGCCTGGGGTCCTGGCGGGAGCGCCAGCACGATGGCATCAACCTCATCCAGGAGGGCATCAAAGGTCGCATAGGCAGGGACACTGAGCCGCTTTGAGAGTCCAGCCGCAGCATCCATATTGCGGCCCCAGAGTCCGGCGAACTCGATTCCTGAGGTTGAGGAAAGGGCCTCGCCATGTACTGCCGAGGCCCATTCCCCTGTACCTACTAGTCCGGCACGTAGTGGCGTCACCGGCCCGCCAAGGCTCCACCGATTCCACCGACACTGAAGTAGCGGTTCAGGAATATGAAGATCAGCACCGGCGGCGCCATCATCATGATCGCCAGACCCATGATGGCTCCCCAGTCCACGGTGTTCTGCTGGAAGAAGGTCAGCAGACCAATCGCAGCGGTGTAGTTGTCCGTTGACCGCAGGAAGATCAGCGCCACCAGGAAGTCATTCCAGGCTTGCAGGAACGAGAAGATCCCCACCGAGAGCACACCTGGCAGCGAGTTTCGCAAGACGATCCTCACGAAGGCTCCGAACCTACTGGCGCCATCGATCCAGGCTGCTTCTTCAAGCGATTTGGGAATACTGTCGTAGTAAGCCCCCATCATCCAGACAGCCACGGGAACCGTCGTCCCGACATAGATGATGTTCACTCCAACAATTGAATCAACCAGGCTCAGACTGGCAAATAAGAAGAATAGCGGGATCACCGAGGCAATAATCGGAACACTCTGCACGATAAACAGCGACACGGAATATCCAGCCGCCCACTTGCTCTTAGCACGACTGAGGACGTATCCACCAAATGCTGCCACCACAACTGCGGCAGCAGTGGTAACCAACGCTACGATGATGCTGTTAGTCATCCAGCGGTAAGCATTAGCTTCTTGAAACACATAAGCAATATTTCCGGCAAAGAACTCGTATCCTGGTGTAAGCGTCCGTGGCCGCAGTCCCAGAATGAATACGACGAAGACTGGAATCATGACGATCGCGGTAACGATCACCAGAATGGCGAATCTGCCCCACTCACCTGGATTGCGATCCTTCATCCGGACATCGGGAATGTCGGAAATTGCACGTTTTTCGGTTGGAATACTCATTCGGCCATACTCGACTTTCTGATCTGCCGGTACATCACGATGGAGATCACCGCCAGAAGCAAGGTTGTCATGAATGCGATTGCTGTACCGGCGCCGACCTGGTTATTCATGAACACGTATTGGTACGCGAGCAAAATCAACGTTGTGGTCGCGTTAACGGGGCCGCCATTGGTCAGCAGGAAGATGGTGGGGAAGTCATTGACGCAGAAGATCACCATGAGCGTGCAACTAATCGTGGTGGTTGGCCGGATCAGTGGCAGCGTGATGTGTCGGAACTGCTGGAACTTGGTCGCACCATCGACAGACGAAGCCTCGTAGACCGTGGTGTCAACCGCTGCCAGGGCAGAGCTGGACATCATCATCATGAATGGGAAGCTGTACCAAATCTTGAAGGCAAACACCAGGATTGCCGCCAAGATGGGGTCGGCAAGGAAGGCTGGTGATTCCATCCCCAGGGAGGTGAGCATCATGGGAATCAGCGAGTTCGGCGTGGCAATCATCCAGTTCCACGCCATTGCCGAGACCATCACCGGAACCACCCAGGGCAACAGCAACAAGACCTTGAATGCAGCTGTTCCGCGTGTTTTGGTCTGCAACAGCATGGCCATCATGAGGCCGACGAACCAACTGCCCGCTGTACCGATCAGGGTAAACAAAACGGTGAAGAGGGCTGCCCGCCAGAAGTCTGGGGCCACCACGTTATCAACGTAGTTTCCAGCCCCGATGAACTCTCCCAGGTTGATCAGGGTGCCATTGTGCAGGGACTGATAGAACGCAAATCCAATCGGGTAGGCGTAGATCAGAACCAACAGGGCCACTGACGGCGCAGAGAGTCCGAGGAACGTCCAGCGGTCCTGCCGGGCGCGCGGTGAAGCATTCTTGCGATACGCCGCGCGGGGCGGCGACCCTCGCTCGATCGTACTACTTACTGTCATATCAACTCCAAGTCGGATGGATACCAATACCTGGGGTTGCTCACGCGTGGACCCACGTGAGCAACCCCAGCTCGACTAGCCGATAACCTTCGACAGATCGTCCTGGAGCTTCTGCAGCGCATCAGTCGCATTCGTGTCACCGGAGAGCACAAGCTGAGCGAACGTGAAGAAGGCCGCCGAGCCATCGACCTTGGCCACATCGGGGAACTGCTGGGGTGACCGCGCGTTCATACCTTGACCAATCGGCACCCATTCGTTGTAGATACGGTCACGTTCAGCGTCCTCACCGAGCTGATCGATCACCGACTGGCGGACAGTGAGACCGGTTCCGTGGTCGTTGGTCCAGAACACGTCATTGTTCGTGGTGTACCACGCCACGAATCGCTCCATCTCTTCGATGCTCGGGGTGTTTTGATACATCATGACGCCGTTGATGAACATGAGCGCCCCCTTGTCACCATGCGGCCCCTCCAATGGGGAGGAGACGAACATGTCACCCAGCATCTCGGGGAAGCGAATCTGCCAGTTGGGCGGCTGGAATCCGACGGCGCCCTGCTTCTGCGTCCACACTGTCGCCATATTGTCTTCGGTGTAGTTGACCGACGAAGGATTGATCATGCCGTCTGTGACAAGCTTGAGCACGAACTCAATCGCTTCGACATTCCGGTCGAAAAGGCAATCAAGTTCACCGTTCTCATCGAAGAGACCGCCCCCGTTATTGATCATGAGGGAGTTCAGCGTCTGGTTTCCACGGTTATTCCCCGTGCCGGCGCCTATGATCAGGGCATCGATCCCCTGCTCTTTCAGCACTTTCCCATTGTTATAGATGTCATCCCAGGTCTTGGGCGGCTCTAGACCATTGTCGGCGTGGACCGATTGCAGATAATAGAGCGTCGGGACGTCGATGGCCCACGGGATTTGAACGTAGCCTTCATCCGTTTTCATCTTGTCGAGAATTCCCGGAAGGAAGTCATCGACCGTCCCGTCGGCCTCCCACTGTTCGATGATGTTATCCGCGTAGTGGATCGCCCCCTCTCCCGAAAGGCCGATCGCCTGGAACCCACCACCGGTACTTGCAGCAGGGTTGGTATTGGAGGCGACCGCGCTCTGGTAGGTCTGGTAGAAGTTGTTCCACTGCACCTGGTCGTAGGTCCAGGTGAACCCCTCACCAGGCTCATAGACCTCGGTGACCAGCTTCGTCGCATCCTCGACGTAGCTCGCCTCGGCCCAAGGCTGGTCCCAGAACTTCATCGTTGCGCCAGTGGCGCCACCGCCACCGCCGCTACCAGAGCCACAACTGGCCAACGTGCCTGCCATGGCAGCACCGGCCACTGTGAGCCCCGAGAACTTCAAGAAGTCCCGGCGGCTACCATTGAAATTGCTCATTTTCTTCGTCCTCCTCAATGCGGATGGCTGTGACGCTGGCTCCAAGACCAGTCAGACATCGGACGCCCACATGGCATGAAACCGTCATTGGGTCGCCCTCCACTTCATCGTCCGGGTGGCAACGTCCTGGACCGCACAGCGGCGATCACGGCCCACAGTAGGACAGATAATCAGGATTGAGTAATCGATTTCTATAACGATTTGGACACGGCCGCGCGGAACCTGTCAGCTACGAATCGATTCGATCCGCAGCCACCTGCGGACTTCGAGATACCGAAAATCCACACGGTTTGCATGCTCTCCCGACGCTTGTGAGAGTGTTCGGCTGCGCGTCACGCCGTGACACGACATGCCTTGCCAAGCATCGCAACGAAGGGGCGATCGAGGAGGGGCGAATACACGAGGACAAGGGATCCTGGTCGCTCACGCCCGGCGAATACTGCCCGCAACAGTCGGTGCGGGCAGT
>JBKEBC010000094.1:0-3240 GCA_047972965.1 Beutenbergiaceae bacterium | reverse complement strand
GTGTACAAGGACGTCGTCGATGATGTGGTCGGTCATGACACTCCAAGGATTCGAAGGTGGATGGGCTGAGTTGATGACTAGCTGGCCTGGCTGTGAGCGTCGATGAAGTCCTCTACGTGCGCGCGGGACTTGAGGGCCCCAGAGCCGCCGATCTTGGTGGTTGCCATGGCAGCAGTTGCGGCGCCAAATCTCAGGGACTGAGGCACATCCAGACCGGAGAGCTGCCCGGAGACAAAGCCAGCCACGAAATTGTCGCCGGCGCCGGTGGTGTCCACGGGGCTCACCCGCCACGGTTGCACGT
The DNA here is from genome assembly GCA_047972965.1 of Beutenbergiaceae bacterium. Classification (GTDB taxonomy): domain Bacteria; phylum Actinomycetota; class Actinomycetes; order Actinomycetales; family Beutenbergiaceae; genus Pseudactinotalea. Next base: position 2,939 of record JBKEBC010000094.1, on the reverse strand, counting down.
GGATAGTGTCGTTGCCGAAGAAGCCCACGGCGCCTTGGGCGCCAAGCTTGATCACGACGTCGTGTGCGCCGTTTGCCCGGAATGCTGCGGCTATTGCCTCAGCCTCGGTCTCTCCGGTCAGGTGGGCTGCTTCGGTGAGGCTCGGAAGAATGCAGTCCAGGTGGGTCAGCAGCGGTGTGAGGCTAGCCAGGGGGACATCGCGATCAGTGGTGAAGTCAGCGACGGTGTAGCTTCCGGCGCGCTGGGCTGTTGCCAGCAGGTCGGGAAGCACCTCCAGATCGAAGCCATCGCTCCAGCACAGGCTTCCCACGGACAGGATTCGCGGTCCGGCAGCAATGGTGGCGGCGAGGTTGTCAGAGACTGGAAAGTGAGCAGCCAGGGCCCGTTGGGTGAGAAATCCCCGTTCGGCATCAGCGCCGACGAGTGCAATCGAGGTGATAGTGGGAATCTCGGAAGTGATCGTCGTCAGGGAGGTATCGACGCCGGCCGCCGCACATTCGGTGTGGAGGATCTGCCCGGGGGCGTCATCGCCAGTCCGAGTGGCTAGCGCAACGCGATGCCCGAGGTGCCCAAGGGCGATGGCCTGGTTGTAGGCATCCCCTCCGCCATGGATGCGAACCTCATCGACGAATTCGGTCGAATTTGGTGCGGGCGCCTGAAAACCACGTACCAGCACGTCAACAACTGACATCCCGATGCAGATGATCTCTGGCTTGGGTGCCTGAGTGTTCATGGGTTTCTCTCGATCCACTGAGGTGCTGCCGAAGTCCAGCAATCGATTACAGTACACGCACTCTCAGACCGTGGATAGGGTGACGCTACCTAGCACAGGAGGATCGCAGTGGCTCGAATTAGAGATGTCGCGGAACATGCAGGAGTCTCGACCGCGACCGTCTCCCGTGTCCTCAACGGAAAGACGGTACGTCCAGACCTCGCAGAGGCGGTCTGGAAGTCAGTTCAGGAGATGTCATACTCCCCGAACCGCACGGCACGATCGCTGCGGCGTCGCAGCAGCGATGTGGTGGCGCTGATAATTCCTGACGTTGAGAATCCGTTCTTTACCTCGGTTGCGCGCGGAGTCGAAGACGTATGTCGCAAGGCCGGCTACTCCGTCGTCTTGTGCAATACCGACGACGACGCCGAGCAGGAACGCAAATACGTCAAGATTGCTGCCGACGAGAATATGGTCGGACTGATCATCGCTCCGGCAACTGCTGATGTGTCGCTGGGCTCTTTTGAACGTGACGGCCGTGGTGTGGTTGTGCTCGACCGTCACGTGAAAGCCGATGTCGACCAGATCACTTTTGACAATGTTGCGCTGGGCCGCCACGCCGCTAGGCGTCTGGTTGACCGTGGCTATACCTCGATTGCCTGCATCACCGGTCCGGAACGGATTGAGACTGCCCGGGCGCGAGCCGACGGTTGGCGTGAGGTCCTGGATCAAGCTGGGCTGGTCAGCGAAGGGCGATTGCGGTATGCCAACTTCCATGTTAATGGTGGGCGTGATGCCCTAGCAGAGTTGCTTGATGGCGACGATCCGCCGGAGGCGATCGTCGCGACGAACAATCTTCTGGGTGTGGGAGTGTTGCAGGTCCTGGCGGAGCGGGGCCTGTCTGGTCATGTGGGGGTCGCGGTGATCGGCGATCTACCATTCGCGACGTCGCGGCCAGACGATGTTGACTTGGTCAGCCTGAATCCGCGCGATATGGGACTTTCGGCGGCGCAGATGATGTTGGAGCGGATTGCCGGGGACGACAAGCCCGCACGTGTTCACACCCTCGTGCAAGGTAAGCCGGTGGCGCAGTAAGCCGGGCCGCCTGTGCGGCTCAGAACGACGCTTGCAGACCGTTCAGAAATCGATTACCGTAACGGCAGGGCGTCACCGTTGGTGCCTCGCGTGCCATCCGCGCGATGGTTGCGCATACCTACTGCATAGCCATGGGAGAGCAGACCTATGAAGATGCTTGTCGGCACCGATTGGGTGGACGCATCGGATGGTGCGACAGTCGACATCCTCAACCCCGCTAATGGAGAGGTCGTCGGCACCACTCCAAAGGCGACGCGCGATGATGTCATGCGCGCGATCGATACCGCCGAAGCCGGTCAGGTGGCCTGGGCAGCACTGACTACCCGCGAACGAGTGACCAAGCTCCGCAAGTTTGCTGAGCTGGTTATCGAGAACCGCCTGGAGCTAGGCCGCATCCTCTCCCTGGAAACGGGCAAGCCCTACATGGCTGAAGCTGTGTGGGAGTTCGATTCGGTGGCCTACGTCATCGAGGCTGCCTGTGATGTTGCCATGCACCAGTACGGCACCTCGATGCCGCTGGGAACCGAGCCCGGCTATGACGACGACATTCAGTTCACCTTGCATGAGCCCATCGGTGTGATCGCTTGCATCATCCTGTTCAACTTCCCGGCAGCGCTGTGGGCGTTCAAGGCTGGTGCCGCCCTCGCGACTGGAAACGCCATCGTGGTCAAGCCGCCGACGGTGAACCCGCTGAACGTGCTGCGCTTGCACGAGCTGATTCTGGAGGCCGGAGTTCCTGCCGACGTGGTGCAGGTGGTGACCGGCAGTGGCGCCACGGTCGGGGGTATTCTCGCCTCTGAGCCCCGCATTGCTCAGATCAACTTCACTGGCAGCACCGCAACCGGCGTGAGCATTGCCAAGAACGCTGCGGAGAACCTCACCCCATACCAGTTTGAGCTCGGCGGCAATGATGCGCTCATCATCTGCGCTGATGCCAACATGGACCTAGCCGTCAATGAGTCCGGTGACAAGTCCCGCAACTCCGGGCAGGCATGCAGCGCCGCCAAGCGGTTCATCGTGCACAACTCGGTCAAGGATGAGTTCACCCATCGCCTCATCGAGGAGCGGCTACGTCCGCTCAAGCTCGGTGATCCTATGGATGAATCCACCACGATGGGCCCACTGGTGTCGG
>JBKEBC010000078.1:0-20522 GCA_047972965.1 Beutenbergiaceae bacterium | reverse complement strand
CCGGCACCCGAAGGGCTGATCGTCTGTGACGGCGGGCTTCGGCAACTAGCAAGAGTCAGCGTTTTCGAGCGAGCAGAATCGAGCACCCGCCAAGAGGAATTGCGAGCCGAACTGCTGGATGCCACGGCGCCGCTGGGTCGCCGTCGCCACGTTCGGCGGGCTCGAGCAGTACTCACTCATGCAAACGGGTTCTCGCAATCCCCTGGACAGAGCCGCGTGCGATGGCTTGGACTGAGCGCCGGGCTACCCGAGCCGATGGTGCAATGGGAGGTGCATTGTGATGGGCACCAGTACTTCACTGATCTAGCCTGGCTGAACGTCGCAGGAGAGACAGTGACGGCAGAGTTCGACGGCGCCATCAAGTACGACAGCGGCTCTGATGCGGTCATTGCCGAGAAGGTGCGCGAAGATCGGATCCGCGCTACCGGCACCAGCGTCGTGTGATTCACCAGCGCAGATCTTGCCGACGTTCAGACTGCGCGCACCCAGTTGCTCTCCGCCTTGCCGCCAGCGGCCCTGCAATCGCTAACCCCGCGCCGAGCGCTCAGCCAGCTTCAGCGGGTCGGGGATGCCCAACCAAACCAGCACTAGCCAGCTTCAGCGCCACGCTAGGCCCACGATTCCGACGTCAAAGGGCTGGGCTGCCCGACCAAACCAGCACGAGCGAGTTTCAGCACCTGGGCTGAATCAGAACACCCCGCTCCAGGCGGCGCTGGCCCCCAGGTGTCCGGTAATCGCGATGATGGTGATCAACCCAAGCGCCAGCAGGATCTCGATGCCCCCCGCCACAACGGTCAGTGGCGATGTCGGCCGGGTCGGCGTGTTTCCTGCCCGGTGACTGGCCGGCAGTGCCCACCACACGATGGCGACAGTCACCAGCATGAAGATGATCCCAATGATGGCGCTTGCCTTGCCCACCTGAGCATGCGCCTCAACCATCTGCAGCAACTCACCAGAGAGGCCGTTGGCCAGCATCTGCTGCTGCAGCGCTTCCCCGGATTGACCGGTGACAAACCCGGCAACTCCGGTGACGACGGCGAGGGCCAGGGTGGGCCACTTTAGGTACCAGCGCCACGCCGGGCGTAGCACATACGCAATGGCGCAGAGGGCAGCAAGAGGTCCTAGCACCACCACCGCGTGCAACACCAGGATGTGCATGGGTAGCCCGAGAAATTGATCGAACATAGCCTCTCCAACTACTGACATGTCAAGGTGTCAGCATATTGGCCAGGTCTGAGAATCAGCTGAGAAGGTGCGATCGCGCACCGGCTCAACCCGGTCCCCCAACCCCGCGTGCCAACCGCACCCCCCAACCCCCGAGTTCGAAGGTTCAAGCCAAAGCCGAACCCCACGAGCCACGGTCTTGGCCTCACCCTTCGAACTCGACGAAAGCGGGCGAGCCCGCCATTCGTGGATCAGTCGGTGGTGTCGGGGTCACCACCTGCGATCTGATAGCCGCTACCGGTCCAGCGCACCACCATCGCGAAGTTCGGGTACACCCGTGCCTCGAATTCGGTGCTCTCCACGCCATCTGTCACGGTGCCTGCCGGCATCGCCAGCACGTAATGCACCGCGCGCAGGCTGGCGTCCTCAGGCACTGCTATCACCGCGATGACCTCCATGCCGCTGTCACCCTGCACTGCCCACGTGCCACCGGCATGCAACTCCTCGATCTGAGTGAGCTCCTGAGCACAGTATCCACAGTCTGGGCCAACCAGTTCCCGCAACCCGTTGAGATCACCGGTTGCCCGCGCGTAGCTGACCAGCTGCCAGTAGTAGGCAACCGCCGCTACCGCACCGGCATCGCTATCGGTGCTTAACTCCGGCGGCGGACTAGGCTGAGTAAGCCCAGTGGAGCCACCTGCATCGGTCTCCACCACGGTTGGCTCATCCAGCCCGGGAGCCGATTCGGTCTCGATCTCAGCCCCGCTCGCCGCGTCGCGTACCGGCTCTGCCGTCGGTGATCGCCCGTCCAGATCGGGTTCACCACCGCATCCCGTCAGCCCCAAAGCCACAACGGTGGCAGCTCCAACAATTGCCCTGCGCGTCCATGTCCTCCCCATGAGGTGAGGCTAGCTACACCAAGCCGATGCCCGCTGACCCCCTGTGGATAACTCAGCCCCAGCGCCCAAGCCGGTGGACCTCAGATCAGGGTGTAGCCACCGTCGATCATGAACGTCTGGCCAACGACATAGCTGGAGCGTTCACTAGCGAGATAGACGACCAGGTCACCTAGTTCGGCTGGCTCACCCATCCGGCCCATCGGGATCTTGGAAATCCACTCCTTGGTCATCTCCGGATTGTCGCGCACGAAGTCCCTGGTCATGTCCGAGGCGAAGTAGCCCGGGCCAATTGCGTTCACCCGGATTCCGTGGGACAACCATTCGATAGCCAGGCTCTGGGTCACCATCGATACCGCGGCCTTGCTGGCGTTGTACGCCGTCTGAGTCTGCGGCACGTTCACGATGAACCCAGACATCGAGGAAATGTTCACGATGGTGGCGGTCATCTCTTGAGCGACCACGCGCTTGGCGAATGCCTGCGAAGCAAAGAAGGTGCCGTTGACGTTGACCTCGAAGATGTTGCGCCACTCCTGTGCCGGTATCTCCAGCGCTGACGTTCCGGATGAGATACCTGCTGCGTTGACCAAGATGCTGGGGGTTCGGCTGCCCGCGGCGATGGTCTCGAACGCCACGTCTACCGCTACCGCATCGGTGACATCGACTCGCTGATACCCCACCTGACGACCGGTCTGGCTTGCCAAGGTGGACGCCGATTCCTCGACCTGATCCAGCAGGTCCATCAGCACGATGTCAGCACCGTGGTTGGCCAGAGCAGTCGCCATGGCATAGCCCAATCCGCGGGCACCGCCGGTGATCACCGCGGTCCGACCTTCGAAGATCTGGTTGTCCGTCATTTTCGTCATCCTCCGCTAGCTGACCTGTGGTTCGACGACTGCCTTGATGGCGTCGCTATGTGTTCGTCCGGCAAGCAATGCCTGCTCGGTCTGATCCAGCCGATACCGATGGGTGACCAATGAAGCCACCTCAACCCGACCACTGGCCACCAGCGAGATCGCCAGCGGCCAGGTATGGGCGTAGCGATTGACCATGGCGATGGACAGTTCCTTCGGGTTCAGTGTCGCCAATGAGATTTCCTGAGCCTTCTTAGCCATTCCGACGACGGCGGCCCGCCCACCCAATCCCAGGTGGTGCAGGGCCGTATTCAGAACCCCATCAGCACCGGAACACTCCAGCAGCACATCGAACTCATCACCCACCTCGGCAAGCGACGTCGCCCCGTGGCACCCCCGAGCTCGCGCGATCTCCACTCGTGCGGGATTGACATCGACCACCGTCGCGCTGGCGGCACCGAAGGCCAGCGCCGTCGACGCCGCAAGCAGGCCGACCGGCCCTGCGCCGGTCACCAGCACATGATCACCCGGTTCCAGCTGAGCACGACGGGCCGCCCAGATGCCCACAGACAGAGGTTCGATCAGCGCGCCTTCCTCGTAGCTCATGGAGTCCGGCATGACGAACAGGTTCCGTTCATCGATGAGCAACGTCTGCGCTAACGCACCGTCGTAGGGCGGGGTTGCCAGGAATTCCAATCGCGGGCACAGGTGGTAGTACCCGCCGTGGCAGGCCTGGCAGTCGCGACAGGGTGTTCCCGGTTCGACGGCCACCCGCGCGCCCACAGCGATGTTCTCGACGTCTTCACCGACGGCGAGTACCTGCCCTGCGACCTCATGCCCCAACACCAGCGGGCCATCGACCACGTAGTCGCCGATCCTGCCCACCGTGTAGTAGGCCGTATCCGATCCGCAGATACCCACAGCCTCGACCTGAACAAGTGCCTGACGTCCCCTCGGCTGCACGACCGGTCGCTGCTGTACCTCAATGACACCCATGGCCGTCATGACGGCGGTCCGGTTCACTTCACCGCTCCGAAGGAAAGCCCAGCCACGAGTTGTCGCTGCATCAGGAGCGTCACCAGCACCACCGGCGTCACGTACAGCATGCACGCCGCCGCCATCAGGCCGTAGTCGATGAAGGTGGTGCCGTTGAAGGTGGTCAGATACACCGGGAATGGCTGGCTCTGCTGGCTAGCAAGCACCAGCGAGAACGGAAGTTCATTCCAGGCGAATATGAACACGAATCCGAGCACTGTCAGGACACCCGTCCGCGCCAGCGGCAACGCGACCCGCAGGAAGACCTGGTAGTGACCGAGCCCATCGAGCTTGGCAGCCTCTTCCACCTCCACGGGAACCTCGTCGAAGAAGGTGGTGCACAGCCAGGTGGCAAAGGCACCGTTGGCCATCGTGAGCATGCAGATGATCGCGATCCGGGTACCGGTCAGGCCCAAGAATGAGAAGTAGACGTAGACCGGGACCACCATGGCTAGCGGTGGGATCATCCGCATGCTGACGATCCAGAATTGCAGGTCCCGAGTCTTGTTGGTCCGGAACCGCGACAGCCCATAGGCAGCGGGGATAGCCAGCAGGCTCACCAGGATCACCGTGATCACGCTAATGAAGGCCGAATTGATGAAGTAGTCGATCCGTGGACCCTTGAGAATTTCGATGTAGTTGTCAAGGTTGAATCGCGGAAACCACACGGGTGGAATGGCCTGGGTTTGGATGTAGGTTTTGAACGATGCACTCGCTAGCCACAGCAGCGGCAGCAGCGAGGGCAGCACCATGGCCACAGCCAGGAGCCACCACAGCAGCGGTTTGATTCTGCTGCGCTTCCTTGAGACCAGCACCGTTGACGGGGCAGCCGGTGTGACGGTGGCACTCACTTGTCCTCCTTGAAGACGAACCTCACTAGGACTTGGCTCAGCACGATTACCACGATGAGCGTGACGATAGCTAGCGCTGACGCTGAGCCGGTGTTGAAGAAGACGAAGCCGCGGCGGTACAGCTCCAATGCCACCAGCCTGGTGGCGGTTCCGGGTCCGCCCTGGGTGGTCATATAGACGGCGGGGAAGGTGCCCACGAGTTGCACTCCAACCAGCAGCGCAATCAGTCCGATGATCCGTCGCAACATGGGAAGTTCGATGCCCGTGAGCGTGCGAAAGCTACCGGCTCCATCGACGGCAGCAGCTTCCCGCGTCTCTGGCGGGATCCCCAATAGCCCGCCGAAGAACAGGATCCCGGCTAGCGGAACCCACTGCCAGATCACGATGAGGGTGATCGAGGTGAAGGCCACCCCCGCTGTCGCGAACCAATCCACCCTCGGTAGTCCGAGCTCGCTCAGCAGGTAGTTCCCGATGCCGATCCGGGGGTCCAACATGTACGCGAACAGCAGTGCGACCACGATTTCGGGCAGCATGACTGGCAGGAGGTAGATCGTTCGCAGTGCGCCTGCCCCTGGCAGGTCACGGACCCGGAACAAGATTTTCGCCGCTAGGAGCCCTAGGGCGAGTTGGATGGGTAGTGCAACTGCAACCAATAGCAGCGTGCGAGTAATCGCCGCCACCACGTCGGAATCAGACAGCAGGTCGGCGTAGTTAGAGATGCCGACGAAGGCGACCTCGGCGCCGCTGCCGAGGCGGAAGTTGGTGAAGCTCATGATCAGCCCGAAAGCTGTCGGGAAGACGCTGATCACAATCAGAAAGGTGATAAATGGGGCGACGAAAATCCGCCGCGCACTGCGCTCTTCCTTTTGAAGACTCGCCATGTGTTTGCCCTCCGGTTCAAGATTCGGTGCCGGGAGCGCATTGACCCCCGGCACCGAATCGAGGACTACTCGTTGACGGTGTATCCAGCGCTGACCAACAGCTCGGTCAACTCTGTTTGCGCTCCTTCGAGCGCCTCATCGAGCGACACCTCGTCGGCGTAGTACTTGCCGAGGTTATTGCCGATGATGGTCATCAACTCGAACGCTTCCGGAACCTGCGGCCGGAATGCTGGGAAGGCCGCATCCACGACCTCGCCCTGAACCTCGAGCCACGGGTACTTGGCCTGCAGATCAGCATTCTCGGTGGCCGAGTAGCGGGCCGGGAAGCCACCGCCGTCGACGAAGGCAGCGTTGACAGCTGGGCTTGAGAACCAGGTGATGAAGTCAAACGCGAATTCCTTCTGCGTCGACGCCGTGTTGATGCCCAGTTCCCATCCTCCGACCGAGGTCACACGATCCACACCGTCGGCAACGGGGGCTGGTGTCACCACGTAGTTGCCCGCAACAGTCGACGTCTCCGGGTCGTCTAGCGGCGGAATGTCATAGTTCCACGGGGCAATCATGGCGGCCTGACCGGTCGCGAACGAGGAGTAGCGCTCGGGCCAGGTGATGTTCACCGCACCCTCGGGCTGGCAGGAGATAAGGTCCTTGAGCATTTCCGCCGTGGCCCGAGCCTCTGGGGTGTCGAACCGCGGTGTCATGTCCGCGTAGTAGTCACCCTCGGTCGTCGGGTGCATCGACTCGAACGCACGCCCACCCATGTTGTAGACGAATTCAAACCAGGCCTGTCCAGCAGCCATTCCGGTCTGGTTGTTGATCGCCGTGCCAGCGCTCCCGGTGTTCTCGGTGACCGCGTGGCAGGTCTGCACGAACTCATCCATCGTTTCTGGTGGACCATCGACCCCTGCCTCATCCAACAGGGAGGTATTGGAGATGTTCATGATGAAGTAGGGCGCAAACGGGATCCCGTACCGCTGGTCATTCCACGTCGACCCTTCCCGCATCACCTCGTACAGGTCGTCGTACATCATCAGGTCTGGGTCGACCGCATCGATGTAGCTATCGAGCGGCTCCACCAGCCCGGTCTCCACGAACTGACCGACCCAGGGCAGGTCGTACATCACCAGGTCAACGGAGGAATCCTGGTCGGTACCAACTAGCACCTCCCGGGAATAGGTGTCGTCATAGGAGAATCCCTGGAAGTTGACGGTCGCTCCGGTCAACTCCTCGAACTGCTCCACCATTTCGGAGAACGAATCGAGCCATGGGTCGTTGACGCCCATGATGTTCAGAGTCTGGCCGGAGTACTTGTCCGCCAGTTCCTCTTCGAACGCGATGAACGCCTCCCGGTTGGTGTCGTTGGGGGCATAGTCGGCAATGGAGTCTGCGACTGGCTCGCTGCCACCCCCGCCGTCATCGGAACTCCCACAGGCGGTGAGAGTTGCCAGTGCCGCGATCCCTACACCGGCAACCAGGCGCCTGCGTAGCGCTCTTGAACGGAACATCATCGTATCCTTTCCTTGGGTACTGCTCACTGGAAGTGTTAAAACTGGTCAAGCAATTGAAAATGGTATTGCTAGTGCATGCGCGTTGTTTGCGCCGCACGACAATGTGCGCGAATAAATTGGTTGGCGCACATTGCGAGATCCTCTGAGTCATCCCATAGATTCCGCCAAACGGCGAGCATGCGGCTAAGATCCTCGTGGATCACCGCCGTGGAAAAGGTCTCAAAGGTAATCGGTCCATCAAAGTTGATGCGATCGAGGGCATGGAAAAAGTTCATATAGTCGACGGTGCCGCTGCCCAGGTAGCCTCGATGACTTTCACCGACATGGACATACCCGAGAAGGTCGCCACAGTCGAGAACGGGCTGGGCCATGTCACTTTCCTCGATGTTCATATGGTAAGTATCGAGGTGCACCTTGACGTTCGGGCGGTCAACCTTGTCAATGAAGTCGAGGGCCTGGCGCCCGGTGTTGAGGTGATTCGACTCATACCGGTTCACCACTTCTAGCCCGAGCTCAATTCCGCGCTCCCCGGCATCGTCTGCGATTCGACGAACAAAATCCACGACGTCGGCCCGCTGGGAATCGGTGATGGGAGCGGTGTACTTGCGTAGTTCGCCGTAGAGCACACCCACCAGCCACGGCGCACCCAAGGCCTGCACGATTTCCAGCGCCCGGCCGATCTTGGCCAGTCCAGCCTGGAAACACTCGGGGTCACCAATACTGGGATCGGAATCGCGGGACTGTCCCAGGGAGGCGGCAACCACCTTCACTGGCGCCTGCTCCACCACCTCCAACGCGGCATCCAAGTCGAACGCTGCGGGATTCATCAGCGGTAGCTCAAAGGCATCGAAGCCTGCGGCGTGCGTGCGTGCTAGGGCGCTGGCCAAGTCCTCTCGCCCGAACGAACCAGCCCACACCAGTCCATGGCATCCAATCTGCATAAGTCGTCACTTCCCATTTCGCTTCATTGCGCTTGACACGAGTCAGACAGGTCCCTGAGACTATATGTGTCCCTCTGACACGAGTCAACCCGTGTCATCGAATCGTAACTTTTCAATGAAGCAAGGTAAGGACTGGACCCATGAACACCGTCATCGATCGTTTCAACATGACCGGGAAGAAGGCCGTCGTGACCGGGGGTAGCCGCGGAATCGGCTACGCATGCGCCCAGGCCTTGCTGGAATCTGGAGCGAGTGTGGTCATCACCTCGCGCAACGCCGAGGCAAACGCAGCCGCAGCCCAAGCGCTCGCCAGCGCAGGGCCTGGTGACGTGCACGCCTACACCGGCGACATCAGCGCCGATGGGCAGCCTCAGCAACTGGTCGAGTTCGCGTGCGAGCGGCTGGGTGGACTAGACGTTCTAGTCAACAACGCTGGTACCGCGACCCACCATGAAACATTCACCGCCCCGGAGTCCATCTGGGAACGAACCTATGCGATCAATGTCAAGGCGGTCTACGACACCTCGGTCGCGGCTGCCCGCGTCATGCGCGACCAAGGTGGCGGAAACATCGTCAACATGGGCTCGATCAGCGCTCTCATCGTGAACCGTCCACAAATTCAGGCCGCATATAACTCCTCGAAGGCCGCCGTGCACCAGCTAACGAAGTCCCTGGCTGCCGAGTGGTCGCAGTATGGCATTCGCGTCAATGCCATTGCACCCGGCTATGTGAAGACTGAAATGACTCCGGTCGATACCCCAGAGTTCAAGCGGCAGTGGATTGACGACGCCCCACAGCAGCGGTATGCGACTCCTGATGAGATTGCGCCCACGCTGATCTACTTGGCGTCCGAGGCCTCGGCCTTTGTCACCGGTTCAGTACTGGTGATCGACGGCGGATATACCGTCTACTGATGCGATCATTTCGACGGCGACCGCGAGGTCACGGCGTTCAATGACCGGCGGTTCCGGCGGGCCGCGGGCGGGCGTCAGCATGAGAGATGTCGAACGGGTAGCCGGGGTCTCACATGGTGCTGTCTCCAATTTTTTTAATCATCCAGACCGAGTCTCCGATTCCACCCGCAAGAAGATTGCCGCTGCGGTCTCCGAATTGGGGTATGTCCGGGATGAGGCGGCGCGCCAGCTACGGACAGGCACCAGCACCACCGTCGGGCTCTCACTTCTGGACGGCTGGAATCCGTTTTTCAACCTGGTCACCGCCAGCATGGAACAGGTCATCCGCAACGGCGGGTACGAACTGCTCGTGGTCAATAGCTCCGGCGACCCGGAGCTGGAATCGCGGAATCTGCAAGCGTTCGCTTCCCGACGAATGGCAGGGATCCTCGCAGTCACTCATCGGGCCGCAGCCCTGGACGAGTTGATCACCGGCCATGGGCGGCCCATCCCCATGGTGCTGCTGGATCAACACAGTCCACTGCGGCGCCTGCCCTCGGTGTCGGTGGACAATGCACAAATCGGCCTGCTCGCCGGTGCCCACCTGAGCGGTTTGGACCGCCAACGCATCTGGTGCATCGGTATCAACGACCCCCACGATCACGCGCGGATGGATGGCTGTCGGCAGGGACTGCGTTCCGATCAACGGATGCAGCGAATTCAGGTTCCTGACCATTCCATCGACACCGGCGAGGCGCTGGGCAAGAGCATCGGCTCACTTCGGGCCAGCGAGCGTCCGGACGCCATCTTTGCGACCACCGACCTCCTAGCGCTGGGCCTGCTAGGGGCATTGATACGCTCCGGTCTCACGGTGCCAACCGACGTCGCGATCATCGGAGTCGACGACATCGCCTTCGCCCGCCATTCGATGATTCCACTCACCACAATTCGGCAGCCCGGGCAGCAGATGGGTGCCATCGCGGCCAGGCTGTTGCTGGAGCAGATCCGGGCAGGTGCGCCCCAAGACCCGCAATCTGTGACGCTGGTCCCCGAACTGATCGTGCGCGATTCCGCCTAGTCACCTCAAGATGGATCAGCACAGGTCGGGCGAGATCGCCGGACCACCCCGACAGGTGGGGGCCCGCGGGCAAAGGTATTAGGGCTGGTAGCTGTCAGATCTGGGTGGCCGCAGTACCCAGGATGAGCTGCGTAGGCCACACTGGGCCTGTGAGCACAATCTTGTCTATCCAGTCTGCAGTCGCGTATGGCCATGTAGGCAACTCAGCCGCTGTTTTCCCACTTCAGCGTTTAGGGGTGGAAGTCTGGCCGGTCAACACAGTGAACTTCTCGAACCACACCGGCTACGGCGCGTGGCGCGGGCCACTGATGGATCCTGAGGACGTCCGAGACGTGGTCACCGGGGTGGGCGAACGTGGCGCATTTGCCACCATCGACGCGGTGCTCTCCGGCTACCAGGGCGGGGAAGCGATCGGGGGTGTCATCCTGGACGCGGTTGAGCAGGTCAAGGCGGCCAATCCTCGGGCCATCTACGGCTGTGACCCGGTGATGGGCAACGCCGATTCTGGCTGTTTCGTCCACCCGGCAATTCCGGTGTTGCTGCGCGAGCAGGTCGTTCCCCGGGCGGATCTGGTCACACCCAATCAGTTTGAGTTGGGCTTCCTTACCGGCACTGAACCCGGGGACCTGGCCTCCACCCTGGCCTCTGTGGACCGGCTACACGCCATGGGTCCCCGCACTGTCCTGGTCACCTCAGTGATGCGGCCGGATCGCCCGAACGGCACCATGGAAATGCTTGCTTCCCGGGACGGCGTGGCCGCGATCGTGCAGACGCCGCACCTGCCCTTCCACGCCAACGGCTCAGGTGATGTGACCACCGCACTATTCACTGCACACCTGCTCGCCACCGACGATCCGGCAGTTGCTCTGGCCCGCACTGCTTCGTCAGTGTTTGCACTGCTCAAGCGCACCTTCGACAGCGGGAACCGCGAGTTGCAACTGATCCAATCTCAGGCGCAGATCGCTGAGCCAGCTTGTGAGTTTGAGGTGGTGCAGGTGCAACCTTCAGGTTGATGACCCGGCAGGTACAGCTGGAAGCCGCAGCTCCGCGCTGGTTCCTTGACCTTGACGGGACCGTAGCTTGACCTCACCACGATGGCGGGTGGCAATGATCCGGACCAGGGAAAGTCCGATTCCCGAGCCTGGGATTCCGCGGGCCGCCGCCCCTCGTGCTAACTCGTCGAACACCAGCGCCTGCTCATCGTCTGGGATACCAACACCGGTATCGGCTACCTCGATGATGACCATCCCCTCCTCATCTCGTGCTCGCACTTCCAGCGGCGACTGTGCTGCGGAGAACTTGGCCGCGTTGGAGAGCAAGTTGTACACCGCGAGATAGAGCAAATCCTGATCCCCGAGCACGGTGGGCAGCGGCCACGGCACGGTCGGGATGGTGAGGCCGATGGTTCGTACCGGCGCCCCGGATTGGGCGCTCTGCTCCGTCAGGTCGGTGACGACGTCGTTGAGGACGACGGTCATATCTACCGGCACCTGCTCGATCTCTCGGGTCTCTAGCTCCGCCAGCTTGCGCAAGTCCGCAACCAGGGTTGCCAACCGAGCAGCCTGAGCGTCGATGCTGGCCAGCAGCGTGGCCCGTTCCTGCTCTGATCGCGCTCCCACACGCAGTGCCGCGATGGCTGCCCGAACAGCCGTGACCGGGTTCTTGAGCTCGTGATCGAGGCGGGCTAGAAAACGGTGGTGTTCATCGCGCGCTTCTCCATGTGCCTGCTGGTAGGCCAGGTCCGCAACGCGGCTGCGCTGCTGGCGGGCACGGGCCAGCAGCATCCACACCACACTGGCACCGATTCCGAGCATGCCAACCACGGCGGGCAGTGCCACCGATACCGTCAGGTATTTCAGGTCGAACAGCAGCACTGCGGCGAGCGCTACTCCCAGCAGGGCTGGGAGCACGATCAGCCACTTGCGCCGGGCGCTCATGCTCGGTGCACCTCGGCGATAAAGCGATACCCAAGCGTTTGGGCGGTCTCAACCCAGGTGGGCGAGGCCGAATTGTCTCCCAGGCCCCGTCGGATCTCCGCGATCCGGTGATCGACCGCTCGGCTGGAGACTGGGAATTCGAAGCCCCACAATGCCTCCAACAGGTGCTCGCGGGTATGCAGCTCATCCGGGTGGGTCATGAGGTAGTCCAGCAACATGGTGGCCTTCGGGGTAAGCACCACCTCCCGGTCATCCACCCAGCAACGCCGAGCCGCCCGGTCCAGTACTAGATCGCCCGCGACCAGTCGGCGGGCGTCGGTCAAGGGCCGGGATGCTCCCGCTGATCGTCTGAGCACCGCCCGGACCCGAGCCAGCAGCTCACCTGGATCGAACGGCTTATTGAGGTAGTCGTCCGCACCCTCCTCCAACGCCAACGACCGCTCTATCGATTCTCCCACCTGGGTGAGCAGCACAATCGGAATCCAATCATCGGCGGCGCGCAACCGGCGTACCACCGAGCGCCCATCCAATTTCGGCATCAGCACGTCGAGCACCACGACATCTGGCCGGTTGCGGGCCACAGCATCGAGAGCTTCTTGGCCATCTGCTGCGAGCGTCACCTCGAAGTCAGACCGTTCCAGAAACGACCCGAGCGAGGTCCGGATATCCTCCTCATCGTCGACGAGTAGGAGGCTGGCGCGGGCCGTCATTGAGCGGCGCCCCAGACGATGAGACCCGCCGTTATGGCCAAGCCAACAACGATGGCTAGCATCTCCAGATACCCCAGGACCAGGCCGATGATGGCCAAAGACTTGCCTTGCTGGCCGTTACGGGGGATTTGAACCAGGGCAATGTGTCCGCAGATCACCGCTACGAGCGACAGAGCCAACAGGGCGGCGACCAGCGAAGCGATCGCCCACCCGTTGGTGGGGGCCGACGGCAGCGGCGGGTAGGAGGTGTTCGGTGGGCCGGTCACGGGAGCTCCTCGGGGTCGAATGCTGGGGCGGTTCCATATCTGATGTTGACACCGATATCGGTCACCATTGGTGAAGAGTCCTCGCTCCAATAGACCTGTACGCCGGTTCCCCCAATCGTTAGATCCGAGGCTGAAGCCACCAGAATGAGCAGGTCAACGCCGTCGACCTCTAGCGACTGCACCTCATCGGCGACGACACCGATCGAGGCGCCAGAGACCACCAGCCGGTCACAGGGTCCGGTCACCACAACCGTCACTGCGACGTCATCGATCTCCAGTGTTCCGCCATTGCAGTTCATCGTCTGGGTGGCCTGTGCTGCGAGGGCTTGGCGCCATTGGTCTGCCGCGTTTGAGCCACCACCAGCACCATCCGATGTCGCGTCTTGGGGCTCTTGGGCTGTCCCGCTTTCCTGCGACGTCGCCGACTCTGCCTGCGATGCCGCCGGTTCTGGTGACGAGGTTGCCGCCTCCGATGGGCCAGAGGCGTCATCAAGGCCGATTGAACATCCGCTGAGCGTAAGAAGTAGCAGGGCGGCTACCACCGCAAGCGTCCGCATCAGAAGGCCGGGATAAAGATCTCGACGCGGCGGTTGAGCTGGCGACCCGCCGGGTCTGGGACACCGTCAACGATGTTCGCAGCGATCGGACGAGATTCGCCGTAGCCGACCGCCGTCATCGCTGCGCCGACGCCATGCTCGGTGAGCGCATCGACAACGGCGCTGGCCCGATTCTCAGACAGGGTTTGATTCCAGGCGTCGTCGCGGACGTCATCGGTGTGGCCAGCCACCTCGGCTGCGGGTACCGCAAGGTCGGTGAGCGCCTGCGCCAATGAATCGAGCACGGTAGCCGCATCGGGGCGGATCGAATACTGATCGATGTCAAACAGCACACCCGAGTCCATCGTGATGGTGGTGCCGCAAGCCGTGATGGGGTCGATAACGCCCATGGGGGGAAAGGAACCCATGGGCATCACTCGCGCCGTCGGTTCAAGTTCTACGTCTGTGCCATCGACCAGACCGGACCCGTCACCGAAGTTCTGGATCGAGATCGTGTCATCGGTGTAGTTGCCCGAGCCGTCTCCGAAATTCTGGATGGTGACCCCGGTCTCAGAATTCGAGTAGTTTCCACTGCCATCCCCGAAGTTCTGGATCGAGATCGTCTCGTCGGCGTAGTTGCCGCTGCCATCACCGAATACCTGGACACTGAGGCCGTCGTCGCTATCGGAGTAGTTACCGCTGCCATCCCCAAAATTCTGGATCGAGATGGACTCACCGACATAGTTGCCGCTGCCATCACCGAACACCTGCACCGATACGCCGTCCACGGTGAAATTGCCGCTGCCGTCACCAAAATTCTGAGTGGTGCCATCCGGTCCTATGAGGTTCCCGGAACCGTCACCATAGAGCAATAGTGCGCCATTTTGGGCTTGAACCGTTCCCGCTTCGTCACAGCGTGCCGGGCTGATCGTCAACCCTGGGTAGTCGCCTGAAATCTCCTCGAACTGGGCGGTGAATCCATCCAGCGAATCCTCCAGCAACCCTAGGTCAGGCAGCAGAATTGGCGGAATTGCTGGCATCTCACCCCAGGGGTAGCCCACCACCCAGGCCGTTGGATCACTCGACTCCTGGGTCGGCTCATCGCTGGGCGCGGGATCGGCCGCGGTCTGCGCAGTTTCAGATTCCACCGGTTGCGGCTGCGGTGCAGGTTCAGAGCAAGCGGCGCTGGTTAGTGTGAGCACCACCATGCAGGCGCTCACCGAACAAATTCGGGTCGGTTTCATATTCATGGCAACGACACTAGGGCCCGAATAGCCCCGAGTCGGTCGTCGCGCTGTCGTAGCTATGTCGCAAACTTGCGACAACGCCGGCTAAGCGCTTTGAGGTTCGGGCAGCGACAAGTCCGTTAAGAGGTCGGCCAGCGGCAATGGCGCAATCCCCAACGCATGCCAACGGTCAAAGACGGGCTGTTTGAATGCACCCGGGTCGCAACCCTTGCACGCCGAACCGGGAATCATCAGTTCGGGCACGTATCGGACGGCGCGCCCTTGCTGATGTAGATGCTGCACCACCAAGTCGCCGCACACATCCATAGCATTGCCGAAAACGATCCATTCCTGCACGTCAAGGTGGTGGATAAGCCGATTGGCGTTGGGGTTGTTGAGAAAGATCTCCCATGAGTTGTACGGCACATTGTTCTCCATACCTGGCCGCCGCGGCTTCTTTTCTACGAAGTAGGTATGGACGCGGTTTACCCTGGCCATCCAGGAATCGCCATCCTCGGCCATAGGGATGAACGCCGTGCCCGGATGCAGGCGCGAGAACGGCGCCTCGTCGATCATGTTGCCCCGCACGCAGGTGGTCGCCACGGTCGGAATATGGTTCAGCTCGGCCGCGGCCAGCAGCTGCTCGATGGCCTCCGAATAGGGCTGGGTTCGGGCCATGTAACTCCAGCCGCCACCATTGCGCGCCTGTCGGGTGTCTACATCAAAGATCGCATACCTCTTGTGAGTCACGCCACACCTCTCCCTCGAATGAGCTGCAATCCGTACTGGCGCATCAAATCTAGCAAACAAGCCGTATTTGCGTCTGCTACGGTGCCTTCGTGACGCAAACGCGCGACGTCGATCTCGCGGCAGCTACCCCACCTCCCGAAAACCCTCCTCGGCGAGCCTGGAACCGCAAACACACCTTGGTGTTGGTATTCACCTGTCTGCTGCCAGTCTGTTTCGTCATCAGCCTGGGGGTGGGGCGGTTCTGGGTGCCGCCGGACCAGGTGGTCCGCATTCTGGCCGCCAACACCGGCCTGTGGGCGGTTGAGCCGACCTGGACCGATCACATGTACACAGTGATCACCTCCATCCGAGCCC
This sequence comes from Beutenbergiaceae bacterium, assembly GCA_047972965.1. GTDB lineage: Bacteria > Actinomycetota > Actinomycetes > Actinomycetales > Beutenbergiaceae > Pseudactinotalea. The sequence goes on along the minus strand of JBKEBC010000078.1, from coordinate 4,642 downwards.
CCCGCATCCTCGCTGCCATGCTGGTGGGAGGGGCCTTGGCCATCGCGGGCGCAGCCTTTCAGGGGATCTTCCGCAACCCGCTGGTCTCACCCGGACTGCTGGGCATTTCCGATGGCGCGGCCGTTGGGGCAGCAGCCGCCATCCTGCTACGGCTACCCGCTCTCACGATCCAGTTCGCCGCTCTCGGTATGGGGCTGGTCACCGTCTTCATCACAACCAGAATTCCACGGTTGTTCCGTCAGAACTCACCACTGATGCTGGTGCTGGCCGGGGTGATCATGTCTGGCTTTATGACGGCGCTGCTGGGAGTGGCCAAGTACGTCGCCGATCCGGAGGAAGAACTCGGGCAGATCGTGTTCTGGACGCTGGGTTCGGTGGCAACGGTCCGGCTCAGCGATATCGCCCTGGTCGTGGTGCCGATGCTGGTCGCAATGGTGCTGCTGCTGATGTTGCGGTGGCGGGTCACGCTGCTCTCACTCGGAGACGCCGAAGCCCGCTCCCTGGGAATCAATGTGAAGACCGTCCGGGGCGTCATCATCATCTGCGCCACCATCGCCACGGCGGGGGCGGTCAGTCTGGCTGGCACGGTCTCCTGGGTAGGGCTGATCATTCCCCATCTCGCCCGGCTGGCGGTCGGTGAAGAGAACCGCTTCCTGGTTCCACTATCGCTGATCATGGGGGCAATCTTCATGCTGGTGGTCGACACCATTGCCAGAACTCTGACTGGGAGCGAAATTCCCCTCAGCATCGTCACCGGCATCCTCGGTGCACCACTGTTCCTGTGGCTGCTGGGTCGGCAGCGGGCGCATCTACGATGACCGGCGCTCCAGCGCTTCAGGTGCGCGACCTCACCTTCGCCTACGGTTCCAATCCCGCCACACTGACCGGGGTCAACCTCACGCTGCAACCAGGCGAGATCCTGGTCATTCTGGGTGCCAACGGCTCTGGCAAATCGACCCTCCTCAACTGTCTTGGTCGAATCCTGCGACCCGACAGCGGTGAGATCCAGCTCCATCGCAAGACCATCGAGTCCTATGAGATCGGTCAATTGGCACGCGAACTGGGCTATGTGCCCCAGGTATCGGAACTGACCATCTCCTCCACTGTCCGCGACTACGTGGTGATGGGCCGAGCCCCGTACCTGGGGATGTTGAGCGTGCCTGGGCCCGCCGAATATGACATCGCTGACCAGATGCTGGAGCTGCTGGGGATCGAGCACCTGGCCGACCACCCCTGTCACCAGATCAGCGGCGGCGAACGCCAGCAGGTGCACATCGCCCGGGTTCTGGCCCAGCAGACACCGGTGGTGCTCCTGGACGAGCCCACCAATCACCTCGACTTTGGCAATCAGCTCAAGATCTTGAATCTGATCGCCCAGCTTTCTGCCCGAGGCCTGACGATAATCCTGACCACCCATGTCCCGGACCACGCGATCCTGCTAGATGGCACCGTCGGCATGCTCGGCTCTGATGGCCGACTAGCGGTGGGTAGTGCCTCAGAGGTGATCACCCAGCAGGCACTACGCGACCTGTATGACACCGAGCTGCACCTGGTGCATATCGACGCCCTGGACAGGCTCGCGTGTATTCCCGGCCGATTAAGTGGCGGCTCAGCGCACCGCCCAGACCTACAAGATGACAAGGAGAGAATTGGATGAAGGTACGCAGGGTTCGACTCATAGGTCTCCTCACGCTCACCACCGCCGCCATCGCGCTGACGGGATGCGCCACCGAGCCGACCGCCGCCGAGAACGGCAGCGCTGAAACCACCGCCGACACCACCGGGGAGCAGGCCCAGAGCGATACCCGGGTGGTCGTGGACCTGGCTGGGCGGGAAGTGACCATCCCAGCCCAGATCACCAGTGCGGCCATCCTGGCCCCGGTAGCCCGCGAGCCCGTCGTGATGCTTGGAGCCACCGATCAGGTGGTCGCCAGCGCCAGCGAATCAGACTATTGGAACTCCCAGGTCGACCCGGCCTTCGCCGATATTGAACACATCGAGAACGGCACCGACCCCAATGTCGAACAGCTGATCGAGCTGGGCGTCCAGGTGGTCTTCTTCCGGGACAACTACCCCGACATCACCGACAAGCTGGAAGAAGCAGGAATCGCGGTACTGCAGGTGGCCATCGATGACGACCACCGCATTCAGACCGCCGCCGACTACCTGGAGGTCAAGCAGCAAGAAATCCTGTTCTATGGCGAGGTGTTCGGCGGTGAGGCGTTGGAGGAAGCCCAGCGTTGGAGCGACTACGCCCAGGAGACCGTCGACGAGATCTATAGCCAGACCGAGAGTCTGAGCGAGGAGGAGCGCCCGCGGGTCTACTACGTGCGTGGTCCAGAGGCTCTGACGACCCATGGTGGCGAATCGCAGACCCGGTACATCGTGGATATAGCGGGCGGCTACATGGTCAGCGAAGTGGACGACCAGGTCAAATACGACACCACAATGGAACAGGTGGTCAACTGGAATCCGGAGTACATCTTCATGGGGCGGGTCGACAACGTCGAACTGGTCACCGAGGATCCTGCCTGGGCCTCGATCCAGGCGGTGCAGCAGGGCAACGTTTTTGTCAACCTCCGCGCGGTCGGAGCACCCGACTACGCCTCTTCGTGTCTGCTGCTGATGCAGCAGACGGCGACCACCCTGCACCCCGACCTGTTCTCCGACGTCGACATGGTCGAAGAGGTCCAGGACTACTTCAGTGAGTTCTACGAGTACGAACTCACTGAAGAACAAGCAGTGCAGGTCTTGACCTTCGACGCGCCGCAGTAGCCAACCACCATGGGGCGGTCCGCACCGGGGCCCTCGGGCCGCCCCACATCCGGACCGTGCAGACCGCCTCGGGTGCGCGGTGCCGCCCCAGGCGGGTGGCCCGGCCGTACAACACCCGGCACCCCCCAACCCACGAGTTCGAAGGTCTACGCCAAAACCGAACCCCACCAGTCACGGTCTTGGCGTCGCCTTTCGTACTCGGCGGACAGGCTGTGCCCACCGCTACAGATCAAAGGCAGGGTTTGGAGCCCAGTCGGTATGCCCACGCCCAGGCTGGCAACGAAATTCCCTTAGCGCAGCCACCAGGCGGAATACCCCTGCCGCACCACCGGTCACGGCGCCGTCGGCATAGCCAGGCGAAGAGGGCCGCTCCGACGCCAGCTCCAGCGGCGATCCGTGCTGCGTTGCTCGTCTCCATTGCTCGACGCTGTTAGATGGCGGGACAAAGGGCTATGGCACAGGTTGCCAGCGATGCCAGTTGGCGGCGGCCCGATTGAGCAAACACCGATGCATCTTCCGCGCCCCGGGCTCGGCCCTGGCTACTCCTCCAGGCTGGCGATATGCACCAGGGCATCTCCGCGGTTCACCAATGGAGCGTGGGTGCGGCCAATGATGATGCCGTCTCGATCTGCTCGCACCGCGCGGAGCGTCTTTCCGTAGGAATCAAAGAGCGAACCTAACCGGTCGCCGTCGGATACCCGCTGACCAAGGTCGAAATCGAGGTCCAGGATACCGGTCCGCCGGGCTCGCACCCAGCCTCCGCCGCGCGAGGTCAGGCTCGGCTGCGGCGCATCGTCCAGGATCGGGTCGATCATGCCCAGATGAGCGAGAACGCGCTGAATCCCGGCCACCGCAGGACGAATCGCATAGCCGTCAAACCGGCGGTTCTCCCCACCCTCATAGAGCAGCACGGTGGCACCTCGTTCCCCGGCAGCTGAGCGCAGTGAGCCGTCGCGCAGTTTGGCATGCAGCATGATCGGAGCCGCAAATGCCTGCGCCAGTTCCAGGGTGGTGGGGTCGTCGAGATTCGCCCGGATCTGCGGCAGGTTGGAGCGTTGATCGGCGCCGGTGTGCAGGTCGATGCCCACGCTGCATTTGCTCACCACTTCGGTCATGAAAAGGTGTGCGATGCGGCTGGCCAACGACCCCCGGGCCGAGCCCGGGAAAGACCGGTTGAGGTCGCGCCGATCGGGCAGGTAGCGATCGCCGCTCATGAAACCCAGCACGTTGACGATCGGGACAGCGATGACCGTGCCCCGCAAGGTGCGCGCATTGAGGGTACGCAACACTTCACGGATCACCTCGACACCAACCACCTCGTCGCCGTGAATCGCTGCGTCCAACCAGATCACGGGTCCCTCATGTCGCCCGTGGATCACCCGGACTGGCAGAGTGACATCACCGCCGGTGACCAGCCGGGTAATCGGCAGACCAACCTCCGCCGCCGTCCCCGACCGCACCCGCACTGAACCAATGGGAAATGACTCTCGTGCGGAACTTGCCATTCAGCGTCCTCTGTTTCGGCGCCGGATAGCGCGAGGTGGGCGGGGCCCAAGGTAGGAATGGCCCGAGTCGACAACGATACGGCTACGCAGTGCTTCGCGTCCGATGAGCAAGCGGAAACCCATCTGGTCACGGTTCGACAGCGTCACCTCGGTCGCCAGGTCATGACCCAGCAGTCGCAACGTCATGGGCACCACGAGGCGTTCCTCGGCCTGTCCGTTCGAGGACCGCACCACCCGCCGGTCCACGAGCGGCAGCTGGACGACAACCTCATCGAGGTCGGTGCCCTGCCACGGATGAATCACGAATCGAACGCTCGGGACACCGTCGACCTCGAGTTCTTCGATCTGATCGGCATGAATGG
>JBKEBC010000077.1:0-4605 GCA_047972965.1 Beutenbergiaceae bacterium | reverse complement strand
ACCAGCCCGCTGGCGGTGGAGTTGCTGGTGGAGGAACTGGACGGCTCCGGTACGGTGCGCCGATTCGTCGGCAGATCGCTCATCGATCAGAACGCCATCGACGACGTGTGTCAAGACACGCTGATCTCGGTCGCGAGGTCGCTGCCGAGCTTCGCCGGTGCCGCGAAGGTGAGTACCTGGGTGCACAAGATCGCACAGCGCCGGGTGACCGACCACTTGCGGCGCCAGCGGGCAACGGTGCCGCTTCCGGATGATGATGTTGGCCCGACCGAGCGCATCAGTTCGATGATCGCCACCCGGGAAACGGTCCAGGCTGCCGTGTCCCGCCTGCCTGAGTTGTACCGTGAACCGGTTCGGATGCGGGACATCCACGATCGGGACTACCAACAGATCGCGCAGGTGCTGGGTCGCACGGTCGGCACGGTGAAGTCGCAGATCTCCCGGGGCCGGGCGATGGTGGCGGCCATGATTGGCGAGACGGCATGACCGACGTTGCGCTGGCGGACCACCTCACCGTGCGGCAGGTGATCGGCGTCGGCTCGTTCTCGACCGTGTACCAGGCTCACGACGCACGTCTGGACAGCGACGTCGTGATCAAGCTGCTGGCGGAGAATCACAGTCTGAACGCCGAGATCCGGGAACGATTCATCGCTGAGGGTCGCAGCCTACGCCGGGTGCGCAGCCCGCACGTGGTCACGGTGCACGACATCGGGGAAACGGCGCGTCAGCAGCCGTACCTGGTGCTTGGGCTCGCTGATCGAGGCACCGTGGCGCAGCGGGTGGCGGCGCTGCGGGAGCGGGGCTGGACGGCGACCGCGGAGGATGTCCTGGCTCTGGCCAGGCCGCTGGCGCTGGCGCTGGCCACCGTCCACGCAGCCGACCTGGTCCACCGTGATCTCAGCCCCAGCAACCTCCTGGTGGAGTCGGTGCCGGGACTGAACCGCCCACCCCTGGACCTGTTCGAGAGCGACGAGCGGCTGCTGTTGTCCGACCTGGGGCTGTGCAAAGATCTCGCGCTCAACTCGGGGCTCACCGTCGCCGGCGGTACCGCTGGTTTCCGCCCGCCCGAGCAGCGCACAGCTGGTGTGGTGGATGCGCGTGCGGACCTGTGGTCCGCTTCGGCGTTGCTGATGTGGCTGATCGAGGGTGCGCAGCTGCCCCCGCGGTTGACCACTGTGCTGCGCCGCAGCCTGAACAACGACCCCGGCCGTCGTCATGGTGATACCAAGGCTTGGCTGACCGACATCGAGCAGGCGCTTGCCGTGCCGCCGGAGCAACCATCGGCCGCGCCGGCGCAGCGCGGGCTACCGGTGTGGCGCACCGTGGCCGCCGGGCTCTTGCTGATGATGCTCGGGGTACTCGGTGGGGTGGCATGGGACTCGGTTCGTCAGCCCGGCTCGAGCACGGCGAGCGCCAGCATCGCCATCACCGGGCCCGACACGGTGGCGGTCGGGCAGCAGGTCACCTTCGCGGTGGAGTCCAGCGGTGTGACCGGCTGGGTATGGATCCTGCCCACCGGTGCATACGTCGCGGATACCAACGACGTCACGCTCACTGCCACCAGCGCCGGGCCGGCACAGCTGGAGTTGCGCGCTCTCGACGGGGAGGGCCGGGAGCTCCTGGTCGTGCACGAATTCCAGGTGGAGTAGCGCGGATGCGAATGGGGTGCAACCAATTCCTGGTCCTGCCCGACGTACTGAGTGAGGCACCAAACCAGAGGAGTTGATACCCGTGAGAAGCCCGACCGTGGCTGCACCCGCAGCACTCGTACTGGCGCTCATACTCAGCGCATGCGGCCAAGACCCGAGCGAACCCGGCACCAGTGCGGTGGACCCCAACGCCGCTGACACATCCGACCCGGTGGCGGCCTACATCTCCGATGATGTTGGCCGGGATATGCCGGACGGATCAACGGTCACGGTCGAAGTCCATCGGGTGGAAGTGATCGGCAAGCTCCTGCTGGTCGAAGTCTTGCTCACTCCGCAAAGTCCCGGTGATTCTGAGACCGAGTGGGAGATCGATGAGATGGTCCCGGGCCTGCCCTCCTACGGGCCGGAGGCGACCTTGACCGATGCGCTCAACACCACTGAGTACCGGGTCGTGCGCGCAAGAGAATCAGACTGGTCGAGCGCGATCTCCTTGTCTGGTGCTGGGTGCAACACCCAATGCGAAACCAAGGCCCGGGCTGCCTCCGGGGAGACGACCAGGTGGTGGGCCTATTTCGCCGCACCACCCCCAGGTGTGGAAAGCTTGCAGTTGCAGCTCGATGACGGCAACCAACCGCTGCTCGATGTGCCGGTACGGGTACGCGATGCGGCGGCAACCACAGCTGCGGACTGGACCGAACTGGAATACCTGGCGTGGGCCGACTCGATCACCGTGCCACAAGAGCTCCCGCCGGTCACGCAGGAGATGCTGGAGTCGTCGACCGTCGTATGGGAAGTCAACCGGGAAGGCAATTCTCCGTACGTCATCGTCTACGACGCCGAGGCTGCCACCATCCCCATGGACGCAACCGAAACCGAAGGCCAGCAAACCACGATCTCACTGGCGACGGACATCCTGTTCGCACCGGATGCCTGGGATATCTCAGCCAATGCGGCCGACCGGATCGGTGAACTGCTGACCGATGTTCCCCAGGGCGCGACGGTGGATGTCACCGGACACACCGATTCGGTGGTGGGAGCGGTAAGCAATCAGGAACTCTCCGAGAATCGCGCACAAGCGGTCGCCGACGTCATCGCCGAGGCCCGGCCGGATCTGGACCTGCAGGTAGCCGGATATGCCGACACCAGACCAGCGGTGCCCGAAGATCCGGAGGATCCCAGTACCAGGGCGGCCAACCGGCGAGTGGAGGTCAGCTATGCGGGCTGATCGCACCCGACCCAGTGCTCAGGGGTTGAGCCGCAGGCACCGCGGCATCGCTGCTGGTGCACTGCCGATGGCTGTGAGCCTGGCCTTGGCCATGGCCGCCTGTTCCGCACAGGACCCAGCGCAGTTCGACAGCAGCAGCCCGTCTGCAGCTGCTGACCCGAGCTTGACACCTGACCAACAACGCACCGATCCCCAGTCGGGAGCGGGCTCGTCGCCGACGCTGTATCAGCTGGACCCGGCGGACGTGGTGGAGTCCTATGTCATTGATCTGAACGCTGATCCGGAGGGCTCCGAGCCCAACCTCCCTGCCGGGTCCACCATCACTGTCGGGGTGCACCGACTCGAGGTGATGGGTGAGTCCATGCTGCTCGAGCTGTACCTCACCCCAGATTTTCCCGGTGATCCGGACACCAAGTGGTCGGTATTCGACATGATTGGCACGACCAACCCTTTGTTGACCGACCGGGAGCAGCTGCTGCAGTACCGGACGCTATGGCAGGGTCCGCGCACCTGGGATGCCGACGTGGTCGCAACGAAGGCCGGGTCGGGAGAAACGGTGCGTTGGTGGGCCTACTTCCCAGCGCCAGCCGAGGATGTGCAATCCCTGGAGCTGCAGGTTGCCCCGACCCACCCCGTGCTTGAGATCGGAGTGCAGCGATGAGCCCGAGGATGAGAGGGGTGAACCACGGGATCGGCGCAGCATCGGTGGTTCTGGCCGGGGCACTGGTGCTGGCTGGATGCTCTGCGCAGGACGCTGCCAGCTTCGACCGCAGCGATGACAGTGGCACTAGCCAGACGGCTCAGCCCGGCGCATCACCCACGCTGTATGAACTCGATCCTGCCGATGTGATCACCTCCTACACGGTCGATCCCATTGGTGGTGACCTGCCCGACGGAGGCACGGTCACCGTTGGCGTGCACCGGCTGGAAGTCGTCGGCGAGGTGATGCTGCTCGAGTTGTACTTCACCCCGGAGGTACCCACCGATCCCGATACCAGGTGGTCGATGCACGACCTCCGTGCCGGGATCCTCGCCGATTTCTCACTGATGGACCCGGCGAACCTCACGCAATACCGGCCCATCGCAGGCATGGGCCCTAGCCAGGGGACATGGGGAACCGGCGATGTTGAAACGACTGGGGCGTCGGGTGAGACGATGCTGTGGCGCAGGTACTTTGCTGCGCCGCCCGATGGCGTCGACACGCTCTACCTTCAGTACAAAATCGACCACCCCACCATCGAGATCCCGGTTCAGCGGTAGCCCGCAGCGCAGGTGTGATTCCGATTCGTCTAGTGGGTTGGCCTCGCACGTGCGCCACCGTCGCTGGGCCCCGCCTGCAGGTGCGCTGCCTGTGGTTGCACGTCATCGGCGGCGATCGGCCACAGATCGACCTCGACCGAGAGCTGCGAGCCGGTGCCCTCGGTGAACACGATGCCGCGCAGCGGTGAGACGTCGCGGTAGTCCCGGCCCCAGCCCAGCACCACATATCTGTTGTCGATGAACTGGTCGTTGGTCGGGTCGATATGGATCCAGCCGCCACCCGGCAGCCACACCGACGCCCACGCGTGCGAGGCGTCCACGCCACGCAGTTTCGGCTGCCCGGGCGGGGGGTGGGTCTCGATGTAGCCGGAGATGTACCGCGCCGACAACCCCATCGAGCGCACGCACCCGATCAGCAGGTGGGCGAAGTCCTGGCACACCCCCATGCGGTGTTCCAGTACCTGCGGCAGG